>NZ_JBKFDH010000005.1:0-125009 GCF_046452395.1 Erythrobacter sp. W302b | reverse complement strand
TTCATGGCGCGCGAGTGGGAAGGAATCTGGACCAAGACCTGGCTGATCGGCGGCCTCGCGGCGCAGGTCGCCAAGCCCGGCGACTTCTTCACCTACGATATCGGCCGAGAAAGCATCCTCGTCACCCACGGCGAAGACGGGCAGATCAGGGCGTTCTACAATGTCTGCCCGCACCGCGGAAAACGCCTCGTGATGGAGGAGGAAGGCCAATCCAAACGGATCGCCTGTTCCTATCATGGCTGGCGGTTCACCCATGAAGGCGAGCTCAACTTCGTCCCCTGCCCCGAGGATTTCGCGGGCGGCACCCCGTGCGGCAAGGTCAAGCTGGAAGAAGTCCGGTGCGAGGTGTTCGCCAGCTTCGTCTGGGTCAATCTCGATCCCCAGGCCAAGCCGCTCGCCCACCATCTCGGCCCCGTCGCGCACCAGATCGAGGGCTACCGGATGGAGCAGATGCACCGCACCCACTGGGTGACGCTCGAGGGCGACTGGAACTGGAAGTGCGTGCAGGACAATTTCAACGAGTCCTATCACCTGCCCTTCGTCCACCCGCAGACCCGCTTCGTGATGGAGCAGAGCTACAAGGACTGTCAGTTCGATCTCTATGCGCCAGAGGGTCATGCGCGGATGTTCATGCCGGGATCACGCCCGGCGCGGAGCCTTCGTGGGCACACTGACACGGTCCTGGAAATGATGGCGCAGGAACTGACCTATTGGGGCCTCGATCCCGAGGATTTCCGCGATGATCCGCTCCGCACCCGCGAGGCGCTTCAGCAGGCCAAGCGCGAGCGCGGCGCGGACAAGGGTTACGATTTCAGCCACTTCCACGATGCGCAGCTGACCGATCATTTCCACTACACGATCTTCCCCAACATCAGCTTCAGCCTCAAGCCCGATGGCTGCATCTGGCTGCGCGCCGATCCGCACCCGACCGATCCCGAGCGGTGCTATTTCGACATGTGGTATTTCACGTGGTTCCCCGAGGGGAAGGACCGCTACTATTCCTACTCGATGGGCGAGGAGGTCGACCGCACCATCCCCGTCCCGCACAAGCGCGGCAAGGTCGGCGAACTCAGCTGCGGCCCGGGCATCGATCAGGATGTGAGCATCTGGAGCGAACAGCAGAAGGGCCTGCGCTCACGCGGTTACAAGGGCGGGCATCTCGCCGGGCAAGAGGCGCGGGTGCGGTTCTTCCACGATACGATTGATCGTTGGCTGGGGGCGTAATTCACCCAAACCACACCCGTCATGCTGAACGCGTTTCAGCATCCATCGCGCGTCTCAGACCGGACCGAGCATGTTGATCGATGGACCCTGAAACAAGTTCAGGGTGACAGAGGTTGGTCTTACGTGTTCGCCAAAGCCGCCGTCCGCCCCGCGATATAGCCGAAGGTCAGCGCTGGTCCGAGCGTCCCGCCTGCGCCAGCGTAAATCCCGCCCGTCGGGCACGCGATGGCATTGCCCGCGCCGAGCAGGCCGGGGATTGGCGCGCCGTCATGCCCGAGAATGCGCGCCTGCCCGTCGGTGCGCGGGCCGCCATTGGTGCCGAGCAAGCCTGAGGCGATCTCCACCGCATAGAACGGCGCCTCACGAATCGCGCCCAGCGTGACGGCGGTGCCTTCCCGCGAGCGATCACCGTAGAAGTGGTCGTAAGCGCTGGTCCCGCGGCCGAAATCGGGGTCGTGGCCCTCGTCCGCATGGACATTGAAGCGCGCAACGGTTTCGGTGAGCGCCTTGCCATCGACGCCAATCTCCGCGGCCAGCCCTTCGAGCGTCTCGGCGCGCTTCACCCAATCGGGGATCGGCTGGCCCGGCTGGCGCGTGCCCAGCGGGTAGCGTTCGGCATATTGCGCGTCGAAGATCAGGTAGGCCGGCAGGTTGAGGTAGTCGTAATTGGCCGGGTCGAACTGGTGGAACACGCCGCCCAAGGCCGAGTAATTCGCCGCCTCGTTGCAGAAGCGCTGGCCCGAGCGGTTCACCATGATCGAATGGGGCACCGTGCGCTCGATCAGAATGATCTGCGCGCGCTGCTCGCCGCTCGCCCAAGGGGCGTCAGGGGTGACAAGCGTGGGTGCCCACCACGCGCTCGTCATGTTGCCGAGCTTCGCGCCTGCCGCCATCGCCAGCTTCAGCCCGTCGCCCTTGCCGGTCGGCGGGCTGGCGGGCGCGGTGACCGGGCCGCGCAGGAAGGTCTGTCGCAGGTCCGCGTCCCATTCGAACCCGCCGGTGGTGAGGATCACGCCGCGCCGGGCGCTCATGGCGAAGGGCGCGCCGTCGCGCGTGCCCTCAATGCCCGTGATACGTTCGCCATCACGCACCAGCCGCTTGGTTTCGACGCCGAGTACCGGTTCGATCCCGCGGTCGAGGCAGGCCTTGAGCAGCCGCGCCACCATCGCCTGCCCGAACCCGCATTGCCGCGCCGCCATGCGCTCGCCCAGCACGGCCAGCGGCGGCATCGCGGTCGCCCCGCCCAAGGGCGTTTCGCGCAGCATCAGCGGCTTGGGCTCCTCGATCGCGTAGATCTTCGCGGCCCATTCGCCGAGATCCCCCAGCGCGAACAGATCATGGTCGAGCGCGCGGGAGCCTTGCGGCTTCGCCCCGGGCCGGTCGAGGTAATAGTCGGGATAGCCGGGCAGCACCGCGACCTTCAGCGCCTCGATATCCTCCAGAAAGCCCAGCGCCTCCGGCCCCTTGTCGACGAAGGCCTCCAGCGTCTCGTCGACCAGATCGCCGTGGTCGAGGCTGCGGAAATAGGCGAGCGCATCCTCGCGGCTGTCCGCCATGCCCGCCGCGCGCATCCGGGGGTTGTCGGCGACCCAGATCACCCCGCCCGATATGGCGGAAGTGCCGCCGATCCGATCCCCCCGCTCGATCAGCGCGACGCGCGCGCCTGCTTCGTGGGCCGCAAGCGCAGCGGTCATGCCCGCCGCTCCGGTGCCGAGGATGATGACGTCGACTTCGCTCATGCTGCCATAGACGCCTTGCAGAGCAGGCGCGGCAACCCGTCATTTTGGCAAGGTGCCTTGGGGGTCAGTCCCCTCTATTCGTCATTGCAAGCAACTTCCCGTTCGCCCTGAGCTTGTCGAAGGGCCGTTCTTCTTGCGGGACAGCGGGGCTGGAGAAAGTGCAGTGCTTCGACAAGCTCAGCACGAACGGATGAGAGGACAAACAATGAAACTCGCAGGAAAAATCGCCGCGATCACCGGGGGCACGGCAGGCATGGGACGCGGGATCGCCGAGGCCTTTCTGGCCGAGGGCGGCAAGGTCGCACTCTTCGCGCGCAATCCCGAAAAGGGTGCCAAGGTGCTCGAGGAACTGGGCGCGGGCGACAATGCCATCTTCATCGCGGGCGACGTGATGGAGCAGGCCGACCTCGAAGGCTTCATCGACCAGACCATCGCCCATTTCGGCACGCTCGACATTCTGGTGAACAACGCGGGCGGCGCGGGCGACCTTCAGCCGCTCGTCAACCTGTCCGATCACGCCTTTGACGAAGCGATGAAGTGGAATGTCTATTCGACCTTCTGGGCCACCCGCCGCGCGCTGCCGACCATGATCGCCAAGGGCGATGGGCGGGTGATCAACATCTCCTCGATGGAGGGCAAGCACGGGAAGCCGGTCCTGACCGCCTATTCCGCCGCCAAACACGCGGTGAACGGCATGACCAAAAGCGTCGCCCGCGAAGTCGGTGTGCATGGCGTGACGGTCAACGCGATCTGCCCCGGCATCGTCATCACCGACATCATCAAGAACAACGGCCCCGCCACCGCCAAGGCGATGGGCATGGAGCTTGACGAAATGATCGCGATGTTCGCGGCGGATTCGGCGATCAAGCGACCGAACACGGTTGAGGAAGTGGCCGCTGTGGCGGTGCTGCTGGCCAGCGCGGCAGGCGCGGGCATCACCGGTCAGCAGATCAGCGTGGACGGCGGGACCGCGCAGTATTGAGGGAGCCGTCGTCCCGGGCTTGGCCCGGGACGACGAATCTTTTACCCCTGCAACTTCGCCATCGCAGCGCCCACCGCTGCGGCGACATCGCCCGCCTGCGGATTGCCGCGCATGATCAACCCGCCATTGGGCTGGATATTCGCGCCGGTGACATAGGCCTGATCGGCGCTGAGCCACAGACAGGCGTGCGCGACATCCTCCACGGTGTTGAGCCGCCCCATCGGGTAGCGCGGCAGGAAGGCGTCGGTCAGCCCCGGCACCTGGAAGCTGTCATGCGTCATCGGGCTGTCGGTGAAAGCGGGCGAGACGGTGTTGGCCTTGATCCCCAAGTGCCCGTAATCATTCGCGACGCACTCGATCAGCGCCTCGGACCCGCGCTTGGTGCCGATATAGGCGGCGTGGTTGGTGATGATCGCCTTGGTGGTGGCGGACGACAGGCTGATCAGCGAACCGCCGGTCGGCTGCTGCGCACTCATCACCCGCACAAAGGCCTGCAGGAAGTGGTGCACGCCTTTGAACTGGAGGTCGACGATCTGGTCGAGCTGTTCGTCGGTAATCTCCTCGAGGCTCGCAAGCAGGCCCCAGCCGGTAGTGTTGATCGCGATATCGACCCGCCCAAAAGCGGCGACTGCCTTGTCGGCCATGGCATTGACCTCGGGCTTCTTCGCAATGTCGCACAGCGCATATTCGCCGCCGATTTCCTTGGCGAGCGCGGCGAGCGGGGCCTCCTTGCGGCCTGCCACCATCACCTTGGCGCCTTCCTTGGCGAACAGGCGGGCGATCGTCTGGCCCATGTTACCCTCCGATGCCGCGCCCAGCACCACTGCGGTCTTGCCCTCTAACTGTCCCATCACAAATCTCCTCTCGGAACGCCGAGTAACACGGGGAGCAAGGCCGCGGCCCTTCCCAAAAGTGTCCATTGTTCAGCCCGCCCCCGCGGCGGATAGCGGCGCGACAATCGTGGGAGAGCGCGCAATGTTTACCGGACCGCTGGAGGATCGCGTCGCGATCGTCGAACTCAATGGCACCTATGCTGATGGCGTGGTGCGGTTCGATGCCGACACTTGGGGGAGCGTATGGGCGGATGATGCCGACTGGGATCTGATGGGCCACAAGACCAAGGGCAAGGACGCCATCGTCGGCTTCTGGAACGGGGCGATGGGCGGGCTGGAGGCGGTGAGCTTCCACTGCGTGCCCTGCATGATCGAAGTCACCGGCGACACCGCCAAGGCCCGCGTGCAGACGCAGGAAATCCTCAAGCCCAAGGACGCAAAGGCCCGCCATGTCGGTGGGCTTTATGAGGACACGCTCGCCAAGATCGACGGCCAGTGGCGCTTCACCAGCCGCACCTTCAGAATCGTCGCAGAATTCGGAGTGGAAGGCTGACCATGGCAAAGATTCTCATATCCGCCCAGATCGACCTCGATCCCGCCCAGCGCGAAGAAGCGCTGCGCACCGCCCGCCCGCATATCGAAGCGGCGCTCGCCGAGAAGGGCTGCATCCATTACGACTGGAGCGCCTGCTCGATGAACCCCGCAAGGGTCAACGTGTTCGAGGAGTGGGAGAGCGAGGAAGCCCTCGCCGCCCACTTCCGCGATCCGGCCTATACCGGGATGCGCGATCATATCGGCAAGTTCGGGATCACCGGCGCGGTCAGCAAGAAGTATCGCGTCGATGCCGAAGGCCCGGTCTACAATGCCGAAGGACAGGCGACCGAAGCGTTTGACTAGGCTTCTCGGCGCGATCCTCGCAGGCGGACAGGCGCGGCGGTTCGGCAGCGACAAGGCGCAGGCGCTCTACCAGGGCGAGCGGCTGATCGACCGGGTGGCGGCGGCGCTTGCCGCGCAATGTGATGGCGTGGTGGTGTGCGGGCGTGATGAGCCGGGGTTCGCCTGTATCCCTGACTGGCCGGAGACAGGGCTTGGCCCGCTCGGCGGTTTGGCAGCGGCCTTGCGCCATGCCGAGGCGCTGGGGTTCAACCACGTGCTCTCCGCCGGCGTTGATGTGCCGGACCTGCCGCGTGATCTGGCCACCAGCCTCGCAGGCGAGGGCGCCGCGATCGTCGAGAGCCAGCCGGTGGTGGGGCTGTGGCCGGTGGAAGCTGCGCCCCTGCTGGACGCTTTCCTCGAAGGCGGCGGCCGCTCGCTCTACCGCTTTGCCGATCATGTCGGGGCGCGGCGGGTGGAACTGCCCCGTGCGCTGATGAACGTGAATTTTCCAGAGGACTTGGTCTAGCAGACCCCTCCGTCAGCCCTGCGGGCTGCCACCTCCCCATCCCTGCGGGACGGGGAGGGGCCGAATGCCCCCAAGTCCCTCCCCGTTGCGAAGCAATGGGGAGGTGGCAGCGCGGGACGCGCTGACGGAGGGGTAACCCTTTACAGCTTCAGCATCTGCTTCCCGCGGTTCTGCCCGGTGAACAGCCGCTGCAACGTCTGCGGCGCGTTCTCGAAGCCATGCTGGATGTCTTCCTGATACTTGAGGCTGCCATCCTTGACGAAGCCCTCGAGCCGCTTGCGGATGCCCGGGAATTCGCTCGCCCAGTCGAGCACGATGAAGCCCGCCATCGTGCCGCGCCGGAACACGAGGTTGAAGTAGTTCTCGGGGCCCGCCGGAAGCGAGCCGGTCTCGTAGCGGCTGATCCCGCCGCAGATCACCACCCGCGCGCCGGTGGCGATGCAGGCGAGCATGTCGTTGAGGATCTTGCCGCCGACATTGTCGTAGATCACGTCGACCCCGCGCGGGCAGAGCTCCTTGATCTGTGCCTTCACATTATCGGCCTTGTAATCGATCGCGGCGTCGTAGCCCGCCTCGCGCACCAGCCAGTCGCACTTGTCCTGTCCGCCTGCGATGCCGACCACGCGGCACCCGGCGATCTTGGCAAGCTGGCCGACGATGCTCCCCGTCGCCCCGGCCGCGCCTGACACCAGCACGGTATCGCCTGCCACGGGCTTGCCGACCTTGAACAGCCCGCAATAGGCGGTCAGCCCGGTCGTCCCCAGGACTGACAGGACAGCGGTGGGCGAGATTTCGGTCTCGACCCTGGTCAGTTCCTTGCCATCGGTCACGAGATATTCGGTCCAGCCGGTGGTACCGAACACCATGTCGCCCACCGCAAACCTGCCGCCATTGGACGCCACCACTTCGGCAATCCCGCTGCCGCGCATCACGTCGCCAATGTTCATCGGCGCGACGTAATCGGCGATGTTCTCCATCCAGCCCTTCTGCGCCGGATCGAAGCCGAGGTGGTGCAGTTTCAGCAGCATCTCGCCAGGGCCGGGATCGCCAAGCTCGGTCGTGACCAGCTTGAAGTCGTTCGCGATCTCGATCCCCCGGCCACGCGGGTGTCCGTTCAAGAGCCATTGGCGGGTGGTGGTGGGCATTTCTTGCTCTCCATATCGCATCATCGTCACCCTGAACTCGTTTCAGGGTCCATCGCTCCTCACACACCGGCGGGAGCGATGGCGGGATGGATGCTGAAACAAGCTCAGCATGACGAGGAGGCTAATGGAGGGGCCAGACCCGCCTCTCCACGGACAAAAGTGTCAGTCGAGCGCGTCGCCCCCTGTGGTAGTTTGCACAGATCAAGGGAGAACCACGATGGGCGTCGAGACTCACAAGACCTTCTGCCGCTTCTGCCATGCCAATTGCGCGATGGAAGTGGACGTTGCCGACGGGAAGGTGATCGAGGTGCGCGGCGATCCCGATGATCCGGCCTATGGCGGCTACACCTGCATGAAGGGCCGCGAGCTGCCGGACAGCCACAACTCGGAAAACCGCCTGCACCATTCGCTGGTGCGCAACGACGCGGGCGAATTCATCTCGACCCCGATGCCCGAAGCGCTCGCCCATGTGGCCAGCGAATTGCGCCGGATCATCGACCAGCACGGCCCGCATTCGGTGGCGGTGTTCATGGGCTCGGGCGGATTTCAGAACAGCGCCGCGATGGCCGCCTCGCTGAGTTTTGCAAATGCCGTGGGGAGCCGCAATTTCTACACCTCGGTGACGCTCGACCAGCCTGCCAAGGTCTTCACCACCGCGCGCTATGGCAAGTGGATGGCGGGGCCGAATACGTTCAGCGAAAGCGACGTCGCCTTCTTCATCGGCAACAATCCGATCGTCTCGCACTATTCGCCGGTGGGCGGTGTCCCGCCGTTCAGCCCGTCACGCCGCATCCGTGACCAGCAGGCCAAGGGAATGAAGCTGATCGTCGCCGACCCGCGCGAAAGCGACGTGGCGCGGCTGGCCGATATTTACCTCCCCGTGAAGCCGGGCGAGGATCCGGCGATGCTGGCGGGGATGCTCAACGTGATCATCGCCGAAGGGCTGTATGATCGCAACTTCGTCGCCGCGCATGTGGACGGGTTCGACGAGCTGGCCGAGGCGGTAAAGGCCTTCCCGCCCGAAGTCGCCGCGGAACGCGCAGGTTTGGACACAGATCAACTGGTCGCCGCCGCGCGGATGTTCGCCAGCGGGTCGAAAGGCTGCGCGGTCACTGGCACCGGCCCCGAAATGGCGGGCAACGGGACGCTGACCGAATATCTGGTGGTCTGCCTCAACACCATCTGCGCCCGCTTCAAGCAGGAGGGCGAGAAGGCCGCGATCCCCGGCGTCTTCAGCCCCTACCAGACCGCCCGCCGCGCGCAGGTCGGCCCGCCTGTGCCGATGTTCGGAGCGGAGGGGATGCCGAAGTCGCGCTTCCGGGGCCTCGGGCACCTGGGGTGGGAGATGCCCTGCAACGTCCTCGCCGATGAAATCCTCACCCCCGGCGAGGGCCAGGTGCGTGCGCTGATCTCGGTCGGCGGCAATCCGGTGGTGGGCTTCCCCGATCAGGCCAAGATGGTCCGCGCATTGGATGATCTCGAGCTCTTCGTGCAGATCGACCCGTGGATGAGCGCCTCCGCCAAGCGTGCCGATGTGGTGCTCGCGCCCTCGCAGTGCCTTGAGCGTGAGGACATCACCAGCCTCTCGGAATGGTGGCATGAACAACCCTATGCGCGCTACACCGAGGCGGTCGTGGAAGCGCCGGGCGACTGTATCGATGAATACGAGATGTTCTGGACGCTGGCGCACCACCTCGGCATCCAGATGATGCTGAACGGCGGCCCGTTGCCGATGGATCGCAAGCCAACCAAGCAGGAGTTTCTCGACCTTGCGGTGACCGGCTGCCTCGTTCCGCCGAGCCAGGTGCGCAAGGACTGCGCAGCCAATGGCGGCGCGGCGGTGATCTATCCCGAGGTTCACCCTGAGGTTCAGCCGGTCGACGAAAGCGAATTCCACCGCTTCGATCTGGCGGTGGGCGCCATGCCATCAGAGATCGGGAAATATGCCGAGAACCGTGCCGCCCGAGAAGGCTTCGATTACCGCCTGATCAGCCGCCGCTCCAAGACGCGGTTCAACTCGATCGGCCACCCCTTGAAGAAGCTTCAGGCCAAGACCACCACCAACCCGGCCTATATCCACCCCGACGACATCGCCGCGCTGGGGCTGGAGGAAGGCGGCCTTGTCGCGATCACCAGTCCCCACGCCACCATCCATGGCGTGGTCAAGGCGAGCGACAAGGTGCGTCGCGGGATCGTCTCGATGGCTCATGCCTATGGCGATGCCGATGCGACGAAGGAAGACGTGCGCGAGCGTGGTTCTTCCACCAATCGCCTCGTCAGCGAGGTGGTCGATTACGATCCGATCACCGGCCAATCGCTTCAGAGCGCCATTCCGGTGAAGCTCGAACCAGCCTGATTTTTGCCCCCTCAACTCCGTTCGGGCTGAGCTTGTCGAAGCCCCGTCCTTCCTTTTCGAAGAGAAGTGCGGCCCTTCGACAGGCTCAGGGCGAACGGGAATGGAGATTATTCGAATGCCCCAGAACCGCCGCTTCCTCCTCCAGCGCCGTCCCGATGGTACGCCGGTGCCCGAGGATTTCGAACTCGTCACCGAACCCACGCCAGCGCTTGAGGAAGGCCAGTTCCTGATCCGCAACCACTATGCCTCGCTCGATCCGGCCATGCGCGGGTGGATGGATGCCGAGGGCAATTACATGCCGCCGATCCCGCTGGGCGATCCAGTGCGCGCCAGCACCATCGGCGTGGTCGAGGAAAGCCGCGCGGAGGGCTTCGCGCCGGGCCAGTGGGTGATGGGGCTGAATGCGCTCGAGGACTATTCCATCGGTGTTGCGGGCGGCTTCACCCAGCCGATCGACCCGAGCCTCGTGCCCAGTGTCACCAACTACCTCTCGATCTTCGGCGCGGTGGGGATGACCGCCTATTTCGGCTTCCTCGGCGTGTGCGAACCCAAGGCGGGCGAGACCGTGCTGGTCAGCGGCGCGGCGGGGGCGGTCGGCTCGCTGGTCGGCCAGCTCGCCAAGATCCACGGCTGCCGCGCGGTCGGGATCGCGGGCGGCCCCGCCAAGTGCGCGCGGCTCACTGAGAAATACGGTTTCGACGCCGCCATCGACTATCGCGGCAAGGATGAAGCGGCGCTCACCGCGGCCATCGCCGAGGCCTGCCCGGACGGGGTCGACGTGATCTTCGAGAATGTCGGCGGGATCATCCTCGATGCGGGGTTGATGAACCTCAACCTCCATTCGCGCGTCGGGCTGTGCGGGCTTATCAGCGAATACAACACCGAACCGCGCGGCATCCGCAACCTGTGGCAGCTGATCGTCAAGCGCGCCCACATTCGGGGGCTGCTCGTGGCCGACTACGTCCCCCGCTTTGCCGAGGGGGCACAGCAGATGGGCGTCTGGGCGGCGCAGGGCAAACTCACCATCGACGAGCATATCGACGAGGGGCTGGAGCACGCCTTCGACAGCTTCATGCGCCTCTTCGCGGGCACCAATGACGGCAAGATGATCCTCAAGATCGCCTGATGCGCGGTTCGCTGCTCGTGCTGTCGGGGGGCCATCCCTACGAGGAAGGCCCCTTCGCCGATCTGCTGGCGGCGCTGGGTGAGTGGGACATTACGCACCTGATCCACCCCGAAGGCGGAGAAGCTGACGCGGCCGAGGCGATTGCCTCCGCCGATGCGCTGCTGTTCTACGACATGGCGGGCTACAGCTTCGGCGAGGGCAAGGTGACGTTGCGCCCGCCTTCCGCTGCCTTTCGCGCCGCGATCACCGCGCGGTTTGCGGCAGGCAGGGGCGCTGTCGCGCTGCACCACGCGCTAGCCGGGTGGGCGGAGTGGCCCGAATGGCATGAATGGCTCGGCGGCGGGTTCCTTTACCAGCCGGGCCCGTGGCAGGGTGAGGCGTGGCCGGATTCCGGCTATCGCCACGATGTCGCCTATGACGCCCATGTCATCGCCGATCACCCCGTGACGCGCGGCCTGCCCGCCCGCTTTCCGGTGACCGACGAGGTCTATCTCTGCCCGATCGACGAGAGCGCCATCATCCCGCTGATGCGGGCCGAGGGCTTCGCCTTCACGTGCGACAATTTCTACTCTGCCGCCAATGCCGTCGCCGGGGCGATGTTCAGCCGCGAGGGATGGGACCACCCGCCCGGCAGCAATTGCATCGCCTGGGAAAGCCGCACCTGCCCCGCCCCGCTGATCTACCTGCAATGCGGCGATGGGCCGGCGACCTATGCCAACCCGCACGTCAGGCAGCTGCTGGCCCAGGCGCTCGACTACACCTTAGGAGGAACCGCATGACCCCCCAGCAAACCGTCGAAGCCTTTATCGGCCACTGGAACGCCTGCGACATCGACGCGATGCTGGCCCTGTGCGCGCCAGAGATCGTCTATCACAATATCCCGATGGAGCCGGTCCACGGCACCGCCGCGATGCGCGACATGGTGGCCGGATTTCTGGCCGATATCGCCTCCTGCGACTGGCAGACCCATGCCATCGCGGCCAACGGCAACACCGTCCTGACCGAGCGCACGGATGCCTTCAACTTCAAGGACGGCCGCCGTGCCGCCGTTCGGGTGATGGGCACTTTTGAAGTGGACGCAAACGGACACATCACCGCTTGGCGCGACTATTTCGACATGGCTGAATTTGTGCGAGAATTTGCCGCAAAGTGATGTTCGCCGCGCAATCCTAACACAAACGCGCATCGCAACGGAGGCGGGGTCATGGCTAGGCTTGCGCCTTGATATCCAAGGGTCTGGAGCCGCCTCACATGAACAAGCCACAAGGCAACGTGTTTGCGCCTGAAACGCTGATCGATCCGTTCGACCATTACCGCGCCATGCACGAGGCCGGGGTGGCGATCGAACATCTCGAAGGCATGAACACCTACGTCGTCTACAGCTATGATCTGTGTGGCGAGGCGACCACCAAGCCGGAGATCTTCTCGAACGATTTCACCGCGCTGATGGGGCGTGAGGCGGACGAGGATATTCAGGCCATTCTGGCCGAGGGCTGGCCCGACCTCCCCACCCTGCTCACCGCCGATCACCCGGTCCACACCCGCAACCGCAAGCTGGTGAACCTCGCCTTCTCGGCCCCGCGGGTCAACGCGATCGAGGCCGACATGCGGCAGAAGTCGATCGAGCTGATCGAGGCCTTTGCCGACCGAGGGGAATGTGAGTTTGTCGAGGAATTCGGCGTGCCGCTGCCGGTAGCGATGATCGCCGGGCAGATCGGGCTTGATGATGATCCCAAGCGCGTGAAGCGCTGGTCCGATGCGGCGGTCGACCGGTTCAGCCAGATGGTCGATCACAACCGCAAGCTGGAATGTGCGCGCAGTCTCGTCGAATTCCAGCACTATATGAAGGGCCTGATCGATGACCGCCGCGCCAATGGCGGCAATGATCTGCTGACCGATCTGGTCGAGGCGCGGATCGAAGGGGAAACCCCGCTCTCGGATCCCGAGATCATGTCGCTGATGCAGCAATTCATGGTGGCGGGGAACGAGACCACCACGTCGACACTGGCGGGCGGATTGCTCCAACTGATCCGCAACCCCGATCAGATGGCGAAGGCCAAGGCGGCCGCGGGCGGGCGCGATCCCAAGGTCATCGGCAACCTCGTCGAAGAGGCGCTGCGCTACGAAACGCCGACGGCGGGGATGTGGCGCATCGTCAAGCAGGACACCGAGCTTGGTGGCATGGCGATCCCGGCCGGCAGCGTGGTGCAGCTGCGCTATGCCGCGGCCAATCGCGATCCGTCGAAGTTCCCCGATCCCGACAGGTTCGACATCGAGCGCACCAACGCCCGCACCCACCTCAGCTTCGGCAAGGGGCCGCATATGTGCGTGGGCAACATGCTCTCCCGCAAGGAAATGCTGGTCGCCTTCGACGAGCTGCTCGAACGGCTCGATAACTTCGCGGTGGCGGACGAGAACGAGATCCGCATCCTCCCCAACATCCTGCTGCGTGGGGTGACCCACCTGCCGATCACGTTCACGCGGAAAGCCTGACGCCTATGAATTTCGACCTTTCCGAAGAACAGCAGATGTTCGTCACCTCGGTCGAGCGCTTCGCCGCGCCGATCGATGTCGAGGCCCGGCGCAAGCTGCGGCTTTCGCCCAGTGGTTATGACCGTGGGCGCTGGCAGCAATTGGCCGAGATGGGCCTGATCGCGCTCGCGGCGAGCGAGGATGCAGGCGGCATGGGCGGCTCGGCAGTGGATCTGGCGCTGGTGCTCGAGGCAATTGGCAAAGCCAATGCGCCCGATCCGCTGCTCGAACACGGCATCCTGCCTGCCCTGCTGCTCGAACGCGGCGGCGCGGCGGATGCGCTGGAGGGCGTCCTGTCGGGCGAGACAATCGCCACCCTCGCCTGGACCGAGCGCGGCCAGCGTTACAGCCTCAAGGCCAAGGGCATGAAGGCCGACGCCGCCGGGGACAGCTTCACCCTCACCGGCGAAAAGACCATGGTGATGGGCGCGCTGCTCGCCGACCTGTTCATCGTCACCGCCGACATGGGCGGCGAGACGGCCTGCTTCCTCGTGCCGAAAGGCGCGCCGGGGCTGGAAGTGCGGGCCTATCGCCTTGCCGATGGCAGCATCGCGGGCGAGCTGAAACTGACCCGCACCCCTGCCGCTGCCAAGCTGGCGCTGGATGCGCAGGGGCTGGCGGCCGTCGCTGCCGAAATGCGGCTTTATGCCGCCGCCGAAATGGTCGGCCTCGGCCAGCGCCTGCTGGATGACACGCTGACCTATGTTAAGGAACGCGAGCAGTTCGGCGTGGCCATCGGCAGCTTCCAGGCGCTCCAGCACCGGCTGGTCGATTGCTATGCGCGCGAGGAACAGGCGCGCTCGATGCTGCTGCGTGCGGCGCTGACCGACCGCGGCGACGCCGCCAAGTGGCAACGCGCCGCCGCCGGGGCCAAGGCCTTCGTCGGCGAAAACGTCGACGCGATTGCCCGGGAAGCGGTGCAGATGCACGGCGGGATGGGGATCACGGACGAACTGGCGATCGGCCATGCCCTGAAGCGCGTTTTGGTCCTCGCCCGCTTGTTCGGTGACGTCGACACCGTGCTCGCCGAATATGCTTTGGCAGCCTGAGGGGGCTTGGACATGGGACAGAAGATCGACCCGAACCTGTGGAGCGACGGGCCGGAACCGCACCTGATGGGCGGCAGGTTGCCGTCCGGCGAAGTGGTGTTCCCGATGCCGACCGGCGATGCGGCCGAGGGCGTGGAGCCGTACAAGCTCTCGCGCCGGGGCAAGCTGTGGTCGTGGACCTCGCAGGGCTTTCTGCCGAAGGAGCCCTATGAAGGCCCCGGCTCCGGCCCCGGAGAAGGCCCGCCCGATTTCCAGCCCTACCTTCTCGGCTATGTCGAGCTCCCCGGCGAGGTGATCGTGGAGAGCCGCATCGTCGATGCGCGGCTGGAAGACCTCCATCTCGGCATGGAGCTCGAATTCTGCATCGTGCCGTTCAACCGGACGCACGACACCTTCGCCTTCCGCCCGGTCGCCGCAATCGAGAGTAAAGCCGCATGAGCGAAAACGTCTATATCATCGGCGCCGGCATCCACCCCTTCGGGCGTACAGACGGCCGGTCAGGCCGCGAACAGGGGGTCCATGCGGTGCGCGAGGCGCTGGCCGATGCCGGGCTGGAATGGCCCGATATCGAATGCGCCTATGGCGGCAGTGCGGCGGCGGGCAATGCCGACATCATGGTCAACGAGCTGGGGCTGACCTCGCTCCCCTTCACCAATGTCGCCAATGGCTGCGCCACGGGCGGCAGCGCGCTCGCTGCCTCGCAGCAGGCCATCGCGTCGGGCATGTATGACCTCGCGCTGGCGGTCGGCTTCGACAAGCACCCGCGCGGTGCATTCAACGCCAAGCCTTCCGACTATGGCCTCCCCGAATGGTACGGCCAGACGGGCATGATGCTGACGACGCAGTTCTTCGCATTGAAGATCCAGCGCTACATGCAGCTGCACGGCATCAGCCGCACGACGCTCGGGCGCGTGGCCGAGAAGGCCTTCCGCAACGGCACGATCACGCCCCATGCGTGGCGGCGCAGTCCGGTCGATCTCGACACGATCATGAACGCGCCGATGATCAACGATCCGCTGACCAAATACATGTTCTGCTCGCCCGCCGAGGGTGCGGTGGCGCTGATCCTCGCTTCGGAAAAGAAGATGAAGGAACTGGGCGCTGACGGGGTGAAAATCCGCGCGGTCTCGGTCAAGACCCGCCCACCGAACTCCTTCGAGGTGTTCCAGGCTGGCATCAGCATCGAGGAAGGCGGAAAGCCCACCGTTCTCGCCTCGCAAGCCGCCTTCGAGAAGGCCGGGATCGGCCCCGAGGACATTTCGGTCGCCCAGCTCCAGGACACCGAGAGCGGCGCGGAAATCATGCACATGGCCGAGAACGGCTTCTGCAAGGATGGCGAGCAGGAGGAATGGCTCGCCAATGGCTGGACCGAGATCGGGGGCGGGAAGCTGCCGGTGAACACCGACGGCGGGTGCCTCGCCTGCGGGGAGCCGATCGGCGCCTCGGGCCTCAGGCAGGTCTACGAGAACGTCACCCAGCTGCGCGGCCGCGCGGGTGAGCGGCAGGTGCCCGGCAAGGTGCGCTTCGGTTACTCCCACGTCTACGGCGCGCCGGGGCTTTCGGGCGTCGCCATTCTGGAACGCGAATGAGCCGGATGGGGGGCAAGGTCGCGCTGGTCTCGGGCGGCGCGGAGGGGATCGGAGCTGCGGTCGCGCGGCTGATCGTGGCCGAGGGCGGCAGCGTGATGCTCGGCGATGTGCAGCTGGACAAGGCGCAGGAGCTCGCCGCCGAGCTGGGCGAGCGCGCGGCGGCCTGCCTGCTTGATGTGCGTGACGTGCACCAATGGGAAGCTGCCGTTTCCGCCACGCGCGGCCAGTTCGGCAAGCTCACCGTGCTGTGCAACATCGCGGGCATCTCCGAACCTGGCAATGTGCCCGACGGCGATCTCGACGTGTGGCACCGCACCATCGACATCAACCTCCACGGCCCGTTTTACGGGATGCGCGCCGCGATCCCGGCGATGGAGGCGAGCGGCGAGGCCTGCGCCATCGTCAACATTGGCTCGATGATCGCGCTGCGCCCGGCGAGCTTCGTCGCGGCCTACTCAGCATCGAAGACGGGGCTTCGGGGCCTCACGCAGTCGGTGGCTCTTGATCTGGCGGAAAGGGGCCTGCCGATCCGGGTCAACATGGTCCACCCCGGCGCGATCCGCACGCCGATGTACAACCGCTACAAATTTTCCGGTGCCGATACGCCGGAGAACATCGAGACAAATTTTGCCGCCACCCACCCGATGAACCGCATCGGCGAGCCCGAGGAGGTCGCCCGCGCGGTCGTGTTCCTGGCCAGCGATGATGCGAGTTTCACCACGGGCTGCGACTTTACCGTCGATGGCGGCGGCAGCATCAGGAGCTAAGCATGGCACAGCAACCCGCCACCCGCATCGACGCGCATTTCATCGCCGCGGGCAAGTATCACGATATCGACTTCCCGCGGATCGAGATCCTCAAGCTGCTGGCCGAACATCCCCATATCCGCACCACGGTCGCCTGCGACTATTCGGGGCTTGAGCGGCTCGACCAGTGCCGCTTCCTCATCACCTATACCTGCGATCTGATGCCCACCCCTGAACAAGCCGCGCAGATCAAGGCGTGGATGGAACAGGGCGGCAAGTGGATGGCGCTGCACGGCACCAATTCAATTCTGGTCTTCACCGCCGATGGTCTGGTGGACGCGCCCGATGACCGGCCCGATGTGATGGCAATGCTCGGCACGCAGTTCGTCGCGCACCCGCCGATCGGCAAGTTCCCGGTCGAGGTTGTGAACCCCGATCACGAGCTGACCAAGGGGATCGCAAACTTCGAAGTGGTGGACGAGCTGTACCTCTCCAAAACCACCGCCCCCATCGAAACCCTGATGCAGACGACCTTCGAAGGCGAGGCGACGGGCTTCACGCAGAGCCAATGGGACAAGACCACCGTACCTATCCTTTATACGAGGGATATCGGCGAAGGGCAGATCGTTTACAACGCGCTGGGCCATTGCCGTGGGCATTATGACCTGCCCGGCATGGCCGATTTCTATCCGCACAAGGAAATGTGCGCGTGGAATTATGATGTTTATTATGATTTGCTGCGGCGTACGATACTCTGGGCGATGCGCGACGGGGCCTGAGCGGCTGGACTGATTACGAGAAGTGGGACTGGACTGACATGGATATGGACTTCTCTCCCGAGGACATCGCCTTCCGCGAAGAGGTGCGGGCGTTTCTCAGGGACAACCTGCCCGCGCGACTGCGCGACGGGGCCCGCCGTACGCCGGGTGTCTTCGTTGAGCCCGATATCGGGATGGAATGGCACCGCATCCTCTACCGCCAGGGCTGGGTTGCCCCGCACTGGCCCAAGGAGGACGGCGGAACGGGCTGGACGCCCACGCAGAAATTCATCTTCGAAAAGGAATGCGCGCTGGCGGGCGCGCCGTCGCTGGCGATCCTCGGCCTGCGGCTGGTCGGCCCGGTGATCTGCGAATTCGGCACGCCCGAACAGAAGGCCCGCTTCCTCCCCGGCATTCTGTCGGGCGACGACTACTGGTGCCAGGGCTATTCCGAGCCCGGCAGCGGCTCCGACCTCGCCAGCCTGAAAACCGCGGCGCGGCTCGATGGTGATGAATATGTCATCAACGGATCGAAGATCTGGACCACCCATGCCCACCACGCCGACTGGATCTTCGCCCTCGTCCGCACCGATGCCACGGTGAAGAAGCAGGCCGGGATCAGCTTCCTGCTCGTGCCGATGGACCAGCCGGGGGTCTCGGTCACCCCGATCCATTCGATGTCGGGCGATCACGAAGTCAACGCGGTGTTCTTCACCGATGCCCGCACGCCGGCCGAAAACCGCATCGGCGAAGAGGGACAGGGCTGGAGCATCGCCAAGTTCCTGCTGGAAAACGAGCGCGGCGGATCGTGCTATGCCCCGCGTCTGCTCCAGAGCATCGACCGGCTGGAAAACCTCGCGCAAACCCAGCCGTCGGGCGTCAACGGCGCGCTCGCGCATGATCCGCGCTTCCGCGACCGACTGGCCCGCGTGCGGCTGGAGGCCGAGGCGCTGGAGATCACCGAACTGCGCATCCTCGCCGAACTCGCCAAGGGCCGCGCGCCGGGACCGCAGACGTCGCTGGTGAAGCTGCTTGGCTCGAACATCGGCCAGCAGGTCGATGTGCTGCGTCTGGAGCTGCTCGGGCCGGATGCGCTGCAACTGCCGCTGGAGCGCCCGCTCTACGGCAATGAAGCGCCCGAACCGGTCGGCAGCGAATATGCCCAGACCGCGATGGGCCGCTACCTCAACAACCGCGCTGCGACGATCTTTGGCGGCTCGGACGAGGTGCAGAAGAACATCATCGCCAAGACCGTTCTCGGTCTCTGAGAGGACTGAAAATGGACGCTTCGAAACTGATGTTCCGCGACGGCTTGATGGCGGGCGAGCGCATTCTCGTGACCGGCGGGGGCACGGGCCTCGGGCGCGAGATGGCGGAAGCCTTCCTCAAGCTCGGCGCCACGGTCTATATCTGCGGCCGCCGCCAGAACAAGCTGGATGAGACGGCGGCGGAGCTGACCGCGCTGAATGGCGGCAAGATCGTCGGCATGGCCTGCGACATCCGCGATGCCGATGCGATCCACGCGATGGTCGACGCGATCTGGGCCGATGGCGGCGCGCTCACCGGTGTGGTCAACAATGCCGCGGGCAATTTCATCAGCCGCACCGAAGACCTCTCGGTCAACGGCTTCAACGCCATCGCCGACATCGTGATGCGCGGCACATTCTACGTCACGCTCGACATCGGCAAGCGGCTGATTGCGGAGAAGAAGCGCGCGAGCTTCCTCTCGATCCTCACCACCTGGGTGTGGTCAGGCAGCGCCTTTGTGGTGCCGAGCGCCATGAGCAAGACTGCGATCAACGCCATGACCCAGAGTCTGGCGACCGAATGGGGCCGCTACGGCCTGCGCTTCAACGCCATCGCCCCCGGCCTCTTCCCGACCAAGGGCATGAGCGCGCGGCTGCATCCGGGCGGCGCGGGCGGCAATTCGGGGAACAACCTCAATCCCATGGGCCGCGCGGGCGAGATGCACGAGCTCGCCAATCTCGCCGTGTTCCTGATGGGGCCGGGCGCGGAATATGTGAACGGCCAGACCATCGCCATCGACGGCGCGGGCTTCCAGGCCAATGGCGGGACGTTCTACCCCATGCTCAGCGCGCTTGGCGATGCCGAGTGGGAACAGATGCGCACAATGATCAAGGGCACCAACGAGAAGGACAAAGCCGACCGAACGGTAGGTTAAGTCACGGCTGCCCGCTGGTTGAATTCCGGCCGCTGCCACTCGCCGCTCGCCAGCACCTCGGCGAGGTGGCGGGCGGCGGCAGCCATATCCGCAAAACTCAGATAGGCGGGCGCGAAGCCCAGCCGCAGCACGTCGGGCGCGCGGAAATCGCCGATCACGCCGCGCGCGATCAGTGCCTGGCAGATCGCATAGGCTTCGGGGTGGCGGAAGGAGAGCTGGCTCCCCCGGTCACTGGCGCGCGGCGGGCTGACCAGCTCGATCTCCACGCCATGCGCCATCAGGCTTTCGAGGAAGAACTCCGACAGCGCCTGCGACTTGCCATAAAGCCGGTCGACGCCGATTTCCGCGATCAGATCGACCCCCACTTCCAGCGCCGCCAACCCCAGCACCGGGGGCGTGCCGCATTGCAGCCGCTCGATACCGGGGGCGCCCGCGTAGTCGTCGGAGAAGGCGAAGGGCGCGGCGTGGCCGAACCAGCCGCTGAGCGGCTGCTGCAACTCCGCCTGATGGCGCTCGGCCACGAAGGCAAAGGCGGGTGCGCCGGGGCCGCCGCACAGGTATTTGTAGCCGCAGCCGACCGCGAAATCCGCGCCCACGCCGTTGAGGTCCACCGGCAGCGCGCCGGTCGAATGCGACAGATCCCACAGCACCAGCGCGCCCGCGTCATGCGCGGCGCGGGTGAGTGCGGCCATGTCGTGCAGCGCGCCGGTCTTGTAATGCGCGTGGGTGAGCATCAGCAGGGCGACATCGCCGTCGAGCGCCGTAGTGAGCTTGTCGCGCTCTGCCAACCGCCGCTCGGCGAGGCCCTGCGCCTCCAATCCGGCGATCATGTAGAGATCGGTCGGGAAGTTGCCCGGCTCGGACAGCACCACCTTGCGCCCGGGGCGCATCTGGAGCGCGGCGGCGATCAGCTTGAACAGGTTCACCGAGGTCGAATCGCAGGCGATCACCTCGTGCGGCGCGGCACCGATCAGCGGCGCGATCTTGCCGCCGATGCGGGCCGCCATGTCGAACCAGCTGGCGGTGTTCCACGAGCGGATCAGCCCCTCGCCCCACTCGCCTTCGATCACCGCCTGCAAGCGCGCGGGCGTTGCCCGTGGCAGGGCACCGAGCGAGTTGCCGTCGAGATAGATCACCCCCTCGGGCAGCGTGAACCGCTCGCGGAACCCCGCCAGCGGATCGGCGGCGTCGAAGTCGGCCGCGCGCGTTTCGGGGGTCATATCGCGGTCCTGACGCTGAGCAATTCGGGGAAGAAAGCCTGCTTCAGCACCCCCTCGAGATAGGGCACGCCGGGTGTGCCGCCGGTGCCGCGCTTGAAGCCGATGATGCGCTCGACGGTCTTGAGATGCCCGAAGCGCCAACGCTGGAAGTGGTATTCGAGGTCGACCAGCTTCTCGGCCAATTCATAGAGATCCCAGTGCGCCTGCGGATCGCGGTAGATCGCCGCCCATGCTGCCTCAACACTGGGGTCGGCCACATAGGGCGCGGACGGGTCACGCTCCAGCACGGCGGCGTCGATGGCGAGGCCCCTCCGCGCCAGCAACCGGATCGCCGCGTCATAGAGGCTGGCGCGGCCGCGCTCCGCCTCCAGCCGCTCGGCCCAGTCAGCGTTCGACTTGTGCAGGCGCACATGCTTCCCGTCGCGCCCGCCGAGCATGAATTCCATCATCCGATACTGCGCCGACTGGAACCCGCTCGAAGCGCCCAGATGCGGGCGGATCGCGGAGTAATCGTGCGGGGTCATGGTGCTGAGCACGTCCCAGCTCTGAATCAGCTGCTGCTGTGCCCGCGCGACCCGCGCGAGCATCTTGAAGGCGGGCCTGAGATCATCGGCCTCGATGCATTCGCGCGCGGCGGTCAGTTCATGCAGGCACAGCTTCAGCCACAGCTCGCTTGCCTGATGAACGATGATGAACAGCAGCTCGTCATGCGCATCGGACGCGGGGTGCTGGGCGGCGAGGATGCGGCCAAGGTCGAGATAGCTCGCATAGGTAACGTCAGCGCTCATGGCTGCGCTCCTAGCGCGCCCGTTGCCCCGAGGGAACTCCCGCTAGATCCGGGCCTCGATCACGCGGGTTTCCGGGTGGTGCTTGTCGATGTGCTTGAGGATGATCCTGAGGTTCTTGGTGTTTGAGCGGAACACAAGGTCCGCCGCGTCGCCCACCAGCGGGATCGCGCCAATCGCGGTGTCGAACAACACGTTCGCGCCCATCCGCGCCAGCTTCCATTTGGGCAAGCCAAGATTGCGCGCTTCCCAGATGATATAGGCGCCCATCGCGGTGGTCACGATCTCGCCCAGCACCGGCACCAGGCCGATCAGCGCATCCAGCCCGACCGGCATGTTGACGCCGGGGATGGTGAAACTGCGTTCGAGCAGCCTTTCCATCGCCACCACCCGCGCGCGCACCGATGCGGGATCGGTGCCGGTGGGCAGGGTGAAGGTCATCGGCTCGGGGCGGCGGGGCTGCTGCATTTCCATGCCCCTTAAGTGGTGGGCTCTGACAGCGGGAACAAGGGGTGCATCCCCCACACGTTGGGCAGGTAATTGCGGATTGTCCCGCGCACCAGCGACCAGCGCACGGGCGCGCCGAGCGGGATGTAGACCTCCCGTTCGACGAGTGCTGCATGGGCTTCGATGAGCAACTGTTCGCGCGCGGCGGCATCACGCTCGGTCAGGGACTGCCGGACGAGCTCGTCGGCCTTGGGTGCGCACAGGCCGGCATTGAGACCGCAATTGAACTGGTTGAGATACCAGCGCGCCGAGGTGTAGCGCGCCAGCGTGTCGCGCAGCTCCAGGTCGGCGGCCTCGCCCTTGCCGGCCCGGCGCACCGACACGCCAATCTCGCCCCAGGCCGATGCCAGTTCGCGCAGCAGGAGATCGCCCCCCGGCCCGGACGGCAGGGCAAGGCGCACGGTTGCCTCGCGCCCCGGCCCGACCCATGCGCTGACCCGCGCGGCGGCGGCGCGGCGGCGCGCCTCGATCGAAGCGCCGTTCCAGCGATCTTCGGGATAGGGGGCGTCGGTGAAGATTTCGGCGGGCACCACCCAGCTGCTTTCACGCCAGCCAGCGAGCCCGAAACTGCGGATCAGCGCCGTCCGGTCAATCGCCATCGACAGGGCTTCGCGCCGGGCGGGATCGGCGAGGAACCCGGTCTCCCGCCGCACCACCAGCCCCAGCAGGCCAAGCGCCGGGTCGACCTGGATCGTCCCGCGCGAGAGCGGCCCGACTTCGGCCAACGGGAAATCGACCAAGGTTCCGCCAAGTACCAGATCGACATCACCACCCGCGAACGCCGCCACGGCATTGCGCGCCGAGAGCGCCCGCACTTCGACCGGGCGGGCGATGTCCTCCCAATCCTCGCGCGCGGGCAGGCCGCGGGATTCGGGCGGAAGCGCCGTGAGCCGGGCGATCATGCTTTCCTCGTCGCGCGACATGGCCATCGGCCCTGCTCCGGTGCCGCCCCGCACCAGCCCGAGTTCGGGCTGGGCCAGCAGACGCAGGAAATCGGGCATGGGCGAGGAGAGCCGCACCTCGATGACCCGCCCGGTCATCGCCCGGATGTCGCGCACCTTGGCCAGATCGAGCCCCAGCGAGGTGCCGCGCAGCCTGGCGAGCCCGGCGCGCAATTGTTCGCGGACGTCAGCCGCAGTGATCTCGTCACCACCCGGCCAGGTGCTGTCGCGCAAGCGAAAGATATAGCTGAGGCCGTCCTCGGTCACGATCCAGCGTTCGGCGATGGCCGGAACCACTTGCCCCCCCGGATCAAGCGCAACCAGCCCTTCGCGGGTGGCAGCGTGCATGTGCTGCGCGGCCGGGGAAAGGCGCACGCCTTGTTCGAACGGATCGTCAGGCGTGCCGATCACCGCCACGGCGACCGGCCCGCCACCACCCGCCGGGCCGCAAGACCATGTCGCCAAGGCAGCAATCAGAGGAAACCAGAATCGCATCGCAGCCTGCCTAGCAGGTTGCAACGCGGCGGTCAGCTTGTGGTGGAACAGGCAGCGGGGCAAAGCCCGCAAGGCGTTCAGATCTTGCGCAGCGTGGTCGGCGCGGGCGGCGGCGGGGCCCGGTGGCTCCACAAGGGCTTGACGATGGCGGCCTCGTGACCTTCGGTGGACTGGAGCGGACGGCGCGCCTTCTGGGAATCAATTTCCTCATCGAATGCGACCCCGAAGCGATTGTCTTGCACCCAGGCAACGGTGCCGTTCACCGCGCCGACATTGCGCAAATCGACCACGACGCGGTGCCCGCGCTGAACGCGCAGCTGGCCTTCGCCCATCATCCCGCCATCCGAAAGGTTCCGCACCCGCACACGGTGGGTCTCCGCGCTTTGCTCGACCCGAATTTCGGCCAGCAAAAACAGGCTGTCGCGTGCGACACTGCGTGTCTCAACTCCTGTCATCTTAAGGATCGCCTCCTCAGCGGAATATCAATCAAGCAGATCAGATGGCGCAGCCTACGCTGCCACGCCACCATGCGCCACTGCTGGTGCGGCAGTCACAGTTAACGCGAGGTAAATTTTGGCCTTGGGAACCGTGGCTTGTGCTGATGCGTCCCAGCCCGGCACAGGGTTCCGAAGGGAGATTACCGCTCAATCGTCGCGCGAGATCTTTTCGCGCCGTTCGTGCGCTTCCTGCGCCTCGACCGTCATGGTCGCGACCGGCCGCGCGATCAACCGGCGCAGCCCGATCGGATCGCCGGTGACTTCGCAATAGCCATACTCGCCCGAGTCGATCCGGCGCAGCGCGGCGTCGATCTTGGAGACCAGCTTGCGCTGCCGGTCACGGGTGCGCAGTTCGATGCCCCAGTCGGTTTCGCTCGAGGCGCGGTCGGTGAGGTCGGCTTCGCGGATCGGGCCATCCTGCAAGGATTGCAGTGTTTGCCCGGCCGCAGAGTGGATGGAACGTTTCCATTCGAGCAGCAGCATCCTGAAATAGGTCTGCTGGCGCTCATTCATATATTCCTCGTCCTCGCTCGGGACGTAGTCCGGAGCCAGAAGGCGCTTGGCCTTTTCGAGGACATCGATGTCGTCAGACGCGGAAATTGGCATCAAGCTCTCTCATCCCGTGAGCCGCTGGGAAGACCTTCGCGTCCTGACGCCCTGAATTTTTTCATTGGCTCACTTGGTCCCAGCAAGCTGAAGCAATGCGCGCCCTATAGGCAAGGCCCCGAGACCGCACAAGCGGGTTTGGGAATGAAGTGGGGGCAAAAGCCGTGCCGCGACAAAGTGCAAGCGGCGTTAACTAATTTTTGACCATAACAGCCGCACTTCTTGTCGCACGGAAGGTCGCTTGGGGGCGATCTGGTGAGAGTGACGGGGACCAAATCATGACAATCATCGCAATCAGCGCGAAGGCTTCACGGAGTAACGAAGCGCTGCGGCACGCAGACAATGCGAGCGAGACCATGCTGGGCGCATGGCTGGCTGCGGCGAACCGGGGCCAAGTGGCGGCCTGCTTCGATCTGGGCGTGGCCTTCTCGACCGGCAGCAACGGCGCGACCTGCGATCTGATCGAGGCGCACAAGTGGTTCAATCTGGCTGCTGCACGCGGACATGAAGATGCCGCCCATTGCCGCGCCGATATCTCCGACGAGATGACCGCCCGCGAAATCGCCGAAGCCCAGCGCCGCGCGCGCCAGTGGCTCGCCGAAGGTCGCCAGCGCGCTGCGTAAGGCGGGTTAGTCGCCCTTCCTGAACGGCGTGCGGCTGCCGAGGTAGAGCTGATCGCTCGCCACGCCTGCCCGCTCGCGTTCGAGGAAGTCGGCGACCGCGCTGCGGAAGCCGGGATCGGCAATCCAGTGGGCTGACAGCGTCTGCACCGGCTCATACCCGCGCGCCAGCTTGTGTCCGCCTTGCGCGCCAGCCTCGACCCGCGCGAGGCCCCGGGCAATCGCAATGTCGATCGCCTGATAGTAACACAGCTCGAAATGCAGGAAGCGCACCTCGCGGGTGCAGCCCCAATAGCGCCCGTAAAGCGCGTCCTTGCCCACGAAATTGAGCGCCCCCGCAATCGCCGCGTCGCCATGATAGGCGAGGATCAGCACAATCCGGCTGCCCATGCGCTCGCCCAGCAGGCTGAAGGCCTCGCGGGTGAGATAGGGGCTGCCCCATTTGCGCGCGCCGGTATCCTGATAGAACACCCAGAAGGCGTCCCAATGCTCCTCGCGGATATCGGGGCCGGTGAGGTGCCGGATGGTCAGGCCCTCCACCGCCGCTGCGCGTTCCTTGCGCAAATCCTTGCGCTTGCGCGATGACAGCGCGGCGAGGAAGTCGTCGAAGGTCGCATAGCCCCGGTTGAACCAGTGGAACTGGATATCCGCGCGCGGCAACCATCCCGCTTCTTCAAACAGCGGCAATTGCTCGGGCGTGATGAATGTCGCGTGGGCCGAGGACATTCTGTTCTGGAGACACACCGCCTCCGCCCCCTTCAGCAGATGCGGGGCGAGGCTCGGGTCCGACAGCAGCAGGCGCGGACCGGTCGCCGGCGTGAAGGGGGCGGCGATCTGGAGCTTGGGGTAATAGCGCCCGCCCGCCCGGTGCCAGGCGTCCGCCCAGCTGTGGTCGAACACATATTCGCCCTGGCTGTGCCCCTTGGCGTAGGATGGCAGAGCGGCGAGCAGCTGGCCCGCATCATCCGTGATCGCAATCGGCGCAGGTTCCCACCCGGTGCCCGGGCCGACGCTGCCCGAATCCTCCATCGCGGTCAGGAATTCGTGGCTGACAAAGGGATTGTCGGTGCCGCCCAGCGCGTTCCAAGCGTCGCGGTCGAAGCTGCCGACAGAGGATGCGATGCGGACGGTGAGTTCGGAGGTGCTCACGCCAGCCCCGCCCCTTCGGCGATCAACGCATCCGCATGGACAAGTCCCGCCGCGCGCGTTTCGGGCGAATTGACGGTCCAGGTGAGCACGGGCAGCCCGCCCGCGCGCAGATCGGCAACCCAGCGGCTCGGCAGAGCGTTGATATGATAGGCGAGGAAATCGGGCTGGGCGATTCGCAGCGCCAGCTTGCGCCGCCAGGGTGTCTGGGTCTCGCCGCGCTCGTCCTCACGCATGACCAATCCGGCGCAGATGTGCGGCGCGCGCTTGCGAAGCCAGCGGGCGACACGCGGATCGAAGCTCATGACCGCCACCGGGCCGGGATAGGTTTCCAGCAGCCGGGCAACCGCCGTGCACGTCGCGTCGACATCATGACCGCGCTGCGATTTGATCTCGATCAGCAAGGGCACCCGGCCTGCAATCACGCCGAGAAACGTCGCCAGCCGCACAGGATGCTGATCCGTGCCGAGCAAGCTGAGCACCTCAAGCGCGTCAGCCGCGCGGCTCGCGACCATGCCGTCAGTGCCGGTCAGCCGCTCCAGCGCCCAATCGTGGAACACCATCGGCACATTGTCCGCGGACATCTGGATATCGCATTCGATCCCCAGGCCCGCCGCCATCGCGCCTTCCGCAGCCGCCAGCGAGTTTTCCGGCACGCCGTCCCGGTGCAACCCGCGGTGGGCATATTCCCACCCGGTCAACCATGCGGGAGCGCGCCCTGCCGTCATGCCTTGAGGGCGATAACCGCATCAACCTCGACCGCAGCGCCGCGCGGCAGAGCAGGGACGCCGACGGCTGCGCGGGCGTGCTGCCCGGCGCCGCCGAACACCTGCTCCATCAGATCCGACGCGCCATTGGCGACTTCGGGCTGGTCGGTGAAATCGGCGGTGCAATTGATGAAGGCACCCAGCTTGACGATCCGCTCGACCTGCTCAAGCAGGCCAGCCGCTTCCAACTGGGCGACGATCATCAAACCACAGGCACGGGCAGCAGCCTGACCATCGGCAACGCTGACATCGTCACCCAACCGGCCCTTGACCACCACGCCATCGACGAATGGGAGCTGTCCCGAAACATAGGCCATGCCGCCATGCACCACCACCGGCACATAGCTGGCAACAGGGGCTGCGGCCTTGGGCAAGGTGATGCCGAGTTCGGCAAGGCGTGCGCGGGTGGTTGTCATGTCGTTGTATCCTCCAGTCGATCCAGTAGCCACGGCAGGGCCTCTTCCCAGCGGTCAATCCGGGCTTCGGCGTGGCCTGATTTGTGCGCGCAATCAATCGCATGGGCAATCATCGGTTCGCCGCACAAGTGCAGCCGCGTAACATGCGGCGTGATCTCGGCAACCGAGGCATGGTGCTGCGCCAGATCGTCGATGAACAGCGCACGGGTCGGCGCATATTCATCAATGATCGCCTTCAGGGCCGGGCCTTTGGGGCCCTGATTGGTGAAAACGCGGGCGTTGATGCCGACCTTGGCGAGCTGCGCGGCGCGGGCATCGCGGTGGGCATCAACCAGATTGGTCAGAATGACGATATCGGCCTTCTCGGCAAGGGTGTTGATCCCCTCCACTGCGCCGGCAATCGGCATCTGGCTGTCCATCTCGTTGTCGAAGAAACTGCGCAGCATCTTCCAGATATCGGGCGGAGCGAGCAGTTCGCCACTTTCCTTCCAGCGCAAAGCCTCGGCGAAATTGTGGCCTTCGAGGTGGAAGCTCACGCCCTGCGATGCCTCCAGCCAATCCTTGAACGGGGCGACCATGTGCAGCAGCACTTCGTCGCAATCGGAGATAATCAGCGGGCGTGTCATGCTTGCAAAGCGTCCTTGGCGGCGACCAGTTCCTCAGGCGTGACAGCCAGAGCTTCGGCCGCGCGGATCAGATCGGGTTCGTGATTGGCGAGAAATTCGAGCGCGGAGGCAAGGATCATCGGATCGCCCAGCCCTGCCCGCAGAGAATCGGGATCAAGGCCGGTCAATTCAAGATAGCGCGCCGCCCTGTCCTCGCAGTCCAGCACCCAACCAAGCGCCGCCAGCGCCAGTGTCTGCGGGTTGACCGGCTCGGATGAGGGGCGAAGCGGGATTGTCCTGTCCTTCGGGCAAGGTTAATCGTAAAGGGGATGAATGCGGGGCGAGCAGTGACAAAGCGGATCATGGTTGTCGAGGATAATGACCTCAACCGGAAATTGTTCTGCGATGTGCTGCGCGCCAACGGCTTTGAGGTCGAGCCGGTGGCCGACGGCAATCTGGTGCTGCAAACCGCGCGCGATACCGCGCCCGATCTCATCATCATGGACATTCAGCTCGGCGGCATTTCCGGCGTCGATCTGATCGAAGCGGCCAAGCGCGATCGCAGACTTGCGGGCATTCCGGTGCTGGCGGTGACGGCCTTCGCCGCGAAGGGCGACGAGGAGCGGATTCGCGCTGCGGGCGCGGAGGGCTATCTCTCCAAGCCGGTCTCGATCGGGCCGTTCATGAGCGCCGTCAACGCGCTGGTCTGACCATTACCCCCGCGCAGCAAGCCAAGCGCGGCTGGTGCGGGCGCATTCGCGGGCGCGTTCATTGAGGTCCGGGAAAGCATCGCGCAGCGCGGCTGACCGTTCCTCGATGGCCATCGGCAGGTGATCGGGCAACGCATCGACCATCGCGGCGAGCGGCAATCCGCCGTGGCCCAGCGGCATCCGGCGGTTGATCGCATCATCAATGATCGCGTCAAAACTGGTGAGGTCCGGGCCGTCCGCTGGCGCGTCGCAGGGCTGGCAGTAGCTCAGCCATTCGCGCGGGATCGCTGCAAGGTCTGCGGCGGTTCCGCCCGAGCGCGACCAGTGCAGCGTGTCGACCAGCAAGGCCTTGGCCTCACCCTCGACCGCTTCGAGAACGGCGCGGGCCATGTGGATCGTCTTCACTTCGGTGAAGATGCCGAATTCGAGATTGACGCGCACGTCGGTGCCCTTGGCCGCGTCGACCATCGCCTGAAACTTGGCGGTGGTGGCGGCCATGTCGGGGTCGCTGGACACGCACAGCAGGTTCCTGGCACCGATTTCAGCGGCGATATGGACCAATTCGGTCAGCCACGGATCGGGCGCTCCGGGCATGATCCAGGCGACTTCGAGGTCGAGCAGTTCGACGCCCGCATCCCTCGCCTGTGCGCGGATCGCGCGGGTGGTGGCGGAAGTCCAGGCCTCGCGCTCGGCCCACATCCCGCCGAAGTCGAAATCGCTGGCGGCAGCGGCTTCGATCAGCTGCGCCGGGCTAGCTTCCGGCATGATCCCGGCGGCAAGCGAGATCAGGCGGCGGGCCATTAGAGCGTCTGGCCGTCGTCGAGCACGAAATCGGTGCCGGTGACAAACTCGGAAGCGTCCGAGCACAGGAACAGCATCATCGCGTCGAGCCCCTCTTCGCCCATCAAGCGGCGCTTGGGGAATTTCGCGATCTGCTTCTTGCCGGGTTCGGTATCGAACCAGACATCATTGATCGCGGTGCGGATGTATCCGGGGGAGACGGTGTTGACGTTGATCCCGGCCCGCGCCCATTCGCGCGCCAGGGTGCGGCCCGCCTGCACCACGCCGGCCTTGCTGGCGGCATAGGCGACGAGGCCGGGAGATGGTTCGGTCGCGGTGATCGAGGCGATCAGCACGATCCGCCCGTTGGGGACGCCCTGCGCCATCATCCGCTTGGCGCCCTCGCGCGCGGTCAGGATTGCGCCTTTCAGGTTGATCGCGAGGGTCTGCTCTATGTCCTCTTCCGAGATAGTGGTGGCCATCCCCGCGCCGTCCACTCCGGCATTGGCGATGACGGTGTCGACCGGGCCGAACGCTGCTTCGGCTGCGTCGAACCCGGCGATGATGTCGGCTTCCCGCGCGACATCCATCTGAACGGCAGAGGCTGCCGGGCCGATTTCGGCGGCGAGCGCGGCGAGCCGATCCGCCCGCCGCGCGCCCAGCGCCACATTCGCGCCGCTCGCCGCAAGGATGCGCCCGAAGCGGGTGCCGAGGCCCGAGGACGCGCCGGTGATGAGGGCCGTGCGCCCGGAGAGGTCGAAGGAGAAGCTCATGGGTCTTTCAGTCTTTCGTCATTGCGAGGAGCGAAGCGACGCGGCAATCCATGACCGAACCGTGCCGTCTGCGGAACCCTCGGTCCATGGATTGCTTCGCCTTCGGCTCGCAATGACGAAGGGGGCTACTTAACAGTCGGCAACTCTCCGTTCACATACTTCATCAGCGTCGTCTGGAAATGCCGCACGCGGCTGTCCTGATAATGACCGAGCTCCATCAGCCCGTCCTTCATCGCCTTCATGCCTTCCTGCACATAGGGCAGGTTCGCCATGTCCTGATCGAACACCTGTGCAAGGCCAGCGCCCATCACGTCGGTCGCCCAGGCGAAGGGTTCGTCATCGGGGATCTTCGTCATTGCCACCGCACGCGGGCGCGGTTGGCCCTTGGGGGTGGGGAACAGCAGGCGGATTTCCATGGTGCACCAGTCCGGCGTGTCGCCCGGCAGCCAGCGGTACACCAGCGTCGGCAGGAAGCCGATCCATGGCGAGAAATTGGGGAAGATGTTGTAGGTGAAATTGTCGAGGATCTCGGTGTCCGAGGCGTCCGAATAGTCATAGCCATACTGCTCGGCAAAGCCCTTGCGGCCCGCATCGGCGAGCACCTTGCGCGCGCCCAGCGGATCGTCGGCGACGTAGGCATCGTCGGTGCCGCTGGCGTTGAAGCGGCGGTTGGTGCTGGCATCGCTGCCGCCCGAAAACTCGTTCATCTTCTCGAGCACGTAGTCCGAATTCTTGCCCTTCACGTGCGGGCTGAGCACGCCCGAGGGAGTGATCGCGCGGTTGAAGTGATCGCCGATCAGATCGTAACGGGTGTTGGCATCGCCAAGGAAGGGCAAAAGCTGCGGGTGGGTGGTGATCGAGTGCCAGGCTTCCATGAAAGCTTCGGCGGTCGCCTTCCAGTTGGCGGGAATCCGCTTGTGCACCCACATGCCGGTATAGCGGTTGGCGAAGTCATACTTCTCGTAATGCGAGGCGGCCGGGCCAAGCCAGGTCTTGAAATCGGGCAAGGCATGGTTCTCGGTGATCATCACGAAGCCCTGCCACAGCTCGACGCGGGCCTGCGGCAGGTCCATGTCCTTGCCTTCGAGGTGCTTGAAGTCCCACGCGCAGGGGATTTCCTTCAAGGACCCGTCATTGCGCCAGGTGAAGCCGTGGAACGGGCAGCGCAGCTGCACCGACTGGCCGCTCTCGGTGCGCAGCTTGCGGCCGCGGTGGAGGCAGGCGTTGTAGAAGGCCTTCACCCCGCCGTCCTTCTGGCGGATCAGCAGGAAGCTCTTGCCGGCGATGTCGAACACCACGGTGTCGCCCGCGTCCGGCATTTCGTCCTCGCGCGCGGCGAAGAGCCAGACATTGGGCCACATCTTCTCGCGCTCCAGACGGGCGAAGTCCTCCGAGATATAGGGCGCCACCGACAGCGGCTCGTCCCCCATTTCGATCGTGGTTTCCTCGAACAGGTAATCGGGCGGACGCCGCGTGTCGCCGTTGAGCATGTCGGTGTAGCTGATCCCCGGGCAGCGATCAGCGCGGGCAATATCCTTGATCTCGTTCATCGGCCTTCGATGTCCTTTCGGGGGTGTCCCCGTCCTCATCCTCGCACTTTGTGCAGTGTCTCGTGCAGGGAATATCACACAGTCTCGGCGAGGGGTCACCCTAGCGGATTGGAGAGGAAAATGGCTTTGCCGGGAAAGATCGCCGCGCTGGGCGACATCATGCAGCTGGCTTTCGTGCCGGAGGATTTCGATGCGGCGGTGGCGCATTGGACGCAGGTGATGGGCGTCGGGCCGTTCTTCATCATCGAGGGTATCCACCTCGATGGCATGAAATATCGCGGCCAACCGACTGATGCGGTGTTCGATCTGGCGCTGGCCTATTGGGGCGACCTGCAGATTGAGCTGATCCGTCCGCGTGACGAGCACCCGTCGATCTATCGCGGCGAATATGGGTCGACCGGCAACGGGTTGCACCATGTGTGCATTCTCGTCGACGACATTGCCGAAGCGCGCCGGGTTTGCGACGAGGCGGGCGCGGAAGTGGTGATCGAGGGCAATTTCGGCACCAGTCAGGTGATCTATGTCGATGCCGGGGGCGGGCCGGGGACGCTGGTGGAGATTCTCCAGCAGGCGAAGGATGGCCCGGACCTGTTCGGGATGATCAAGGCGGCGGGTGTGGGCTGGGATGGCAGCGAGCCGCTCAGGAAACTGGGATAAGTGGGGACGGCTCGGGCATCGGGAACGCCCCTCCCCGCCCCGGGCTTGACCCGGGGTCCCGCTCTCTTGCTTCCTAAGTGAACCGCTGAAGAAGGAATAGCTGGGCCCCGGGTCAAGCCCGGGGCGGGGGAATGAAAATCAGTCGCTGGCTCCAAGATACCCCAGCTGACCCGCCTTGAAGATCGTCTGTGCGCGGTTCACCGAGTCGAGCTTCTCGCCCGCGCGGTGGATGTGGTAGCGGATCGTGGCGTGCGACCGGTTGAGGATCATGCTGATCTCCTTGTCGGTCTTGCCGATCGCGGCCCAGCGCAGGCATTCCACCTCGCGCTTCGACAGCACGCAGTCCGACGGGATGCGCCGCTTGGTGCGGTTGGCCTGCACATAGCCCGCAACGAAGCAGCGGGTGACCATCGCGAACAGCGCGCCATATTCGGCGAATTCAGCCGAGAGATCCTCCTTCTCGCGTTCCATCGAAATGAAGCTGCTCGCCGAAATCTGGCCGAACGGCAGATGCACCGGCACCACGATGGCAGCCTTGCACAAGGAGCGCTTTTCGAAGTCGTTGAGGTCGATCTCGGCGAGATAATGATTGCGCCAGCGGGTGTTGAAGCCATGCTGGTTCACCCAGAAGGGCTCGCTTTCATAGCGGCAGGCGCGCGGCAGGGGTGAATGGAGAGCCAGGCGGTGATCCTCCCACCAGCGCGCGCCGTCATCCAGCCAGCGGAAGATGTCGGCATTGAGGATCGTGCCGTCGGCATCGACCATCGGTTCCTTGGAGGAAATGTCATCGCACACTGCGATCTGCATCCCCCGCTCCTGCGCGATGCGCGCGAGGTTCTGCGCAGCATCATGAATATCCTCGGGGCAGGTGATGGTGACGGAATCGAGCAGCCGTTCAAGCGACTCGCGGCCTTGCGGCGTGCGCAGTTCGACAACATTAGTAGCCATTGTCAGGCCTTGCTCCTCTCATTGTTTTCTGATTCGGGACACTAGCGCAATTTCTGCGTTTGTCCTCATTATTTACGTAGGGGAAACGACCGGCCGGCGGGGCTAGCGAAAGTGACAAAGGAGAGTGCAGTTCATGGCTTTTGCGGGCGCGAATTTCGGGTTGGTCCTGAAAGCTTTGGCAGCGGCAGTCCCACCCGACCGGCCTGCGCTGGTTCACGGCGCGCGGGTGGTAAGCTGGGGTGATTTCGATGCCGTGACCGACCGGATCGCCGTCGGGCTGAGAGCACGCGGATTGCAGTGCGGTGACATCGCCGGGCAGATGCTGCGCAACACGCCGGACTATATGCTCGCCTATTTCGGCTGCGTGAAAGCGGGGCTGGTGCCGGTCAATGTGAATTACCACTACAAGGCCCGTGAGCTCGCCGACATATTCTCGCGCTTCGGGCTGAAGGCGCTGTTTACCGAGAGCGACTTTGCCGGTTCCGCTGCCGACGCGATGCCCGAGGGCGCTTTAACCGTGGACGTCGGCAGCGATGCCTGGGCTGACCTGTGCGCCGGCGATATCCCCGCAGGCTTCGCCATCCACGATGATCCCGAAGCCCTGTTCCTGACCGCGACCGGCGGGACGACCGGAATGCCCAAGGCGGTCATGTGGCCGATGGATCAGGCCTGGGGCGCGTTCAATATCGGGGTATGGCAGCGCCCGCCCGGCACGCCGCCACTGGTGACGACGAGCCTTGATGAACAGGTGGCTGAAGCTGCCCGGATCGGCCCGGATCATCCGGCGAGCACTTCGCCGATGCTGCTGCTCTCCCCGCTGATGCACGGCGCAGGACAGTTCACCGCGGTGATCCACCTGCTCAAGGGCGGTACGTTGGCGCTGCTGCCGGGCCCCAAGTTCGATGCCGATCTGGCGCTGGACGAAATCCAGCGCATTGGTGCGCGGGGGATTTTCATCGTCGGCGATGCTTTCGCCATGCCTCTGGCCGACCGGTTGGATGCGCGGGGCGATGGTGCGGAGGTGCTGGCGAGCCTGCGCTCGATCACCTCGTCAGGCGCTGTGTTCTCGCCCGCGGTGAAAGCCCGTCTGATCGCGCATCATCCCTCGCTGATGATCGTCGACGCCTTGGGTTCGTCGGAAAGCTCGGGCACGGGCATCGTCATCACCACGGCCGCCGGATCGAGCGGCGGGGGCAAGTTCCAGCCGCTGCCCGGGCGCGAGACCAAACTGTTCGACGAGAACCTCAAGGAAATCCCGCGCGGCACCGAAGGCGTCGGCATCGTCGCACGCACCGGCCCGTTGCCGCTGGGTTATCTCGGCGAGGACGAGAAAAACCGCCAGACCTTCCCCGAGATCGGCGGCCAGCGCTGGCTGATGACCGGCGACCGCGCGCGCTGGGCATCGGACGGCACACTCGAATTCATCGGCCGCGACAACATGTGCATCAACACTGGCGGCGAGAAGGTCTTTCCCGAGGAGGTCGAAGCCGTGCTGCTCGAGCACCCTCAGGTGCAGGACGTGCGCGTCGTCAGCCTGCCCGATGCGCGGTTCGGGCGCAAAGTGGTGGCGGTGGTCCAGCCCGAAGGCGACGCCGAGGGCCTGCGTGAGGCGCTGGATGCCCATGCCCGCGCCGGGCTGGCTGGCTACAAGATCCCACGGCTCTACCTGCTGACCGACACCTCGCTACGCCTCAACAACGGCAAGCCCGACTACAAAACCGCCCAGGCCCTCGCCGATGCAGCGGTGACCTGAGTTCGGGCGCAAGCGTCAGGCAAACCGCGCCGCATATTCCACTGCGAATGTGATCGCCGTGAGGGTCAGGCCGGTCATGAAGCTTGTGTAGGCATAGGCGAGGAATTTGTACTTCTTGCGCTGGAGCACTTGCCCGTTCTGGTAGATGTCATGCAGCATCGCGCGGAACAGGGTTTCGTCGGCGCGCAAGTCGTCAAGCACGCTGTCGGTCCATTCGGCCTCGTCCATCTGGGTGAAATAGCCAAAGAACAGCTTGTTGTGATCACGATTGCTGTTCTGCCCCCGGTCCGGACCGCTGACCGACGGCAGCACGGCGAACACCGCGCACATGGCCGAGACGAAAGCGAACAGCGCCAGCACGCCCAGCGACCATGGCAAGGTGCCATCCCGCGCCTGTCCCACAGCGATGGTGAAGACGAGGAACGTCGCTCCCATCAGGATCGAAGCCTTGGTGTCGGCCATCTGGCTCAGCATCATGTTGATTTGCTGGGTGGTGCGCAGCAGATGGATCGCGTGGCTCGAAAATCCCGGGGACGATGGCAGTACAGGCGATGCCTTGATCGGTTCAGCCTGCGGTAAATCTTCGGCCATCATATCCCCCCGGACAGGCCGCCTCGCCCCTTGCGGCGCGGCGAAAACTTGACAAGCTGCATCATCCGCCGCTTTGCAGCCGTATTACGGGGTGATAGCCCCCCCGACAACCGACGCACAGAAAGCATAGCTGCCCATGACCCCCGCCGAAGTCGAAGATCGTATTCGCACCCTGATCGAACCCTTCAACAAAAAGGGCGTCACCATCGCAGACGCGACCACCTTTGCTGGCGATCTCGAGTTCGACAGCCTCACCGTGATGGATTTCGTCGCCGAGATCGAGGACGAATTCGACGTGATCATCTCCATGAACCAGCAAGCCGAGATCGAAAACTGGGGCCAATTGGTGGCGGCAGTCCACAAGCTGCAGGATAGCTGATAATGGCAACCGCCATGAACGACATGACCACCGCAGCCGAACCGGTCGACCTGCTCGCCAAGTTCGATCCGATCATCCAGACCCGCGAGCAGCTGCTGGCTGCCGGGGTGGAAGATCCGTTCAACCTCGTCATGGAGCAGGTGCTCTCGCCCACCCGCGCGATCTGCAACGGGCGCGATACGATCCTGCTCGGCACCTACAACTACATGGGGATGACCTTCGACGATGACGTGATCGCCGCAGGCAAGCAGGCGATGGAGGATTTCGGCGCGGGGACGACCGGCAGCCGCGTGCTCAACGGCACCTTCCGCGATCACCGCGATGTCGAAGCCGCCTTGCGCGATTTCTACGCCATGGACCACGCCATGGTCTTCTCGACCGGCTACCAGGCCAATCTCGGGATCATCTCGACGCTGGCCGGCAAAGGTGACTACATCATCCTCGACATCGATAGCCATGCTTCGATCTGGGATGGCTGCGCGATGGGCAATGCCGAGGTCGTGCCGTTCAAGCACAACGACGTCGAGGCGCTGGAGAAGCGCCTCAAGCGCATCCCCGAAGGCGCGGGCAAGCTGGTCGTGCTTGAGGGCGTCTATTCGATGATGGGCGATGTTGCGCCGCTCAAGGACATGGTCCGCATTGCCAAGGAAAACGGCGCGATGGTCCTGGTCGACGAGGCACACTCGATGGGCTTCATCGGCGAACATGGCCGCGGTGTCGCCGAAGAGCAGGGCGTGCTTGACGACGTCGATTTCATCATCGGCACCTTCTCCAAGAGCGTCGGGACCGTCGGCGGCTTCTGCGTCTCGAACCACCCGAAATTCGAAGTGCTGCGCCTCGTGTGCCGCCCCTATGTCTTCACCGCCGCGCTCCCGCCCAGCGTCATGGCGAGCTCGGCGACCTCGATCCGCAAGCTGATGCACGGCGGAAACAAGCGCGCGCATCTGTGGGAGAACAGTCGCACGCTGCACAAGGGGCTGCGCGACCTGGGCTTCCAGCTCGGCACCGAGACCCCGCAGAGCGCGATCATCGCCGTCATCATGCCCGAGCTCGAAAAGGGCGCGATGATGTGGGAGGCGCTGCTGAAGGAAGGCCTCTACGTCAACCTCGCCCGTCCTCCGGCGACGCCTGCGGGCATGACCTTGCTGCGCTGCTCGCTGTGCGCAGAGCACTCGGCCGAGCAGGTGCAGACCATCCTCGGCATGTTCGAACGGGCCGGGAAGGCGATCGGAATTATCTAAGTCTATGAGATAAAACGATTTGTCCTGCAAATTTGCGTTTTCCGTATTTTGCAGGATAAATGCTGCCTATGGCCGCTGGAATCACCGCTTTCACCGACGAGCAGCTGCGCGCGCTGATCAACCTTCGGCCGCGCTATGAAAACCAGATCGAGGCCGAGCGTGAGCTGGCACGCATGCCCTACAATCTGGTGCGCAAGCAGAGCGCCGGGCGGGAATACCTGTATGAAGTGACCGACCGGGCCAATAACGCAAAGAGCCTCGGGCCGATGACGCCGGAGCGTGAAGCGCAGCTCGAAGACTACCACTCCGCAAAGGCTGCCTTGAAGGCGCGCGTGACGGCCAGCAGGAAAGGCGTCGATGAAATCGCGCGGCTCGCCCGTCCGCTGCGTTTGCCGACTTTTCCCGCCCCCGCAGGCGCAATCCTGCGCGAACTTGACCGGCGCGGCCTGCTTGACGGGACGCTTTTGGTGGTGGGAACCAACTGCATCCCTGTCTATTCGCTCGAGGCGGCAGGGGCCATTGCCGATGCACCGGCCGAGACTGAGGATTTCGATCTCGCCTGGGCCGCCGAAACCGTGGCAGAGGATGCCGCACTCTGGAACGCATTGAAGGCCGTCGATCCGACCTTCACTATGAATGCGGAACGCGAATTTCAGGCGCGCAATCGCGAGGCTTACGAGATCGAGTTACTGGTCGCGCCGTCGCGGGTGGCCACCATGAGCCCGCGCGAAAAGCCGCGCCCGATTCCGCTGCCCGAACAGGAGTGGCTGTTGCTGGGCCGCCCCGTTGATCAGGTGATACCTTGCCGCGACGGCAAGGCGGCGCGCGTGGTCGCGCCCGATCCGCGGTGGTTCGCACTCCACAAGCTGTGGCTGGGCAGTCAGGACAAGCGCAATCCGCTGAAGCGCCGCAAGGATATTCAGCAAGGCAACGCCGTCCTTGCCGCCGTGGCCGAGGCGATGCCGCACTACAGGCTCGATGCGGATTTCGTCGCATCGATCCCGCCGGAGCTTCAGCCCTATTGGCAGGCGTGGACAACGTCGCGGGGGCGCTGAGCCCACTTTCAGTGGATCGCGATGATCCCGTCCACCGCGCGCCATTCCTGCGGGCCGATCAGGTGCTTGTGCGCAACCCGCACCGAATGGAGCACCGCATCGATCTCGCGCCGCCAGAAGGCCAGGAAGCGATCGAGCTCGGGGAACTGCGGCGCGACATCATACTGCTGCATCACGAATTGCTGCAGCAGGCTGCGGTGATCGGGCATATAGTAATGGATCTGGACCGTCGTCAGGCCGTAGCCTGCCATCTGTGCCAGAAACGCGCGGTCTGTCGTCATCACTCCTCCTCGCAAACGACATGAAGAAAAGCTTGATCTGAAAATCGCACGAATCCGTGGGTCGTCAATGGGTCAATTGCCAGATGGCCACACAATCCTCCGCCGGTAGCGCGTGACTGTGATAACCAGAATGGTTATTTATCTTGACATCGTCACGCTATATGGTTAGAAAGGGGCATCGTCGAGAAATTGCGATTCGCCAGCAGGCGGCCCTCCGATCGGGAGAGCCGCCTTTTTAGTCTGTGCGCGAGGAGAACCCGACATGGCCCATGCCAAGCGCGTCACGATCCGGCCGAGCCTGCGGCAGGGCGAGGCCGATCACGTCAACAAGCAATGGCGCACGACATTCCTCGACCATCTGGCCGAAAGCTCCAATGTCACCACTTCCGCGGCCGCCGCGGGGATCAGCCCGGGCCGCGCCTACAAGGTGCGCCGGGAAGACCCCGAATTTGCGCGGCAATGGGGCGTGGCCTTGGCCGAGGGCTACCTGCATCTCGAAATGGACGTCGTGCGGCGCTTGCGCGAAGGCGACACGAAGACGGCCGACGAGGGCAAGTTTGACTTCGCCAATGCCATCCGCCTGCTCGCAGCGCACCGAGACACTGCCGCCCGCGGGGCCAGCCAGGTGCGCGATGTCAGTGCCGAGGAAGTCCGCGCCTCGATCGACCGCAAGATCGAGGACATCCGGCGGCGCATGGCGCGCCAGGATGCAGCCAAGGGAAAATTCGGATGAGCGAGCCGTTCGAATGGATGATCGACAAGGACAACGAAAAGGGTCCCAAAGTCCGCCATGCCCTCAGCGAAAAGCTCGATCAGACGGAACGGAACGCCTTCGAATATCTCTGGGACTATGTCGCCCGGCCCGAGCAGCTGCCGCCAGAGGGCGACTGGCGGGTGTGGATGATCATGGCGGGGCGTGGCTTCGGCAAGACCCGCTCGGGCGCTGAATGGGTGCGGATGATCGCCGATGCCAACCCTGATGCCCGCATCGCGCTGGTCTCGTCCTCGCTGGCCGAGGCGCGCGCGGTGATGGTCGAGGGTGAAAGCGGGTTGATGGCGATCTGCCGCCCGGGGCACAAGCCGGTGTTCGAACCCTCGCTCCACCGCATCCGCTTTGCCAGCGGGGCGCAGGCGCAGCTGTTCTCCGCCGCCGAGCCCGAATCGCTGCGCGGGCCCCAGCACAGCCACGCTCCCGGGTCAGGCCCAGAAGGAGTTTTTCGTCAACCAGGCCCTTTGCCTGCTCGACGCCTTGCACCCGCGCGCTGTCGCGGCTTCTCAGACCGAACCGCCGCAGAGCCCGTATGAAGGTGACTGCTTCCGAGTCACCGCCCCGGCTGCGGGCGTGTGGGCCGGACACGCGGGCAAGCTCGCGGTATGAATCGGCGGGGATTGGCACTTTGTCGCACCGCGTGAAGGCCTGCAGGTGTTCGACCGGTCGGCGGGACACACCATCATCTACCAGTCAGAGTGGGAAAGCGCCGCCGCTCCTGCGGAGCTTGCCGGCGGAACCATTATCGACACCCAAGCCCGGGCCGCCATCACGTCTTTGATACAGGCGTTGCTGGCCATGGGCATACTGGCAACTGAAGCGCCTTAAACACACAGATTGGCGGAATCAGGCCTGTTTTACGATTGCATTTTTGTCCACAGGCATGTCTTCGCGACATTCTTGCAACACCAATAGGCCATTGATTGCTTGCCTCATGCAAGGGGAAAAGATAGAGACGGCCGGTGCCTCAAGTCCAATACAAAGGGGAATTTTAGAATGCGCAAACTCGTCATTGGGATGGCGATGGCTTCGACCGCGCTGACCACACCTGCCATGGCCCGTGAAGGCCAGTGGTACATTCAGGGTGATGGCGGCGTCATGCTCGTCGAAGACCAGAGCCTCGATGTTAACGGTGTCGCCGACAACGCGGTTGCCAACTATGACACGGGTTACGATTTCGGCGGTATCGTAGGCTACGATTTCGGTGCGTTCCGCCTCGAAGCTGAAGCCAGCTATCGCGCAGCGGACCTGAGTGATGTGCAGGCTGGCAACCAGGGTCTTGTGGTTGTTCCGCAGACCGCCGGTTCCAGCACGTTCACCGGGACCCGTATTGCGGCCGGCGAAGTCAATGCGCTGAGCTTCATGTTGAACGGCCTGTTCGACTTCGGCTCCGATGATGGCATCCAGGCCTTCGCTGGCGGTGGTGTCGGTGTGGCCCGCGTCGATATGGAAGGCCGCGTCAATCAGCAGGGCCCGGGCGTGTGGAACGATTCGGACACTGGCTTCGCGTGGCAGCTGCTCGCAGGCGTTCGCGCTCCCCTGAGCGATTCGTGGGACGTCGGTCTGAAGTATCGCTACTTCAACGCTCCCGACGTGGGTCTCGTCGACCCGATTGGCCGCTCGCTGGAAACCAAGCTGAGCAGCCACTCGATCCTCGGCTCGATCACCTACAACTTCGGTGGCGAAGCTCCGCCGCCGCCGCCCCCGCCGGTTGTGGCTCCGCCGCCCCCGCCGCCGCCCCCGCCGCCGCCCCCGCCGCCTCCGCCGCCCCCCAAGGCTGCGTGCAACACGGGTCCGTATGTGGTGTTCTTCGACTTCGATAAGTCGGACATCACCCCGCAGGCTGCGAGCATCCTCAATAGCGCCGTCACCGCTTACGCGAACTGCGGCACTGCCAGCGTGATGCTGGCCGGTCACACCGACCGTGCGGGTACGCCGAAGTACAACGTGGCTCTGGCCGAACGTCGTAACGCTGCTGTCAGCGCGTACCTGAGCGGTCGCGGTATCCCGGCTGCTCGCATCACTGGCGAAGCCTTCGGGGAAACTAAGCCGCGGGTGCCGACCGCCGACGGTGTGCGTGAAGCGCAGAACCGCCGCGTGGAAGTGACCTACGGCCCGGGTTCGGGCATGTAAGTCACTGTTCCCAAGGAACATGAAGAGGGGCCGGAGCAATCCGGCCCCTTTTTTGTTGCGCGCCAATCAGGCGAAGGGTCGAAGGCGGCCATGGCTGTCGGCAGGCTCGCCCCTTGGCGCCGCCCGTCGATGGGGCCGATGGGGTGAAGTACTACTCTTTGGTAAGGGCACCGGGCAGGGCCGAGCCTCGCATAGCCGCGCCCGTTCTAGCGTGAACCATCGGACCCCAACGCCATGATTCGCCATGCCGACAGTTCAGGCGGCGCGCGCTGTCACCATCACCGGGAGCGGAGTTGGCCGGCCCAGCCGCCCAACTCCGCCCCTGAATTACTCGCCAGCGGCGGCCCGCGCTCGCTCCGCCATGGTCGCCTCGGCCTGTGGCAGGGTGCGATAGGCGTAGATCAGCAGCGCTAGCGAGATCGGCGCCACCCCGATCAGCGACAGAACACCGATCCGCATGCTCCCGCTCAGCTCGGAAATCTGCCCGACCATATAGGGGCCGAGCCCAAGCCCGACCAAGGTTGTCGCGAGGAAGAAGGAGGCCGTCGCCGTGCCCCGCATCCGCGGCAGCACCAGATCCTGCGTCGTCGCAGCAGCAGCCCCCAGCGCGGTGGCCGCGAACATCCCCGCGAGGAAGTTCATCAGGTAGAACAGGACGGGGACCTCGGTCGTGAAACCGATCCAGATCGGAATGACCGGCGCGACAATGCCGAACATGATAACGAGGATCCGCCCCGACGGATTGCGCGACCGCAGCCAATCCGACAGCCGCCCGCCGAGAATCACCCCAAGAAAGCCCGACACCGCACCACTGCCGCCCAGCACGAAGGCCAGTTCGTCCTTGGGCAGTTTGAGCACGGTCTCGGCATAGGGTGCCGACCAGAAGGCCAGTGCATAGGCACCGAGCGAGACCAATCCATAGCCCAGCGCCGTGCAGATGAAAGCGGGAGTGCCCCAGATCAGGCTGAAGGTCGCCGGATCGTGCCGGCGCAGTGTCGATGCCCAGGAAAACACCGCATAGTAGCCGAAGGCGATCGAGGACCATTGCGGCAGATTGCCGGTCAGCTCGATCATGATCAGCGCAAAGCCAACCATCGCCGCCGCCATCGCGATGTTGACCACCGCCGCCATCGGGCCCCGGCGCATCGCGTGGTACAGCGTGAACGGTGGCAGCAGCATCGACAGGTCGATGAAGAAATCGACCAGTGGATGACGCCCGCCCGCCGTCTCGACGGCGGGCCGTGCCGGTTCACGCAGCGAAGCAACCCAGATCGCAAGCAGGATGCCCGGAATCCCCACGGCGAGGAAAGCAGCCTGCCAACCCACCAGCCCGCCGATCCCACCGCCCGGATAGGCCGCGTCCCACACCTTCGAAATCTTGGCTCCGATCAGCAGCGACACCCCGCCGCCGAGATAGAGGCCCGAGGAATAGATCGCCAAGGCCGTGGCACGCTTTCGCGCCGGGAAATAATCCGAAATCAGCGAATAGGCCGTCGGGCTGGCCGTCGCCTCGCCCACGCTGACGCCCATGCGCGCCAGTGACAGGGTCAGATAGTTGCGCGCAAAGCCGGACAGCGCCGTCATCGCCGACCACAGCAGCAAACCGAGAGTCAGCAAGCGCACCCGGTGCCAGCGGTCCGCCAAGCGGCCCAGCGGAACGCCGAACAGCGCATAGAACACGGCAAAGGCCGCCCCGCCGAGAAAGCCGAGCTGGCCGTCAGTCAGCTGAAGATCGCGCTTGATGTCGACCGCCAGGATCGAAAGGATCTGCCGGTCGATGAAGTTGAGGATATAGACCACAACCAGCACCCCGAGCACATACCAGCTGTAGGCGGGGACGGAATCCTCGCTGCGGCTCTCGGCCGCTTCGGCTTTATCGCTCAATGCTGATCCCCTATCCCGGATGCTCTGTTTATCGACCGGCGCGTAACAGGCCGATCACGCCTTATAGCGCGTGCTATCGACAATCCCCGCCTCGGCAAAACCCTTTTTCCTGAGGCGGCACGAATCGCATAGCCCGCAAGCGAGCCCCTCGGGCGTCGGATCGTAACACGACCAGCTCCAGGCCGGATCAAGCCCCAGTCGCGCACATTCGCGGGCGATGTCGGCTTTGGTCATGTGTTGCAGGGGCGCGTGGATCGTGAAAGGTGCGCCTTCGACCCCGGCTTTGGTGCCGAGCCGCGCGGTTTCCGCAAAACTCGCGATGAATTCGGGACGACAATCGGGATAGCCCGAATAGTCGAGCGCATTGACGCCGATGAACACATCGCGCGCGCCCGCTGCTTCAGCGCAGGCGGTGGTGAGCGCAAGAAACACGAGATTACGGGCCGGGACGTAGGTGACCGGAATGTCGTCCCCCACCCCGCCCTTGGGCACATCGATCGCATCGGTGAGCGCCGATCCGCCAAATGCCCGCAGATCGAGCGCGATTGGGGTGTGGCGGACAAGCCCCAACTGATTGGCGATGCGCGCAGCGGATTCCAGCTCCAGTCGGTGACGCTGCCCGTAATCGACCGTCAGCGCATGGACCGCAAATCCGGCTTCCTGCGCCAGCGCTGCCGTCACCATCGAATCCAGCCCGCCGGACAGCAGCACCACCGCCATCGGCTGCGCGCGCGTATGTTCAGAACCGCTCATGCCGCGCACCTAACACGCACGCGGACAAAGGCAATCGCGGCGGGTTTCAGCAATCGCCGGTGCGGCGCGCTTCAGCGGTCAGTTGGAACGGCATGCCACTATGGATGCCCTGGCTTTCGAGCTGCACCAGCGCGCCCGTCTCGCGGCGGATGCTGGTGCGGCCATAGCCGTTGCCCGGGCAGGTATACTGCACCGTGACGCGGGTGGCGCCATCTTCGACCACGAACTGGCTGCACCCGCTTTCCCGGTGCATCAGCTGGATCAGCTCCGCCCCTGACTTGACGCAGATCTTGCGATCCCGCGCCACGCCGCGCTGCTTGATGGTCCACTCGCCCTTGGTCAGCGTGCCGAGCATCGCAAGGCCATTGCCCTGCGCCACGACCGGCACGGCAAACCACAGCGCCGCCCCGGCCGCCATCACCCCCAACGCAAGTACGCGCATTCTGCTGTCGGTTTGATCGGTCATGCCTGTCCTCATGGCAGCTTTCTGTCCCGCCCCATTGCACATTTTGGCCTAAATACGCGTGACGTGGTGATTTTTTCGACGAAACGTCAGATCGATAGCGTGAAAATGCGCGAACAGAAGGCGCAGTCGACCGCGATCCGGCCATCGGGGCCGCGCATCTCTTCCTGTTCATCCGGCGGGAAGCGCGCGATGATCGTTTCGTAATGCGCCGCGCTGCACCGGCATCCGCGGGAGAGTGCCGCACCGGGCACGACCCGGACCTCGTCTTCCTCATGGAACAATCGCCACGCGATCGCCTCCAGCGAGAGCGACCGGTCGAGCAGTTCGTCATGGCTGATCGAGCCCGCCATCACCGCAACATGCTCCCAATCGGGGTGGTCGAGGCGGACATGCAGCCGTTCGCGCCCCTCTTCGCCGTCGGCCAGATGCTGGATCAGCAGCCCTGCGGCCATCCGCCCGCCTGCACCGGCGCGGCTGGCGACGCGAATCAGCGTGGGGATTTGTTCGGACTGGCTAAAATAGCTCTCACACGCTTCGGCGAGGCTATCGCCTTCCAGCGGAACGATCCCCTGATAGCGTTGCTTACCCTCGGTCTCGAACGTGATTGCGAGATAGCCTTCGCCAAACAATGTCTGGAGCGCGGGATTGGACCCCAGCTTCGCGAGCCGTTCAGCATCGAAATCCACATAGCCGCGCACCGCGCCGTCGCGATAGTCGACCACCAGCAGCTTCACGATCCCGCCTTGGGTCTGCGCCTGCATTGTGAGCTGCGCGGCCTCGCCCTTCAGCAGTCCGCCCATCAGCGCGCCCAGCACCAGCGCTTCGCCCAGCAGGTGCGTGATTGGCGCGGGGTAATCATGCGCCGAGAGCACGTGCTCCAGCACGCTGTCCATCCGCACGATTCGCCCACGCGCGCTGCGGCCAGGCAGGGTGAAGCCCAGCAGGGTGTCGGCGAAGGTCTCGGTCATGTTGGTCGTGTCAGTCATGTCGGGCCATATGGGGATCGAACACGAACTGCGAAAGACCCCCGCAGACTCGCCCTAGCTGCCGAGCAGCCCGAAACTCCACAACAGCACCGATTTCTGCGCGTGAATGCGATTTTCCGCCTCGTCGAACACCACCGATTGCGGGCCCTCGAACACCTCTTCGCTGACCTCCTCGTCCACATGGGCGGGGAGGCAGTGGAGGAACACCGCATCGGGCTTGGCCTGCGCCATCAGCGCGGCGTTCACCTGATAGGGCGCCATCGCGGCGAGCTTGGCCTCGGCATGGGCCTGCCCCATCGAAATCCAGGTATCGGTGACGATCACATCCGCGCCCTTTGCCGCCTCGGCAGCATCCTGCGTCAGCGTGACCGTGGCCCCGCCCGCGCGCGCCAATTCGACGAAGGCCGGGTCGGGCTCGTAACCCGCCGGGGTCGCCACGCGGACGTTGAACTTCATCAGCCCCGCCGCCTCGAGGATCGAGTGCAGCACGTTGTTGCCGTCCCCAAACCACGCGACCTCGAGCCCCGGCAGCGACTTGCCATGCTCGATCACGGTGAGCAGATCGGCCATGATCTGGCAGGGGTGCGACATGTCGGTGAGGCCGTTGATGACCGGCACCGTGGCGTGGGCTGCCATTTCCTCGATCTTGGCGTGATCGTCGGTGCGCAGCATGATGCCGTCGACCATGCGGCTGAGCACGCGGGCGGTGTCGGCGATGCTCTCCCCCCGCCCGAGCTGGCTTGAGGCCGAATCGAGCGGCAGCACACTCCCGCCGAGCTGGCGCATCGCGATATCGAAGCTGACGCGGGTGCGGGTCGAGTTCTTCTCGAACACCAGCGCCAGCACGCGGCCCTTGAGCGGGGCATCGGCATCGGGCGCGCCTTTGGGCAGGCCCGCGCGCGCCGCCTTGCGGTCGATCGCGTCATTGATCATCGCCGCGATGTCATCGCCGCCCGCATCCCCCAGATTGAGGAAGTGGCGGAACGCCCCCGTGCCCCCGGTCATGCTGCCTCGGGCACCTTGAAGCTCGCCGCGCCGGCCGACAGCTTGTCGAAGAATTCGTCGATCTCGGCATCGCCGATCACCAGCGGCGGGATGATGCGGATGGTGTTGTCGCCCGCCGCCACGGTCAGCAGCTGGTGATGATCGCGCAGATGGACGTAGAACGGGCGGCTCTCCATCTTCATCTTCAGGCCGAGCATCAGACCCTTGCCACGCACCAGTTCGAACAGTTCGGGATAATTGCCGATGAACTGCTCAAGCCGCGCGCGCAGGCGTTCGCCCTTCTCAGCGACCGAATCGAGGAACTCGTCGTTGGCGACAGCCTCCATTACGGCCATCCCGGCCGCCATCGCCAGCGGGTTGCCGCCATAGGTCGATCCATGGGTGCCGAAGGTCATGCCGCGCGCGGCGTGTTCGGTGGCGATACAGGCCCCGAGCGGGAAGCCGCCGCCGATGCCCTTGGCGGTCGCCATGATGTCGGGGGTGATGCCGTAATGCTCATAGGCATACAGCTTGCCGGTGCGCGCGACGCCGCACTGCACCTCGTCGAGGATCAGCATCAGCCCATGCTCGTCGCACAGCGCGCGCAGGCCAGCCATGAACTCGGGCGAGGCCGGGCGGATTCCGCCTTCGCCCTGGATCGGCTCGACCAGAATGCCCGCCGTCTGCGGCCCGATCAGCGCCTTGGCCGCTTCGAGATCGTCGAAGGGCGCATACTTGAACCCTTCGAGCAGAGGCGCGAAGCCGTGGTGCATCTTGGTCTGGTTCGAGGCGCTGATGGTCGCCATCGTCCGGCCGTGGAAGGCATTGTGGAAGGTGATGATCTCGAACCGCCCGGCATCGCCCGCCTCACCCGCGTTCTGGTGGAACGCACGTGCGGTCTTGATCGCGCATTCGACTGCCTCGGCGCCCGAATTGGTGAAGAACACCGTGTCGCCAAAGGTGGTGTCGACCAGCCACTGTGCCAGCTTCTCGCCCTGTGGGCTGCCATAGAGGTTCGAGACGTGCATCAGCGTCGCGGCCTGTTGCTGGATCGCGCCGATCAACCCTTCATGCGAATGGCCGAGCAGGTTCACCGCAATGCCGCTGGCGAAATCGAGATAGCGGGTGCCATCCTCGTCGATGAGATGGCAGTGCTCGCCGCGCACCGGCCGGACACCGCAACGCGGATAGACGGGCATGAGCGGGGTAATCGACATGGGCTTTGTCCTGAATTGTGAGAATCGGGGGGGCTCGAAACGCAAATGGCGGCCCTGAACCAGAGCCGCCATCTACAATCCGGTAATCTTCCGCTGACCCTGCGTCAAACCGCGGGGCGCGGTTTCGGCCGAGGTCAGCCTTCGATCGGTGCCAGATTGACGGCGGAATATTTTCCGCGTCGATCGACTTCGAGATCGAATTCGTAGCGTTCGCCTTCGTTGAGGGCCGAAAGCCCCGAACGCTCGACCGCGCTGATGTGGACGAAGGCATCGGGCTGGCCGTCATCACGGACGAGGAAGCCGAAGCCCTTCATCCCGTTGAAGAACTTGACCGTACCCTTGGCGCGCTCACCCGTCAGCTCGCGCGCCGGAGCAGCGGGCTTGGCCGCCACGGCGATCACATCACCGACAACCTGAAGATCCTGCGCCGACACCTTGCCGCCGCGATCCACGAGATTGTACTGGAGCTCCTGTCCTTCAGCGAGGCCTTCAAGACCAGCACGTTCGACCGCGCTGATGTGAACGAACACATCTTCGCCGCCGCCTTCTTGCTGGATGAAGCCAAAGCCCTTCTGCGTGTTGAAGAACTTCACCGTACCCTTGCCGGTGCCAACGATCTGGGCGGGCATGCGCGGCGCACCGCTGAAACCACCGCCACCACCGCCGCCGGAACCACGCGGGCCGCCGCCAAAGCCGCCACCGCCACTGCGCGGGGCACCGCCGCCGCCATAGCGATCACCGCCGCCGCCGAACCGGTCGCCACCGCCACCAAAGCGATCGCCGCCACCAAATTCGCGCGGAGGCGAGAAACCATCATTCCCACCGCCAAACGGATCGAAGCCATCTTCGCCGAAACCGTCGCGCTTATCGCGTCCGCGCCGGCGTCCCCTATCGTAACCCATAGATCAGTACGTACCTTAGCCACACTGCCCGGCCTCAATCGCGCCGATGTCGTGGACAGTGAGCCGCACCGGAGCCGGACGCGCCGAGTTAGTGGTCCGGCGCGCACGTGTGAAACACATAGCGCACAAAAGCTTGCTTTGCGAACGATTTTACCGGCCCCCCATTTGGCGGGCCGACGCCGCGCAGCGGTGCTTGTGCGCCAGACCCGCTTTCGGCATGAAAGGCGGTGACAATATTGGACCAGCCACTGGGGAAAGCAGGACGTATCATGAGCGATTTTCGCCAACTGACCGAAAATGTGTTGGTGAGCCCGCAACTTGCGCTCGAGGATATCGCGGCGGCGGCGGCGCTGGGCGTGGGTCTCATCGTCAACAACCGCCCTGATGGCGAGGAACCTTCGGCCCCTCAGGGAGACGAAATCGCAGCGGCGGCGGCAGCAGCGGGGATGAATTATGTCGCGATCCCGATCGGACATTCGGGCTTTAGCGAGCCGCAGGTCAACGCGATGATCGACGCGCTGGAGCAGGCTGAGGGCCCGATTCTCGCCTATTGCCGCTCGGGCACGCGCTCGACCTTGCTGTGGGCGCTGGCCGCCGCCAAGCAGGGCGTCGAGCCGGACGACATCGCCCGGACAGCGGCACGGGCAGGCTACGATGTGAGCCCGATTCGCGCGATGATCGACATGCTCGCCGCGCGCTGAGGCGCTGCCGCCCGTGGCCCTGCTGACTCAGACCGCCGGTTCGCTGGTCGCGATCCTCGCGCTGGCGGGGCTCGCGTGGTGGCTGAAGCTTGGTGGCGCGCCGCGTCTCGACAGCGCCGAGGCGGTCGCGCGTGCGGCGGGTGAGGTCGAAGACGGGTTCGCGCCGGTCGCCACCTCTCACGACGCCGAGGGTGCGAGTGCGCTCGCCCGCGACGGCGCGGGGCGGATCATGGTGATCAGGCGCCACGGCAACCGCTTTGCCGGACGCGTGCTCGGCCCCGGTGCGACCGCGCGTCCCGACGTCCAGCCGGGCGAGTTCAACCTCGTTGTTGATCCGGGCGAGCCGCGCTTCGGCAAGGTGTTCCTCACCCTCCCCGACGCGCAGGCTTGGGCCGAGGCGATCAATCGGCTAAACGCAGGCAAGGATGCCTGACTTCAACCCCACCCAATATGCCGTGCCACTGTTCGTGGTGGCGGTGCTGGCCGAGATGATCTGGGCCAAATTCCGCGCGCCCGAGGCCTACGAGCCCAAGGACACGCTGGTCAGCCTCGCCTTCGGCCTCGGCTCGACCGTGGCGGGCGCTGTGCTCGGCGGCTTCGCGCTGACCGTGTTCCTCAAGGCCTACGAGTACCGCGTCTTCGACTTCGGCCCCGAATGGTGGGCCGTGTGGTGGGCCTGGCCGCTGTGCTTCGTGCTCGACGACCTCAAATATTACTGGGTCCACCGCGCCGGGCACCGCATCCGCTGGATGTGGGCGAGCCACGTGAACCACCACTCCTCGCAGCACTACAACCTCTCCACCGCCCTCAGGCAGACGTGGACGGGGATGTTCACCTTCGGCTTCCTCTTCGCGGTGCCGCTGGTGCTCCTGGGCTTCCACCCGGCGATGATCGCGATCTGCGGCGGGTTCAACCTCATCTACCAGTTCTGGATCCACACCGAGGCGATCGACAAGATGCCGCGCTGGTTCGAGGCGGTGATGAACACCCCCTCGCACCACCGCGTCCACCACGCCACCAATCCGCGCTATCTCGACACCAATTACGCGGGCGTCTTCATCGTCTGGGACAAGCTGTTCGGCACCTTCACGCCCGAGGTCGGTGAAGAGAAAAACCGCTACGGGATCGTCAAGCAGCTGGGGAGCTTCAACCTTCTGTGGTCGGTGTTTCACGAATGGATCGGGATGCTCACCGACATCTGGCGCGCGCCGTGGCAGCATAAGCTCAGCTACCTGCTGCGCGAGCCGGGTTGGAGTCATGACGGCAGCCGCGAGACCTCCGACATGATCCGGGCAAAGTGGCAGGCCCGCACGGGCATCAGGGTTGCGCCCGCTGCAACTTCAGTGGCTGATCGAAACCCGATTGCAGGCAGCAAAGAAGCTGCCTAATCTCCCTCGCCAAAGGGAGAGATCATGGAAAGTTTCGACTACATCGTCATCGGCGGTGGCAGTGCCGGTAGCGCTGTCGCAGGGCGGCTCGCGGTGGATGGCACGCGCCGGGTGTGCCTGCTGGAAGCGGGCGGGCGCAACGACAATGTCTGGATCAAGACGCCGGGCTTCATGCCCTTCATCCCCGAAAAGTCGAACTACCGCTACGAGACCGTCCCGCAAAAGGGCCTGAACGGACGCACCGGCTATCAGCCGCGCGGGCGTGGACTCGGCGGGTCCTCCGCGATCAACGCGATGGTCTATATCCGCGGCAACCGCTGGGATTATGACAATTGGGCCGCGATGGGCTGCACCGGCTGGGCCTATGACGACGTGCTCCCCTACTTCAAGCGCGCCGAGGCCAACGAGCGTGGGGGCGATGAATTTCATGGCGCGGGCGGGCCGCTGTTCGTGTCGGATCAGACCGCCGCCAACCCGGCCAGCCACGCCTTTGTCGATGCGGCGGCATCGCTCCAGCTGCGCACCAATCCCGATTTCAACGGCGAGCGGCAAGAGGGCTTCGGCCTTTATCAGGTCACCCAGCGCAAGGGCGAACGCTGGTCGGCGGCGCGGGCTTACGTGGAGCCGATCCGGGGCGCGGGCAACTTCGCGGTGCGCACTGATACGCTGGTCGAGAAACTGCTGATCGAGGGCGGGCGTGTCACAGGCGTGCAGGTTCGTCGCGGGGGCGTTGCCCAGTCATTGCTGGCCCGTCGCGGGGTGGTGCTCAGCGCTGGGGCGTTCAATTCGCCGCAAATCCTGATGCTGTCGGGCATCGGCCCGGCGGATCACCTGAAGGCGCACGGGATCGACGTGGTGCTGGATCGCCCGGCGGTGGGCGGCAACCTTCAGGACCATATCGACTATGTCTCCGGCTGGGAGACGGAGAGCGACATTCCGATCGGCAGCACGCTGAAAGGCACGCTCAAGATGGCGGCGGCCATGGTCGAGCACCGCCGCAAGCGGACCGGGGTGATGACCACGCCCTATGCCGAGGCGGGCGGGTTCTGGACCGTGATGCCCGACGCGCCTGCGCCCGACGTGCAATGGCACTTTGTCCCCGCCGTGCTGGAAGATCACGGGCGCGAAAAGGTGAAGGCGCATGGCTTCTCGCTCCACGCTTGCGTGCTGCGGCCCGAAAGCCGGGGAACTGTCCGGCTGGGCAGCGGCGACGCGGGCGCTGCGCCGGTGATCGATCCCAACTTCCTCGCCGATGATCGCGACATGGCGGTGCTGCGCGCCGGCGTGCGCCTGTCGCACCGCATTGCCGAAGCCCCCCCGATGCAGGCCTTTGGCCCCAGGGACCGCCATCCGGTCGACCTCAATGACGACGCCGCGCTGGACGAATTGATCCGTGCGCGGGCGGACACGGTCTACCACCCGGTCGGCACCTGCCGCATGGGGAGCGATCCTGACGCGGTGGTCGATCCGACGCTGAAGCTCAATGGGCTCGAGGGGCTGTGGGTGGCCGATGCCAGCATCATGCCCAAGCTCGTCAGCGGCAACACCAACGCGCCGAGCATCATGATCGGCGAGAGGTGTGCCGACTTCGTGATGGCGGCGGAGCGGGCCTAAACCTTACCGCAGGAAGCGCGATGATCCGGCCCGCCAAAGGACGGGCCGCGAGCGCACGCGCGCGAGCCGCAGGCGATCAGGCCCGCAGGGCCTGAGACTCGCCGAGGACGACCCCGCGGAGGCGGGGTCGCAACACAAACAACAAACAACAAACAAAAAAAGGCCGGAGAGCTTGCGCTACTCCGGCCATATTCAGTCTGTTCGTTCGCAGGAGGAACAAGGTGAGGCGGGGGGAGGGGAGAGGGAGAGAGAGGCCTCCCCCCGCCAAGCTTGGTGGAGAGGGGCTTAGTTGTAAGCCCGCTCCCCGTGTTCGGAGATGTCGAGGCCGTTGGTTTCGGCTTCGGCGTCGGGGCGCAGGCCCACGGTGACCTTGAGGATCAGGAACAGCGCGGCCGAGACAACGCCGGTCCACAGGATGGTGGTGCCCACCGCCCAGCACTGGGTGATCACCTGACCGACGAGGTCGTATTCGCCAGCCACGGCCACCGGAGCGGTGTAGTCGATCCAGCCCTGGCCGCCGAGCGCCGGGTCAGCGACGATGCCGGTGCCGATCGCGCCGACGATCCCGCCCACGGCGTGGATGCCGAAGACATCGAGGCTATCGTCGTAGTTCAGCTTGTTCTTCACCGTGGTGACGAAGAAGTAGCACACCACCGAAGCCACAGCGCCGAGGATGATCGCGGTGCCGGGGTGGGCAAAGCCCGCCGCCGGGGTGATCGCCACAAGGCCGGCCACCACACCCGAGACCCCGCCGAGCAGCGAAGGCTTCTTGTGGGTGATCTGTTCGATGATCGCCCAGGCTGCACCCGCTGCCGCGGTGGCGACGAAGGTGTTGATGAAGGCGAGAGCGGCGAAGGCGTTGGATTCGAGCGCCGAGCCGGCGTTGAACCCGAACCAGCCGATCCACAGCAGGCTGGCACCGATCATGGTCATCACCAGGCTGTGCGGGGGCATGGGCTCCTTCTTGTAGCCGATGCGCGGGCCGATGATGAGGCAGCCGATGAGGCCAGCGATCCCGGCGTTGATGTGCACCACGGTGCCACCAGCGAAGTCGAGCGCACCCCAGCCCCACAGCAGACCCATGTCAGTGGGCGCGGTGTGCAGGAAGTCCGGGCCGGCCCAGTACCACACCATGTGCGCGATCGGGAAATAGGCGAGCGTCATCCACGCGACCACGAAGATGATCAGGGGCGTGAACTTCACGCGCTCGGCAAAGGCGCCGACGATCAGGGCCGGGGTGATGCAGGCGAAGGTCATCTGGAACATCACGAAGACCAGCTCGGGCAGGTAAACCCCGTTCGAGAAGGTAGCCGCGAAGGTGCCCGGATTGACCCCGGCCAAGAAGGCCTTGTCGAGTCCGCCGAACAGCGCCGGGAACGGCGTGCCAGTGGAGGTGAAGGCCATCGAATAGCCCCAGCCGAACCACACCAGCGCCGCGACGCAGACGATGGTGAGCACCTGCATCAGCACGCTCAGCATGTTCTTGGCGCGCACCAGACCGCCGTAGAACAGCGCAAGGGCGGGAACACTCATCATCAGAACCAGCGCGGTCGAGACCATCATCCAGGCGACATCGCCCTTGTTGACCATCTCGGCGGTGGGGGTGAAGACGGCAGGCGCGGCGGCGGCGGCGGCATCAGCCGCAGGCGCGGCGAAAGCCGGCGCAGCAAGGAATGCCGCTCCGGTCGCGACCGTCGCAAAAGTGGAGAGAATGCGCTTCATCGATTGGGTCCCCTTACAGCGCGGTTTCGCCGGACTCGCCGGTGCGGATGCGGGTGGCGGAGGCGAGATCCAGAACGAAGATCTTGCCGTCGCCGATCGCGCCCGTGTTGGCGGTCTGCTGGATGGTTTCGACCACCTGCGCGGCGATTTCGTCGCTGGCAGCGATCTCGAGCTTCACTTTGGGAAGCATGTTGGTGGAGTATTCGGCACCGCGGTAGATTTCGGTCTGACCCTTTTGCCGACCGAAACCCTTGACCTCGGTGACGGTCATCCCGGCAATGCCGATGCCGCTCAGCGCTTCACGAACGGTGTCGAGCTTGAACGGTTTGATAATGGCGATGATGAACTTCATCTGTGGCCCCTATTGCACCGGATTGGCCCGGCTACGGGATACACAGCAACAAGCGTGCCACATTTGTGTAACGAGGCTGACGCAACGGAATCAGCACCTTTCTTCGCACTTGCGAAAGAATTTCTGCCTAACAATTAGGCAAGTGATTAACGATTGTGCAAGATTTGCGCTGAAGCGTGCCGCAGTTCAGCTCTCGTCGCCTGCGATATAGCGGTCCGTCGCACGGGTCGGCAGACCGTCGATGCTGCGGGTGCGTAGCGCCATCTTGGCCTCCCACTGCGCCGGGTCGGACTGGCGATGCGCCTTCTTCAGCGTATCGCGCTCGCTCTCCAGCGTCATGAAGGGCACGCCCCAGCCGCAGGAGGACTGCACGCTTTCGACCGCGATATCGAAGATTTGCCGTGTTCCGGGCATCAGTGTGAAATGCGTGGCCAGCCCCTCCCACGCGGAATCCTGCGGCAACACCGCCTGTCCCCGTCCGTAAATGCGCAGGATCAGCGCGGGCTGCTGAAAATTGCAGAACATGAGCGTGATCCGCCCCTGATCGGCCTGCTCCGCGGCAAGGTGCGCGTGAGTCTCGTTACCCGATCCGCCGAGGTCGAGATAGGCAACGCGCGTGGGCGAGAGCACGCGGAAGGCGTCATAGCCCTTGGGGCTGAGATTCACCCGCCCCTCGGCCGCTGCCGTGGCCACGAAAAACACCGGCTGCGCGGCGATCATGGCGATGTGCTTGTCGTTCAATGCCTCGAAGAACTCTGCCATCGCCGTCTCTCCGGTTTAGAGGAAATCGCGCAAGGTGGCGATGAAGCGGTCGAACTGGTCGTGGTGCAGCCAGTGGCCGGCCTTTTCGAACTCGATCACGCTGGCGGTCTTGAAGTGCGCGATGCGACCGTCCTTCTCCGGGTTCGAGGCCCAGGAATCCGCGCCGTAAAGCAGCAGCGTCGGGCAGGTGATCGCGCCCCACAGCTGCTCGATGAACTCGTCGCCGATGTCCTCGACCGGCCAGACATTGAGGTGCGGATCGAACTTCCAGCTATAGGTGCCGTCCTCGTTGCGGTTGACCCCATGGACGGTGAGATGGCGCGCCTGTTCCTCGGTGAGGTAGGCGTTTTCTTCGATCATGCGGGCAAAAGCCGCCTCGATGCTTTCATATTTGCGCGGGGTGCGACCGGCGGCCTTGCGCTTCTTCTCGATCCATTCGGCGAGGCGCTCGGGATAGGGCTGGCTGCGCTGCTTGGCGCGCCATTCGGGCGAGGGGCCGAGGCCTTCGATCGCGACCAGCTTGGTCACCATGTCCGGGAAGGCCCCGGAATAGCGCAGTGCGACATTCCCGCCCATCGAATGCGCCACCATCCGCACCGGGCCGACGCCCAGTTGGTGGATCAGTTGCGCAAGGTCATAGACCATGTCGCCCGCCGAATAGACCCCGTCCGAGACCCAGTCGGAATCCCCATGCCCGCGGTGGTCCATGGCGATGACGTGGTAATCCTCGCTGAGCGCCTCGGCGGTCCAGTCCCAGCTGCGCGCGTGATCGCGGCCGCCATGCACCAGCACCAGCGGTGGCTTCCCCCTGCCGCCCCAATCGAGGTAATTCAGGCGAAGGCGCTGCGAAATGAAGGTCTGCGAGGTCGGGCCGGCGGTGTGCATGGGTGATGCTTTGGCTAAACTGCGGGGTTTGGGCAAGTGTCAGACCCCACACCGTTCGCCCCGATCCTGTCGAAGGGCCGTTCTTTTTGAGAGCGGACCTCCAGAAGAAAAGGCGGTGCTTCGACAAGCTCAGCACGAACGGAAAGGGGTTCTTACCGTTCCTTGGTGGCCGAGAAAGTCAGCTGCGGGTTCTTCTCGACCTGATAGCTGACATCCCAGGGGCTCTTGGCCAGGAACACGTAATCGCCGTCCCGGTCACGGGCGAGGTTGGCGCGGTTGAACCCGGCGAATTCCTCCAACGTCTTCTCGTCACCCTTGATCCAGCGCGCGGTCGCAAAGGGAGAGGGTTCGAGCACGGCTTCGACCTTGTATTCCGCCTCAAGCCGCGAAATCAGCACTTCCAGCTGAAGCTGCCCGACCACCCCAACGATGTGGGCCGAGCCGATATCGGGGTAGAACACCTGGATGACGCCCTCTTCCGAGAGGTCGTCCAGGGCCTTGCGCAATTGCTTGGTCTTGGTCGGATCGCGCAATTGCACCCGGCGCAGGATTTCGGGCGCGAAGTTGGGCAGGCCCGTGAAGCGCACCTGATTGCGCTCTGACAGGGTGTCGCCCACGCGCAGGGTGCCGTGGTTGGGGATGCCGATGATGTCGCCCGCTTCGGCCGTGTCGGCGAGCTCGCGGTCCTGCGCGAAGAACAGGATCGGCGAGTGGACCGCGATGGGCTTGCCGAGGCCGCTCGGCGTCAGCTTCATGCCGCGTTTGAACGTGCCCGAGACCTGCCGCATGAAGGCGATGCGGTCGCGGTGGTTGGGGTCCATGTTGGCCTGCACCTTGAAGATGAAGCCGGTGACCTCGTCGCGCTCCGGGCTGATCTGCTCCGCGCCGGCGGGCTGCGGGCGGGGCGGCGGGGCGAAGCGGGCAATGGCGTCGATCAGCTCGGTGACGCCGAAGTTCTTGAGCGCCGATCCGAAATAGACGGGCGTCAGGTCACCGTGGCGGAAGGCTTCGAGGTCGAATTCGGGATAGCCGCCGCGCGCTAGCTCGATCTCGTCGGCGAAGCGCTCGGGGATGGCGGCGGTGTCGCGGGTGCCGAGGAACTCGCGGCTCGGGCCTTCGGGGCGGCTGATGGTGTCGGTGGCGAAATCGAGCAGGCCCTCGAACTCGCCGCCCATGCCGATGGGCCACATCTGGGGCGAGACGTCGAGCGCCAGCATGTCGGCGACCTCGTCCAGCGTCTCGAAGGGATCGCGGCCCTCGCGGTCGACCTTGTTGACGAAGGTGAGGATCGGCACCGAGCGCAGGCGGCAGACCTCGAACAGCTTGCGGGTCTGCGGCTCGATGCCCTTGGCCGCATCGATCACCATCACCGCCGAGTCCACCGCGGTCAGGGTGCGGTAGGTGTCCTCCGAGAAATCCTCGTGGCCCGGGGTGTCGAGCAGGTTAAAGACGATCCCATCCTTCTGGAAGGTCATCACGCTCGACGTGACCGAGATCCCGCGCTGCTGCTCGATCTTCATCCAGTCCGACCGCGCCCGCCGCGCCGCGCCGCGCGCCTTGACCTCGCCGGCCAAGTGGATCGCGCCGCCCTGAAGCAGGAGCTTTTCGGTCAGCGTGGTCTTACCCGCGTCAGGGTGCGAGATGATCGCGAAGGTGCGGCGATTGGAGGTCACTGGTTGTCGCGCGCGACGCGGAAGCCCGCGAAGTCCTGGTTGACCGGCATCAGCTCGATCCGGTTGATGTTGAGATGCGGCGGCAAGTTCGCGATCCACAGGATCGTGTCGGCGATGTCCTGCCCGGTCATCGGATGGACCCCGCGATAGAGATCGTCCGACGCCTGCTGGCTGCCGGTGCGCACCAGCGTGAACTCGGTCTCGACCATGCCCGGCTCGATGCTCGTCACGCGCACGCCGGTGCCGTGGAGGTCAGCACGCAAGGCCAGCGTGAAGTGGTTGGCAAAGGCCTTGGAACCGGCATAGACGTTGCCGCCGGGATAGAGGTAGCTCCCCGCGACCGAGCCAATGGCGATGATCGCGCCGCGCCGCTCGATCAGCAGCGGCAGCAGCTTGCGGGTCAGCACCACCATCGCGGTGATGTTGGTATCGATCATCGTGTGCCAATCATTCAGATCGGCGTTCTGCGCGGGCGAGAGGCCCTGGGCGAGACCCGCGTTGTTGACCAAGAGGTCGATCTCACGGAAGCCCTCGGGCAGCGCGGCGAGTGCGGCATCGAGCGCGGCGGTGTCACGCACATCGAAGCAGGCGGCATGGACCTTGTCCGCGCCCAGCTCGGCAACCAGTGCGTCAAGCCGCTCCTGCCGCCGTCCGGTGGCAACGCAGCGCCAGCCGTCCGCCACCAGCGTACGCACCGTGGCAAGACCGATACCGGCGGTGGCGCCGGTGACGAAAGCGGTCTTGCTCATCCGCGCAGCTCCCCGCCCAGCTTGGCCGCCGCCGCGACGACCTTCTCGGCGATGGCCTTGAGGTCGGCGTCCTTGAAGCTCGCCTCACCCGGCTGGAGCGTGACTTCGACCGCGATGGACTTGTGGCCCTCGGGCACGCCCTGCCCGGCGAAGACGTCGAACACGCGCACGCCGGTGATCACTGCCTTGTCCGCGCCTTGGACAGCGCGCACCAGATCGCCCGCCGCGAGGCTCGCGGGGACGAGGAAGGCAAAGTCGCGCGTCACGGCTTGCAGCGCGGGCGGGGTGAAGCCCGGACGCGCAAAGGCCGCGCCCTTCTTGGCGGGGATTGCGTCGAGGAACAGCTCCACGGCGGCAATCGGGCCGTCAACGTCGAAGGTCTTGAGCGTCGCCGGATGCACCATCCCGAAGCGCGCCAACACCACCTTCGGGCCGAGGCGCAGGGTGGCGGACTGGCCGGGATGGAACTGCGGCCCCGCCTCGCCCATCACCATCAGGTTGGCCACAGGCGCGCCCGCCGCTTCGAGCAGCTGCATTGCCAGCGCCTTGGCGTCATAGGCGTCGAAGCTCTTGGCCTTGCCGCTCTGCCAGCCACGCGCGGTCTTCTCGCCCGCGAGCACGATGCCGAGGGTGGGCTTTTCGTCGCTGAGGCCGTCGCTCCCGCGGAAATAGCGCCGCCCGATCTCGAACAGGCGTGATGACGCCGCGCCGCGATCCGCGTTGCGCTTGGCCGCCATGAGGAGGCCGGGGAGCAGCGCGGGGCGCATCGCCTTCATGTCCTCGCTGATGGGGTTGGCGAGCACCCACAGGAGCTGGTCGCTGGCGAAGTGGTTTGCGGCCCATTCGGGGAGGAAGCTCCACGTCACCGCCTCGTTGAGGCCGCTGGCGGCGGCGGCGCGGCGCAGGCCGCGCTCGAGCTTCTGCTGCGGCGTAGCGGTCGGGCGGGCGACGCCCTCCGCGCGGGGGAGCGCGACGCTCGCCACCTTGTCGAGGCCGTGGATGCGCACGACCTCCTCGACGAGGTCAGCCGGGCCTTCGATGTCGTGGCGGCGCAGCGGGCAGGTCACCTGCCAGTTGGCGCTGACGCTGAAATCGAGGCTTTCGAGGATGCGCTTCTGCTCTGCCTCCGGCACCTCCACCCCGCCGAGGCGCAGCGTCAGGCCGGGATCAAAGGCGATCACCTTGGGTTCGCTCGGCGGCGAACCAGCGCGCATGATGTCGCTGGGCGTGCCGCCTGCCAGATCGACGATCAGCCCGGTGAGCAGGTCGAGGCCCTGTTCCAGAAACGCGGGGTCAACCCCGCGCTCGAACCGCGTGCGCGCGTCCGAGGACAGTCCCAGCTTGCGCCCCGTCGCGCCGATGCGGGCCGGATCGAAATAGGCGATTTCGAGCAGGACGTCGGTTGTGCCCTCGGTAACGCCCGAATGTTCGCCGCCCATGATCCCGGCGATGTCGTGCACGCCGTTGTCATCGGCGATCACGACCATCTCGCTGTCGAGCGTGTAGGTCTTCTCGTTGAGCGCCAGCACTTGCTCGCCGTCCTTCGCCCGCCGCGCGACGACCGCGCCCTGCAATTTGGCGAGGTCATAGGCGTGGGCCGGACGCCCGAAGCCAAGCATCAGGTAGTTGGTCAGATCGACCAGCAGCGAGATCGGACGCTGGCCCGCGCTCTTCAGGCGCGCCTGCAGCCACTCGGGCGAGGGGCCGTTCTTTACGCCGGCAATGACGCGGCCATAGAAGGCCGGGCAGCCCTCGGGATCGTCTGTGCGGATTGCCCCCGGAATGGCGCGCGAGCCAGAGAAGGTCGGAATGGTGATCGGCTTCAGCGTCCCCAGCCCCTTGGCCGCCAGATCGCGGGCGATGCCATAGACGCCCATGCAGTCCGGGCGGTTGGGCGTCACCGCTACCTCGATCACCGGATCGGCGCCGTGATAATCGGCGAAGGCGGTGCCGACCGGCGCATCGTCGGGCAGTTCGATGATCCCGTCGTGATCCTCGCCCAGCTCTAGTTCGCGGGTCGAGCACATCATGCCGTTGCTCTCGACGCCCCGGATCGCGCTCTTGCGCAGCACCATGCCATTGGCGGGAACGACCGCGCCGGGCAGGCCAAGCACGCCCTTCATGCCCGCGCGCGCATTGGGCGCGCCGCACACGACTTGCAGCGGCTCGCCCTCGCCCGTGTCGACGGTCAGCACCTGCAGCTTGTCGGCATCGGGGTGGCGCGCGGCCGTCAGCACGTGGGCGATGCGGAAGCCCGCCAGCTTCTCCGCCGGGTCTTCCACGCCCTCGACCTCAAGCCCGATGGCGTTGAGCGCGTCGCAGATTTCCGCCACCGAAGCGGTCGTATCAAGGTAATCCTTGAGCCAGGTCAGCGAGAACTTCATGCCTTTGCTCCCACGCCAGCGGAAAGGGTGGGCTGGTCGAAGGGCGAAAAGCCGTAATGCGCCAGCCAGCGCGGATCGCCGTCGAAGAAGGCGCGCAGGTCGTTCATCCCGTATTTGAGCATCGCGATCCGGTCGATCCCGAGGCCGAAGGCGAAGCCCTGCCACTCCTTGGGATCGAGCCCGGCGAATTCGAGCACGCGGGCGTTGACCATCCCGCTACCGCCGATTTCCATCCACGCATGGCCCGGCGCATCGCCGTGCCCGCCGACCACCCGGCGGCCGCCTTCGTTCGAATAGCCGACATCGACCTCGACGCTCGGCTCGGTGAAGGGGAAGTAGCTCGGGCGCAGACGCAGAACGATGTCCTCACGCTCGAAGAAGGCCTTGAAGAAGGTCTCCAGCGTCCACTTGAGGTGACCGAGGTGAATATCCTTGTCGATCACCAAGCCTTCGACCTGATGGAACATCGGCGTGTGGGTGGCATCGCTGTCCGAGCGATAGACCCGGCCCGGCGCGATGATGCGGATCGGCGCGCCCTGATCGAGCATCGCGCGGATCTGGACGGGCGAGGTGTGGGTGCGCAGCAGAATCTCGCGGCCCTCCCCGGTCTTGTCAGGGAAGTAGAACGTATCATGCATCGCCCGCGCCGGGTGGGTCTCGTCCATGTTGAGCGCGGTGAAATTGTGCCAGTCGTCCTCGATCTCGGGACCGGTCGCGACTGCGAAGCCGAGGTCGGCGAAGATCTCGGCCAATTCGTCCATGACCTGCGAGACGGGGTGCACCGAACCCTTGGGTGCGGCGGGCGCGGGGAGCGTCAGGTCGACCGTCTCACGCGCCAGCTGCTCTTCCAGAGCGGCGGCTTCGAGCGCGGCCTTCTTCGCATCCAGCGCCTCGGAAATGCTCGCCCGCGCGGACTGGATCGCGGGGGCGGCGGCGCTGCGCTCCTCGGGGCTCATCCCGCCCAGCGTCTTCAAGGCAAGGCTGACCCAGCCCTTTTTGCCGAGCGTTTCGAGCCGCTGCGCTTCAAGCGCATCGAGGGTGGCTGAGGCCGCAATCGCGGCCAGCGCAGCCTCTGTCTGGGATGGTATGTCGGTCATGGCCTCGGGTGATCTACGCAGGAAATGTGCCGCCGCCCGCTAGCGGCAAATCGCCCGCATTGCAAAGCGCCTGTCTGATGATCGGGCAGCAGCGCCGTTTCGGCCCCACCGGATCGGCCTCGGCCGAGGGCCTGCGCCAGATCACCGCGGCGCAGGCGGGTCCAGGGTCTGCGCCGCGCTGCCCCTCGCCCGCGCGCGCGCCTCCATGAACGATGTCAGGATCGGGTGATCCAGCGCGGCATACTCGCTCGGGTTCATGGTCATGAATTCGCGGAACTCGCGCGTGAATTGCGCCTGATCGTGGTAATGCGCGTCCATTGCCTCGGTCCAGGGGCGGCCGCGCTGGAGCATATAGGTCGTCAGGCTGCGCATGAACCGCTGGCGGCGCATCAAGAGCTTGGGCGCAAAGCCGAAATAGCGTGTGCACACCCGCTCAAGCGTACGGATACTCATCGCGCAAGCCTCGGCAAGATCGTGCACCGAAGCGTGATCGCCGTTCACCAGCGCAGCGTGGACACGGGCAATGCGCGCTTCCTCCCGATTGGGCCGCATCGCGCGCTCCATCGCCGTGACCAGCGCCTGGAACTGCTCGTCAAGCGTGGCCTGAGGATCGCACAGGACATCGGTCAGTGCGCCGAAGTGGGCGAAGGCCGGGTGCGTGGTTCCGTCGCAGATCACATTGGCGCAATCGCTCGCATCGGCGTCGAAGAACCGCGACCAGCCCAGCGGGAGGAAGCCGACGCCCCACATCCGCACCGGCCCGAGCGTGAAGCGGCACGGCAAGGTGCTCGGCCCGGTGCCGACAAAGGGTGCGCCGCTGACCTTGTGCGTGGCAATCTCCGCCTCGGGCGCGGTGCCGCAGAAAAAGCGGATATTGGCCCACTCGGGCTGGAGATAGTCGGTCACCACCGCGCCCGTTTCGGGCAGATCGAGCGTCAGGTGGTAGAAGGTCGTAAAGCACCCCGCGAACTGCGCCGGCGGTTCGCGGAATTCGGCTGTCAGCCGCTGGCCCACCGGCGGCCCATGCCCGCCAGCGGCTTGCTGGTATCCTCCATTCCCCACCGCGTCAGTTAGCCGCAGGTGGCGCGGTTTTACAAGAAGGATGGCGAATTCATACAATTCGCGGCCGCATACCGCGCAACAGAAAGGGGCGGCTGCCGCAATGGCAACCGCCCCTGATCTGATGTTCGGGCCGAGGCCACGAGAGGCTTACGCGGGCAGAGCGGCCTTCGCCTGAGCAATCACGGCCTTGAAGGCGCCGCCTTCGTTCATTGCGAGATCGGCCATCGCCTTGCGATCGAGTTCGATGCCCGCCAGCTTGATGCCGTGCATGAACTGCGAATAGGTCAGGCCTTCCATGCGAACGGCCGCGTTGATGCGCTGGATCCACAGGGCGCGGAAGGTGCGCTTCTTCACCTTGCGGTCGCGGTAGGCGTACTGGCCGGCCTTTTCGACCGCCTGACGGGCGACGCGAATGGTGTTCTTGCGGCGACCGCGATAGCCCTTGGCCTGTTCGAGGATCCGCTTGTGCTTGGCGCGGGTGGTAACACCGCGTTTGATGCGAGTCATATCAGTATATCCTTATTGTGAAGACGCGTGGGCCAGAGCCCGCTCGCATCAATCCAGCCCGTAGGGCGCCCACTTCTTGATCGTCGGCGTATCGTTGGCCGACAGGACCGAGGTGCCGCGGTTGGTGCGGATATACTTGGCGTTGTGGCTGATCAGACGGTGACGCTTGCCAGCGACGCCGTGCTTGACCTTGCCGGTGGCGGTGATCTTGAAGCGCTTCTTCACACCGCTCTTGGTCTTCAGCTTGGGCATTTTCATCTCCTGAGTGAGACACGTCGGAACCGGCCATGGCAGCCCTTGTCGCCAGGCCGGCTGATTGATTCGTGTCAGTGAAGTGCGCGCGCTTAGGCGGGAAGGCACGCAAAGGCAAGGGGGATGGGACTAATTCCCGGTGCCCCTCACCCGCCCTTGCGGCTTGCCTCGGCGGCTTCGATCACGCCCTTGTCCCATGTCACGCGGGTCTGGGTCTGCGGATTGAAGCGGTTGTCTTCGTACTTCGCGGCCCCGGCAGCAGCGATTTCCGCTTCGGTGAGGTGCTCGCTCGGCTTCAGGGTGAAGACGTCGATCCCGCGGGTGATCTCGGTGCCGTAGATGTGGCCCTTGTACCAATAGACCGACCAGTAACCGCCCACGATCATCTGCTTGGTGTCGATCGGCCCGCGATCGAAATAGGCGATTTCCTTGGGGCTCGCGCTGTCGGTGAAGTCCATGATGCTGAGGCCACCCTGATACCAGGCCTGCACGAACAGATCGCGGCCCGGCACCGGCACGATCGAGCCGTTGTGCGCGACACAGTTTTCCTTGTCGGTCTGGGGCGCGGGCATCTTGTAGTGGGAGCGGAAGACGAGCTTGCGGTCGACGATGTCGTAGATCGCGTTGGCGCCCCAGGTCTTGGGATCGGAGGCCTTGCAACGCGGGCGCCCGCCGCCGCCCCACTCGTCAGTGAAGATCACCTTGGTGCCATCATTGTTGAAGGTGGCCGAGTGCCAATAGGCAAAGGTGGGGTCGGTCACCGCGTCGATCCGCTTGGGATCGAGCGGGTCGGCAATGTCGAACAGCAACCCGTTGCCCGAGCACGCACCCGCCGCCATCTTCAGCGCCGGGAAAACCGTGATGTCGTGGCACTGATCGGTGGGGGCGGTGCGCTGGGTGCCGTCGCCATGATCGCCGCCGGTCCACAGGCCCGCGATCGAGCCGGTCTTCTCATCCGCGAAGACGCGCGGGCTTTTGACGATGCGCGCCTTGGACGGATCGGCCAGCGGGATCTCGATCACGTCGATCGAGAACAATGCCGTGCGGGTGTCGCCCGGAATTTCGCCGACGCAGCCCGCCAGCTCCTCGCTCTCGCGGATGCCGGCCGTGCCCGAGTTATAGACCACGATCCGGGTCGCATCGGCGCTGACGATCGAGTGGGTGTGGCTGCCGCGGCAGGTCTGCACCCCGCCGACCTGCACCGGCCGGGTGAGATCGGAGATATCGAAGATGCGCAGGCCGCGGAAGCGTTCCTCATTGACCTTGCCCGGCGCGCCTTCCAGCCCGCAATCGACCCGCCCGCGGGTCTGCTCGACGCTCATCACAAGGATGTTGCCGACCACCGAGACGTCGCCCTGCCCGCCGGGGCAGACGACGCTGCTCATCAGGTTGGGCACGCCGTCGGTGCCGAGCTTGTAGATGTTGAACCCGTGGTAGGAGCCGGCCACCATCACATCGTCGAAGAAAGCGATGTCGGTGTTGGCGAAATCGAGCAGCGGGGAGCGTTCGGCAAATTCGGTGAGGTCTTCCTCTTCGCGCCCGGGCGTGGCGGCGGCAGGGTCAGCCGCGGCGACGGCGGGTGCAGGCGCGGCTTCGGGCTTGGCCTCCTCCTTCGCCGCGTCCTTGTCCTTCTTGGGCGGCACCGGCGGGCGCAGATCGGCCGGGTTGGCGGGGTTGAAGAACCCGGCGGGCTTAGGCAGACTCGCCACCTTGGTGAGGTTCAGGATCGCCTCGCCCGCGTTGTCGAACCCGGCCGCGAGGCCCGAGCGCGGATCGCCCGACAGGCCGGCCAGCAGCTTGTCCATCCGCGTGATCTCGGTGGTCTGCTCGCTGTCGATATCGCCGACGAACTGGTAGAGCACGGGGTCTGCCGCCGTGCCGTCTTCGTCGAGCAGCTTTTCGACCATGTCCACCGCGCCTTCATGATGCGCGATCATCAAGGTCAGGAACTGGCGGTCGAACTCCACCCCCTTGGCCGCCGCCAGCGCCTTCATCTGATCGGGCGAGGCCATGCCCTTCATCATGTGGTGCATATGTTCGCCGTGACCCTTCATCATCGGGTCTTCCACCGGCTCGCCCCGCTCGCTCAGCCAGGCCTTCATGAAAGCAATTTCGTCTGCCTGGCTCGATTCGATCCGTCCCGCGATCGTGACCAGCTCAGCGGTGTTGGTGCGATCCTTCACCAGCACCGCCATCTCGACCGCCTGCTGATGGTGGACGATCATGTGCTGCATGAAGGCGACATCGGACGCGGTGTAGCTCGCCTGCGCCAGCTTGGTCGCCTGATCGGCGGTCAGCGTCTTGCTGGCCTGCCCCGGCGCGCCCGGCTGGACGATCTGCACTGTCTGCGCATAGGCGACGCCCGAGGTGGACAGCAGCAAAGCGGCAAAGGCAGCGCGCGCGGCGCTGCGGTGAGCGGTGTCGGTCATGATTGTCCCCTTGGAGAAATGCTTGACCCGCAGACTGCCGCCTTGGCGGACGCAGTCAAGCCCATGTGATGGTGGGCAAGATGGCTTTCGACGAACCTCCGATTGCGGTCGAGGAGACGCATGGCGTTGCGGCGTGCGGCTCTGTCGCGTGCGCCGCACCTTTCGTCGCATGCGCCCGGATGAGCGCTTGCCGCGGCGAATCGGGCGTGGATAAGTGCATCGTTAAGCCCCAAGAAACCCTGTTGGAGTAGCTTGTCCGCATGACACGCCCTCGCTTTCTCGCTGCCTTCACCGGCCTTGCCGTCTCGCTTGCGGTGATGGCCAGCCCTGCTGCGGCAGGCCCAGAGGATCTTGAGGATACCTTCGCGGCAACCTTCGGCACGCAAGCGCGCCAACCTCCCAGCTTCGAAGCGCTCTATGCCGGCAATTGGCAGCAGCGCATCGCTGAACTCGCCGATCCGGCTCAAGGGCGAATCGGGGTCGCTGCGGTCGATCTGGCCACAGGCGAAGAAGTGATGGTGCTGGGCGACCAGCTGTTCCCGATGGCCTCGACCAGCAAGGTCGCGATTGCCGCCACCTTCCTCGAAATGGTCGAACAGGGGCGCTACACCCTGACCTCGGAATTTCCGCTGCTGATGCCGGTCGCCTCGGCCAAATATTCCTCGGTCAAGGCGCCGGTGCGCGCGGGCCAGTACATGCCCGCGATCGACCTGATCGAGATCATGATCACCCGCTCGTCCAACCCGGCCACGGACGCGCTGCTGGCGGCGGTCGGCGGGCCGGCGGTGGTGAACGACTGGATCCGGCGGCAGGGGATCACCAACTTCTCGATCAACCGCGACATTGCCACCCTGGTGCGCGATGACGGCGAGTACAACCCCGCCGTCCACATCGACACCCGCGATGCCGCAACCCCGCGCGCGATGGTCCGGCTGCTGTCCGGGCTCTATCGCGGCGATTTCCTGTCCGATCAGAGCCGTCAGGTGCTGCTCGCCGCGATGAGCCGCACCGTCACCGGCAAGCGCCGCATCCCGGCGCACATCCCGCTCGAAGCCCGGGTGAGCCACAAGACCGGATCGCTCAACAACACCTCCAGCGATATCGGCATCATCGAATGCCCCGATGGCCGTACGATTGCCGTGGCGATCTATGTCACCGGGCAAGGCAGCAAGCAGGCCCGCGAAGAACGCATCGCCGCGATTGCGCGCGCGCTCTACGATGGCTTTGCGGTCCGCGCACAGGCCCATCCGACCCGGAATTGGGCGAACGCGCCTTATGCCACCGGTGGCTGAGCCTTCGCCATGACGACAGGCAGCAAAAAGGGGCGGCGCCGGATGGCACCGCCCCTTTTTTCGTAACCCGCGCCGCCTGAGCAGCGCTGGGCCTCGCGCCGATTACTCGGCGGCGTCTTCAGCTTCGGCAGCGATGTTCGCGGCAGCTTCACCGATTTCGTCGGTGGTCTTCACGGCTTCATCGGCGGCTTCGTCAGCTGCGGCATTGATGTCTTCGGCCGTCGCGTCCGCGGCGGTGGTGACGTCGGTGGCAACTTCATCGCCAGCCGCTTCGGCATCGGCGGCCATCGCGTCGACAGCTTCTTCGGTTTCGGTTTCGGTGGATTCGCTGCACGCGGCCAGACCGAGGGCCGAGGTGGCGATGGCGGCAGCGAGGATGATCTTGCGCATGGTTTGAATTCCTTATCTCTGCGATTGCAACGCGATGCTGGGCAATGCGCGCCGAAACCGGTTTCTCTCTCGTCCGGTTCACAAAAGTAGATAGGGGGGGAAGCCCGGCTCGACAAGGCAGAATAAGGCGGCTCGCCCCAATTTCGCCGTATTTTTGCCACAATTGAGATGCGCATCGGCGTGATCCAGACCCCTACCCGCAACGCACGGCGGGTGCTAGCAGGCGGCATGGCCGAAAAGCACCACCTCTATCTCGTCGATGGCTCATCCTACATCTTCCGCGCCTATCACCGGCTGCCGCCGCTGACGAACCCGGAAGGCACGCCGGTCGGCGCGGTCTATGGCTACACCACTATGCTGTGGAAGCTGGCCGCCGATCTCGACGCGGCGGAGGGGCCGACACACCTCGCCGTGATCCTCGATGCCGGATCGATCAGCTTCCGCAATGATCTCTACGAACATTACAAGGCGCACCGGCCCGAGCCGCCCGAGGACCTTGTCCCGCAGTTCCCGCTGATCCGCGACGCCACCCGCGCCTTCAGCCTGCCCTGCATCGAAGTGCCGGGGCTGGAAGCGGACGATCTGATCGCCACCTATGCCCGCCGCGCGCAGGAACGGGGCTGGGATGTCACCATCGTCAGCTCCGACAAGGACCTGATGCAGCTCATCGGCGAGGTGAATGGTGCCCGCATCGACATGCTCGACACGATGAAGAACCAGCGCATCTGGCTTGAAGAGGTCGAGGAAAAATTCGGCGTCGGCCCGGAACTGGTCGGCGATGTGCTGGCCTTGATGGGCGATGCGGTCGACAATGTGCCCGGCATCTACGGGATTGGGCCCAAGACCGCATCGAAGCTGATCGCCGAACACGGCTCGCTGACCGCCGCGCTCGATTCGGCGCCGGCGATGAAACCCTCCAAGCTCAAGGAGCGTCTGATCGAAGGTCGCGCCGATGCAGAGCTCAGCAAGGTGCTCGTCACGCTGAAGGATGATTGCGACCTGCCGCAACCGCTTGAGGACATGGTGCTGGGGCCGGTCCCGCCCGAACCGCTGGCGGCGTTCCTCCAGCAGCACGGCTTCACCTCACTGCTGCGGCGGCTGGATGCGGGAGCGGGCAGCCCTTCGCGGACGACCGATCTCAACCCGCCCAAGCCGACAACGGCGGCGGCGAACGGGAGCGGCGAGGGAAGCCGTCAGCCGCTCCCCGAAATGGCCCCGATTGACCACAGCGCCTATGAAACGGTGCAGACGCTCGAACGGCTCGAAGCGTGGGTCGCGCGCGCCACCGCCGCGCGGCTGGTGGCGGTCGATACCGAGACCACCTCGCTCGATCCGATGCGCGCGGAGCTTGTCGGCGTCAGCCTCGCGCTCGGCCCGAATGATGCCTGCTACATCCCGCTCGCGCATCATAATGTCGGGGGGGGTGGCACCGACATGTTCGCGCAGAAGCCCGAGCAGGTGCCGGTGGCGCAAGCCCTCGCCGCGCTGAAGCCGCTGCTGGAGGACGAGGCCGTCCTCAAGGTGTTCCAGAACGGCAAGTACGATCTCAACATCCTCGCCCGGGTCGGGATCGCCGTCGCCCCAATCGACGACACCATGGTAATCAGCTTCGCGCTCGATGCCGGGCGCGGTGAGGAGGGCATGGGCGGCGGCCACGGGATGGACGAATTGTCCCAGCGCCACCTCGGCCACACCCCGATCCCGTTCAAGGACCTGTGCGGCACCGGCAAGAAGGCGATCCCGTTCGGCGAAGTCCCGCTGGACCGCGCCACCGCCTATGCCGCCGAGGATGCCGACGTCACCCTGCGGCTTTACCGCCACCTGAAGCCGCGCCTTGCGGTGGAGGGCGGCAGCCGGGTGTACGAGCGGGTCGACCGCCCGCTGATCCCGGTCGTCGCCGCGATGGAACGCGAAGGCATCCGGGTGGACCGCGCGCGGCTCGCCAAGCTGTCGGAGGAATTCGCGATCGAAATCGGCCGGCTGGAGGGTGAGATTCACGCATTGGCGGGGCAGGAATTCACCGTCGGCAGCCCCAAGCAGCTCGGCGACATCCTGTTCGACAAGCTCGGCTACAAGGGCGGCAAGAAAGGCAAGAGCGGGCAATACTCCACCGATGTTTCGGTTCTGGAGAAACTCGCGGTCGAAGGTGCGCCGATTGCCCGCAAGGTGCTGGAATGGCGTCAGCTGGCGAAGCTGAAGTCGACCTACACCGATGCCTTGCAGGAAGCGATCAACCCGGCCACCGGGCGGGTGCACACCAGTTACTCGCTGGTCGGCGCGCAGACCGGGCGCTTGTCCTCGACCGATCCGAACTTGCAGAATATCCCGATCCGCACCGCGATCGGCCGCCAGATCCGTGAGGCCTTTGTGCCGGAGCCCGGCAACGTGCTGCTGGCGGCGGACTACTCCCAGATCGAACTGCGCCTCGCCGCCCACATGGCCGATGTCGCCAGCCTCAAGGAAGCCTTCGCCCACGGCGAGGACATCCACGCCCGCACCGCGCGCGAAATGTTCGGCGATGTTACCCGCGACACCCGAGCGCGGGCCAAGACCATCAACTTCGCGATTCTATATGGCATCAGCCGCTGGGGTCTGGCGGGCCGTCTGGAGGTGCCGCCGGAAGAGGCGCAAGCGATGATCGACACCTATTTCCAGCGCTTCCCCGGCATTCAGCGCTATATTCACGAAACGCTCGAAAGCGTGCGGGCCAAGGGCTATTCCGAGACGCTGTTCGGGCGCAAGACGTGGTTCCCGCGGATCAATTCCAAGAACCAGGCCGAACGCCAGGGATCAGAGCGTGCCGCGATCAACGCGCCGATCCAGGGCACCAGCGCCGACATCATCAAGCGCGCGATGGCGCGGATGCTTCCGGCACTGGCTGACGCCGGGTTGCATGACGTGCGGATGCTGTTGCAGGTGCACGACGAGTTGGTGTTCGAACTGCCCGAAGCCCGCGTGGAGGCGGCGACCTCGATTATCCGGCAGGTGATGGCCGAGGCGGCCTTGCCTGCGGTCGAGCTGTCGGTGCCGCTGGGTGTCGAGATCGGGACGGGGCTGAGCTGGGACGCGGCGCACTAGCCTAATCGTCACCCCAGCTCTGTCTTTCGTCACCCCAGCGAAAGCTGGGACCTAGAGCGGCCAGCGCTGTACTAGACAGCCCTAGGTCCCAGCTTTCGCTGGGATGACGGGTTGTCGCTGGGGTGACGCGTCACGGCAATGTTTCACGTGAAACATTTCACGAACATCGCCGGCCTCAATCGTGCTTCCTGTCCCGTGTCGGGGTCAACGTCTCCGGTGGGAAGAAGCCGATCGGCTGGACGGCGGCGGCGCGCTTCTTCAGCTCGCCGCGCATCTTCTTGTATTCGTCCTCCATCTCGATCGTGACCGTCGCGCGCGAATCCGCCAGCGCGGCCTCGAAGTCCTGCGCCGCGACCTCGGTGACATCGCCGCCCAAGCGCCGCAGCGCCGAGAGGCCCGCGCGGCGCACCACATCTTCCAGGTCCGCGCCGGTGAAGCGCTCGGTCTTGCCCGAGAGCATCGCCAGATCGACGTCCTGCGCCAGCGGCATCTTGGCGGTGTGAATGCGGAGAATATGCTCCCGCCCGGCCTTGTCCGGGGTGCCGACATAGACCAGTTCGTCGAACCGTCCCGGTCGCAGCAATGCCGGATCGACCAGCGTCGGCCGGTTGGTCGCGCCGATCACCACCACCGATTGCAGCTCCTCCAGCCCGTCCATTTCCGCAAGGATGGTGTTGACCACGCGCCCCGTCACCTGCGGCTCGCCCTGCCCTGATCCGCGCGCCGGAACCAGCGAATCGATCTCGTCGATGAACACCACGCAGGGCGCCACCGCGCGGGCGCGGGCGAAGAGCTTGGCGATCTGCTGTTCGCTCTCGCCGTACCACTTGGAGAGCAGGTCGCTCGACTTCATCGAGATGAAGTTCGCCTCGGCCTCCTTGGCGACAGCCTTGGCGAGCAGAGTCTTGCCGGTGCCCGGCGGCCCATAGAGCAGGAAGCCCTTGGCCGGACGGATGCCCAGGCGGCGAAACGCATCGGGGTTTTTGAGCGGAAGCTCGATCCCCTCACGCAGCTTGTCGGTCGCCTCGCTTGCGCCGCCAATATCGTCCCAGCCGACATTGGGCACCTGCACCATCACTTCGCGCATGGCCGAAGGCTGGACACGCTTCAAGGCGCTGAGGAAATCGTCGCGCGACACGCACAGGTCTTCGAGCACTTCGGGCGGGATGGTACGCTCATCAAGGTCGAGGCGCGGCATGATCCGGCGCACGGCTTCGATCGCGGCCTCCCGCGCCAGCGCGGCAATATCCGCACCGACAAAGCCGTGGGTGACGCGGGCGAGCTCATCCAGATCGACCGCGCCTTCCAGCGGCATCCCGCGGGTGTGAATGCCGAAAATCTGCCGCCGCCCGCGCTGGTCGGGGACACCGATCACGATTTCGCGGTCAAACCGGCCGGGACGGCGCAGCGCTTCGTCGATCGCGTCCGGCCGGTTGGTGGCGGCGATGACGACGAGGTTGGCGCGCTTTTCCAGCCCGTCCATCAGGGTGAGGAGCTGGGCGACAAGCCGCTTTTCCGCCTCGCCCGGCACCTGCGTGCGTTTGGGGGCGATGGAGTCGATCTCGTCGATGAAGATGATCGCAGGCGCAGCGCGGCTGGCTTCCTCGAACACTTCGCGCAGGCGCTTTTCCGATTCGCCATAGCCCGAGCCCATGATTTCCGGGCCGTTGATGATGAAGAATTCCGCGTCGCTTTCATTCGCGACAGCCTGCGCGAGCCGGGTCTTGCCGGTACCCGGCGGGCCGTGGAGCAGCACCCCCTTGGGCGGTTCGACACCGAGGCGGATGAACAGTTCGGGGTAGCGCAGCGGCAGCTCGACCATTTCGCGCAGGGCGCGGATGGTCTCCTCCATCCCGCCGACATCGTCATAATTCACCACCGCGCGGCCATGGCTCGGATCCTCGAATTCGGCGCGCAGTTCGACTTCGGTGTTCTCGTCGATATGGACGATGCCTTTGGGGCTGGTCGACGCGACGATGAGGCGGATCTGGGTAAGGGCATAGGCGGGCGCGCGCAGCAATTGCCGCACGTCGGCGGGCATGTTCTGCACCGGCTGCTGCCCGGTGGTGGCCACCAGATCGCCCGCCATCAGCGGACGGCGGAAGAAGTTGCGCTTCAGCGCCTGCGTCGGCCCTTGCAGCCGCATCTCGCGCTGGGCCGGAGCGAAGACCACGCGGGTGGCGGGGCGCGATTCGCCGCGCACGATCTCGACATGCTCGCCCGATCCACCCTGGGCATTGCCGCGCTGGAGGCCATCGAGCCGCACAACATCCAGTGCGTCATCTTCGGGGTAGGCGGCCATGGCGATCGCCGCGGTGGTGCGCTTGCCGCGGATCTCGACCACATCGCCTTCGGTTATGCCGAGCTTCTGAAAGGCTGAACGCGGCATCCGCGCGATCCCGGCTCCCGATTCTTCCTGCCGCGCGGGGGCAACCTGTAACCGCACGCTGCGGATGGATGGGGCGATGTCGGCGTCGGCCATGGGGCGTTCCTGTGCATTCGAAGAGATTCTTTTAGCGAGACCGATAGCTAGGAACGGCAGCAATCGAATGCAATCGGAGGCTTGGCCGACAGAGGCGGACACGCGCCAGGCAACAGCCAACCAACGCCCGGCGACGCAGAGCGAGCGCGCAAGAAAAAAGCCCGGCACTGGGTGCCGGGCTTGAAAAGTTTGGGAGAGGATGCCTGAAAGGCAGGTTCTAAATGGCGCAACCGGCCTCATTGTGCAAGTGCGAAACAGCCCTATTTTGTTGCAAAGAACGCAACTTGACCCCGAAAATGTGCAGGTTTGTGCGCAATCTTGCAAATTTCTGCCCAAAACGGCGGCAGGCGCTTAAGGATTGGGCAGATTTCAAGAGTGTGACGGTATTGCGACGCAACATGAACCGCGATTCGACTTTACCCATCGGTGGGCGTGACAGCGGCACGGTAACGCTCTAGTCACGGCGTCGATCCCGAGAGGAGGGATTGACCTTGCCCATGACGACAAAAGGCAGACAGGCCCGATGACCAAGCTCTATCCCGACGCCGCCAGCGCGCTCGCCGGTGTGCTGCGCGATGATATGCTGATTGCCGCAGGAGGCTTCGGCCTGTGCGGTCTGCCCGAGCGGCTGCTGGATGCCATCCGCGATTCGGGTGTGAAGGGGCTGACCTTCGCCAGCAACAATGCCGGGATCGACAACGAGGGCATCGGCAAGCTGCTGCGCACGCGGCAGGTGAAGAAGATGATCTCCTCCTATGTCGGCGAGAACAAGGAGTTCGAGCGGCAATATCTCAGCGGCGAGCTGGAAGTCGAGTTCTGCCCCCAAGGCACGCTCGCCGAACGGATGCGGGCGGGCGGCGCGGGCATCCCCGGCTTCTACACCCGCACCGGCGTCGGCACCGAAGTCGCCAAGGGCAAGGAGCACAAGGACTTCCCCGACCGTGACGGGGTGATGCAGACCTACATCCTCGAACACGGGATCTTCGCCGACCTCGCCATCGTCAAGGCGTGGAAGGCGGACGAGACCGGCAATCTCATCTTCCGCAAGACCGCGCGCAACTTCAATCTGCCCGCCGCGACCTGCGGCAAGGTGTGCGTTGCCGAGGTCGAGGAGGTGGTGCCCGCAGGCGCGCTCGACCCCGATCAGATTCATCTGGCGGGCGTCTTCGTCAACCGGATCGTCTGCGGCGCGCCTTATGACAAGAAGATCGAATTCCGCACTGTCCGGGAAAGGGAGACAGCATGATGGGCTGGAACCGCGACCAGATGGCGGCCCGCGCCGCGCGCGAGCTGAAGGACGGCTACTACGTCAATCTCGGCATCGGCATCCCGACGCTGGTGGCGAACCACATTCCCGAAGGGATGATGGTGACACTCCAGAGCGAGAACGGGATGCTCGGCATCGGGCCCTTCCCCTATGACGACGAGGTTGATCCTGACCTCATCAACGCCGGCAAGCAGACCATCTCTGAACTGCCGCACTCGGCCTATTTCGATTCTGCGATAAGCTTCGCGATGATCCGCGGCGGGCATATTGATCTCACCGTGCTCGGTGCAATGGAGGTGGCCGAGAACGGGGACATCGCCAACTGGATGATCCCGGGCAAGATGATCAAGGGCATGGGCGGGGCGATGGACCTGGTCGCGGGGGTCAAGAAGATCATCGTGGTAATGGACCACACGTCGAAGGACGGCGCGCCCAAGTTCATCCCGCAATGCACCCTGCCGCTCACGGGTGCGGGGGTGGTCGACATGATCATCACCAACCTCGCGGTGTTCCAGCGCCCTGACCACAATTCGCCGTTCCGCCTGATCGAGATGGCGCCGGGGGTGAGCGAAGCCGACATCGCGGCGACCACCACCGCGCATTACGTGGTCTGATGCGGCGTGGCATTGCGCTTGGGCTGTTTGCGCTGGTTCTCGTGATCGGGAGCATGCTCGCCTTCACCTCGCCCCCGCGGCTGCTTTCGCTCTATGACCGGGCGCGCGGTGGGACGGCGGGCGCACAGCAGGTGGCTGAGGGCGTGGCGTTCGGCAGCCACGGGCAGATGCTCGATATCTGGGCGCCCGAAGCGGCGGGCGGCGCGGCGCGGCCGGTGGTGATCTTCTGGTACGGCGGCGGCTGGGCCAAGGGCGACCGTACCTCCTACGCCTTTGCCGGACGGGCCCTGGCGCGGGCGGGCTTTCTGGTGGTGATCCCCGACTATCGCAAGGTGCCGCAGGTGCACTTCCCCGCCTTCCTCGATGATGGAGCCGAGGCGGTGGCGTGGGTCGAAGACAATATCGCGCAGTTCGGCGGCGATCCCCGGCGTCTCGCCTTCATGGGTCATTCCGCCGGGGCTTACGAGGCGGTCATGCTCGCGCTCGATAGCAAGCGGTTGGTGGCGGCGGGGGCCGATCCGGCCAATGTGAAGGCAGCGGTTGGGCTGTCGGGGCCCTATGACTTCTACCCCTTCACCTCCGATCGCGCGATCAACGCCATGAGCCGGTGGCCGCGCCCCGAAGAGACGCAGCCGATCACCTTCGCCCGCGCGGACATGCCGCCCTTGCTGCTTGTGACCTCGGACGGCGATGAGACCGTTCGCCCGAAGAACGCCAACAACCTCGGCGCCAAGCTGCGCGCGCTGGGCGCGCCGGTGGAGGTGAAGAACTACGGCCCGCTCGATCACGAGGAGATCGTGATGGCGCTCTCAGTCCCGTTCCGAAGCAAGGGGCCGGTGCTGGCCGATTCGGTCGCGTTCCTCCGCAAGCATCTGAGGGAATAGGCCATGTGGCTTTCCGAACCCCGCAACCCCAACGCCCCGCTCGCCGGGCTCAAGGTGGTCGAACTCGCACGGGTGCTGGCCGGGCCGTTCTGCGGGCAGATCCTCGCGGATCTCGGCGCGGACGTGATCAAGGTCGAAAGCCCCGAGGGCGATGGCACGCGGCTGTGGGGCCCGCCATGGGTTGAGCGCACCGATGCGAACGGCACGGTCCACCGTGAGGCGGCCTATTACCATGCCTGCAATCGCGGCAAGCGCTCGATCATCGCGGACTTCGGCAAGGTCGATGACCTTGCGCAGGTGCGCGGCTTGTGCGCCGAAGCCGACGTGGTGATCGAGAACTTCAAGACCGGCAGCCTCGCCAAGTTCGGGCTCGATTACACCAGCCTGGCCGCCGCCAATCCGGGCCTCGTCTATTGCTCGATCACCGGCTTCGGCCAGACCGGGCCGCGGGCGCACGAGGCGGGGTACGACTTCGTCGCGCAGGGCATGAGCGGGCTGATGTCGCTCACCGGCGAGCCGGAGGGTGACCCCGTCAAGATGGGGATATCGATCAGTGACCTCGCCACCGGGGTCTGGGCCGCCAACGGCGTGCAGGCGGCACTGTTAATGCGGGCGCGCACCGGCAAGGGCCAGCAGGTCGACATGAGCCTGATCGAGTGCTCGGTCGGTCTCCTTGCCAATCAGGCGACCTACTTCTTCACCACCGGCCACAATCCGCCGCGGATGGGCAATGCCCACGCGCAGGTCGCGCCTTACGGGGTGTTTGCGGTGCGTGATGGCCACGTGATCCTCGCCCCTGCCAATGACGGGCTCTTTCACAAGCTGATGGCGGTGCTCAGGCTCGATCATCTCGCCAGCGACCCACGCTTCGCCACCAACGGCGACCGGACGGCGAATGCCAAGGCGCTCGACGCCGAGATCGCGGCGGCGACGGCAAGCTGGACCAAGCAGGGCCTGCTCGATGCCTGCCACGCCGCGGGCGTTCCGGCTGGGCCGATCAACCGGCTGGACGAGGTCTTCGCCGATCCCCAGATCATCGCGCGCGGAATGCGGGTGGAACTGGGGGGCATGGCAGGGGTGCGCAGCCCCTTCGTCTTCTCGGACGCGGAACTCGCGCTCGACCGGCCCTCCCCAATCCATGGGGAACACACGCCCTAGGGTTTCCGCTTGCGCCCATCTCGAATTTCTGTATTTTCAGAAATTGAGAAAGGAGCGGCGAGTCGTGGCCAATCTGATGGACATTCCCGAGGCCCGCGCCTTCATCCTCCACTGGGGGGAGATGGGCAGTGCCTGGGGCGTGAACCGCTCGGTCGCGCAGATCCACGCGCTGCTCTATCTCAGCGACGGGCCGCTCCATGCCGAGGAGATCACTGAGGTGCTCGGCCTCGCTCGCTCCAACGTCTCAACCGGGCTGAAGGAGCTGCAAGCCTACGGCATCGTCCGCCGCGTCCATATCGAAGGCGACCGGCGCGACCATTTCGTGGCCGAGACCGACCTGTGGGAGGTGCTGATGCGTCTCGCAGAGGAGCGCAAGAAGCGCGAGCTTGACCCCACCATCCGCCTGCTTGGCGAACTCACCGAAAGCGTCACAGCGCGCGGCGAAGTGCCGCCCCATGTGCGCGAGCGGATCGGACGGATGCATGAATTTATCGGCACGCTGACCGGCTGGTATGCCGATGTGCGCCACCTGCCCAAGCCGACGCTGGTGAAGCTGATGAAGCTCGGCCGCGGCATCGCCCGCTTCCTGCCGGGTATGGGCGGCGGCGAGAAATCCTGATCTGAACCCCTGACAAAGGAGAACCCTCTCTTGGAACATACCTGCATGTAGTAATTTCGGAACTTCCAGAAATAACAGGAGAAGAAGATGTACGATATCTATGCCTATGTCGCTTACCTGATCGTCAGCATCGGCCTCACCATCTGGGTCGCGCGGACCCTGTCGAAGAACGGCCTCGTCTTCCTCGTCGAATGCTTCGGGCATGACCGGACGCTGGCGGAATCGACCAATCATCTGCTGGTGGTGGGGTTCTACCTCGTCAATCTCGGCTGGATCCTGCTGACCCTGCGCTTTGGCGCCTCGCCCGAGAGCGCGGCTGACGTGATCCGCTTCCTCTCGACCAAGATCGGCCTCGTCGTCGTGGCGCTCGGGATCATGCACTTCTTCAACATGAACGCCATCGCCAAGTTCGGCCGCAAGGTCGGCACCTGGTTCCGCGAGGAACAATGGGCAGCCCAGGCGCGGCCCGCGAGCCCCGAGGCCTGATCAATCCGCCGAGGGGGCGGCCTGCCTGCCGCCCCCTTGGCTTGCGAGGAAACTGCCATGACCAACGCCTTGATCGCCTTTGCCCGCGCAGTCGGCTGGGGGACGCTGGCGGGCGCCGTGCCCTATATGGCGCTGCTGCTTGCGCCCATGCTTTTGAGCCTCTGGGACGGGGAGGATCCGCTTTCGGCCGCGATGCTGGTGCTGTTCCCGCTCGCCCTGTCTGGGGCCTTCGTGCTGGGATCAGCGCTGCTGTTCGGCTTGCCGCTGACCTTTTTTCTCAGCGAAAGCGCGCAGGAGCACGGTGGCACCTATGCCATGGCGGGAGCAGTTCTCGGCCTGCTGATGCCGGTGGCAGTGACATTGTCGATGAGCGGGAGCGTCGGCGGGGAAGTGCTGTTCCTCAGCCTTCCCGGCGGCTTCGCGGGCCTCGTCACCGGCACCAGCTGGGGCCGCTGGCGCGAGGCGCAGCGCGCGGTGCAGGACGCCCTTTAGGACAACGCCCTCGCGCCCGCCCGCCACAGTCGCTCGAAGGGGCCTTGCCCCACCTTCGCGACCCACCACGGCGACCACGCCAGCATCGCCGCCACCGGCACCAGCCCGAGCGCGAGTGATTGCCAGCGGGTGACCTCGCCGAACAGTCCCAAGCCCCAGCTTGCAAAGATCAGCGACAGGATCACGCTCGTCATCAGGTAATTGGTCAGCGACAAGCGGCCCACCATCGCCAGCCTGCGCGTCACGCCGCTGTCCCGGGTGAGAAACGCCATCGCCAGCGCGGCGTAACTCAGCGCCAGGGCCATGTCGAAGGGGGCCGAAAGCACCAGCGCGACCGGCCCCACCAGCGCGGCGGGAAAGCCGGTCTCTTCCAGCCACAGCGCCAGAAGCAGCAGCCCCGGCAGCGCCACCAGCGCGCTGATCCCGGCGATCCGTTGCAGCCGGAAGGTGCGCCATTCGCCCTTCAGCATCCCGCCCCGCCACAGCCCCATGCCGAGCGCGATGGCGGACAGGTTCAAGGGCAGGGACGCCGCCACCGTGGCCAGCTGGGCCGGAATGCCGAGGCTGCGGCGCGCCACCCGCTCCGCCAACCCCTCGCGGCCCTGTTCGAGCAGCATCGCAAGCGTCGGCGCATCGCGGCCGAACTGCCGCTCGGCCCAGAGCAGGGCATCATGCCCGCCTTGCCCCACATGATAAGCGACCAAGGGGGCGCCCAGCGCGACGAGGCCCAGCGCGACGTGAACCAGCAGCAGGCCCAGCGCGATGTTGATCAGTGCCCGCGCCGAAAGCCCCGTCAGCAGCGGCAGCGCCATTCCGGCCAGGGCATAGGCGCGCAAAACGTCATTGCTGGCGAGCAAGGTGGCGTGCGCAAGGCCAAGGACCAGCAGCACCGCCATGCGCGCATAATGCGCCCGCCATGGTGCCGGCCCGCTCCGTTCGATAAGGATCAGGCACCCGGCGCCGAACAGCATCGCGAACAGCGTGCGGAACTTGTCCTCGATGAAGACGAAGCTCCCGAGCCACACCCAGTAATCCACCGCGCTCGTCGCGCCGTAGGACAGCGGGTTGTAATAGGCTGGCCCCGGCAGGGCGAAGGCGTGGACATTCATGCCCACGATCCCGATCACCGCGATACCGCGCAGGGCATCAAGCGCGAGGATGCGGTTCGGGGATAAGGGCAGGGTCATGAACCCGACCATAGCGCATTTACGGGATGAACAGACCCACACCCGTTCGTCCTGAGCTTGTCGAAGGACTGTCCTTCTTCGTCAGGCCCGCGCAATAATTTCAACGGAAAAGCAGCCCTTCGACAGGCTCAGGGCGAACGGAAATGGGGGGCCGCGTCCCACTGCCGAGTCCGGCCCCCACGTCCCAAAAATCAGGCCAGTGCAGCCTTCAGATCGGCCACCAAATCGAGTCGCTCCCACGGGAAGAAGTCGCCCTCTGCCGCGCGGCCGAAATGGCCATAGGCGGCGGTCGGCTGGTAGATCGGCTTGTTGAGGCCGAGATGGGTGCGGATCGAACGCGGGGTCAGCCCGCCGAGCTTGGCGATGCCGAGGATCGCCTGCTCGATCTTGTCGTCGCCCACGGTGCCGGTGTCATGCGTGTCGACATAGAGCGACAGCGGCTTCGACACGCCGATGGCATAGGCGATCTGGATCGTGCAGCGCGTGGCGAGGCCCGCAGCGACCACGTTCTTGGCGAGGTAGCGGGTGATGTAGGCGGCCGAGCGGTCAACCTTGGTCGGATCCTTCCCGCTGAACGCACCGCCGCCATGCGGGGCTGCGCCACCATAGGTGTCGACGATGATCTTGCGACCCGTCAGACCCGCATCGCCATCCGGCCCGCCGATTTCGAACGTGCCGGTGGGGTTGATGAAATACTCGGTCTCACGCAGCAGCACCGGCGGGATCACGTCGGCGACCACCTTCTTGACGTAGGCTTCCAGTTCCGCCTGCTTGGCCGGATTGTTCTCGTCATAGCCCGGCTTGTGCTGGGTGGAGACCACCACCGCAGTCGCAGCGACCGGCAGCGACCCTTCGTAGCGCAGGGTCACCTGGCTCTTGGCATCGGGTTCGAGGAACGGGGCCGCGCCCGAGTGGCGGTCCGCCGCCATGCGCTCGAGGATCTTGTGGCTGTAATAGAGCGTCGCAGGCATGTAGCCCGGGGTCTCGTCGGTGGCATAGCCGAACATGATCCCCTGATCGCCCGCGCCTTCATCCTTGTTCTCGCCGGCGTCCACGCCCTGCGCGATGTGCGCCGACTGGCCGTGCAGGCGGTTGATGAATTCGAACTTCTCCCAGTGGAAGCCGTCCTGCTCATAACCGATGCGCTTCACGGTTTCGCGCACGGTCGCTTCGATTTCTTCCTGAGCGCCGGGTGCCCATTCATTGTTCTCGAACACGCCCTTGCAGCGGATTTCCCCGGCGAGGACGACCAGCTGAGTCGTGGTCAGCGTTTCGCAGGCGATGCGCGCTTCGGGGTCTTTCGAGAGGAACAGATCGACGATCGCGTCCGAAATCTGGTCGGCAACCTTGTCGGGGTGGCCTTCGGACACGCTTTCCGAGGTGAACAGGTAATTGGTGCGCATGAATACTCCGGGGGCTGGAGAGTGCGGATCGGGACGGACGTGAAGGCTGCCTTATAGAGATATAAGGAAACCTTTATGTCCTACTTTCCTACCGATCGCCCTAGCCGCGCGCGCGGGTGAGCGCAAGCACTCTCGGCAGCGCAAGGCCGAGGATCAGGAACAGCCCCGCCCAGGCCAGCGTCAGGGCGTGGCCGAACTGCGCGAACAGCGTAGCGGGCTTGGCGGCGGGGATCATGCCTTCCAGCTTGTCGGCCTTGCCCGTCGCAATATGCCCGCGCACCACGCCGTCCGCGTCGATCACCGCGCTGATCCCGGTGGTGGTCGAGCGCAGCACCGGCAGGCCTTCCTCGGCCGCGCGCATCCGCGCTTGGGCGAGGTGCTGCGGCGGCCCCCACCAGCCAAACCAGCCATCATTGGAAGGGTTGAAGATGTAGTCCGGGCGATTCGCCTTGTCCGCCACCGCGCCCGAGAACACGATCTCGTAACAGATCATCACCCCCGCCTGGCCATGCACCCCGAGATCGAGCGTGCGCGGGCCGGGGCCGGGGAGATAGTCGATGCTCCCCGCCACCAGCCGCGACAGGCCCAGCGGTTCGAGGATCGGGCGCAGCGGCAGATATTCACCGTAAGGGACCAGATGCGCCTTGTCATAGCCGCCGATGATCTGCCCCTCGCCATTCAGCGCCATCACCGAATTGCGTGCGCTGACGGCACCGGGGACGGTACCGGGACGCGGTGCGATGTTGAGGTTGACCACGCCGGTCAGCAGTGTCGATTGCGGGCCGATCACCGTGCCGATCCGCCGCCGCGCCAGCCTGGGATCACCGCCCGCGGTCATCTGGAGATAGTAGCGCGTCGGGTAGCCATCCTCGAGGTAGTCCGGCAGCGCGCTCTCCGGCCACAGCACTAGCCGCGATTGATCGCGCGACGGGGTGGTGAGCCGGGCGATGCGGACGAATTGCTCGTCGAACTTCGACCCGTCGTTGATTTCGGATTGCGGGAGATAGGGCTGGACGAGGGTGTAGCGGACGTCGCTCTCCCGAGCGGACGTCACAGGCACAAGCATGATCGCAGCCAGAGGCACCAGCGGCACGATCAGACCTGTTGCCCGTTTGCGAGTGATCGCGATCAGCACACCACAACCCAGCAGCACCGTGAGACCAGACAGCGCATAGGTGCCCATCCACGGCAGCACCCTTGCCAGACCCGGCGTACCCCACCCTCCCAGCAACATCAGTCCAAGTGGCGGCCACGGATAGCCCGTGAACACCCATCCCCGCAGCCATTCGGTGACGATCCACGCGCCCGCCAGCACCAGCCCGAAAGCCCAGAGCGGGCGCTTCTTCGCCAGCATATGCGCGGCAAGCGCTGCCAGCGCGGGATACCATGCGAGGTAGATGCACAGCAGCGGCACCGCCAGCCAGCCGAGGAACTCGGGCATCTTGGCCTGGTGGGTGAAGGCCGTCGCGATCCAGTTGTTGGCGAGCGTCAGATGCGCCCAGCCAAAACACCACCCGATCCCCAGGGCCGCGCGCTTCGTCGGGGCGGCGTGAACCAGCCACACGAACCCGGCCAGCGCGGCGAGACCCAGTGGCCACAGCTGCAGCGGCGGGTAGGCGCAGGCCCCGATCAGCCCGAAGAAGATGGCGGCAAGCGCCGGACGGCGCTGCATCAGCGCCGCAACCGCAGCCAGCCGCTCCATCATCGCAGCCTATTCGACCGTTTCGAGCGTGCCGCCGGTTTCGCCTGAGCCGCCATCGTCCCCGCGAATCGAGGGCGGGAGGATCGACGAATCGATTACGGAGCGGTCATCATCAGCCGCCTTGCGCGGGCGACGTGCCCGGACGGGCTTCTCGGCGCGGGGTTCAACCGGCTTCTCGGCCCGCGGCGCTTCATCCCGCTCGGGGCGGCTTTCGCTGCGCTCGGGGCGCTCGGCCCGTTCGGAACGCGCGCCACGCGGGGCGCGGTCATTGCGATCCTGACGGTTGTCGTCACGTCCGCCCTCTCTGGGCTTACGCGGCTGGCGACGTGCATTCGGCTGACGCTCGCCGCGATCATCTTGGCGCCCGTCATCGCGACCGGCGTCGCGATCATCGTTCAGAAAGCTCTCGCCTTCCTGACCGGGCTCGCCCTCTTCCATGTCGGAGCGCGGGGCATTGTCCGGCTGTTCGTAGCGCGAGCGAGTCGGCTGCTCGGTGCGGCGGCCCGAGCCGAAATCCATATCGTCATCGCCATATTCTTCGGTTTGCTCGCGCTCGTCATTGCGGCGCGAACCGCCGCGCTGCTCGTCCATGCGGGCCTTGTTGTCGGCGATCACGCGGAAATAGTGATCCGCGAACTGGAGATAGTACTCCATCTGCACGCGGTCGCCATTGTGGTGGGCGTCCTGCGCGAGCTTCTTGTACTTATCGAGCATCTGCGGGGCATTGCCGCGCGCCCGGCTGTCGATCCGGTTGAGCTGGGCGCCGTTGCCGCTCTGATTTCGGTTACCGCGCCCACGGCGACGGTTGTTCCGATTATTGTTATTGTTATTCAAGGAAGTAGTTCCTTATCAGCGACCCGCCGCAAAAAATGCCTGCACGCGCGGTCAACAGACCCCTTGTCCCTGCGCCTTACGTCAGGCCCCGACATCATGTCGGACCGGACGTGCTGCGCGCTCCGCGCTGCCGCAGTCGGGGACAAGCCCTGACGGCCGTATCAGCTGAGTTTAGGAGCTTGGCTCAGCGATTTGCGCCCTTCGCAGATCATCTGGCCTTAGGCGGACGTAGCGATGCCAAAGCGGTTTGCCAAGCCCTGCCTTGCTTTTCTGTCACATCAGAATCAACGCACGCGGCCGGCCGGCGAGGTCACGGCGCAGCCTCGTGGCAAAGCCTGATGCCGTTGCCAGCGCACCGACAGCCTCGGCCTGATTCGCTCCGATCTCGAGGATCGCGATGCCATCCGCGTTCAGCATGGCGCGCAATTGCGGGATCAGGACACGGTAATCGTCCAGCCCCTCCGGCCCGGCAAACAGCGCGCTGGCAGGCTCATGATCGCGCACCTGCGGGTCGAGCTGCGCGTCCTCCTCGACATAGGGCGGGTTGCACAGGATGAGGTCGAAGCTGCCGAGACCCTCCGTCCAGCCGGGCGTGTGCCAATTGCGATGATGCCATGCGCTCCGCTGCGTCAGGCCGAGCGCGGCAGCATTGCGTTCCGCCACCGCCAGCGCATCCTCCGAGGCGTCGATCCCGACCCCCTCCCAGCCTTCGCGGTTCGCCAGCACAGCGAGCAGCAGCGCGCCAGAGCCGGTGCCGAGATCAAGCGCGCGGCCCAGCTCACCCTCGTGTTCGCGCGCCGCTTCGATCAACGTCTCGCTGTCACCACGCGGGATCAGCGTGGCGGGGGTAACGGCCAGCGTGAGGCCGTAAAACTCAGCGGTGCCGGTGATATAGGCGACGGGTTCGTGCCCCACTCGGCGTGCGATCAGCGCCGCGAAGCCTTCGGGCGCAGGGTCGCGCATGTGGCGCAGCAGCATGTCGGAACGGCTCACCCCGAGCGCATGCGCCATCAGCCATTCGGCATCGAGCCGGGCGGTGTCGCTGACGGAGGCGAGCGTCTGAGTGGCGGCACGGATGGCTTCACCCACCAGAACCAAATCCGTTCGCCCTGAGCTTGTCGAAGGGCCGTCCTTCACTTTGACCTCGCACTGAAAAGATAAAAACGGTGCTTCGACAAGCTCAGCACGAACGGATTGTGAGTTTATTCCGCCAGCGCCGCCAGCCGCTTGCCCTCGTCCTCGGCGATCAGCGCGTCGACCAGCTCGGCGAGGCCCGGCCCGGCGAGCACTTCCTCGAGCTTGTGCAGGGTCAGCCCGATGCGGTGATCGGTGACGCGGCCTTGCGGGAAATTATAGGTGCGGATGCGCTCCGAGCGGTCGCCCGAACCGACCATCGCCTTCCTCGCCTCGGCCTCGGCCCCCTGCGTCGCCTCGCGCTGCGCGTCGTAGAGCCGCGTGCGCAGCACCTGCATCGCCTTTTCCTTGTTCTTGTGCTGGCTGCGCCCGTCCTGACAGGTCACCACTGTGCCGGTGGGCAGGTGGGTGATGCGCACCGCCGAATCGGTGGTGTTGACGTGCTGGCCACCCGCGCCCGAGGCCCGGTAGACGTCAATCTTGAGGTCCTTGTCCTCGATCTGGATGTCGACCTCGTCGGGCTCGGCCAGCACCGCGACGGTCGCCGCCGAGGTGTGGATGCGCCCGCCGCTTTCGGTGACAGGCACGCGCTGGACGCGGTGGACGCCGCTTTCGAACTTCAGCTTGGCGAAGACCCCGGTGCCGGTGACGTTGGCGATGACTTCCTTGTAGCCGCCGATATCCGAGGCGTTGATGCTGACCGGCTCGACCTTCCAGCCCTGCTCGGCGGCGTAGCGTTCGTACATGCGGTAGAGATCGGCGGCGAAGAGCGCGGCCTCGTCGCCCCCGGTGCCGGCGCGGATTTCGAGCATCGCGGGCTTGGAGTCCGCCGAATCGCGCGGCAGCAGCGCAATGGCGAGGCGGCGTTCGAGATCGGGCAGCGTGGCCTTGAGGTGGGCAAGCTCCTCCTCGGCCATGGCCTTCATCTCGGGATCGGCGAGCATGTCTTGCAGCCCCGCCATCTCCTCGCGCGCCGCCTTCACCTCGGCGGCGATTTTCGCCACCGGTTCGAGTTCGGCATAGTCGCGGCTGGCGCGCACGAAGGCCTCGCCCTCGAGCGTGCCCGAGGCCATGCGCGCTTCCAGCTCCGCAAAGCGGTGCGCGATCTGGTCAAGGCGTTCGGGGGGGATTTGCATTTCTGGTTTCTAACTCACCGTCCCGGCCACCGAGCCGGGACCCCGCTTTCTATTGGAGCGGCGGAAAAAGGGAAGCGGGGCCCCGGGTCAAGCCCGGGGCGGGGGTTGAGGCAATCAATCTGGACGATCGTAAACGACGCCTTTGATGCGCTCGGCAAGATCGTCGTCGATCGACTTCATCCGGATATCGGGATGCCCATCGACGAGCGAATACACGACGATTGCTGACGCACCCAGTTTAGCACCTTTATCGTAGCGTTTCCGCGGGCTCCCAGCAGCAACCAACTCGCTAGACATTCCCGCTTGGCGCAGGGCAGAGTTTGCAGAAATCCCCACTGAGACGAGGCTGTCATCCTCGACAATCACCGCCACTTGAAGCGCATCCTCCTCCCGCGCCCCCACCAGCATCGCCAGCCGCTCGATCCCCGCGGCCCAGCCGACCGCCGGCGTCGGGGCACCCCCCAACGATTCCATCAGCCCGTCATAGCGCCCGCCCCCCAGTACCGTGCTCTGGCTCCCCAAGGCCGCTGCCGAAGCACTCCCCTCGTCGGGGATGAATTCAAAGGCGGTGTGGCGGTAGTAGTCGAGGCCGCGCACGAGGCTCTCGGCGCGCACCCACTTCACGCCCGCCGCGTCCAGCCCGCTGGTGACGGCGGCGAAGAAGGCGCTCGCCTCCTCCGACAGGAACGCATCGATCTTGGGCGCGTCGGCGAGGAAGGGCTTGTCCCTCGGGTCCTTCGAATCGAGTATCCGCAGCGGGTTCTTCTCCAGCCGCTCCTGCGATTCCTCGGAGAGCTGGTCTTTCACCGCCCGGAAGTAGTCGATCAGCGCCGCCCGCCACGCCTCGCGGCTTGCGCCATCGCCCAGCGTGTTGAGGTGCAAGGTGACGTCGTTGATGCCCAGCTCCTTCAAGAGCTGGTCCGCCATAGCCAGCAGCTCCACATCCGCCTGCGGCTCACCTGCGCCGATCACCTCGGCGTCGATCTGGTGGAACTGACGGTAGCGGCCCTTCTGCGGGCGCTCGTAGCGGAACAGCGGGCCGTGGGTCGCCACCTTCAGCGGCGCATATTGCTGCCAGCCGTTGGTGAGAAACGCGCGCGCGATCCCGGCGGTGAATTCGGGGCGCAGGGTCAGGCTCTCGCCGCCGCGGTCGTCGAAAGAATACATTTCCTTCGAGACAACATCGGTGGTCTCGCCCAGCGAGCGGGCGAACACCTCGGTCTTTTCGAACACCGGCATTTCCACCCGGCGGAAGCGATACAGGCGGCGCACGCGCTCGAAGGTTTCGACCACGTAGGCGAAAGCCTCGGCATCGGCGCCGAAGATGTCCTGGGTGCCGCGGATGGCCTGGGGGGTCTTGGCGGAGGTTTTTGTGCTCATAGGGCTGCGCGATTAGGCTTACGCAGGCTCTTTCGCAATCCTGCGGCACGCATTAAGGGCCCGCGCGTTACCTCTCTCATTCCCAAGCCAAAAAGAGACCTGCCATGCGCATCGACAAGATCCCCACCGGCGTGAACCCCCCTGACGATCTCAACGTCATCATCGAAGTGCCGACTGGCGGCGAGCCGGTGAAGTATGAATTCGACAAGGAAAGCGGCGCGCTGTTCGTCGACCGCATCCTGCACACGCCGATGCGCTATCCGGCCAATTACGGCTTCGTGCCGCATACCCTCAGCCCCGATGGCGATCCGCTGGATGCGCTGGTGATTTCGCGCTCACCCTTCATTCCGGGCTGCGTGGTTCGCGCGCGTCCCATCGGCGTGCTGAACCTCGAAGACGAGCAGGGCGGGGACGAAAAGCTGGTCTGCGTGCCGGTGAACGAGACCTTTCCCTATTACGCGGAGGTCAAGGAAACCACCGACCTGCCGAGCATCATCTTCCAGCAGATCGAGCACTTCTTCACCCACTACAAGGATCTCGAAGCCGAAAAGTGGGTGCGCGTGGGCAAGTGGGGCGATGCCGCCGAAGCGCGCAAGATCACGATCGAGGCGATCGAGCGTTATCAGGCGGGGAAGTAAGCCCTCGTCCCTCCCCGTCCTGAAAGGATGGGGAGGGACTGATTTCAACCAATTCTGGCCGATATGCGCTAGGATCGGTCGCTTCAGCCACCGCAAGGCCGGAGTCCGCCTACCACGGAGCGAAAGAATAGCGCCGTGTATGAGCGGGCGAAGGCCCGCTCGCAAACTAGAACAGGCTCAACACCGCCTTGAACACCAGCGTCAGCCCGAAGGGCAGGCCGATCGCCAGCGCCCACAGCGTCATCACGTCGCGCTTGAAAACCGGAGCGTAGGACGGGTCGACCGCCTCGCCATCACTCAGCACCGACCAGCGCTTTTCGAACCAGCGGCACACCGGGATGATCCCGGCCACCAAAACCACCAGCGCAAGATAGGGCAGCAGGCTCGACGTGCCCTCCGCCAGCGCCTTGACCGTCACGAAGATTTGCAGCGCCGTATAGACCAGCAGGCCGTAAGCGACATGATCGCTCATCGCCTTGCGCCAGTCCCGCGCCCGCGTGGCGGACAGTGCCTGGCTTTTCGCCCCCTCATCGGATTTCATCATGCTCGCCGCTCCCCAACGGTCTGTCGTGTGGGGGGCAGTATCGCAAAGCTTCTCCAAGGTTGCAAGAAGGCGCAGAAATCCGCCATTTTGTTGCGTCAAACGCACAGAACGAGGTTCAAGCTGCTCAAATGACGGGGGCTTTGCCTGACGTTGCGGTAGGACGACCACGACTGGTCAGCACTAAGCAAAAATCCTGCCAAACGCCTCGCGCCCCTTTTCTGCGGCTCGAAGGCTGCTAAAGCTCGCAGACACATGACCACGACCCTTTCCGATCCGCCCAGCGAGGCAGTGCCGGTTCAACCGCTCGGCAGCGGGCTTGAAGTGATCTCGATCGCCAAGAGCTATGACAAGCGCGCGGTGTTGACCAATATCTCCTTCGAGGTGGCCAAGGGCGAGGTGTTCGGCCTGCTGGGCCCCAACGGGGCGGGCAAGACAACCTGCTTCTATTCGATCATGGGGCTGGTGAAGCCGGATTCGGGCCGCATCCTGATGGATGGCGAGGATGTGACCAAGCTGCCGATGTATCGCCGCGCGATCCTGGGCCTCGGCTATCTGCCGCAGGAAACCAGCATCTTTCGCGGCATGACCGTGGAGCAGAACATCGCCTGCGTGCTCGAACTGGTCGAGCCCGACAAGGCGACGCGCGCCAGCGAGTTGGAGCGGCTGCTCGACGAATTCGGCCTCACCCGTCTGCGCGAATCGCCCGCGATGGCGCTGTCGGGCGGGGAGCGGCGGCGTTGCGAAATCGCGCGTGCGCTGGCGGCCAAGCCCTCGATCATGCTGCTCGACGAGCCCTTCGCGGGGATCGACCCGCTCTCGATCAGCGATATCCGCGATCTGGTGAAGGACCTGAAGCAGCGCGGCATCGGGGTGCTGATCACCGACCACAACGTGCGCGAGACGCTCGACATCGTTGACCGCGCCTGCATCATCTATGGCGGCCAGGTGCTGTTCGCGGGCTCTCCGCAGGAACTGGTCGCGGACGAGAACGTGCGGCGCTTGTACTTGGGTGAGAGCTTCACGCTTTAGATCATGCGCTATGCTCCATCATCCGTTCGTGCTGAGCTTGTCGAAGCACTGCCCTTCTTTCTGACCAACGGAACAAAGGAAGTGCAGCCCCTCGACAAGCTCAGGGCGAACGGGGTCTGAGGCCACCGCCATGGCCTTGGGACCAAGGCTCGATATCCGGCAGACGCAATCGCTGGTGATGACGCCGCAATTGCAGCAGGCGATCAAGCTGCTGGCGGCGTCAAACCTCGAAATCGAAAGCTTCATTGCCGAGGCGCTGGAGGCCAATCCGCTGCTCGATACCGGCGGGCCTTCCGAACCGGGGGAACCCGAACGCATCGAAGTCGCCGCCCCGGCCGGGGAAGAGGCGACCGCCGATCAGCTGATGCTGGCAGGCGGGGGCGAGGGGGATGCGCCGCTCGATCTCGGCGCGGTGGATCGCGATTTCGATACGGGCGACGGCGAAGGCCCCTCCATGCGCGATGCCGAATGGGGTGCGGCCTCGGCGTCGGGCGGCGATTTCGATGACATGCCCGACTGGGAGCAGCTGCGCGCTGCCGAGGTGACGCTGGCCGAGCATCTGGAAAGCCAGATCGGCGCGGTGGCCAGCGATCCGCAGACCGCCTTCATCGCCCGCCACATCATCGGCCTGCTCGACGAGGCGGGCTATCTCACCATCCCGCTGGAGGAGGTGGCCGAGGATCTCGGTGTCGATTTCTTCGACGCCAAGGCTGGCTTGCGGCTGGTGCAGTCGCTCGATCCCTCGGGCGTCGGCGCGCGCAATCTGGCCGAATGCATCGCCATCCAGGCGCGTGAAGCGGATCGCTACGATCCCTGCATGAAGGCGCTGATCGACAATCTTGATCTGGTGGCGCGCGGCGAGGTGGAGCGCCTCAAACGCCTGTGCCGCGTCGATGACGAGGATTTCGCCGACATGCTGCGCGAATTGCGCAGCTACAACACGCGCCCCGGTCTCGCCTTCCTGCCGTCCGACAGCAGCTCTGTGGTGCCCGATATCCTGATCACCGCCAACGCCGCCGGCGGGTGGGACATTGCGCTCAACGAGGACACCCTGCCCAAGCTGATCGTGAACCGCGGTTACTTTCTGGAATTGAACGCCGGGACCACATCCAAGGAATCGCAGGGCTGGCTCAAGGAGAAGCTTGCCGATGCGCACTGGCTGATTCGCGCGCTCGACCAGCGGCAGAAGACGATCCTCAAAACCGCTGCGGAAATCGTGAAGCAGCAAGACGGGTTCTTCCGCCGGGGTGTTTCCGAACTGCGTCCGCTCACCTTGCGCGAAGTGGCCGAGAAGATCGAAATGCACGAAAGCACCGTGAGCCGGGTGACCAGCAACAAGTACCTCGCCTGCGCGCGCGGGACGTTCGAGCTGAAGTATTTCTTCACCAGCGGGGTCGCCTCGGCGGACGGCGAAGGCGCGTCCTCCGCCGCGATCAAGGCCCGCATCAAGGCGCTGATCGACGCCGAGACCGCCAAGAATATCCTGTCAGACCAGCAACTTGCCGAAATGCTCCAGAAGGAGGGCTTCGACCTCGCCCGGCGCACCGTAGCGAAATACCGCGAGGCCATCGGGCTGGGCTCCAGCGCGGAACGGCGGCGGGCCAAGAAGCTGGCGGGCGCGTCTTAGGATTTGCCTGCATTGGGCAACCCATCCGTAAACGCCTCACCCTGCGCCATAATTCGCTGCTGCGGGGGTGTGACTCGAAAGACTCACTTCAAAACGTTAACGCGCTAAACTTCTTATTAACCTTTTTTGGTGAGAAGTGGCGTGGTTAACAGACGGCAACCTCTCCTAAGCAGGGGTTACCAGGGGACAGACAGGGGACTAAGATGCGCGTTCTGCTGATCGAAGACGAACCGACCACTGCCAAGGCGATCGAGCTGATGCTCACCACCGAAGGCTTCAATGTCTATTCGACCGACCTCGGCGAGGAAGGTTTGGATCTCGGCAAGCTGTATGATTACGACATCATCCTGCTCGACCTGAACCTGCCCGACATGCATGGCTACGACGTGCTCAAGAAGCTGCGCGTCGCCAAGGTGCAGACCCCGGTGCTGATCCTTTCGGGCATCTCGGAAATGGATTCGAAGATCCGCAGCTTCGGCTTCGGCGCCGACGATTACGTCACCAAGCCGTTCCACCGCGAAGAACTGGTCGCTCGCATCTATGCCGTGGTGCGCCGTTCGAAGGGCCACTCGCAGTCAGTCATCCGCACCGGCAAGCTGGCCGTGAACCTCGACGCCAAGACGGTCGAAGTCGATGGTGCCCGCGTGCACCTCACCGGCAAGGAATATGCGATGCTCGAGCTGCTCAGCTTGCGCAAGGGCACGACGCTGACCAAGGAAATGTTCCTCAACCACCTCTATGGCGGGATGGACGAGCCGGAACTCAAGATCATCGACGTGTTCATCTGCAAGCTGCGCAAAAAGCTCTCGCTGGCGTGCGGCGGCGAGAACTACATCGAGACCGTCTGGGGCCGCGGCTACGTGCTGCGCGACGACGAAGCGGTCGTCGAAGCGGCGTAACTCATTGCGAGGGCGCCTCCGCGCCCTCGTCCTTGGCGCTGTTCCTTCGCTTCGCTCCGGGCGCCAGCGGATCGCGCCGTGCGCTCGCGGCCCTGCGGGCCGAAGCAACACTCTTTGTGATCGATAGCGCGCCATTTCTGTTTGCGGAGACGCCCGAAGACCTGGACCCCGGGCGTTCGCGCGGCGGCCTTTAGCGCACCGTCAGATCGGCCTCGATCCGCTTGAGGAAATTCTGCGTCGACCAGTCGAAATCGGTCATCTCGATATCGGGCGTGTAGAACTCTCCATTGCCGCGCGCGCGGTTCACATACATTTTCATCGGGATGATCCCGCGCGCCATGCCCGAAGGCAGCGCCGGGTTGCGAACCTCCATATAGGTCGAATCCGCGCTTGAGGGCGCGCCGATCAGGATCGTGTTGGGGAACAGCTTGAAGACGTCGATCGCATCGAGGCATGCACTGGCGCATTGACCGGGAACCACGACGTAGACCGGCACGGACAGCAGCGGTGCGGGCGGCGTGGCATCGGACTTGGCGGGTGGGTCGAAATCCGGTTCGACAAACCACGTCTCGCCCTCGGCGATGGCATTTTCGAACAGCGGGATGAATTGGGCCACGATCGCAGCCGTTTCGGCATTGCCCTGACTGTTGAGCAGATCGACGAAGCTGCGCACCTCCGCGAGGTTGCCGGCGGTCGGTCGCCACCAAACGGCGGTCTTCTCGGAGCGCTTGGCGGCACGCATGCTGACCGCCTCCTTTCCCCACAAGGATTCGGCGACGCGGCGGCTCCACAGCGAGGATCCGCCATTGTTGAACCGCAAGTCCAGCACGACCGCCCGCGCACTGCGCAAGGTGTCGGCCTTGGCGTCGAGCGCTTCGAACAACGTCTGATAGGCCGCCGCACCCGCCTCATCGGGAGCGAAATCGGGCAGCGCGATCCAGTGAATGCCGGGCGCACGCTCCTCCAGACCGATCGGCAGCAGATCGCCATTGATCGATCCATTGCGCCATTCCTGATAATAGTCCGGCACCGGGCTCCAGCTGAGCGTGCGATCCTCGGCTGCGCCGCCGGACACGAACCGGCAGATCTGTGGCAGGGTGGCAAAGGGATTGCCGTCGTCGATCAGCGCCAGCCGGGCCGACGCCCACCACGCGCCGGGGATGCTCGCACCGCTGCGCCAAGCGAACACCCGCGTCCTGACGAGCTCTGTGATCGGGGTGCCGTCGCAGCTTTCGATCCGGCTGCCTGCCGCCGGGCCGCCCTCGGCAGACTTGTAGACATACATTGCATCGCCGCGCCACGCCGCCACAAAGCCGGGCCAGCGGATGGTGGGGGAATATTCCTCGGGCAGAGTGGCGTAAGCGCCCGCGTGGCCATCATTGAGCACGGCGGTGAAGCGATCGAGGCTCGCTTCGAACCCGGACGCCGTGGTCGCCATTCTGGCATAGGCCAGCGCCTCGCTGCGCGCCTGTTCGAGCAATCCCGGGAAGCCGGGGTTGACCGGATCGTGCATCCCCGGATGGTTGGCCTTGGTTTCGGCATAAAGCGCCTCGACATCCTGCACGGCGAGCGCGGCCCAATCCGGGGTTTCAGCGGCGAGCGGCGTTGCAATCAGCGCAGCGGCACACAGGGCGAGATGCTTCACGTTGACCTCCTTGAACAGGCGGGGACATTCCTAACCCCCGCGCCGCCGGATCGCGAGAGGCGGATCGACGAACCGCAGCGGTTTTTCCATGCTGGAGCGGTCCGCAGCTTTTGCTAAGGGCTGCGCCCATGACAGCGTTCAAGGAAGGCGATCCGACCACCATTGCGCGGCTTTATGGCCGCTCGGTCGGGAAGAAGTTGCGCAAGTATCAGCAGGGGTTGGTCGATACCCTCCTGCCGCAGATTTCCGTGCCTGCCGAAGGCCCGGTGACCAGCGAAGCGCTGTTCGGCGATTCGCGCCCGCTGCATTTCGAGATCGGCTTCGGCGGGGGCGAGCATCTCGCTTACCGTGCCGATCTGCTCCCCGATCACGGCTTCATCGGCGCTGAGCCTTTCGTCAATGGTGTAGCGCAGGCGCTGACCCATGTGGCCGACCAGCGCCTCGCCAATATCCGGCTGCATCATGGCGACGCGCTGGAGGTGCTCCAGCGCATCCCGGATGGCGCGCTGACGATGGCCTATCTGCTCCACCCCGACCCTTGGCCCAAGGCGCGCCATGCCAAGCGGCGCATGGTCAATGACGGCCCGATCAAGCTGCTCGCCGCCAAGCTGAAACCCGGCGGCGAGTTCCGGTTCGGCACCGACCACGCGGTGTACCTGCGCCACGCGCTGATGGTGATGCAGCGCCACACCGATCTGTTCGAATGGGTGGTCGAGAAACCCGCCGACTGGCAGGTGCGCCCCTCCGGCTGGCCCGAGACGCGCTATGAGCACAAGGCCCGCACGGTCTATGGGCACGAGGTGTGGTACTTCCGCTATCGGCGGCGATAGGACTCAATCCCGGTCAGCGGGCAGGATCGCGTAGGTGACGACATAGGCGTCGTGATCCGACAGTTTGCCGCCGGCATCCGGCCCATCAAACCACGCTTCGATCCGCACCGGGCGGAGGCGTGTGCGGGCGCCGTCATCGTAGATTTGCAGGTCCTGCGTATCGAACCACGGCTCGTCCCCGTCGAAGCTCATGCGGATGTCGCAGGCTGGCTTGGCCGGATCGGCGCGCGCTTCGAGGCAATAGCGGCGCGCCAGTTGGTAGCCGTTCTGCTGCTCGAAAGCATCGAACCGCGCGGGGTTGCGGCGCATGTTGAAATCACCTGCCAGCACCAGCGGACTGGCGACCTGGCTGACCCGGTCGAGGAAGTCGGCCAGTTCGGCTGCCTGGGCATTGTGGGCGGCGAGGTGCTTTTCCGGCGGGGCCTTGGAAGCGCCTTGCGCGTTCATATGCGTGGTGGCGATCTCGATGGGATCGGCGAGGCCGGGCACCGCAATCCGCACCAGCATCACGCCCTTGTTCGCGAGACAATCCCACCCCGCGCAAGAGGTCGGGCCGTAGGGCTGGGAAAAGCTCGCCGTGATCGGATAGCGCGAGGCGATGGCGATGCCGCTGCCCATGAAGCGGATGCCCCATTCGCCGCGCAGATAGTTGCGCTTGCGCAAAATCGGATCGCGGCTCTTGGGCAAGCCGGAGCGGGTCGGCGCGCGCGGGCCAAGCGCGACATAGGGATGCGGGGTCGCGGTGGCGGTGCGCAGCGCGGCGGTGCTGAAGGCTTCCTGAAACAGGATCACGTCAGGCAGGACACCCGCCTGCTCCATCCGCGCAAATTCCGCTGTCATCGCCTCGAGGAACGGTGCGCGCCCGGTGCGCGCGGGCCAGGTCAGACCTTCGATATTGTAGGTCATCACGCTGAGCGTGGCGGGTGCCGGGCCTGATGCAGGCGCGACTCCGGCGACCGGCGCCGCCACATCGGGATAGGACACGCACCCACCCAGCGCCAGCGCCAGAGCGGCAGCCCGCCAGCCCGCGCGGATCATTCCGCGGCGCTTTTCACAATCACCCCGTCCTTCATGATGACGGTGAAATTGCGCGCCGGATCGCCGATCAGGTCGATATCGGCCAGCGGATCGCCGCGCACCAGAATGAGATCGGCGAGCGCACCCGGCTCGACCACGCCGAGCCGCCCTTCATAGGGCGTGCGCGGGCCGGACAAGGCGAGCAGTTCGGCATTGCCCGAGGTCACCAGCTTGAGCAGTTCGGCAGGCGTGAAGTAGGGTTTCAGCCGCAGAATGTAGGCGTTCTGCTGGGCGTTGAGATCAGGCTCGAACAGGAAGTCCGTGCCCCAGGCGAGCTTCACGCCCAAGCGTTTCGCCATCGGCCAGACAATCTTCTGCCCCTCGATCACGGGCTTGCGCTTCTCGCGCCGCTTGGGGTCCATCGCCTCGGTCGAATCGACCAGCATCTGCCCTGACAGCCAGATGCCCTTTTCCGCCATCAGCCTGAGCGTGTCTTCATCGAGCAGATTGCCATGCTCGATTACCTTCACCCCGGCCTCGATCGCGCGGCGCACCGATTTGGGGTGGTAGGCGTGGACGGTGACGTAGGTGTTCCAGTCGGAGGCGGCATCGACCGCCGCCTTCATCTCGTCGAGCGTGTATTGGGTGACGTCGAGCGGGTCATATTCCGAACTTGTGCCGCCGCCGGCCGCGATCTTGATCTGGCTCGCACCGCGTTTGAGGTTCTCGCGCACGGCGGTCAGCACCTCGTCGCGCCCGTCGGCGACGACGCTCGCCCAGATTTCCTCGGCCTTCGACATTTTGCCGGAAAAGCGGCGCGAGGGTTCGCTCGGATGGCGCAGGTCGGCATGGCCCGAGGTCTGCGAGATCATCGGCCCTGACGGCCAGATGCGCGGGCCGATCACCTTGCCGCTGTCGATCAACCGCTTCAGCTCAAACGAGGGCCCGCCGACATCACGCACCGCGGTAAAGCCGCGCAGCAGCATCGCCCGCGATTGCGCGGCGGAGAGCGCCATCACCTTCTCAAGGCTCATGTCAGGCGCGGCCATCTCGGCGGGCGAGAGGCTGTTGAACATCATGTGGACGTGGTTGTCGATCAGGCCGGGCATCAGCGTCTGCCCCGTGCCGTCGATGATGGTCGCTTCCGGCGCGGGGGGCGCGGCGTCAGGCCCGATGGCGGCGATCACGTTTCCGCGCACCACCACGGTGGTCGGCGCAGACAGACTGTCGGCGGTGCCATCGAACACCCGGACATTGGTGAACACCACCTCCTGCGCGGCGAGCGGTGCAAACGGTGCCAGCAGGCACGCGGTCAGCGCGGCAAGGCCAGCGCGCAGATAGGCCGACATCATGTTATTCCCCCCTCGTCCCATGATCGCGCGGCAAGGATGCCATGCCGCTTTCAACATGCCAATGTTTTGTCAGGGAATTGGTTTCCCAAGCTGTCCGCTCGGCCCCGCCCGCCACCACGGCATCAGCGCGAACACCGCCTGCCCTGCCAGCCCGAGCAGCGCGTGCGGTTGCCGCAGCCCCGCGAGCCACTGCGCGGGGGTCTCCCCCGAAAGCACCCCGGCCAGCGCGCACTCCGCCGCCATCAGGATCGCGAAAGCCAGCACGCCAAGGGTCAGCGCCTCGCGCCGGGTGGCTATGGCGAAGCGGCGCAGGATCCATCCGGCCGCAAACCAGCTCGCTGCCAGCATGATCGGCAGTTCCAGCAAAGTCGCGGGCATCAGCCCCACCAGCGGGATGATCCAGAGCACCCGCACGGTGCCCAGCACGAAGCCCAGCACAAACACGATGGCCCAATAGGTGACCGCCGCCGTCCCGACCCGCATGGCCCCTGCTCCCGTCTCGCCCTGCCGCAGCCAGCCTGCGGTTCATCCGATCCCCGCAGCTTACCACACCCATGTCAGAACATCGCGGACCGGTTGGGGCCAAAAAGGAATGGGGGTGCAATCATTCACCGGAGACGACCAACATGACCATCACGACGCTCAAGGATCTCTACGTCGATCAGTTGCAGGACCTCTACAGCGCCAATCGCCAGGCGATCCAGGTCACGCGCGAGCTGAAGGAAGCCGCCAGCTCGGCCCAGCTGCGCAAGGCGCTGACCGCAGGCGTGGACGGGATCGCAGAGGGCATGGAGCACCTCAAGACCCTGATCGAAAATCACGACGCCAACCCGCGCGGCGAACATTGCAAAGGAATGGAAGGCCTCGCCGCCGAAGCGCGCGCGCATGGGGTCGAAGCGGATTTTGCCGACGAGGACGTCCGCGATGCCTCGATCATCGCGCAGTACCAGCGCATGACCCACTACGGCATTTCAGGCTATGGCACGGCAGTGGCATTCGCGCGGCGGCTGGGGCTGGAGGATGATGCGAGCGTGTTGGCGCAGTGCCTCGAAGACACCCGCAGCGGCGACACACACATGACGCAGATCGCTTCGGGCGAGGTCAATCCCGCCGCCGCCGAAGCGTAAACGTGGCAGGAGCCCGGCGGACCACGCCGGGCTCCGCTACGATCTCACCCCACGACACCTGCCCCTGCCAGCACGGCCAGGGTCAGCACATCGGGCACGCTGGCGGTCATCGGCACGATCTGCACCGGCTTTTCCATCCCGATCAGCATCGGCCCGATCGTGGCATTGCTCCCCAATTCGCGCAGCAGCTTGGCCGACAGGTTCGCCGATTGCAGCCCCGGCATGATCAGCACATTGGCCGGGCCGGAGAGGCGGCTGAACGGGTAGAGCGCCATCACCTTGGGATTGAGCGCGGCGTCGGGCGCCATCTCGCCTTCATATTCGAAGCCCGGATCCTCCCGGTCGAGAATCGCCACCGCCTCACGGATCGAAGTCAGCCACTGGCCCGAGGGGTTGCCGAAGGTCGAATAGCTGAGGAACGCCACGCGCGGCTCATGCCCCATGCGCCGGGCAACCGCGGCGGTTTCCTTGGCGATATGCGCCAGCTCGGCGGAATTGGGCCGCTCGTTGATCGTCGTATCGGCGAGGAAGGTGGTGTGGTTCTTGCCGATCATCATGTGGATGCCGAACGGCAGCGCGCCCTGCTTGTGATCGAGCACCAGGTTCACCTCACGCACGGTCTGCGCGAAGGTGCGGGTCATGCCGGTGATGATTCCGTCCCCGTGGCCAAGCGCGACCAGCAGCGAGGCGAAGACGTTGCGGTCCTGATTGACCATGCGCCGCACGTCACGCTCGGTATAGCCGCGCCGCTGGAGCCGCTTGTAGAGGTAATCGACCATCGCGGGCACGTGCTCGCTATCGGCCGAGTTCTGAATCTCGAAGCTGCCCGGATCGCCGACCGACAATTGGTGCAGTTTGTCGAGCACCGCCTTGGTGCGGCCGACAAGAATCGGCGTGCCATAGCCGAAATCGCGGAACTGGATCGCGGCGCGCAGCACCACTTCCTCTTCCGCTTCGGCAAAGACCATCCGCTTGGGGTTCGCCTTGGCCACTTCATAGACGCCGCTCAACACCGACGTGGTGGGGTTGAGGCGGCTGCGCAGCTGTAGGCGATAGGCGTCGAAATCCTCGATCCGCGCCTGCGCCACGCCCGAATCCATCGCCGCCTTGGCAACGGCTGAGGAGACGACCTCGATCAGCCGCGGGTCGAACGGGGCGGGGATGATGTAGTCGGTGCCGAACTTGTGGTTCTTGCCATAGGCGCTCGCCACTTCCTCGGGCACCTGGCGGCGCGCGAGTTCGGCGATGGCCTCGGCAGCGGCGACCTTCATTTCTTCATTGATGGTGGTCGCCTGCACATCGAGCGCGCCGCGGAAAATGAAGGGGAAGCCGAGGACGTTGTTGACCTGGTTGGGGAAGTCCGAGCGGCCGGTGGCGATGATCGCATCGGGGCGCACGGCCTTGGCTTCGTCGGGCATGATTTCCGGGGTGGGGTTGGCCATCGCGAAGATGATCGGCTTGTCGGCCATCTTGCTGACCCATTCGGGCTTCAGGGCCCCCGCCGCCGACAGGCCGAGGAAGATGTCCGCCCCCACCAGTGCCTCTTCGAGGCTGCGCGCCTTGGTCGGCACGGCGTGGGCGCTCTTCCACTGATCGACATCCTCACGGCCGGGATAGATCGGGCCGGTGCGGTCGCACACGATCACGTTTTCATGGGGCACGCCCATCGCCTTGATCAGCGCGGTGCACGCGAGCGCCGATGCGCCCGCGCCGTTCACCACCATCCGCACGTCCTTCAGCGAGCGGCCGGTAAGGTGGCAGGCGTTGATCAGCCCCGCCGCCGCGATGATCGCAGTGCCGTGCTGGTCGTCGTGCATCACCGGGATCTTCATCCGCTCGCGCAGGGCGGCCTCGATGATGAAGCATTCGGGGGCCTTGATGTCTTCAAGGTTGATCCCGCCGAAGGTCGGCTCCATCAGCGCAACGGCGTTGATGAAGGCTTCGGGGTCTTCGGTGGCGAGCTCGATGTCGATCGAATCGACGTCGGCGAAGCGCTTGAACAGCACCGCCTTGCCTTCCATCACCGGCTTGGAGGCGAGCGCGCCAAGATTGCCAAGGCCGAGGATCGCGGTGCCGTTGGAGATCACCGCGACAAGGTTCGCCTTGGCGGTGTAACGCGCGGCGAGCGAGGGGTCGGCGGCGATGGCTTCGACCGGCACGGCGACGCCCGGGGAATAGGCGAGGCTCAGGTCGCGCTGCGAGGTCATCGGCTTGGTGGCGACGATCTCGAGTTTACCCGGGCGGATCGTCTCGTGATAGAACAGCGCCTCGCGCGCGGTGAAGCCGCCCTTGTTCGGTGTGGCGTTCTCATCGGCCATGATGCCTGATCCCTCTGCTTGTCCGAATGGAAAATCGCGTTCCGCTTAGCCTCACCAAGGCCGTTGCGATAGGCCGGAAATGGCGCGGCGCGGGGGAAAGCCGTAGCGGCGGACATTTGCGAATCGCAGGCGATGGGGCAATGCCGCAATGATGGCCGCGCTTCCCGATTCCAAACCCACGCCGATGATGGCGCAATACCTCGCGCTGCGCGAGGAGGCGGGCGATGCGCTGCTGTTCTACCGGATGGGCGATTTCTTCGAACTGTTCTTTGAAGACGCGCGCACGGCCGCCCAGATTCTCGACATCGCGCTGACCACCCGGGGCGAACATGGCGGCGCGCCGATCCCAATGTGCGGGGTGCCGGTGCATTCGGCGGAGGGTTACCTTGCGCGGTTGATCAAGGCGGGCTGCCGGGTCGCGATTGCCGAACAGGTCGAAACGCCCGACGAGGCCAAGGCGCGGGCCAAGCGCGAAGGCACGCCCTCGTCCAAGGTGCTGGTGGGCCGCGCGATCGTGCGGCTGGTGACGGCGGGGACGCTGACCGAGGAAGCGCTGCTTGAACCGCGCCGGGCGAATGTCTTGGCAGCGCTGGCAGAATTGCGCGGCACGGTGGGGATTGCCGCCGTCGATGTGTCCACGGGGGCGATGGTTCTGGAAGAATGCGCCGCCGATCAGCTCGGCGCAGCGCTGGCGCGACTTGGCCCAAGCGAGATCATCATTCCCGAAGCGGGTGCTCGTGAAGACGAGGCCCCCGTCTTCGCGGGGGTTCACATCCCTGTAGAGCCCATTCCCCGGCCGCGCGGCACTTTCGCGAGCGATGCCGGGGCCGAGCGTCTGAAGGCGGTGCATGGGGTGGCGACGCTTGATGCCTTCGGTGATTTCTCGCGCGCGATGCTGGGCGCTGCGGGGGGATTGATCGCCTATCTCGACCATGTCGGGCGCGGCAAGCTTCCGCTGCTGCTGCCTCCGGTGGTGCGCGCTGCCGAGGCGGGCATGGCGATGGATGCGGCAACGCGGGCGAGCCTCGAAATCCTGGAAAGCACCACCGGGGGACGCGCGGGCAGTCTGATCGGGGCGGTCGATCGCTGCGTCACCGGGGCCGGCTCCCGGCTTCTCGCGGAGGATCTGTCCGCGCCCCTGCTCGATATGGCGCAGATCGAAGCCCGCCTCGCGCTGGTGCAGTTCTGGCGCGACCGGCCGATTGAACGCGCGCAATTGCGGGAGGGCTTGCGCGCCATTCCTGATCTGGGCCGCGCCCTGGGCCGCGTGGTGGCGGGCCGGGGCTCTCCCCGCGATCTCGGCCAGCTGCGCGACGGGCTGTCCGAGGCCATGCGCCTGCACCATTGGCTGAGCGGTGCGCCGGATCGGCCCGCGCTGCTCGATGCCGTTCTGGCGAAGCTCACCGGCCATGGCGCGCTGACCGATCTCTTGAGCCGCGCGCTGGTACCCTCCCCCCCGACCGAGCGCAGCGGCGGCGGGTTCATCGCGGACGGCTATGACGCCGCGCTCGACGAATTGCGCGCGACCTCCGGCGATGCCCGCCGCGCGATTGCGGCGATGGAAGCACGCTACCGGGACGAAACCGGCATCGCCACGCTCAAGATTCGCCACAACGGCGTGCTCGGCTATTTCATCGAAGTGGGTGCGCGCTATGCCGATGCGCTGATGGCGCCCGACAGTGGCTTCACCCATCGTCAGACGATGGCCGGCGCGGTGCGGTTCAACTCGCTCAAACTGCACGAGGAAGCCGCCCGCATCGCCGAGGCCGGGGGCCATGCGCTGGCGGCGGAAGAAGCGCATTTCGAGGAACTGGTCGCCGAGATCGTCGCCGCGCGCCACGCCATCGCCGCCACCGCCGCCGCGCTCGCCCGGATCGATGTCGCCGCCGCCAATGCCGAACGCGCCGCCGAGGGTGACTGGTGCCGCCCCGAAATTGCCGAGGACGCAGGCCTTTCCATCATCGGCGGGCGTCATCCGGTGGTCGAAGCAGCCCTCGCCAAAGCGGGCGAGCGATTTGTGGCAAATGATTGCCAGTTGGCCGAGGCCAATCGCCTCTGGCTGATCGGCGGGCCGAACATGGGCGGCAAGTCCACCTTCCTGCGCCAGAACGCGCTGATCGTTCTGTTGGCGCAAGCGGGGTGCTTTGTACCATCATCGGCGGCGCGTATCGGCCTGGTAGACCGGTTGTTCAGCCGGGTGGGCGCGGCCGATAACCTCGCGCGGGGCCGTTCCACCTTCATGGTCGAGATGGTCGAGACCGCCGCCATTCTGGCGCAGGCGACCGCCCGCAGCTTCGTGATCCTCGACGAAGTGGGGCGCGGCACCTCGACTTATGATGGCCTGGCGCTGGCCTGGGCGGTGGCCGAGGCGGTGCACTCCACCATCCGCTGCCGGTGCCTTTTCGCGACCCATTACCACGAACTCGCCCGCCTCGCGGAAAGCTGCGAGGCGTTGAGCCTCCACCATGTCCGCGCGCGCGAATGGCAGGGCGATCTGGTGCTGTTGCATGAACTGGCCAACGGACCGGCGGACCGCTCCTATGGCCTTGCGGTCGCGCGGCTGGCCGGGGTGCCAGCGCCGGTGGTTGCCCGCGCCCAGGCGGTGCTCGAAAAGCTCGAAGCGACCCGCACCGCAACCGGGGGCATCGCCGCAGGTCTCGGCGATCTGCCGCTCTTCGCCGCGCTGGCTGCCGAACCGGCACCCCCCTCGCCCGAACAGCAGCTCGCCGAAGCCCTGCGCAATGCCGATCTGGACGCGCTTACCCCGCGCGAGGCGCTCGACCTGCTTTACGAATGGAAGCGGGCGCTGCCCAAATCGAAGCATTGAGCGCCAAGGCGCAACGCAATCACCGCGTCAGGGTTGGCCGGTTTCGTGCAAAGCATCAGGCCCGGCGTCGTCATCCTCCTCATCCGCGTCCGCGCCACTGTCGCGATAGCGGGTGGGCTCATCGTCATGTTCCGGCTCGCCGGCAAAGGCCGAATTGTCGATCGTGCCGGTCTCTTCCATATGGTTCATGATGTCGATCAGATCGGCCTCGTCCCCGTCGTCATCGGCGAGGCCAGTCGCAGGCGACTTGCGGCTTTCGGTTCCTCCGGCGCGGCCTGACTCGGGATCAAGCGCATCGGCGGCGACATCCTGCGCCTGTTCACCGCTCTCATCCTGTTCGGCGTTGCGGGTTTCATGCGCCAGCCCTTGCGGACGGCCATCGTCAGTGGAGGAATCGGGGGTCTTATAGTCGGACATGGTTCTTCTCCTTGCCCGCGCATAAGCCTTCACACCTCCCGCATGTTGCACCGCGGGCGACAGTCCGGTTGCCCAGCGGGACAGAGCACTTTGCACGAAGTTTTAACCGCAGTCGGGCTAGGCACGCGCCATGTACAAGTCGGTGTTCCAGAGCAGCAAAGCCGCGCTCGCTTTTGCCGGACTGACCGTGTTCAGCGCGGTATCGCTCGTCGGCACTTCGGATGACAGCGGCATCGTCGGCAAGGCAGCCGACTTTATCAGCGCCCAGCGCGCCAACATCGCGAGCGAGGCCCAGGCTTTTGCCGAGGGCCAGAGCCAGGGCGACACTCCGGGCCAGGCCGGCGCAGGCTCGGGCAGCGAGAATGCGGTCTTCGGCGACTATGGAGCGGACGACGCGAGCGGCGCGAAGGCCTCCGGCGGAACCGCAAGCCCAGCCGGCAATCCGATGACCGCGCCACTATCGCCGACCGCGACGGTGGATCACCGCGGACCCACGACAACCGGCGAGCCGTACATCTCGGACCGCGAAATGACGATTGAGCTGAAGTAACCCCTCAGCGGGTCGGAACGGGAACCTCGCCCGTGTAATCGTAGAACCCGCGCCCGGTCTTGCGGCCGAGCCAACCGGCCTCGACATATTTCACCAGCAGCGGCGCCGCGCGATACTTGCTGTCGCGGGTGGTGGTGTAGAGCACGTTGATGATGTCGAGGCAGGTGTCGAGCCCGACGAAATCCGCGAGTTGCAGCGGCCCCATCGGGTGGTTGAGGCCGAGGCGGCAGCCCTTGTCGATATCCTCGATCCCGGCCGTGCTCTGACCGAGCACGAACACCGCCTCGTTGATCATCGGCAGCAGGATGCGGTTGACGACGAAACCGGGTTCGTCCTGGCTCAGCACCACTTCCTTGCCCAGCCCTTTGGCGAAGGCGGTGACGCGGTCGGTGGTGTCCTGCGCCGTGGCGAGACCGGGAATGACCTCGATCAGCCCCATCACCGGCACCGGGTTGAAGAAGTGCAGCCCGATGAAGCGCGCCGGATCGGGCGAGTGGTTGGCCATGCGGGTGATCGGGATCGACGAGGTGTTGGACGCCATGATCGCTGCGGGAGCGAGCACCTTGCCCGACTTCTCGAAGATCGCGTTCTTGATCTCCTCGCGCTCGGTCGCGGCTTCGATGATGAGGTCGGCATCTGCGAAGGGCGCATAATCGGCGACGGGGGTAATGCGCGCCAGCAGGCTTTCGGCCTCAGCCGCTTCGATCTTGCCGCGCCCCATCAGCTTGACCAGCGCCTTTTCGACATTGGCCTTGCCGGCCTCGGCCCGGGCGAGGTCAACATCGGTCAGCATCACGTTCATGCCGTGGGCGGCGATCGTCTGGGCGATGCCGGTGCCCATTTGTCCGGCCCCGATGACGGCGATGGTGCGCATGATGTGTCCTTCGCAAGTGCAGCAATTGGCCGCGCTGTTAGCGACGGGCTCAGGCAAAAGCTAGCGATTAGCGCCGGGGACCCACTTCACATCCATCCGGCCATTGTCGTTCACCACGCGGGCAAGGACGAAGAGGTAGTCGGACAGGCGATTGATATAGGCCAGCGCCGCCGGGTTGACCGGGAGTTCCGCGGCCAACTCGACCATCGCGCGCTCTGCCGCGCGGGTGGTGGCACGGGCGACGTGCAGACGCGCGGCAAGTTCGGTCCCGCCGGGCAGGATGAAGCTGGTCAGCGGTTGGAGCGCGGCGTTGCAGGCATCAATCCGCTGCTCGAGCCATTCGACCTGCGCGGGCACGATCCGCAGCACCATTTCGGACGGGGTGAAGTCGTCTCCGGGCGTGGCCAGATCGGCGCCGAGATCGAACAGGTCGTTCTGGATGCGGGTGATCTCTGCCCCCGGTGCGCCCGTCATCTTGACGGCGGCAAGCCCGATCGCCGAGTTCGCCTCATCCACCAGCCCCATGGCGTTGATCCGCGCCGAATGCTTGGGGCAGCGCGACCCGTCGACCAGGCCCGTCGTGCCGTCATCCCCGGTGCGGGTGTAGATCCGGTTGAGCTTGACCATCGGGCGCTCAGCGCGAAGCGGCAAGGATGATCGCGACCACCACGATGGCGAGCGCCTGATACTTGATACGCGCGAACATTGCCTTGTTCTGTAGCAGTTGCATATCGGTGGCGGTCTCGCTCTTGCCGGTTTCAAGATCGATCTTGGTCGTCTTGAGGAAGGCAACGATCCCCTTGATCAGCGAAAAGGCCACCAGTCCCATGAGGACAAGCAATACGGGCACGAGGACGTAGTTCATGCGTGCCTAAATGGACGCATGAACGTCAGGTTCCAAGTGACAAATGTTGCAACCTGAGTTGCTCGGCAAGCATCCGCCCATCCTCACCCGCGGCGCGGCGCTCGGCCAAGGCCGGTGAGCCGCGGCGTTTGGCGAGTTTTTCACCGTCTGCGCCGAGCAATAACGGGTGGTGATGCCAGCGCGGCACCGGGAGGTCGAGCAGGGCTTGCAGGGTGCGGTGCACGTGGCTGGCGGCGAAGAGATCCGCCCCGCGCGTCACCAGCGTCACCCCGTCCGCCGCATCATCCAGCGTCACGGCGAGGTGATAGCTGGCGGGCAAGTCCTTGCGCAGCAGCACGACATCGCCAAGGCCGGAGAGATCCACCGCTTGCGATCCGGCGAGGGCGTCATCCCAGATCAACGGCCCGGTCTCCGCCATCGCCTTGGCCACATCGAGCCGCCATGCTGCGGGGCGTGCAGGGTCGGGCGGCTGGCGCTTGCAGGTGCCCGGATAGATAAGGCCATCCGAGCCTTCCACTGCTCCCGCCGCCTCGATCTCCTTGCGGGTGCAGGTGCAGGGATAGAGGAGCCCGCGCGCCTTCAGCGCCTCGGCCGCAGCGGCATAGCTGGCAAGCCGCGTCGATTGCGCGGGCACTTCGTCCCATTCGAGCCCGAGCCATGCGAGATCGCGGCGGAATTCATCCGCCAGCTCCGGGCGAGAGCGCGGCCCGTCGATATCCTCGATCCTGAGCAGAAACTGCCCCCCGCTTGCGCGCGCCAGATCATGCGCAACAATCGCGCTCAAAGCATGGCCGAGATGCAGCCGTCCGTTGGGGCTGGGCGCAAAACGGGTCACCTGAGGCACGCAAACCGACATGGCCGCCCCATGCCACAGGACATATTGTTGCGCTATCCACAGCCTCTCCACAGCGCGTCCCTGTGGATACCCACCCTGTAACGGGTTTGACTCTTTGTCGTGCCACGTCAGGATGCACGTCAATCAGGGAGGAACGCGCATCGTGTTCAATGCCGAACTGATCGAAAGAGTGGCACGGTTCCGCGGGGTTAATGAGGACCCGACGCGCAACCTGTCGGCCTGCCCGGCGCTGGTGCTCAACGCCGATTACACCCCCTTGTCCTATTACCCGCTGAGCCTGTGGCCGTGGCAGACCGCGATCAAGGCCGTGTTCCTCGACCGGGTGGACATCGTCGCCAGCTATGACCGCGAAGTGCACTCGCCCAGCTTCGACATGAAAATTCCGAGCGTGATCGCGCTCCGGCAATATGTGAAGCAGAGCGAATTTCCGGCCTTCACCCGGTTCAACGTGTTCCTGCGCGACCGCTTCCAGTGCCAGTATTGTGGCAGCACCGAACATCTGACCTTCGACCACGTGACCCCGCGCCGGCTCGGGGGCCGGACAACGTGGGAGAACATCATCACCGCCTGCGCCCCGTGCAACATGAAGAAGGGTGGCCGCACCCCCAAGCAGGCCGGAATGCCCGTCCACCAGACGCCGATTCGTCCGACCAGCTGGCAGTTGCAGCAGCATGGCAAGCTGTTCCCGCCCAATTTCCTGCACGAAACCTGGCGCGACTGGCTCTATTGGGACGTCGAACTGGAAGCGTAGTCGCGCCGAAACGGCTTGTCCTCAACGCGACCAGCGCGCCTCGCGCCTGCTGCGGCTGATGCGTAACGTGGCGGGATCATCGCCGTTCCGACGCGCATAGGTGAAGCCGTCAGTCGCCGGATCGTCCCACAGGGCAGGCGTCATGGGTTCGCCTTCCGGTGACAGCCACGCGCCTTCCTCGGCAAAGCGGATGTAGGACGCAAGGTGCCGTGCGCGCGCGGCGGCGAGTGCGGCAACATGATCCTCCAGCGCGAGATCGCGCCCCACCCAGTCCACCGGCATATCCTGGCAATAGGCGTTGTTGTTGCCGTGCTGGGTACGCCCGAACTCGTCCCCGGCAGTCAGCATGATTGTGCCGGTCGAGGCGAACAACGTCCCCAGCAGCGCCCGCGCATCGGCGGCGCGGCGGGCACGGATGGCGGGGTCGTCAGTCGGGCCTTCCACGCCGCCATTCCACGAGTGGTTTTCGCCATGGCCATCGCGGTTATCCTCGCCATTGGCGTGGTTGTGGCGGTGTTCGTAGGCGACCGTATCTGCCAGCGTGAAGCCATCATGCGCGGCGAGGAAATTGACGCTGCGGCAGTCGGCGCCGAACAGATCGGACGAACCTGCGATGCGGGTGGCGAGCGCTCCCACGCTCCCGGTCCCGCGCCAGAAGCGGCGGACATCGTCGCGGAAGGTGTCGTTCCATTCGAGCCAGTTGGCCGGAAAGCGTCCAAGCTGGTAGCCGCCGGGGCCGATGTCCCACGGCTCGGCGATCATCACCCGGTCGGCGAGGCGCGGGTGGGCGGCGAGTTCGGCGAAGATCGGGGCGTGAGGATCGAACCCCGGCCCGCGCGCGATCACCGGCGCGAGGTCGAAGCGGAAGCCGTCGATGCCGCAATGGCGCACGAAGTGGTCGAGCGTGTCGATCATCAGCCGCCTGACCGCCGGATTGGCGAAGTCGAGCGTGTTGCCGCAGCCGGTGTCGTTGATGAGGCTGCCATCGGGCGCGCGCGCATAGGCTTGCGGGTCAAGCCCGCGCAGGGAGAGTGTGCCGCCGTCGACGTCGCTCTCGCCCGAATGGTTGAACACGAGGTCGAGGATCACCCCGATCCCGGCATCGTGCAGCGCTGCGACGGTCTCGCGCAGTTCGGCCACACCGCCGGGGCACAGTCCGGGGTCGAGCGCCATCATCGCCACGGGGTTGTAGCCCCAGTGGTTGGCGAGGCCGAGTGGCGGCAGGTGCCGCTCGTCGATCCAGGCGATGATCGGCATAAGCTCGATCGCGCTGACGTGGAGTTTCTTGAGGTGCGCGATCACTGCCGGATGAGAGAGCGCAGCGATGGTGCCGCGCTGGGCCTCGGGCACCTCGGGGTGGAGCGCGGTGAACCCCGCGACGTTCAATTCGTAGATCAGCCCGCCGCGCTGGAAATGCGGAGGCTGGTGCGGCACTTCCGGCAAAGGCCCGGTGACGATGGCGCGCGGGACAATGTCGGCGGTGTCCTCACCATATCGCGCGAGGCGCGGGTGCTGGACGAAGCGGCGGTCGAGTTCCAGCGCGTAAGGGTCGACCAGCAGCTTGGCCGGGTCGAACCACAGGCCCTGCTCCGGCGCGTAGGGGCCGTGCGCGCGGTAGGCGTAGCGGGTGCCGGCGAGCTCGCCGGGGAGGTCGAGCGTCCAGACTTCGCCCGTGCGGGTCATCGGCAGGCGGGTTTCGGCCGCGCCATCGAACAGGCACAGGTCCAGCCCCTCGGCCAAGGGCGCGCGCACCGCGAAGCGGGTGGTTTTCCCCTTGACGGCGCTGCCCAATTCCACCCCTACCTCCGTTCGCCTCGAGCGAAGTCGAGAGGCCCTGCTTGTGTCTCGACTTCGCTCGACACGAACGGGCTGGTGGTCATGTCACCACATCGGGCGCGGTTCGCCCGGTGTGCGCGGCGATCCCGGCGATGGCTTCGGCAGCGGCAATGAGGTCGGCGAGCATCGCGGGGGTTGCCTCCGCCAGTCGCCCCTCCGGGCCTTCGTAGCGTTCGAGATAGACCCGCAAGGTCGCCCCTTCGGTGCCCGTGCCCGACAGGCGGAACACGATCCGCGAGCCGCAGGCGAACATCACGCGCACGCCCTGATTGCGGCTCACCGAGCCGTCGACCGGATCGGTATAGGCGAACTGGTCGGCGGCGTTGACGGTCAAAGGCCCGAAGGCCTTGCCTGGCAGACCGCCGAGCGAGCCCTCCAGCGCCGCCATCAGTGTGTTCGCCTTGTCGGTCGCGATCGCCTCGTAATCATGGCGCGCATAGTAGTTGTGCCCGAAGCGCGCCCAGTGTTCCTGCGCGATCTGCGCCACGGGCTTGCCCGTCACCGCCAGAATGTTGAGCCACAGCAGCACCGCCCACAGCCCGTCCTTTTCGCGCACATGGTCGCTGCCGGTGCCGGCGCTTTCCTCGCCGCAGATTGTGGCCTTTCCGGCGTCGAGCAGGGTGCCGAAGAACTTCCACCCCGTCGGCGTCTCCCACAAGGGAATGCCCAGCGCCTCGGCCACCCGGTCGGCGGCGGCGCTGGTGGGCATGGAGCGGGCGATGCCCTTGAGGCCCCCGGCATAGGCCGGGGCCAGATGGGCATTGGCCGCCAGCATCGCCAGCGAATCCGAGGGGGTGATGAAGACCCCCTTGCCGATGATGAGGTTGCGGTCCCCGTCCCCGTCCGATGCCGCGCCGATGGTGGGCGCGCCTTCGGCCATCATCAGGCTGTATAGCTCTGCCGCGTGAACGAGGTTAGGGTCAGGGTGGTGCCCGCCAAAGTCCTCCAGCGGCACGCCGTTGCGCACCGTCCCGGCGGGAAAGCCGAGGCGGCCTTCGAGGATCTCGCGCGCGTAAGGCCCGGTCACCGCATGCATCGCGTCGAACGCCATCGTCAGCGCCCCGCTTGCCACGGCGGCGCGGATCGCGGGGAAATCGAACAGTTCCTCCATGAGGTCGGCATAGTCAGCGACGGGATCGATCACTTCGACCACCAGGTCGCCCACCTGCGACGTTCCGATCCGGTCGAGATCGACTTTGCCTTCGACCATCATCCAGCGGTCGATGGTCTGCGTGCGCGCATAGATCGCCTCGGTCACCGCCTCGGGCGCGGGGCCGCCATTGGCGATGTTGTACTTGATCCCGAAATCCTCGTCCGGCCCGCCGGGGTTGTGGCTGGCCGAGAGGATCAACCCGCCGCTCGCCCCATACTTGCGGATCACATGGCTGGCGGCGGGGGTGGAGAGGATGCCGCCTTGCCCCACCAGCACGCGGGCGTAGCCATTGGCCGCCGCCATTTCGACCGCCCGGGCAATCACCGCGCGGTTATGGAACCGCCCGTCCCCGCCGATCACCAGCGTCGAACCAGCGGCACGCTCCGCCACGTCGAACACCGACTGGATGAAGTTCTCGGCATAGTTCGGCTGCTGGAACACCCGCACCTTCTTGCGCAGGCCCGACGTGCCGGGCTTCTGGCCGTCGAACGGCGTCGTGGCGACGGTGGTGATCATCCCTGTTCCTCGATCAGCTGCCGGTAGAGCCCGGCATAGGCCGCGCCGCTCGCCCCCCATGAGAAATCCGCCCGCATCCCGTTTTTCTGGAGCCGTTTCCACTCAGCGGGCTGCGCATAAAGCGCGACGGTGCGGCTCACCGCCATGGCCAGCGCGCCGTGGCTGACGGTGTTCATCTGGATCCCGGTCGCGACCCCTGCGGCGAGCGCGGCAGGGTTGGCATCAATCACCGTATCGGCGAGCCCCCCGGTGCGCGAGACCACGGGCACACAGCCGTAGGCCAGACCGTAAAGCTGGGTCAGGCCGCAGGGTTCGAACCGGCTCGGGATGAGGATCGCATCCCCGCCGCCCTGCAAGCGATGGGAAAGGCCCTCGTCATAGCCGAGCCTCACACCAATCCGCCCGGGATGGCGCGCGGCGGCGGCGAGGAAGGCCTCGGCAATCTCCGCGTCGCCCGAGCCGAGCAGCGCCAGCCGCCCACCAATCCCGACGAGGTGATCGAGCACGGTTTCGAGCACATCCATGCCCTTCTGCCAGGTGAGCCGGCTGACCACCACGAACAGGGGGCCATCATCGCGGTCGAGCCCGAATTCCCGCTCCAACGCGCGCTTGTTGGTCGCCCGCGCGGCCAGCTTGCCCGGCGTGAAACGAGCGGCGAGGTGCGGGTCGCTCGCCGGGTTCCATTCCGCCGTGTCGATCCCGTTCAAGATGCCGTGGACGCGGTTTGATCGCGCCAGCACCACCCCTTCCAGCCCCATCCCGAATTCGACCGAGCGGATCTCGCCCGCATAGGTCGGGCTGACCGTGGTGATCGCCTCGGCGAGCTGCATCCCGGCCTTGAGGAAACCGACCCCACCGTAAGACTCAACGCCGTCGACCGTCCACGCCGCTGGCGGCAGGCCGAGCTGCGGGAAGATTTCGGCAGGGTAATAGCCCTGAAATGCCATGTTGTGGATGGTCATGACACTCGGCACCGCGCGCCCGCCCGTCAGCGGCGCGAGGCGCAGGTAGGCGGGCACCAGCCCCGCCTGCCAGTCATGCGCGTGGACGAGATCGAAGCTGCGGCCCTTGACCGCGCCGCCCGCTATATCCGCCGCCGCGCGGGCGAAGGCGGCAAAGCGGCGCCAGTTGTCGTCCCAGTCGCGGCCCGCAGCGTCGGCATAAGGCCCGCCCTCGCGCCCGAACAGCGCGGGCGCGTCGAGCACCAGCAGCGGATGCTCCCCCAGCTTGCCCGCGAGCAGCCGTGCGGGCACGCCGAGCAGCGCGTCCCACCTGTGCACCGCCTTCGCCTTGCCGAGCTTCGCCAGCACCGCCGGATAGCCGGGGATGAAGGTCGTCACCTCCACGCCCTGTGCTGCCAGCGCCGCCGGCAGCGCACCCGCCACGTCGGCCAGACCACCGGTCTTGACCAGCGGGGCAGCCTCCGAGGCGACCGAGAGGACTTTCACCGTCATCCCTGCAAGCGCGCCATCATGTCGCGGGTGACCAGCACCACGCCCTTCTCCGACACCCGGAACCGGCGCGCATCGAGTTCGGGGTCTTCGCCGATCACCATGCCTTCGGGGATGCGGACGCCGGAATCGATGATCACTTTGCCCAGCCGCGCCCCACGCCCGATGTTGCAATAGGGCAGGATCACCGCCTCGCGCACATTGGAGAAGCTTCCGATCTTCACGCCCGTGAACAACAGGCTGCGGCGCACTTCCGATCCGGAGATGATGCAGTCCCCCGACACCAGCGAGGACACCGCAAAGCCGCGCCGCCCGTCCTCGTCATGGACGAACTTGGCCGGCGCGGCGACCACCGCATCGGTCCAGATCGGCCAGTCACGGTCATAAAGGTTGAGCTTGGGCACCGTATCGGTGAGGTCGAGATTGGCTTCGAAATAGGCGTCCAGCGTGCCGACATCGCGCCAATATTCCTCGATTTCCTCGGCAGCGCGGATGCAGGAATTGGTGAAGCGGTGCGCGACCGCTTTGCCGTGCTTGACGATATAGGGGATGATGTCCCCGCCGAAATCGCGCTTCGAGTTCGGATCGTCGGCATCGCGGCGCAGCTGTTCGAACAGAAAATCGGTGTTGAAGACGTAGATCCCCATCGAGGCGAGCGCCATGGTCTCGTTGCCCGGAATGCCCGGCGGGTCTTTCGGCTTTTCGACGAAGGCGGTGATGGTGTCCTTGTCGTCGACCTGCATCACGCCGAACCCGGTCGCCTCCATCCGGGGGACGACCAGACAGCCCACGGTCACGTCCGCGCCCGAATTGACGTGCTGTTGCAGCATCAATTCGTAGTCCATCTTGTAGATGTGGTCGCCCGCCAGGATCACCATGTATTTGGGCGCAAGGCTGGCGATGATGTCGATGTTCTGGAACACCGCATCGGCCGTGCCTTCGTACCACTGGTTTTCCGAGACGCGCTGGCTGGCGGGCAGGATGTCGAAGCTTTCGTTGCGTTCCGGGCGCAGGAAGGTCCAGGCGCGCTGCATGTGGCGGATCAGCGAGTGCGCCTTGTATTGCGTCGCAACGCCAATGCGGCGGATGCCGGAGTTGATCGCGTTCGACAGCGCAAAGTCGATGATGCGCGATTTGCCGCCGAAATAGACCGCGGGCTTGGCGCGCCGGTCGGTCAGTTCCATCAAGCGGCTGCCGCGTCCGCCCGCCAGCACATAGGCCATCGCGTCACGCGCGAGCGGTCTGCCCGAAGTCCTCTCAATCATCCCATTATCTCCCCGTGGATCTGGCTTTTGCGCCTTCTTATCCTGTGAATTGCAGCATTATCGTGGCGAGTGGCGGCAGCACGATCTGGACCGCGCCGTCGGTGGCTGTGACATGCCCCATGTTGCCCTTGCCGCTGCCGCCGTAGATGTCCGCATCGCTGTTGAGCACCTCGGCCCACACCCCGTCATGCGGCAGCGGAACGCGGTAGTGGCTGTGGAGCGCGGGCGTCATATTGGCGATCACCGCCACTGGCGCCGCCCCCGGCGCCTTGCGCAGCCAGGCGAAGACCGAGTTGTCGGCATCGTCCGAGATCAGCCATTGGAACCCCTCACCCTCGCAATCGCGCGCGTGGAGCGCGGGCGTGGTGCGGTAGAGGCGGTTGAGATCGCGGATCAGATCGGCCACGCCGCGATGCGCGGGCGCGTCCATCAGGTGCCAGTCGAGCGCGCGCTCCTCGCTCCATTCGCGGCGCTGGGCGAATTCCTGGCCCATGAAGAGGAGCTTCTTGCCGGGATAGCCCCACATCATCGCATAATAGGCGCGCAGGTTGGCGAATTGCTGCCAGTCGTCCCCGCTCATCTTGCCGAGGATCGTGCCCTTGCCGTGGACCACTTCATCGTGGCTCAGGGGGAGGACGAAGTTCTCGGAGAAGGCATAGACGAGGCCGAAGGTGATCTCGGAATGGTGGTATTTCCGGTGGATCGGATCACGCGCCATGTATTGCAGCGTGTCGTGCATGAAGCCCATGTTCCACTTGAACCCGAAGCCCAGCGCGGTGCGCGGGCCTTCGTCGAAGGCGGGCTGCGAGACGCCGGGCCATGAGGTCGATTCCTCGGCGATGGTCATGGTGGCTGCGTGGGTGCCATAGAGCGCGCGGTTGGTGGCGCGCATGAATTCGACCGCCTCCCAGTTCTCGCGGCCCCCTTCGGCATTGGGGATCCACTCGCCGTCCTTGCGGGAGTAATCGCGGTAGAGCATCGAGGCGACGGCATCGACGCGCAGGCCATCGACATGATACTGCTCGGCCCAGAACAGCGCGTTGTTGATGAGGAAGCTGCGCACTTCCTTGCGTCCGAAATTGTAGATCGCGGTGTTCCAGTCGGGGTGGAAGCCGAGGCGCGGGTCTTCGTGTTCATACAGCGCCGTGCCGTCGAACCGGGCGAGGCCGTGCTCGTCGACCGGGAAGTGCGCGGGCACCCAGTCGATCAGAACCCCGATCCCCGCCCGGTGCGCCCCGTCGACGAAGCGGGCGAAGCCTTCCACGTCACCGAACCGGGCCGACGGGGCATAGAGCCCGGTGGTCTGGTAGCCCCAGCTCGGATCATAGGGGTGTTCGGAGACCGGCAGGAACTCGATATGGGTGAAGCCCATGTCGGCGGCATAGGGGATCAGCCGCGCGGCCATCTCGTCCCAGGTCAGGAACCAGCCATTGTCGTCGCGCTGCCATGAACCGGGGTGGACTTCGTAGATGGAGATCGCCTCGCGCCGGGGATCGACGCTGGCCCAATGCGCGCGGTGGGCATCGTCGCCCCATTCGCGCTTGCCGGGGCGGGCGACGATGCTGGCGGTCTTGGGCCGCAATTCGCTGGCGAAGGCGAAGGGATCGGCCTTCAGGGGCTGCACCGCGCCGTCGGGGCCGATGATGCGGTATTTGTAGGCCGTGCCTTCGCCGATGTCGGGGATGAAGATTTCCCACACGCCGATATCGACCCGGCGGCGCATCATGTGGGCGGCCGGGTTCCAGCCGTTGAAATCGCCCACAAGGGTCACGCTGCGAGCATTGGGTGCCCATACCGCGAAGTGCACGCCATCCGCGCCCTCGTGATGGATCACATGCGCGCCCAATTTGTCGAACAGGCGGAAATGGGTGCCCTCGGCGATCAGGAAGTCGTCCATCGGGCCGAGGACGGGGCCGAAGGAATAGAGGTCGGTCACCCACCACTCCGCCCCGTTCCCCCGGCAGCGATAGCGCACCGGCTTGGGCTTGCCGCGCAGCTTGCCCTCGAACAGCGGGCCATCGACGCGGGTCATCTTGCCCAGCCTGCCGCCCTTCAGCGAGAAGGCCTCGGCCTCCTCCGCGCCGTGCAGGATCGCGCGGGCGAAGGTGCCTTCGGGGCCATCATGCGGGCCGAGCAGCGCGAAGGGATCGGCGTGCGACCCGTCCAGCAGCGCGGCAATGGCCTCCGCCGGTGGTTTCACTTCACACCCCAGATCTCGCGCGCATATTCGCCGATGGTGCGATCGGACGAGAACCAGCCGACATTGGCGATGTTCATGATCGCCGACTTGCGCCACGCCGCGCGATCCTCCCACCGCGCATCGACATCGCGCTGGGCGGCGGCGTAGGCATCGAAGTCGGCCGCGACCATGAACCAGTCGGAATTGTAGAGCGCGTCCATCAAGCCGGCATAGCGAGTCGGCTCGTCCGGGCTGAACACCCCGTTGGCGATGGAATTCACCGCCTGACACAATTCGCGGCTGCCCTCGATCACTTGGCGGGGGTTGTAACCCTCGGCGCGCTTGGCGGCGACCTCCTCGGCGGTGAGGCCGAAGATCACGATATTCTCGCGGCCCACGTGCTCCATGATCTCGATATTCGCGCCATCGAGGGTGCCGATGGTCAGCGCGCCGTTGAAGGCGAACTTCATGTTCCCCGTGCCCGAGGCTTCCATGCCCGCCGTGGAAATCTGCTCGGAAAGGTCGGCGGCCGGAATGATCTGCTCGGCCAGAGACACGTTGTAATTGGGGACGAACACCACCTTCAGCAGCTCGCCCACGCTGGGATCGGAATTGATCCGCCGCGCGATATCGTTGGCGAGTTTGATGATGAGCTTGGCGTTGTGATAGGTCGGCGCCGCCTTGCCGCCGAAGATCTTCACGCGCGGCACCCAGTCGCGTTCCGGGTGGCTGCGGATCTGGTCATAGAGCGCGACCGTCTCGATCAGATTGAGCAGCTGGCGCTTGTATTCGTGGATGCGCTTGATCTGCACGTCGAACAGCGCGTCGGGATCGAGCCTGAGGCCGGTCAATTCGCGCAGATGGTTCGACAGGTCGACCTTGTTCGCGCGCTTCACCTCGTCGACCCGCTCGCCGAGCGCGGCATCGCCCGCCATCGCGGCGAGGTCCGAGAGCTTCTCCGCATCGGCGATGAACGCGCTGCCGATCGCCTCGCGCACCAGGCTGGTCAGGCGCGGGTTCGACTGGTGCAGCCAGCGGCGCGGGGTGACGCCGTTGGTCTTGTTGTTGATGCGGGTCGGATAGAGCTTGTGGAGATCGGCGAAGACCGTCTCTTTCATCAACCCGGTGTGGAGCGCCGCCACCCCGTTGATCGAATGCGCGCCGACGAAGGCGAGGTTCGCCATCCGCACGCGGCGCTCGCCATGCTCGTCGATCAGCGAGATCGCGGCGATGGCGGCATCGTCCAGTCCCGCCTTGCGCGCCTCGCGCAGCACCTTGGCGTTGATCGCATAGACGATCTGCATGTGGCGCGGCAGCAGCCGTTCGAACAAGGGCAGCGGCCAGCTTTCAAGCGCTTCGGGCAGCAGGGTGTGGTTGGTGTAGCCGATGGTGGCGCGGGTGATGTCCCATGCTTCGTCGAAGTCCAGCCCGTGCTCGTCCTTCAGCAGCCGCATCAGCTCGGCCACGGCGACGGAGGGGTGGGTGTCGTTCAGCTGGATCGCCGCCTTCTCGGGCAGAGTGCGGATATCGCCGTAATATTGCACGTGGCGGCGAACGATGTCCTGGATGCTGGCCGACGAGAAGAAGAACTCCTGCCTGAGGCGCAATTCCTGCCCGGCCGGGGTCGAATCCGCCGGATAGAGCACCCGCACCAGACTGTCGGCGCGCACCTGCGCGGCAAGCGCGCCCGCGTGGTCGCCCGCATTGAAGGCAGCAAGCTGGATCGGGTCGAGCGCATTGGCGGTCCACAGCCGCAGCGTGTTGACCCGCTTGCCCTGCCAGCCCACCACCGGCGTATCGACCGCTGTCGCTTCGATCTTTTCGCCCGGGGCCCAGTGGATCTTGCCCCCATCGCTCGTCACCTCCCCACCGAAACCGACGAGGTAGGAGCTTTCGCGCCGCTCAAACTCCCACGGGTTGCCGTGGGCGAGCCAGGTTTCGGGCAGCTCGACCTGCCAGCCATCGTCGATGCGCTGGCGGAACATGCCGTTGATGTAGCGGATGCCATAGCCGAAGGCCGGGATGTCGAGACTGGCGAGACTCTCCATGAAGCAGGCCGCGAGCCGCCCCAACCCGCCATTGCCAAGCGCGGCATCGGGCTCCAGCTCCTCCAGCACCGCCAGATCGAGGCCATGTTCGCGCAGGGCCTGCTCCATCTCGCGGGTGACGCCAAGGTTCGACAGCGCATCGCGCAGCAGGCGGCCGATCAGGAATTCGAGACTGAGGTAATAGACCCGCTTGGCCCCGGCCTTATGCGCGCGGGAGGTGGAGGCAAACCAGTTGTCGATGATGTCATCGCGCAGGGCGAGCACGGCGGCATTGTACCAGTCGTGCGGCTTGGCCGCGCGTTCGTTCTTGCCTACGCGGTGGCGCAGGGCGCCGACAATGCGGGCGTCGAGTTCCTGGGACTTGCCATCGGGGCGGTTGGTCACGCGGGACAGTCTCCTTGGTTGAACCGGCCCGGGAACCCTGTCCGGCGCAGCCTTGCCGCCGCCGTTTGCCCCCCGGCATTGCCCGCCACACTAACCAGTTGCGTGCGAACGCAGCAATCGAAGATGTGGTGTGACAGTCGTATTCATGGCTGATTGTGCCGCGTTGCGGCCTCTCAGGCTTGCCAGACGCGGCGAAGCGCCCGATGCGAGGACGAAGGGAGGCGGCGATGGAGCAACTGCACGCGCTGGCACAGGCCGCTGGGGTGGCGCGCGAATGGACCGACGTGGAAGGCCGCCAGCAGATCGTCGCTGACGATGCGTTAGCGGCGGTGCTGACGGCGCTCGGCCATGAAGCGGGCAGCGCGGGGCAGATCGCCCGCAGCCTCGCCACAGTCGGGCAACGCCGCGCCGCGCTCCCGCCGATGCTGGTCGCCGATTGCGGGGCAAGCATCCCCCTGCCCTTCGCCCCCTCCCGCGCCGAGGCAACCGGTGAGGACGGCGGCACCCGCCCGCTGGCGCTTGATGGTGACCGGCTGACGGCCCCCGATACGCCGGGCTATTACGATCTCGTGCTGGATGGCCGCGCGCTGAAGCTGGCGGTCGCGCCGGCCCGATGCCCCTTGCCTGCCGCCGCCGCTCGCCGCCCGTGGGGCGTATCGCTGCAAATCCCGGCATTGCGCAGCGCGCAGCCCTCGCCCTTCGGCACCTTTGGCGACTTGGCCGAGGCCGCCTGGGTTCTCGGCGCGGCGGGTGCGGACGCGCTGGCGATCAACCCGGTGCACGCGCTGTTTCCGGGGCATGGGGTGGGATACAGCCCCTATTCGCCCTCCAGCCGCCTGTTCCTCAACGGCGCGATGGGCGATCCCGCGCTGGTGGGCCTGCCGCCGCTGGCGCCATCGCCCGAGGCCGGGCCGCTGATCGACTGGGCGGAGGCCTTGCCGCAGCGTTTGGCCGAATTGCGCAAGGTCTTCGCCGCGCTCACCCCGGCACAGCGCGCGAGGATGGCCGCGACGGACGATGCGATGCTGCGCCGCCACGCGCTGTTCGACGCGCTCGATTGCCACTTCCGTCCGGCAGGCGCGCATGGCTGGCGCGATTGGCCTGCCGCCTTCCATGACCCCGCAGGCTCCGCCGCCAGCCGCTTTGCGGCCGAGCACCCGGACGAGATCGCCTTCCACCTCTTCGTCCAATGGCTTGCGCGGGAGGGGCTTGAGGCGGCGCAGTCCGCCGCGAGGGGCGCAGGCATGGGCGTCGGCCTGATCGCCGACCTGGCCGTCGGCGTCGATCCGGCGGGCAGCGATGCCTGGTCGCTGCGCCATGCGATGCTGGACGGGCTGACCATCGGGGCACCGCCCGATCCACTCGGGCCATTGGGGCAGAACTGGTCGATCACCGGCTTCTCGCCCGAGGGCCTGCGCGCCTCCGCTTACGAACCGTGGATCGCGATGATCCGCGCCGCCATGAGCGCTGGCGGCGGGCTGAGGATCGACCACGCCTTCGGCCTCGCGCGGCTCTGGGTCATCCCTCAAGGCGGCGCGACGCGGGACGGGGCCTACCTCAGCTACCCCTTCGACGATCTCATCCGCCTCGTCACCTTGGAAGCGCACCGCGCCAAGGCCTTTGTCATCGCCGAAGACCTCGGCACCGCGCCCTACGGCTTCACCCAGGCTGTCACCGAGCGGCAAATGCTGGGGATGCGCGTCCTGTGGTTCGAACGCGCCGCCGATCACGGCTTTATCGGCCCGCAGGATTACGAGCCGCTTAGCGCCGCGATGAGCGGGACGCATGACACCGTCACCGTCGCGGGCTGGTGGCGCGGGCGCGATCTCGACTGGGCGGAAAAGCTCGGCCGGCTGCCCGAAGGCACCAGCCGCGCCGAGGCCGAGGCGATCCGCGACTGGGATCGCGGGCTCTTGTGGTCCACGCTCGACCATACCGCCCCTCGCCCTGCGCCCGACAACCCCGCCCCGGTGGTCGATGCCGCCATCGCCCACATCGCCCGCACGCCTGCGGCCATCGCGCTGGTGGCGCTGGAGGATCTGCTGGGGCTGGAGGAGCAGCCGAACCTGCCCGGCACCATCACCGAGCATCCCAATTGGCGCCGCCGCTGCAACGCGCCGACCGCCGATCTGATCGCCGACGCGCAAGTCCGGCAGCGCTGCGCGACGCTCGGCGGCCCAGACGCTCGCTAGGCGCAGCTTTCGGGCCATCCCAACAAAATTGACGATACGCCCCGCTCCCCAGCTCGGCTATCCCCTTGGGCCACAACCGCGACCAGGGAGAGGTGCGCTATGGATCTGGGACTCAAGGGCAAGAAAGTCATCATGAACGGCGGGGCGCATGGCCTCGGCCTGCAAGCGCTCAAGCTGTTCGCGGCCGAGGGCGCGGATGTCGCCTTCTTCAGCCGCAAGGAAGACAAGATCGAAGCCGCCAAGGCCGAGATCGACGCTGCCGGGCCGGGCAAGGTGTTTGCCGAAGTCTTCGACATGGCGACCGGGACCGAGGCCTATCAGGCGTGGCTCGAGAAGGCCGTCAAGGAACTGGGCGGCTGCGATATCTTCGTCCACACCGCGTCTGCCTCCGGCACCGGCGGGGCGGGCGACTGGCAGGCCTGCCTCGACATGGACCTGAAGGGCGCGGCCTTCGCAGTCGAGACGCTGACGCCTTACCTTGAAGCCTCGGGTACCGGGTCGATCGTGATGCTCTCCTCGACCGCCGCGCTCGAGACCTTCATCGCCCCCAACCCCTTCAACGCGATCAAGGCCGCGCTGATCACCTATGCCTCGCAGCTTTCGCAGGCCTATGCGGCCAAGGGCATCCGCGTGAACACCGTCTCGCCCGGCGCGATCTACTACAAGGGCGGCAACTGGGAGATTATCGAGGAGCACATGAAGCCGCTCTACGATGCGACCCTCGCCAAGATGCCCACGGGCCGCTTCGGTGAGCCGGTCGAGGTCGCCAAGGCGATCGTCTTCGTCGCGAGCCCGGCGGTGCCCTACATGACCGGCGCGAACATCGTGGTGGACGGCGGGTTTACCCAGCGCGTCCAGTTCTAATCCCCTACCCGCAAGAGGCCCAAACCATGGCGCAAATCGACCGCGACAAGCTGCTCGACATCTATACCCGCACGATGAAGGTGAACCGCACCGACGAGAAGTTCCGCGAGCTGCTGATGGGCGGCAAGGTCGCGGTGATGTATTACTGCGTGCGCGGGCAGGAGCTGGTCTCGGCGGCGGCGATGGCGGCGCTCGAGAAGGAGGACTACGTCGTCTGCACCTATCGCGGGCAGGGCGAGCAGACCGCCAAGGGCATCCCGATGGAAAAGTGGTGGGGCGAATGCCTCGGCAAGGCGACCGGCACTTGCAAGGGCAAGGGCGGCACCATGCACATCACCGATCCCGAAACGGGGATCATGGTGACGACGGGGGTGGTCGGCAGCGGCCTCCCCATCGCCAACGGCCTCGCCATGGCGAGCCAGAACAATGGTGATGGCCGCGTGACGCTGGTGAGCTTCGGCGACGGGGCGGCCAATATCGGCGGCTTCCACGAGGCGATGAACATGGCCCAGCTCTACAAGCTGCCGGTCGTCTTCCTGTGCCAGAACAACCGCTACGGCGAGCACACGTCCTATGCCGACCATACCGACAGCCCGAACATCGCCAGCCGCGCCGCGGGTTACGGGATGAAGGGCGTCACCGTTGACGGCAATGATGTCCACCAGATCTATCCCGCGATGCAGGAAGCGGTCGAACGTGCGCGGCGCGGTGAGGGTCCGACGCTGGTCGAGGCCATGTGCTACCGCATGATGGGCCACTTCTTCGGCTCGGACTTCAGCTACATGCCGCCCGAGCACATCGCCGAAATGAAGGCCGAGGATCCGCTGCCCAAGCTGCGCAAGGTGATGCTCGACTACCAGTTCACCGAGGAAGAGCTCGACGCCATCGTCGCCGACATTGACGCGCAGATCAACGCCGCGGTCGAACACGCGCTCGCCGCGCCGCTGCCGGATACCGATGAAATCTACAAGGACGTGCTGGAGGAGACCGCCTGATGGCCCAGATCACCATGACTCAGGCGCTGAACCTCGCCATCGACGAGGCAATGGCCGACGATCCGGGCGTGTTCTGCCTCGGCGAGGATGTCTCCGCCAAGCAGGGCGGCGGGGTGTTCAAGGTCACCTCGGGCCTGACCGAGAAGTATGGCGAACACCGCATTCGCGCGACGCCGATCTCGGAAACCGCGATCATCGGTGCCGCCGTGGGCGCCGCGCTCGCGGGCCAGCGCCCGATTGCCGAGATCATGCTGATGAACTTCGTCGGCGTGTGCATGGACCAGATCGTCAACCACGCGGCGAAGCTGCGCTTTATGAGCGGCGGGCAGACACCGTGCCCGATGGTGATCCGCACCACCACCGGCGTCGGCGTCGGCTTTGGCGGGCAGCACTCGGACATGCTCGAAGCGTGGTTTGCCCACGTCGCGGGCATTCATGTGGTGACCCCGTCCAACCCCGCCGACGCGCGCGGGCTGATGCGGGCGAGCATCGACGCCAATGACCCGGTGATCTTCATCGAGAACATCCTGTGCTACGGCCTCAAGGCGGAAGATCCCGGCCCGGGCTACCGCGTGCCGCTCGGCAAGGCGGCGATTGCGCGGGAGGGCAGCGATATCAGCCTCATCACCTATGGCCGCACCGTGCTCGACGCGCTCGATGTGGCGAGCGAGCTGGCCAAGGAAGGCATCTCGGTCGAAGTGATCGACTTGCGCACCATCGCCCCTTACGACGAGGCGACGGTGCTGGCATCGGTCCGCAAGACCGGCCGCGCCATCACCCTGCACGAAGCGGTGCGCCCCTTCGGCACCGGAGCCGAAATTGCCGCCAACATCCAGGAAAAGTGCTGGGACAGCCTCAAGGGCCCGGTGCGGCGGATTGGCGGGACGTTCTCGGCGGTGCCTTTCGCCTCGCATCTCGAACAGGCATGGATCCCGCAGAAATCGGACCTCATCGCACAAATCAAGGCATCGGTAGGTAAGCTGTAAATGGCATCAGAAATCCGCATCCCCAAGCTCGGCATGAGCGCTGTCGAAATGACCCTCGTCGAATGGATGTTCGGCGATGGCGAGCGCGTCGAGAAGGGCGACATCATCTACACCGTCGAGACCGACAAGAGCACGACCGAGATCGAGGCGCAGGCCAGCGGGATCATCCATCCCACCGGCGAGGAAGGCGCGGTCTACAAGGTCGGCGACTTGATCGGGACCATTGAAGAGTAATGCCCTCAAGTAGCGAAGCGGTAGGGCAGCAAGGACTCACGCCGCGCGAACTTCTGGCGAAGGTCTATGCCACGGCCGGCACCCGCGACTGGGCGGCGGTCGAGGCGCTGATCCACCCCGACTTCGTGCTCTACGAGGCCAATTCGCTCCCCTTTCCGGGCGAGTGGCGGGGCAAGGACGCGCTGCAACGCTGCGCCGCGGCGATGTATGGCACCTGGGCCGATACCAAGCTCGAAATGCTCGATTGCACCGGGGGCGACACCTGGGCGGTGATGGTCATCCGCCTGACCATGCACCCCAAGGACGGTTCCGCCCCCTTCACCCAGACGATCTGCGAGGCGGGGTGCTTCGCAGACGGGCTGCTGCGCGAGCTGCGCATCCACTATTTCGACGCCGCCGAAGTCGCCGCGCGGGCGTGAGGGGCGGCGGCTTTCGGGCCGCTCGGATTTCCGGGTGGTCGGCGGGAACGGGGTGGTCAGTTGCCATCGCCCTTGACCGTCGCCCCGTGCTTGACACGGGGCTTGGCTTTTCTTTCTTCGGCCTTC
>NZ_JBKFDH010000004.1:0-130303 GCF_046452395.1 Erythrobacter sp. W302b | reverse complement strand
GGGCGACACGCCGGGCAACGACGCCGACTTGGCCCTGCGGGACCCAGTCCGCCCAGTCACCCGAGGCGCTGATGACGACATACTGACCGATCATATCGGTGAGCGCCTGTCGGCGGCGCAGGATGGGGCTGTCACTGGTTTCGACGGCCTCGCCCGTGTGATCCGCATAGCGATCGGGGTGCCATGCTTTCACGCTTGCGCGGGCGTTCTGAACGAGGAGATCGAAACCCTTGGTTGGCAGGCTTGCGAACTCGGCGGCGAAGCCGAGGACGACAAGCGCCCAGTCAACGTCTTCCTCATAGGACGTGCTATCGAGGCGCAGCGCTGCCGGCATGGCTGCCTGACGTTCGTCCGACAGGATCATGCCGCCATGGCTGGCTGTGTGAACTTCCCAGATACCGGGCAGCAGCTGCGTTGCGGTCTGCGGCGCGCCCCAGAGGGTCTCCCGCGGCGTTTCGGTCATGCTGAATTTGGGCATCGGTCATCTCCTCAAGGATCTGACCAATTCCTCCCCCTCCCCTTTCGCAGCCTGGAGGTTGTCATGGGGCGGTGGGCGGTGCCCCGGATATGCCGGCAAGCGTGGTGGGTTTTCGGGATGCGATTGCGCTCAGCCGATGGCGAGATTGGCCTTGAGGATCGCGCCCGTCCCATGGGATTCGATTGTCGCGGCGCGTGCGGTGATGACCCGTCCGGCCTTGTTCAGAAGCGCCAGCTGATGGCGCTTTGCGGCAAGGTAGTCGGGATCGTCCTTGGCGATGACTTCAAGCGCCGTTTCTATGAGTTCGCCAGTCGTGGAATCGTGGATGTCGAGAATGAAGTCGGGGCGCACCGTGCCGACTTTCGAGGGCAGGTCGAACAGTGGCCGCTTGAAGCCAAGGGCAATCCCGCGCTTTCGCAGATGGTACTGCAGGTCGAGCAGTTCGCAGGCCACCTTGCGCTCATGGGCATTGTGGACGGGGACGAAGGCGGAAGTTCGGGCGAGTGGCTGGGCGAACGCGCGGAGCGCAGCATAGCCGTCGCGCGGATTGTGCTCGCCCACCACCACCAGGACTAGGTAGGGCGGCCCGATCAGCGATCCTGAATATTGCACCCGGGTTTTGAGCTCGAGCTCCTTGCCCTGTCCGAGGAACAGCGTCGTTCCCGAAATGTCGTTGGCATACAGCGCAAGGAATGCCTGCGGCGCGAGTCCTTCGGGCCATGTCCTGGCGGCCTTGCGCAGACGGGCGAAGACGGCCTTGCGCTCGAAGGGATCGATATGCGTGTAAAGGTGCGCGGAAAGGGGGATGCCGGGCGCGATTTCGAGCCGCGTCGCCGCATGTCGCAAGCGCGCAAACTCCGAGGCCATCGTCATGTTTCGTCCGCTGCTTGCTGGCAGGGGATGAACCTCGTTGACGTGGGCCATATCCATCAACTGCCACAGCAGCCGCGCGAGGCGCGGAATGGTGACGCCGCGGCTGCGGTCGTCGGGTTCGCTGTCCGTGGGCGCTTCGGCCAGCTTTTCAGGCGCAAGGCGGTGGGCGATGAACAGGCCTTCGGGCACATCGATCACGGGAGCCTCGGCCGAGCGTTTCTCGCGCAAGCGCTGGGGAGCCTGCTCGCGGAAAAATGGACAATCAGCTGCGTGCTCGGGGCGGCGCTGGCGCTTGCTGGTCAGGCGGCGCAGGTAATAGGTTTCTGCCTCTGACAGGTATGAAGCGGACATGAGCGGGGGCGGTTCGGTATCGCCCGTGCAGCTGCAGGCGATCCGCTGTCCATGCGCTCGGGCCTTCGTCACCATCGTGACACTTGCCCGGTGATCGGCTTCGCTCCCCTCCCCCTGATACCAGCGTACGAGCGCTTCGCGGACAGCGTCCGGAACCGGCGTTCTGAGAGTGAGGCCTCTCGAATGTCGAGGGACGAGCCACATGATGGCTAACCTATTGCATTTGGGTTTGACGGTCTAGAGCGTTCACGGTATGTTCACGTTCTAGGAGATGATTGTCATGACCACTGGAAGCTTTGTCGGCCGCTTCGATCTCGATCTCGGATTGCGCGATGCGAGCCTCGATCCGGCCAATCGGCCGACCCGGAGAATGCTGGCGGCAGCCGCAATCGGCACCGAAGTCAACGACGCCTACTATGCGGCAGTAGAGCTGCGCGAGGCCATCGAATGGATTCACGATGGTCATCCGGGCGGCAAGCTGAAGCTGTCGATGATCCTTGGCAATGCCTGCGACGACTATCAGCGATGCCTTTATTTCATCCTTGCCGGTCGCGGCATCGTCCAGATGCTCGAAGATCTCGATTGGCTGGAAAGCCTGCTTGAGGCGCGCGGCCGCGTTGCAGGCAAGCTTTTCAAGCGGCGCGCACCGGTCATGCCGCAAGTTCGGCCATACGTAGCGGCCGAGCCTGACGGCCCGCTGGTGACAGTGGCGCGTGATTTCGATCAGGGGCCTTCGTGGTATCTCGATCCTCAGCTTAGCGCGTGAGCGAGCGCCGCGCTGCGGCTTCGCCGCACAGGGCGAAGACATAGCCGCCCGTATCCCAATTGGGGTTGTAGATCGCTGCTGCGTTTTCAAGCTGATGGCAGGAGAGGTCTTTGCCCTCGGCCTCCATCAGCGCGAGCGTGCGGCCGAAGCGGTCGGCGTCGACGCGGCGAATGGTCATGGTAGGCTTTGTGGCGACGCGCAGGCTTCGCTCGCTGGCAAAGGGGTCCCCTGGGGCACAGGTGCGTCCGGCGCGGCACTGACCGGGTTTCTCCGGTGCGTCGATCGCGAGCAAGCGGATGCGCTCCTCGCCGCAGCGCAGCGTGTCGCCATCAGTGACAGTGCAGTTGCTGACGGACTCTGAAGGTGGAAGCTGCATTTGGTCCGCGCATCCGGTGTTCGCGGCTGCGAGGTGCCCGCAAAGCATGGCCGCAATGGCGCGTCGGGGGGTCCTCATGCACGTAGTTCCACTTCGACATGGTCCCCTTGCGTGGCCTCGTCGGTCACGTGGAACGGCTTCATCGGGTTTCCGGTTCGGATCACCGCGACCGGTCGGCGCTTGAGCTCGAACAAGCGGTTGGCGACCCGGTGGGCGTTTTCACGGCTGCAGAGTTCGAGCCGCCGCAGGCTGATGACGTGCTCCTCGTGTAAGGTTTGGTTGCTCATGGCCGGTCTATCCGAACAGTGTCTTGTGCACGCGGGTTTGGGGGATGATCGTGAATTCCCTGCGCGCAAGGTTGCTGATCTGGTAGCAGGGAGGTCCGTCGGCGGTAAGTGCGAGCGTGGTTTTGCGGCCTCGCTTGCGGATGAAAAACACATCGCCTTCATAGCCATCGGTGAAGCGGATTTTCGACGGCAGTCGGATTTGCATCCCGTCCTCGAGCTTGCGCGATCCTCGCATGAGATTGCGGATGCAGCGGCGGCGCCAGACCAGAGCCGAATGATTGTCGGTCGGGTCCAGCAGCCGCAGGATGCGCTCAGGGCACTCACATTCGAACGGACCCGCAGTTTCGTCCATGTCCTTGTAAGCGAACACGTAGCCGTCGCTGGCACGCGGATTCCATCGCACGAGCACGACTGCTGCGAAGACGGTCCCGATCTTGCCGTTTTCGACGTGCGCGATGGCCGCATACCAGACCTTATTGCGCAGACAGGACGAAGCGATCACGCGCAGGCCGCGGGTGGAAGCGCCATCAGGGAGCGGGTGAGCTGGCCCGGCTTCGATCCGCTTGCCTTCAGCGTCATAGGGATGCTCGAAGGTGAACTGCGCATCGAGATACTCCTTGGGTGTCTTGTGGGGGTGCATGCTCGACAGCGGCATTGAGAGCCATCCCATGAGAAATTCCTTCGGCTGTGCCCGCTTCAGGCGGGCTGGTTGAGATTGCAGTCGCGTCGCAGGGTCGCGGCAAATCGGGCGATATTGTTCATGAGGTCGATGGGACCGCGCAGCTGCCGGCCTGCCCATGGCCCATTGCGTCCATGGGTTCTGACCCATCCGATCTCCCGTCCGGGGTTTATCCGGCAAGGGTCGATGGTGACGCAGAAGCTCCTGGCAAACAGGCTGATCGCGGGGTTTTCGGCCGTGAAATGCGGCTCTTGCTCGATGCTGTAGTCAGCAGGGTCGAGACACAGCGTCTGGGCGAGGTAGCGCAAGGCTTCGCGCGCGGAAGATCTGTAGACCCGGATGAGATCGGGATCGCAGTCAAGCCCGCGCTGTACAAGCGGGACCAGAATGGGGGCAGATCGCAGCTCCGCAATCCGCTGTTCGCACGCCGTACGCAGCGCCTCATCCTCGGGATGGATCGCCTCGGGGGACTCGCCGGCGGCCACGCGGCCCAGGTGTCGTCCAAGCAGGAGGACAGCCGGGTCGGTTTCGGGGTCGTGCCCGGCGCGCCGGGCATCGCCCATGGCATCGTTGAGGGCGGCGCTGCAAGTCTGCATGACCCGCAAGCCATCGGGTTGCAGCGCACGCTGAAAGCGAAAGGGCAGGTCGAGGTGGGGGGTGGCAGGCATCCGAAGTCTCCTTGATTGGACGCCTGCCCCCTTCCCCCTCCCCTCTATGCCGCGCGCTTCAGCGCCGGTGTGTCCTCAGACAGGACCTCAGGCCGCTCGCTCGCGGCGCTGCAGCCGAATGCCTTGAGGTAGCTGAAGGCCTGTTCGGCCTTGGCCGCGGCATGAATGATCGCGGAGGAATCGCCCTTCAGGATCTCGAGCCAGTGGCTGATGTAGCTCGCATGATTGTCATGGAGCTCACCGGGCAGGCCGAGATCGGCACAGATCAGGCACTGACCGATGGAGGCGACCAGTTCTTCGAAGGCATAAGCCTTGTCGCCGAAGCGTTTGCCGAAGGTCCGCTCGAGCCGTGTCTTGCCGCCAGACCAGTGAACGGCCTCGTGCCCGAGCGTGCTCGCATAGTGATCGTCGGAATGGAACGCTTCGCGCGGCGGCATCTGGATGTAGTCGCCGGCAGGCGAAAAGAACGCAGCGTTACCCCCATGCCGAATGTCGATTGGCAGGGTTGCGAAGAAGGCGTCGATCGCGGTGCGGTGTACGGATTCGGGTCGATCTTCAGGCGGCGCGAGGTCTGGATAGTAGTGGGCAGGCAGACCGTCGATCTGATCGGCATTGAACACGTTGTAGGCCTTGAGAAACCGGATGGCGCGGGTCTGATCCTCTCCGGTCACCCTGTCCTGCTCGGTCTTGCTGATCTGCGAGTAGTAGACGCTGAGGGACGAGGTCTCGCCCTTGCGCACCTGCCCGCCAAGGGCTTCGGCCTGCCGGTAGGTCATCCAGTAGCGGCTGCTGTAGCCCATGGCGTCTCCCATGGCCCACAGGAAGAGCGTGTTGATGCCCGTATAGGCCGTGCCGCAATGGCGAAGCGGCCTCCCCCCGCCTTGAGTGGCATTCCAAGGCCTCACCCAGGGCATGACGCCCTGCTCGAGCTTGGAAAGAATGAGGGTGGTGATTTCGGCGGCGATGTCGCGGCGGGCTCCTTTGCCGGCTGTCCGGCGCGAGAAGGTCTTTGCCATGATGTAATCCTTTGTCGGACTGGCCCGAGTGACGGGCTATGACGAAAAAAGGGGCAGCCCGGCCGAAGCCGAGCTGCCCGCAGGGACGCCCAGGAGAGAGCGTTATTCGGCGGCTTCGAGCGTTTCGTCGGGGTGCTCGACCTCGAAGTCGTTCTGATCGTCGCCGCAGTCCTCGGCAGGATCATCTTCGGGATCCTCGTGGGCGTCGCTGCAATCGTCCTCGTCTTCGTCAATCACCGCCGCACGGGCGATGTCGAACCGCATCGCATCGGGCACCCATGCCAGCGCAGCGTCCTTGATCGCGGGTTCGGTAATGGCTTCACCGGCGAACAGCTTCTCGCAGGCGGCCGAGACTTCAGGCTTCTTCGAGGCCGCATAGCGTGCCGCCAGCACCTCCCCGCCGATCTCGGTGAGGAGCGCGAGCAGCGTCCCCTTCGAGACGCGGTCAAAGAAGTTGGTAGACGTGGGGCGCCACCATTGCGCAGGCTCAATGTGGAGGATGCCGGCGAGACGCGCGTGAAGCGGGTTCGTCGTGTCCGAATAGTCGGGCTTTGCTTCGATCGATCCGGCCACCATCAGCGCGAGCCAAGCGGCCTTGCGTGCGTCATCGAGCGCGCGAAAGCCCTCGAAACGTGCGACCACGTCGCCGGCCTCGGTCCAGGCCGTATCGAGCGCATCGCGTGCCTGTTCGATGGCAATGCGGGCCGGGGTCGGTTCGCAATCCTTCCCGATGACCGGGTCATTCGGGCGCGCCGCCTTCATCGTGGTCCCGTAGCGCTCGTACCCGCGGTTCCCATCGATCATGGCGAACAGCGCATAGTCGAGCGCGAGTGCCGGATCGGCGAGCAAGGCGGCCGCAAGGATGTCCCTGCGCTGCATCGCGAGTTCATCGGAAAGCCGAGCGCTCAGCGGCTTGCCACCCGGCGCGATCTTCTCGGGCGGCGGTGCCTTGCCCGTTGCCCCGGTGCTGCCCGAAGTCCCGCGGTCGTCGCCCGGATCGCGCATCGGGGTTTCGCTGAAGTACGTCGTCTCCAGCACCATCTTGCCGTCCGAGGCGAGGGTCAGGAACGTGCCGATCTGGCCCTTGAGGTCGTCGGGCAGGATCGTCGGCCGACGCTGAAGTTCGTTCCACTCGTCTTCGAGCTTGTCGTATTCGGCCTCGAGCGCGCTGCCGGCCTCGTCGTCGAGCTCGCCGCTGTCGAGCTCGTCGCCGATCTCTTCCATCCGGGTCTGGATGGCATCCGCCCGGGCCTCCTCGGCCTCGGACATCGGCTGCTTGGGAAGATTGACGCGGTAGAGCCCGTCGGTCGCGTTGTAGATGTGCGCCGAAGCCACCGGCCGGACCCAAGCAAGGCCCTGCTCTTCGCCAAGGCGCTTGGCCTCGGCTTCCATGATAGCTGCCGCCAGCCCCTGCGCGATCTCGGGATCGGACCAGCGGTCACCGTTCTCGCTGAAGAGTTCGCGCTCGATCGTGCCCCCTGCGGCAACATAGGCATCCTCTCCGACGAGCTGAGCAATCGGGTCGGTTGCCTTCAGCGCGTCACCGGCGATCGCACGGCGCACCTGATCCGGCGTGGTGTAGCTGTAGTTGCCGTACTGCTCGAACACCCGGGTCTGCTTGGCCTGATCGCCGGTGGTGGCATAGGCCTTGGCCATGTCGAGAGTGATGCGACCTTCGGCGAGTGCCTCGAAAACAGGATCGGCAAGGCCCGCGAGCCGGAGACGCCCTTCGACGAAACGGCGGGTGACACCGAAGCGCTTGGCGACGGCATCGAGGTCGCAGCCTTCACCGATGAAGTGCTGGAAGGCGCGGCATTCATCGGTCGGGGTCATGTTGACGCGCTGGAAGTTCTCGGCAAGCGAGGCTTCCGAAAGCGCGGCATCATCGCCTTCAAGGACCTTGCAGGACACTTCCATGTCCTTGTCGATGCGGCCTTCTGCGGCGAGCAGTTGCAGGGCCTCGAAACGGCGGCCACCGGCGAAAACAGCGTAGTGCCCGCGGGGCTTCTTCAGTGCAGTGACACACAGGTTCTGCAGCAGACCGCGCGCCTCGATATCACCGGCGAGCTGGGGGATATCGGTGCGGCCAGACTTGCGGACATTGCTGTCCGAGTGGCGCAGTTTCGAAAGGGCAATCATCTGTTCCATCGTCATTCTCCTGGATGTGGCCCGGCGAAAACCTCCCCGGATCCACCCCATCCACTCCCCCTCCCCTTTCCTCTTCAGGGGTCTATGTTTCCTATGGGGCACCGATGAGAGCGGTGATGATGGCTTCAGCCTTCTCGGTCGGCACAAACAGCCGCGTCTTGTATTGGATCACCTCAGTGAAGCACCCGAGTGACTTGAACCAGACAAGCTGGCTGGCGGGTGCGCCGGTGATTTCAATCCGCCACGATCCGTTCACTCTCGAGCGCTTGAGTTCGCAGGGGACAGGGCGCACCAGCGCGATGGATCCACCGGCCTGGACCGCCCGGAGGGTCTCTGACGGGCTGAGTGGGGCCGGTGTCTCGACGCCGAGATCCTTCACCAGTTTCCCGACATGCTCGGGAAACACCATGCGCCCGAGCCAGGATTTGCCTTCGGCATCGACGATCCGGTTGACCGCCAGATGATCGGAAGGAAGCGCCGACCAGATCGGCAACAGGAGGCCGGTCGCGATACGGATGATCTCAGTATCGACGGTTTGAGCCGCTTCCTCGGCCTCGGCCGACCAGGCCGCCGCGAAGACCGACTGGTCGCAAGGCTCCCACGCGGTTTCAAAGAGGTCATGCTCGCGAAGGAATTCGCGCCTCGTTGGGCGGAGCAGTTCGACACGCGGGACCGGCGTGCCCTCTTCGGTCATGCCGGAGCGGGCTTTCGTCCTGAGCGCAACCTTGCCGGAACGGCCGTTGCGCAGAAGGACTGCGGTGTTGTCGGCGGAAGCAAGCTTGAGCACCCGCTCGAGCGTCACAGGATTGCGCCGCCTCGCCACTTCGATCGTCAGCAGGTGCGAGGTCGCGCCGCTCACGGGATCGGTGCGCAGCAGCGTGTCCTCGAGTATGGTCGCGGTCTCGACCTGCATCGTTTCGACGCCGATATCGAGGGTGCCGGCATCGCGGGCGGCCGCTACCCGGGTTTCGACAAGCGCGAGGAATTCATCGAAGATGACGTTCTGGTGCCCGATAGGAAGTGCCAGAAGCCGGTTGAGCCAACGCTGGATCGGCGGCAGGTCCTCCTTGATGACCCCGTCTGCGTCGAGAAGCGCAAGACCGGTCCGCTCCTCAAAATCGGCCAGTGTGGTGCTGGTGAGTTTGCCCGCGACGAGCAGATGGAACCAGGTCACGAGCGCGGCCTTGGCGTACTCGCTTTCGAGGTTGTCGGCCGGGTCGAACAGGTTCTGTCCTCCGGTTTGCCGCTGACCGCGGGTGAGCGCCCCAAGGCTGTCGAGGCGGCGCGCGATGGTCGAGGTGAACCTCAGCTCGCCCTTGCAGTCGGTCGTGACAGGCCGAAACAGGGGCGCTGAGGCCTGATGCGTGCGATGGGTACGCCCGAGCCCCTGAATGGCGCGATCGGCCCTCCAGCCCGGCTCCAGCAGCAGGTGGACGCGCTGCTGCTGGTTGGGGACATCAAGGCTCGCGTGGTAGGAACGTCCCGTGCCGCCCGCATCGGAGAAGATGAGGATGCGCTTGGTCCCGTCCATGAAGGCTGCTGCATCGGCTTGGGCCGAGCGCACGGTGCGTGTTTCGAGCTTCTGCTGGCCGCCAGCAGCCGGTATGATCCGCTTCGATCGGCCGGTCACCTCGGCGACGTTGTCATGGCCGAACCGCTCAAGAAGAGCATCGAGCGCGGCTTTGATGGGCGGAAGAGCGCAGATGTGTTCGATGAGTTCCGCCCGGGCAGCCTCGGCCTGCGGGTTTGTCACCGGATTGCCATGCTCGTCACTCATGGGGCGCGAATGCTGCTCGCCGGTGTCGTCGGTATAGACCTCCATCTGGCGGGTCGGAAATGCGCGAGTGAGATAGTCAAGGCAGTATTCGAGCGGGGACAGCTCGATATCAAGCTCGGCGCGTTCCTCGGCCGAGAGCTCGCCCAGCCTCCGGTTGAGGATCGATTCAGCCGTCGTCACCAGCTGCAGCACCACCGATTTGCCTTCGCTCAGGTGTTGCTCGACCGCGCTGATGATGGTCGGCAGCTTCATCGACAGGAGCACCTGGCCGAAGAACCGCTGCTTGCAGGATTCGAACCGGGACCGCGCTGCGGCCTTTGCCCCGGAGTTGAGCGTCTTGCCCTCTAGGTCGTCGACGATACCGGTCAGTTCGAGCGCTGCTTCAAGGTTGCGATGAATGATCGCCCAGGCATCGGCATAGGTGTCATAAACGGCAATCTGTTCGGGCGTCAGCTCGTGGCGCAGGATGTCGTATTCGACCCCGGCGAAGCTGAGCGCACGCGCCATGTAGAGGCCGGTCGCCTTGAGGTCGCGTGCGACCAGCTCCATGGCAGCAATGCCGCCGGCGCGGATCTCGGTGATGAAGGCCTCGCGCGAGGCGAAGGCAGTCTCGGGGCCCCAGAGGCCGAGCCTGACGGCATAGGCAAGGTTGTTGACCTCGGAGGCCCCTGTGGCCGAGGCGTAGAGCACCCTGGCCTTGGGAAGGCGGTTCTGGAGGAGAACCCCGGCTATGCCTTGCTGCGAGCCCTTCTTGGTCCCCATGGCGCCCTCCCCGCCTGCAACCCCGCCCATCTCGTGAGCCTCGTCGAAGGCGATGACACCGTCGAACTCTTCACCCGCCCAGCGGATGAGCTGTTCAAGACGGCTGTGATCGCCGCGTGCCGAGCGCAGCGTCGGATAGCTCACGAACAGCACGCCCTCATCGAGGGTCAGCGGCTCATGGATCTTCCATCGCGAGAGCGACTGGACATCGGCAGCGAGCCCGCCAAGGGCCGCCCAGTCACGGCGGGCATCGTCGAGCAGCGGCTCGTTCTTCGAGATCCAGATCGCCCGGCGGCGGCCTTGGAGCCAATTGTCGAGAATTGTGGCGGCGACCTGTCTCCCCTTCCCTGCCCCGGTGCCGTCGCCAAGGAAGAAGCCCTTGCGGTAGGATGCGCCTTCCTCGTCGATCAGTAGGCCCACGCCTTCGGGATCGGGCTTGAATTTGCCGGGAAGCCACTGTCCCCAGGCATGACCTGCGTAGACCACGGTTTCGAGCTGTGACGCTGACAGCAGGCGTTCGGAGACCGTGCGTTCCGGCAGTTGCGGGATGTGCTGCGGGATCGGCGCAGGGATCGAACCCATCGCAACCGATTCGACGAGTGCAGTGGGGTGCTCTCCAGCGGTGTCAAAGATTACCCGGCTCGGCCGATAGGGAAGATAGACCCCGGCCTGTTCCAGGAGCGGCGCTGGTGTCTCGAGCGCCTTGTAGCCCACTGGGAGGACGTTGTTGCGCGCCGGTGCGCGGAAGGTGCGGGGTGCCGCGGGCTTTGCGTTGCGTGTCGCTCCGAACAGCGAGATGGCCTTTCCAGGTGCGGCAGGTTTGGTCTGCTTTTCGGCGACGGCTGCGCGTGGCGCAATTTCGAGATTGGCTGCCAGCCCAGCCACATCGACGCGCTGCAAGGTGGTATGAGATCGCGTGCCCGGAATCTTGTCGAGGACGTAGAGCCTGACTGCGATAGTGGTGCCATGCTTGGTATAGGCCTGCTCCAAGCGGATAGAGTTGCGAACCGTGACGGGCTTCAGCGTGTTTTCGAATATGTCGCGCATTTTGGCCGAGCGGGAGAACCAGTCTGGCATGATTGCGACGATGCGCCCGCCGGCGCGCAGATGGGTGATCGCGGCCGCAAGGTGGCGGACGGCAGCAAGGTGATCTGCACCGCGTCCGAGTGAACGCGAAAACGGGGGGTTCATGAGGATGAGCGAAGGCCTGGTCTTGGCGCCAAGCGTGCTGGCGATCGCCGCGCCGTCGTGACCAGTGATGGTGGCGGCGGGGAAGGTGTCCGCGAGGCGCGCGCGGCGAGCGCCGTTGAGTTCGTTGAGCTGAAGCGCCGCAACCGCGGGAAGCTGCGCGACCAGCAGCCCATTACCCGCGCTCGGATCCAACACGACGTCGTCGGCCTGAGCATTGGCCAACATGACGGCGACAGCAGCAAGGTCAACGGGCGTTGAGAATTGTTGCCAGTCGATCTGTTCCTCGCTTCGAACGGTCTGAGTGGGCAGCCGCGATGCGATCTCCATCGCTTTGTCGAGATCGTCCCTGCTGAATGCTGCGCTCCTGCGAGACGTGAGGCTCAGCGCAAGTGCGTGTTCGAGCACCTCGAAACTGTCCCGCTGGGTCCATCGGCCGCTTGCATCGCCGGCGCCAAAGGCGCTGGTCATCGTTGCGTTCATCATCGCGCGCGTGAGGGTGGTGCCATTGTCGATGAGAATGCTGAGTGCGCGGGCGGCAAGTTGTGCGGGCGTGCGCCGCTGTGCGGCCGCTTCGAACAGGTCTGTCATGGAGGTCTCCTGGGTTCGGCTCGCCTCATCACGGACAAGCCAACCCTTCCCCTCCCCCTCCCCTCTATTGAGGCCTCGGGACCGCTCCCCAGTCAGCGTAACCTGCGGGCGGTGCCATGCGCCGGATCGTCAGCCCTTCGCGGGCGTGGGCATCGGTGGCCTTGATGCTCGCTCGGCGCCCTTCGGCATCATTGTCTTCGGCAATGATCAACTCCTCGATCCCCTGAGGAAGGCGCACGAGATCGAGCCTCTCTGCTCCGAGCGAGGACCAGGTCGGGATTCCGTGAAGTTCTGCAAAACGGGCGGCGGTCTCGAAGCCCTCCGCAAGTGCCAGCACCTTGCCGGGTCGACGGCCCTGCCAGCTGCCGGCTTGCGGGTTTCCGATCATGAGCTTGGAGCGGTAGCCCTTCCCTTCCCGGTTGAGGTAGATCCGCTGGACCGCCATGATGTCCCGGCCTTGGCGGACCCCGACGAGCAAGGCGGGCTCGAACACGGTATCGGGCTTTCTACCTCGTGGACACCGGGGATGATAACGCAGGTCTTCGTGTTGCTCGAAAATACCGCGATATCGACAATAGGCCTCGGCCCATGTGTTCGCGAGTTCGCGGCCTTGCGACCACAGGTTGCGCGCGATCGCTGTGGAGTCGAATGGCCGTGCGGGGCCGTCCGGGAAAACGTACATCTTGTCTGGCACGACGAATGCGAGCTCCCGCAACACGTCAGCTGGATCACATCCGGCAAAGCAATGGACAAGGATGTCGTGGTTTCCCTGCCTCAGCGATAAGCTGGGAGTTTGATCTGCATGGGCAGGGCATCGGCACATGGCGCTGTACCCCGACCAGCGGCCGCCAAGGGCTCCAACGATATCGACCAGTCGCTGTGAAGGGGGTTTGGCAATAAGGGGCATAGCAATTCCTATTGAGTTCTCCCTCCCCTCCCCCCCCTTTCCTTTGTCCCGGATCAGACGTTGGACGGCCAAGCAACGCAAGGCGGAATATTTTTCTCAATTGACTCTGAGTGTTAGCGAGGGATGGTCGGTCCTTTGCAGGAGTAAGATCATGCATTTTCGTTCCATAATCGGGAGCCTGTTCATCGCAGCGCTTCATTCTGCGGCTACGGCGCAGGAGGTCGAGCTTATAGAATTCGGTGGCGCCCCGCCCCTGAGCTTTGTCATCCATGTTGGCCCGGAGAGAAATCCGGTTGATCAAACGATTATCCGTGAGGAGCCCGATCTGACAACGACGCTTGCCGCCGACTTTACCGGGATTGTCGCGGGGCATCGAAGTGATACTGCCCCTCCAGCGACAGCCATCGCTGTTCCTCAATGGATGCAGAGCGGCCGTGCACCGTCAACCGTCCTGCCCGCACTCTTCCTTTCACCGATGTCTATGGGTGGCTGCGGAGATGCCCAGTATAGACCTCGAAATGATCTTCCTGCGGCAACTGAGCGGCGACGGCTGCAGCATTTTCCGTTGATCGCAGCTATCGCCTGCCAAGAGAAGATTCCGGTGGCCCTGTTCGACGCACTAATCTGGCAGGAGAGCCGGTATCAGGTCCTTGCCCGTTCGCCCAAGGGAGCTATCGGCCTCGCCCAACTGATGCCGGGCACCGCGCGGGAGCTTGGAGTGACCGATCCGTGGGACGTCGTTCAAAATTTGCGAGGAGGCGCGCGCTATCTCCGGATGCAGATTGAAGAGTTTGGCCGATATGACCTCGCGTTGGCAGCGTATAATGCAGGGCCCGGGAGGGTCCGAGCGACGCGGAGCATCCCGCGCATCCGAGAAACGATCGACTATGTTCGCACAATCACCGCAGCCTGGGCCAACGCAGAGCAGCGCGGCTTGACCCGTTTCGCTGGGCCCTCCACTTTTCCGACGGTTGGCCGTGCCCAAAGGGCGTCAGTGGCTGATTACACATCACCGAGTGTGGCAAATCCTAGATGATGCGCGAACAGGATCGCCGTCAGCAGGATCACTGGCGTGCCTGAGAGATAATTGATCTGCCAGCGCCACCATAGTTTCGGTACGGCGAAGACCCGCCCTCTCCAGTCGCTGAATTCGAGCACCAGCAAGCCCAGGCGAAGGTCATAGATGGTTTTCACAGCAGCCAGCACAGCGCAGAGCGCGACGATAAGCCCGACGCCGGTGTAGAGAGCAACCCAGGCATTGTAGGTCGCGATAGGCATGCGCAAAGCCTCCTGAATTTTTTCACAGGCTAACACGAACTCAGCTTCTGGTATGCCGGAAATCACTGAGGGTCGAATGCTTTTAAGGTTGATGGTCGAGATCGCCCGCCGACCGAGCCATCAATCGAGTTCGTGATAGCCGATTCCGATGCGACGAAGGGAGCTCCTTCGCCGCAGACGAATGCGCCTAGCAGCCATTTCCGCATCGCCCCTGTTCTCAAACGAGGCCGTAGCGCCCTTCCCCTTCGTGCCTATCCGTCCCCAACGTCGCTCGACTGTTGTCCATCCGAACAAGTCAGTGGCGACCCAGAGTTGATAATTGCGAGCAATGTTCCGTGAGGGGTCAATTGCCTGCCAGTGCCATGACTGATCGTAAGGTCTTTCCATGCCTTATGCTGCCAGACCGATCATCGCAGGGTCCAATTGGAATTCTGAATCACTGGGCAGCCTGTGATTCACAGAAACGATCGCTCCTGGCTATGCGACGAGGCTCGTGCCGACCCGCGCCCGTCAGCCCTGCTTATTCCACAGCGACCATCGTGAGCAGCGGTATCTGTCAGAGAGCGGTCATCATACTGATCAAAAAAAGCTGTAAGCTTCCGGTTGGTTAGACCAGTTATATCCAAGTTAGATCAGTTAAGGCTGCTCTACCGGGGCGCGACTCGTGGGATTCTCTTGGGAATCTCTGACATACGGTTCCCAAAGTGTCGGCGATGTGTTCCCGATGTTCCGAATGTCTGTTCCCGAAAGACCGTGTCTTGGTTCCTGAAGTGTCGATGGTTGTGGAAAGACTGTTCCTAAAGTGTCGAAATCCGGTCTTATGAGGGTCAGGTGCGAGACAAATTGAATCATTATCGAGGCGAGTTCGGGAGAAGAGCTTCAATCCTGCCTTGGCGTTACCATTCGAGCGCATGCGCCCTTGATCGACACGACACATTTGGAACGCATCGCAGGCATGGGCGCTCACGCAAGGAGCCTTCGCCACTCAGTGGCGTCCGATTCTAAGGGTATTCACACACGGGTTGGTTATCTGCGCAGCTCGTGTTTGTGCTTCTCGTGATGGCGCTTAACCCAACCGATGAAGGCCTTCTGCCAGCTCGCAGGCGTCCGTGCTGGGTCAGCGTTCACCCAAGCCTCGAATTCCGCATGGAGCGCATAGAGGTCCCACCCTGGACATTTCTCGCGCAGATATCCGATCGTTTCGTCGGTCATGACCCCGCGAGTGGCCCTGTCGGAAAGGCCTGCTACAGCGGATCGCACAAGGTGGCGGGCATCAAAAAAGAGCGGGGCTTCTTCATTGGGAGGAGCATTTGCCTCGGATCCTTGGCCGTCCAATGCCACTGCGCTGGCCGTATCGACCTCGACTGTCTCTTGCACAGAGACTGCCTCACTTTCGAGCTCAGTTTCGTCCTGTGCGCTACTGGTTATCTCTGTGAGACGGATCATTCTGAGAAGTGGCTCAGCCCCCTTCCCTTCCTCAACGACAAGCCGATAGCCCGGCAAGACATTCTTTTCGGCGAGCTTGAGTATCTCGAATTTGAAGCGGCGATACTCACCCTCTGCACCTGACTTCTCGAACAGAACGGGCATGGAGATCGCAAATCCTGCTTGGCCGGCGCCGCCGGCATGCTTGCGAGCCACGCGGTAAAGCCATCGCTCACGGCCGCCCGTGATATCGAAGTATGCGCGGTCAATGCTCAGCACTCCGCCCTTCATCATGACGCCTTCCCAAAACCAGTTCGACAGCTCAAGCGTCATCCCCCGGCTTCGTTCGGTCTTCTCGTCGACAAGCTGGGTCCAGCCATCGAGCCAGCTGAATGTTGCTTCACGGCGGTTTTCGGCGCGGATGTTTGTCTTGATTGTTGTCGACACCAGGCGGTCAAGAGCTTGCCCGAGAAGCTCATAAGCGCGGCCTGTGGTAGGCCTTCCGATTGCACGAAGCAGATCATAGGGCATGATGTGGAGCTTGCGCGGCACATCGTTCACTCCTCGTCGAGACATGTCGGCGAGCTGGCTGGCGCAATAGATAAGGATGTCCGCATCCCATATTGTCGCCATGCCGTAGTCGGGGTTGGCGCTGACATGGACCCAGAGTTTGCCATCCGGGGCGGTGTATTCGATGGGCTTGGTTCTCTTGCGCTTGGCGAGCGAGAAAAAAGGGCGCTCCATCATCTCGCGTTGGTCGCGCAGCGGCATGTCCGCCAGGTAGGGCAAGAAGAGATCGAATTGCTCGGGAACACTCTTCCTCAGTGCCTGCGTCATCGCACCGCCTCACTTTCCCTGCACAAATTATTCCCCGGGAAATAATTCGAGACGCCATTATTCCCCGGGGAATAATCATTGATCCATGGGGTGCTGATCGGCAGGGGCAGGGGGGCGTTCATCTTTGAAGCCCTCCACCATCTGCGGCAAGGGTTTCTAGCAGCAGTTTGATCTTGGCCAGCAGTTCGTCATCGGAGAGGCCGTGCCCAGAATGAAGGCGCAACGTCACGCCCTGCCGATTTGTTCGCTGCAGGCTGACTGCGGGCCGGTCATGCGCCCCGTTCAGCACAATTTCTCGGTCTTTGGCGGACGCTTGCTCTGTGGTGAGTAGTGCCTTGATGACGTCCGGCGCAGGGATGGGAGGCTTTCCCTCATTGCGGAGCTGCGCCTGTTTGGTAGCCAGGTCCTTGGCGGCCTTCTGGATCAATGCAGCCTTTTTCGGATCACTGAAAGCCTGGGCGAGGGGGTAGGCTGGCTTCAGCTGGACGTCAGCTGGAGATGCGAAAGCCGCTACAACGGAGTCGGGGATAGTCGCGACCTTGATCATTTTCGACAGCCAGCTCTGAGACAGCTTAAGTCGTTCTGCCATCCGCGACTGATGGTTGCCGTAATGGGTCTTCAGTGCGGCTGCATAGTTGCGAGCTCTCTCGAGGTCAGAAACGTCCTTGCGGGCGCGGTTCTCGATGTCGGCGAGACGGAAAGCGGCCTCATCGTCGAGGTCGGCAACCTGCGCGAGAAATTTCAAATCGGGATAGGAGTTCTGGCGAAGCCAGGAAATTGACCAATGTCGCCGCGTGCCTGCGATGACCTCGAATTCAAACTCCGGATCGCCCTCAATTCGGCGAACGACGGCGGGTACTTTCTGACCTCCTTCGGCGATGATCGCGTCAATCAGCTCGCGGCAATTGTCTTCATTGAGGTGGCTGTAGGAACGCGCATTCCCCGTCCACGGACGAACGCGTGCAGGGTCTAGTGCAAGCTGCGTAACCTGCCTAACCTCGCCACTGGCGACCCGGGCGAGGGCGCTTTCGCGCCCGAGCAATGAATTTCTGCGTGATCGGTCTGCACGCAGCGCAGGGGTGCCTTCAGACTCGCTCTCTGTCGGGCCTGTCTCCCGGCCCTCGATCTCATCTGCCAGCAATGCGGTCAGATAGTCCTTTTGCTTCTTTGCCATCGTTGGCCTCTCAGTGTGCCGCCAGAGGAGGCGCGCCGCTCATTTGAGCCCGTAATCTCGATTCAAGCAGGGTGGTCGCTTCAGCCATTGACGAGAAGGCTTTCGTCAATGTTCTGGGTCCGGCCCCAGCCTTGTCTTACAAGTTGCTCGACCTGCCCGAGGGCTTCGTCGAGGTTGGACCGGCATCGCTTGTGCGTCCTCGTAGTACCGATTGGCTTCTCCAGCTCGTATATCGTCATCATACGCAGAGCAGCGTGGCTGATTTCAGCGCTCTCCAGAATGGGGACAGGCAGAAGGGCGGGGCCAAAGCTCTGCTCCATTATGGCTCGCACCATCTCATGGCTTGGATCGCCGCTGTCGAACTTCGAACATAGGAGGCGGACAAAGTTGTACTCTACCGCCACGCCAGCTTCGACCAATTGACCAATCACTTGATCCATCATTGAGAGGAATTGGACTGTCGAGCAGAAGTCCGGGGTGGTGGCCGCAAGGGGTACCAGCAGGGAGTTCGCCGCCTGCATCACCGCAAGCGAGATCGTGCCGAGTGCGGGAGGTGGGTCGAGAATGACGACGTCATAGTCTCGTGCAAGATCGATCAGGCCCTGTTTCAATTTGCGGAACCGAGCTGCAAGGACGCTCTGGCCGTCTGCGCCGGAGGCAGCGAGTTCGTACTCGACGTCAAACAGCTCGAGGTTTGAAGGAATCAGGTCGACATTTGGCCACGGTGTATTCTTGACCGCATAGAGGAGGTCCGCTTGGGTTGGGTCGATGGAAAGATAGGGGTAAAGGGTCTCTTCTCGTGTGATGTTAAAGTGCGGATTGAACCCGAACAGGGTTGTGGTCGTGGCCTGACTGTCGCAATCAACAACGAGGACGCGGTAGCCCTGAACCGCGAAATAATGCGCCAGATGGGTGGTTACGGTCGATTTCCCGACGCCGCCCTTGAAGTTCTGAACGGCAATCATCGCTGGAGTGTCTTTAGGGCCGCGGGCGGGGCTTGCGTCCAGCACCTGCCGCATGTGGAGTATGTCTTCGATCGAGTACCCCAGACGCCTTCCATTTTCGCTCGAGGGAGGTGGAGGGAGTCTACCATCCTCTTCGGCCATCCGGATCCTGTTGGTCGAACAGCCGAGCAGTTGCGCGGTCTCAGCAATTCCAAACCGGACGTTCAGACCTTTGCGGCTGTCAGGCAGAAAAGCCTTCCGCCGCAGCCTCTCGATCATTCGTTCGCCCGCCTCCGCGAGATCGCCAATCTGGGTTACAATTGAATCTGAATATGCCATCCAGAGGTGTCCTTGAAGGTTTTGTGGCTTTTGAATAAATGAAAACCTTCAAATCGGCAAGCTGGCGTTGGCGAACCTTCAAAGTGCGTGATTGGCGCGTCGACTGAACCCCTGGAACATTCGTGATCCTAAGCTCTCGGCACTTCAACAAGGCGGGTCAGGGCTGGGATGATTGCAGCAAATCGCTCTGTGACATTTGAACCGGCTTGGCCTGCGACTGTGCTGATTGTTTGCTCGGAGAACGCTGCAAAAAGTGCTCTTTGCTCCGGCGAAACATCGTCTCTCGTCAACGTCAGAAGCTCCCGTACGAAGCTCATCGACGCATAGCATACTTGCTTGAAGGTGGGGTCGAAGTACAGCATGCCGTCCCCCGCCACCTCGATCGCAATGAACAGCCGTGCTCTGTCCATCTCGAAAAGATCAATTAGCTGGTGGCGAAAGCTCGAACATATGTTGGCCCGGCCATTCTTGACCTTGCTGACGAGGCTCATTCCCTTGCCAGTCGCAAGGGCTACCTCCCGGTTGGTCATCCCGTTGCGCCGCCACGCCTCGGTTAGGACGATCCGGTACTGCTCGAAACGAGCGGCCCTGCTTTCTTCGTTAAGGATATTCTGCATAAATTTCCGACCCCTCAGTCAAATATTAACTTAGAGCCTAGGCACATTGTCAAGTATTAATCTTTGGGATGAGGTTCGCGCAGATCAGCGTCGTGCGGCGGTGCTCTCACCCTCTGATGCAGAAATGTCATTCAGTTTCAGGGCTGGAGGGGAAAATTTTTCCTATGATGCACAATGCGTATTGATCGCTCTGGAAAATTGCTCGTCTACATAGGAACAAAATTCCATGATGTCGGAAAATAATTCATAAATACGAGAAATTCATTCATGCATGCGGCAAACGAAGTGACAAGTTGCGGTGAGCTGAGTGATAGTCGAAGACATAATTCTTGAAGCATAGGCCGGATTCCCGTTTCCTCGCCTAGGTTCCGCAATCCCGCGGGGCCGTGGAACGGGGAACTGCAATGAATGCACTCTCGATGAAGCAGGGTCTGTCGCCGAACACGATCCTCATGGCGCTGGCGGTGTTCGCTATCGTCACCCTCCTGACCATCAGTGCCGCGTACGCCGGTGCTGACACCACCTTCAACACCGCGCTGACCACCTTCACGAACTTCCTCGAAGGTTCGGGCGGTCGCATCATCACCGTCATGAGCCTTGCCGGCGGCCTCGTTGCGCTCGGTTCGGGTCGCTTCAGCCTCGCCCAGGTCGCGGTTCCCGTCGCCGTCGGCGTCGGCGCCGGCACCGGCGTGCCGATCGTCACCTCGACCGTCACCGCGACGATCTGAGGCGGCGTGCAACCAAGGGGAGGGCGGTAAGCAAATGGATCGGTACAGCATTCCTTCGCATCTCGACGATCCAGAACTCATCGGGTTCTGGACGCTGGATGAATTCCTCGCGATGGCGGTTCCGTTCATCTGGGGCATTCTGACGCAGCACGTCGTGATCGGACTGGTGCTGGCGGTGTTTGGATGGTGGGGGTTTCGTAAACTCAAAGCCGGTCGCGCCACATCGTGGGTGTTCCACATGGCCTACTGGTACCTGCCGTCGAGCTTCACCGGTCTCAAGGCGACGCCGCCTTCCCATCTTCGCATGATGGTGGGCTGACATGGATCATTCCTACGGACTGGCGCAATCGCAGCGGGTGCTCAAGCAGCGCAACATGCTGGGAATCACCTCGCTGACGCTGGCAGGCCTGCTTGTCCTGCTCCTGATCTTCGGGTTCACACGCGACCGCGAGATCGTTCTCCAACCGGTCCTGCGCAGCCCGCTGACGGTATCGTCGAGCGGCGTCTCGAAGGAATATCTCGAGATGGTGACGCGCGACACCGCGCTCATTGCGCTCAACCGCAGCCCTGAGAATCTCAATTACTGGATGGAGACGATCCTCGAGATCGCCGCGCCCGAGGCCCACGGGGCACTGAAGCGCGACCTCATGAAGGTCGTAAAGGAGCAGGGCAATTCGAGCATCAGCCAGTACTTCACGATCGGTGCGATCCGCGTCGATCCCGATACCCTGACCTCCGAAGTATCCGGCACGCTCCATACAGTCGTCGGTTCGAAGGCTGTCACTGCCGAACACAAGCGCTTTCGCTTCACCTGGAAGTATTCCGGGTTGTCTCTGCAGTTGGTCGGTTTCGGCATGATCTCCAAGGCCGAAGGCCAAGAACAAGGGGAAGAGGCATGATCACGCCTTATGCAATCGGCCTCTTTGCAAGCGGGACGGCCCTTGCTGCCCGTCCGCTCTGCCTCAGCAGCCGAACGATTGGCGCAGGCCTTCTGGTCGCAGGGGCTCTCCTGATCGCTTCACCCGCTCTTGCAGACGAGACGCTGCTCGCGACCGACAACAGCGAGGTGGCCTGCACCGTATCGAAGTCTGGCCTGACGCGCGTCAGTCTCAAGGATGATCGCTTCGCGAGCGTGTCGAAGCTGACCACCGGCAATGAGACCGATGACTTCACCGTCGTGAACGAGCCGACCCGCGGCGACATCTACATCTCTGTGCCCGAGGGTTTCACGAAGGATGAAGTCTCGTTCTTCGGGACCACTGCTAAGGGTTTCGTCTACAAATTTGCCTGCCGTCTTGAGGGCGAGCGCGCTCATCAAGTGTTCGTCGAGAACCGCGATATCCTTGGCGAAGAGCCCGCCGAGCTCGCGCGTGCGATGTCGCCCGAGGAAACCTCGGCGTCGCTGATCCAGGCGATGTATCAGGGGCAGGGCATGGACGGGTTCGAGATCCGCCAGGGCTCGATGCGTCCGGTCATGGTGGGCCCGCTCAAGGTCCAGATGATCACTGAATATCGCGGCCTCACCCTCGTCGGCCGTGTCCTCAGGATCGAGAACACCGGCAAGGCGACTGCCGTTCTCAACGAGCAGACCATCGCGCCGAGCAGTGCCGTCGCGGTGAGCGTCGCCAGACACGAACTTGGCGCCGACGAGGTGACCACCGCTTACATCATCACGCCATCGGGCCAGATCGCGGCCAGCTCCGTGGGAGGACGTCCATGAACTTCACCAACCCCTTCAAGCGCAAGCCCAAGCAGCTCGATGCGGATGATACGGTCGACGTCGAGGAATTCGGCACGAATGACGCGGTCAGGAAGAAGCAGATGATGCTGATGACCGGCGCGGGTCTCGTCGCTTTGGTGGCTGGCTCAGCCTACATTTTTGGCGGCGATGCTGGCGAGGAAGCTGCGCAAGTCGCTAACGGTCAGGAGATCAAGGTTTCGACTGATGACATGGTCAACAGAAACCTCGGCCAGCAGGAATGGCAGGCGCAGTCCGAAGCGCAGATTCAAGGGATCGAGAACCAGCTGCGCGGCGTTGAGGGTCAGGACCAGCGGCTTGATGCACTGCAGGCCCAGATCGCGGCACTCCAAGCCGAGAACCAGGCAATGGCGACCGACGGTCAGCGGGTCGTCAGCGCCTATCAGACTGAGAATGACCAGCTGCGACAGCAACTCGCCCAGCGAGCGGCGGCGCCGATGCCGCCGCAAGGTATGTATGGTCCGAACGGCGCAGCAGCAGGGCGGGGCGCTCCACAGGGTGGAGCAGGTGCAGCAGCAGCTGCTGCCGTTGCCGGCTCACCTTACAGCCCACGTTCCATCAAGCTCGTCGCCTTCGAAGGCGGGCCATCGGGCACCGCGACACGGATCAGCGGCGGTTCCACGAGCTACACCGACAGCCCCAACTATCTTCCCCCCAACTCGATCGCCAAGGCGCGCGTCATCGTCGGGGTCGATGCTTCGGCGGGCGTCAATTCGCAGACCGATCCCTTGCCGGTCGTCCTTCGAATCACCGGGCCGGCACGGTCGGTCTACCGGGATGGCAAGCTGCTCACGACCAAGATCGAGGGCTGTCTGGTCAACGGCGCGGCGCGTGGTGATCTCTCGAGCGAAAAGGTTTATGTGAAGCTCCAGCGCATGACCTGCCCTCAGGCCAACGGTCGCTACGCTGTCTCTGACGTCAAGGGCTTCATCAGCTTTGGCGGCAAGACCGGCGTGCGGGGGAGGGTGGTCAGCCGCGAGGGTGGGCTGGCTACGCAAGCCTTTTTCGCGGGGCTCGTCAGTGGTGTTGGCAACGCCTTCCAGGGTGCCAATCAGATCCCGCGTATCGCACAGGATCCTGTGCTTCCGTCCGCTTCCGATGTCGGCATTCAGGCGATCGGCGGCGGCGCAGCGAACGCGGGTAACACCCTCTCGCAATATCTGATCGAGCGCGCTGAGCAATATCAGCCGGTCATCGAAATGCCGACCGGCATCGAGGTCGAGATCGTCTTCCTCGAAGGCGTCTTCATCCAGAACTGAGCACGCCCGCGCCGCGCGGAGAGAAGGAGTTTATTCATGTTCAATACCACCAATGTCGCGATCGCATCGATGTCGCTCCTGCTTGGCGCAAGCGCAGTGGGGAGCTCTCCTGATGTCGCATCGCTGCTCAAGACGCGGTTGCCCAAGACCGAGGTCACGGCCGTCGATTGCAGCCGAATTGCCGGGTTGTGCGAGGTGACCGCCAAGGACAATCTCTTCTACGTTGATGCCAGTGCCCGCTATCTTATCATTGGTCGGGTCTACGACATGGAGACCCGGCAGGATCTGACGGCCGCGCGCCTACTCGAACTCAATCCGGACATGCTGGTGGGCGGCGCGGCCAAGGCCAACGCGCTCGCCAATGCTGGCGACAGTGAAGCATCCGAAGGGCGGCGAGGATCACGCAGCGAGCGGACAATCTCGCAGACTGTCGCGCAAAAGGTGGATCTTTCATCGCTCTCTGACGCGGGTGCGATCGTATGGGGGAAGGGGGGCCAGAAGGTCACCGTCTTCTCGGATTTCCAGTGCGGCTACTGCCGCGCTCTGAGCGGCGAGCTCGAGCAGATGAACGTCACGGTGGTCGAGCGCCCAATCTCGGTGCTTGGCAGCCGCGACATCGCCGACCGCGTGCTGTGTGCGAGCGATCAACGCGAGGCGGTGCGCGCCGCCTATGCTCAGATGCCAGTCAAGGCGGCCACCTGCGACACCCGCGGACTCGACGAGAACGAGGCTTTCGCGCGCAAGCATGGCTTCACTGGCACGCCGGTGATCGTGCGGTCTGATGGGGCTGTTCTCGAAGGATATCGACCCAAGGCGGCCCTGATCGCCTGGCTGAAGGGAGCCTGACATGAAGCGCAAGTCTCTTCCCGACGTGATCTGCCTGCCCCATGGCTCTGCAGCAAACTGGCGGCCGCCACTGACGCGGCGGCGCATCGCAGCGATCGGTGGCGGGCTCCTATTCCTTGCCGGCTGCACGACGCTCGGAACGAACATCAACGGGAAGTTCAATTGCGGTCCGGCAGGGGAGGGGTCTTGCTCGCCGGCTACGGTTATCGACGACCGTGCTCTCGCAGAGATCACCGGCGATGCAAGCTATGTCCCTGCAGGGCCTTATCGTGCGCCCGTCCGCGAAATGCAGACCGGTACGGTGGCGCTCGCCGCCGGCCCGCAAACCGTGGTCGTGCCGGGACAGCAGAAGGTGTTGCGCATCGTGTTCCCGGCGCACGTCGACCGAGCAGGGCGCTATCATGAGACCAGCGTGGTCAACGCGGTGGTGGACAACGGTGCCTGGATGCAGGCCAGTGCTTCGCACGGTGCTGCGTTGGCGCAGACCGTCAACCTGACCGTCAACCCCGAAATCCTCTCCCAGCTCGACGATGAGGCTGCAGCCCGGGGCGAGGGCGGCAGGGGCACGGCGCCGCGTATTGGCATGAACGATACTGGCATGCCGTCTGCTGAGGCAGTCGCGGCTGCGCGCGCGCGCGGAGCTGCTAAGGCCCGGAGTGCGGCGGGCGGGGACTCAGCCCCGGTCGATGCTCCGGCGAACCGGCCGCAGTCTTTCAATCCGGTCGTGGAGGAATAGGCGATGCCCGCTGCGAATAAGAAAAGCTGGTTTGCGCGACTGTTCGGCGATGAGCATGCTCCCGACGAAGGGACACCCGGGCACGGCGCTCCGATGCTAGCGCAGTGGCTTCCCTATCGCAGCTTCGATCCGAAGACTGAGATTTTCCATCAGACCGATTCCATCGCCTTTGCAATCGAGGTCGCGCCGCTGGTAGGCGCTGATGAGCGCACCGGCGAGATCCTTGCACAGTTCCTGTCGGAGGCGATGCCATCGTCGTCGCGGCTGCAAATCCTGTCGTTCCAGAGCCCTCGGGTCGGTCAGACCATCGCTCGCTATGCGCTTCCGCGATACGCGGCAGGGGGCGTGCACAAGAAGATCGCTGAGCACCGTTCGCGCATGCTGGCGGGTGGTGCCTGGGTCTCTTTGGCGCAGGATGGTCCGTTTCATGTGCGTCAGCACCGCTGCATTCTTTCGGTATCCTTCAAGCTCGGCAAGGGCACTGTCGATGAGCTGATCATTGTACGCGACTCGATCACCGCGCTGCTTCAATCGATCAATGTCGACGTGGTCAGATTTTCTCCGGTCGCGCTGATTGCGCTGATCGATGACCTTACCGCGCCCGCCTTCGACGTATCCGATCATGTTGAGGACTATAGCGAGCTCGATCCGATCGCCGACCAATGCGTGCGGCGCGATGTCCAGACGGTTGTGCAGGCTGACCGAATTCTGGTGTCTTGCGAGCCGCTCCGCGCAGTGACGACACTAGGCGGGGACACCGAGTTCGAGGAGATCCGCCCCGACACCTTCGACTATCGCTTCTTCTCCGTGCGGAACCTCCCGACACGATGGGCGCCGTGGGATTGCCAGAAGGTCATCGGCGACATGTTCGCTGACAAGCTGCGCCCGGGATGCCCGACCATGACCAGCCTGTGTATCGTATACCAGGACGAGGAAGCGGCCAGCTCGAAGGCCGGCTACAAATTCATGCGGACCTCGAGCCTTGCCGATACGCCTTCAGCGAGGCTTCTTCCGCAGTTGAAGGACCAGAGCCGCGAGTGGGAGCATGTTCAGCAGGAGCTCCGTCTTGGGCGCAAGCTTGTGCAGGTCTACTACACGGTTGGCATCATGAGCCCGAAGGGGAAGGGCGATGCGAACGAGCGCACCATCAAGTCGATCTACAAGGCCGCCGGTTGGGACCTGCTCGACGAACGCTTCCTGCAGATCATGGCCTTCATGTCCTGCTTGCCGATGACGCTGGGCAACGGGCTGGATGTCGATTTGAAGCGCATGAAGCGGCTGCGCACCATGCTCACCACAACCGCTGCCAACCTCGCACCGCTGCAGGGTGAGTTCCTTGGCGGCGCCAAGCCTCACCTGATGTTCCTCGGACGCCGAGGGCAGCCCTTCTTCTGGTCACCCTTCGAGAACAGCGCTGGCAACCACAACGTGGCGGTGTTCGGCAAGTCGGGTTCCGGTAAGTCCGTTGCGCTCCAGGAGCTCTGTGCTGCCTTTGCAGGGATAGGAGCAAGGATCATCGTGATCGACGACGGTCGTTCGTTCGAACACATGGCCAAGATGCTGGGCGGGAAGTTCGTCGAGTTTCGCCTGCGTGACGGGTTCAGCCTCAACCCCTTCTCGATGATCGATGCCGCGCTCATCGAGAGCGATGAGGACTACCTTGTCGATGCTCTTGCCATGCTCAAGTCGATCATCGGGCAGATGGCACGGCATGTCGATCACCTCAGCGATACCGAGCGCGGCCTCATCGACAATGCGGTGGGGCATGCCTGGCATGCCAAGGGCAGGGAAGGCTCGATCGATGACGTGATCGAGGTTTTGGTGGCGCATGGAAGCCTTGCGGCTGAGGATCTGGCGACTGCCATGTTCCCGTTTTCCTCGAAGGGCACCTATGGCCGCTTCTTCATGGGGGAGGCGACGGTCGACATGTCGTCCGACTTCACCGTCTTCGAGCTCTCCGACCTGTCGAGCCGGGAAGAGCTGCGCTCGGTTGTTCTCACAGCGATCATGTTCCTGTCCTCGCAGAGCATGCGCAAGATCGATCGCGAGATCCCCAAGGCCCTGCTGATCGACGAGGCTTGGCAGATGTTGCGGGGCGGATCGATGGCTGACTTCGTCGAGACATACAGCCGCACCTGCCGCAAATATGGGGCTTCGCTTATCACCGCGACCCAGTCGCTCAACGACTACTACAAGTCGGAAGGCTCGCTGGCCGCGCTCGAGAATTCCGACTGGTCCGTGATCCTTCAGCAGAAGCCCGAGACTATCGCGGATTTCCAGAAGCATGGCCGTTTCGACATGGACCCCTACACGGAGGCGCTGCTCCGCTCATTGAAGCGCAGCGGCACCGATTACTCGGATGTGATGATCAAGGGGCCTGACACACTGGCGGTGGGCCGCCTTGTGCTCGATCCCTATTCGGCAACGCTCTACTCATCCTCGCCAGCAGTGTTCGGGCGCATCGAGCGCTTGATGGAGCAGGGCTACACTATGGAGGAGGCGATCGAGATGGTCGCGTTCCCCCATTCTGGGCGCGAGTTGATGCGGGAGGCGGCGGAATGAATGCGCTTCTTCCGGGTCGATTCCAGAAGGTCTCGCACGTCGGCGGCGCGGAGATTATTCCGCTGGCGGCCGAGCCCAAATCGCGGAAAGGTGGCGCAGCGGCTGCGTCGCTGTCACTTCGCGGGATCGCCGCAGACCTGTGCTATTTTGCGCTGCGCCTGTCGGGGTGGCTGGCGCTCACCCTGCTCGCGACTCTCGGCCTATATACGGTCTTCTTCATGGCGCTGGGGGCTTTCTCGGCCGAAGGCTTCTTCGCCCATCTGGCCAACCTCTCGGTGCGGTTCGGCGATGCCGATCCCGCCCGTCAGACGCTCTTTGTCCGCCAGCTCGCGGTCGCCACCCTCATCCTGTTCCTTGCTGTCAGCGCAGCCCGATACCGCTCGCTGGCAGCCGTATTCTCGGCCGCGTCGGCTGCGCGAAAGGATTGACCATGTCCGAACAGCTTACCCTTATTCCGCCCCCGGCCGATCCGGTGCATGCCCGAGCCGCAGCTTCTGCCCAGGAGCCAGATCTCGGTAGTCCGACCCGGCCCGGCAAGGCCGACGCGCCTTTGCCCTCATCTGTGCCGGTGCGTGCACCGCACCGCCGCAAGGGTCTGCCGCCGATCACATTCCTGTTTGGAGGCCTTGTGGTCGCAGCCCTTCTGTGGGGTGCCTGGGTCACCAAGAACATCCTCGATCCCGCCGTGGTCAAGGCGCCGATCGCCAGTGTCAGGCTCGAACAGATCATCGGGGAGTATGTCCAGGCACAGGCGCGAAGCAACACGCCGCCCGAGATCGTGACCCAGCAGACGCAGGCTTTCATGGCCGCGCTCGGCGAGGAGCTGAAGGCCAGGGGCGCCGATGGCACGACGGTGATGGTCGGAGAAGCGGTGCTCTCGCAGAACGTGCCCGATATCACGGCCGAGGTCCGCAACGCGATCTATGCGAAGGTGCCCCCGCCTGCGGCTCGGGCAGCTGCTGCGCCGCCGGCGTCCGCGCCGCCCCAACAAGCTCCCGCAGGCTCGGCTTTGTTGCCGGTGCCGGGCCAATAGAGCGGGAAGGGGAGGGCCGCCGTCATGCACAATTCGCCAACGTCACCCCTGTGTGGATCGGTGCTGGCGGCGGCCCTCTTCGGATACGCCTTTGGCGCTGCTCCGGCACCGAATGAAGGAGGCATACGATGAGCGCTTCGGTTTCATCGCGTCGGCCGTCGGTGATTGCCCGCTGGGTGATGGTCGGCGTTCTGGCGGCGGGCATCGTGTCGCATAATGCGATCGCGGCATGGCAGGAAAGCCATTCTTTCATGATCAATGCGAGCGACAGTCTGCCGAACTGGGCGTTCTTTGTGAGCGCGGGCAAACAGCCGGAGAAGGGCGACTATGTCTTCTTCGTTCCGCCGTCCGGCGAGCTCGTAAACCGGCACTTCGGGCCTGATCAGGGTCCATTCGGCAAGCAGGTCATCGGCATGCCCGGCGCGCTCATCGAACATCGGGATGGGATGGTCTATGTCGACGGCGTAAAGGTGGCGCGCATCAAGCCGCACACCCGTCTTGGCGAGCCGCTTCATCCCGGGCCGACCGGACGGGTGCCGCGCGACTGTTTCTACGTGGGCACGGACCATCCCGACGGCTTCGACAGCCGTTATGCCGAGATCGGCTTCGCCTGCCGCCGTGCCATTCTTGGCACCGGGACACCCATCCTGTGAGGGCGTGGCCGATGCTTGCGACGGGCTTCACGCTTCTGAGCCTGACGACGATCGCCCCGCTCGTCTCGATGGCGCTTGCGCGCGACCATGGCGTGATGGGTCAGACCTGGCCGATTTCCGAGCCCGACTTCCTGACCACGATCGATGCGAAGCTGAAGACGCTTGAAGGCAATGGTAGCATCGAGCGGATGCAGCGCGAGCTGGTCGCCAAGACCGAGCACCGCGTCCGCAATCCGCTGCCTGTCGCCGGCATTTCCGCTACGCAGAAGGACCGCAGCTGGATGTTCGATCCCTCGATCGTGGTCGAGAACGACATCCGCGATCAGAAGGGCAATGTGATTGCGGCGCGCGGCGCGCGGGTCAATCCGCTCGCTCTCATCGACATGACGACGGACCTCGTCTTCGTCGACGGACGTGATGCGGACCAGCTCGCTTGGGCCACGAAGAACTGGGCGAGCACCAAAGCCAAGATCATCTTTGTCTCGGGCTCCCCGTTCGACCGGATGGGTGAATACCAGCGCCGCTTTTTCTTCGACCAGCACGGCAAACTCACCTCGCATTTCGGGATCGCCCATGTGCCGGCTGTCGTCGCGCAAAAGGGCCAGCTGCTGGAAGTGCGCGAGATCGTCTTGCCAGCGAAGGGTGCCTCGTGATGCTGACCCTCCTCGATATCCTTCGCACGCCCATGGCCGCCCCTGAGACGCGTTCCCTCAAAGTAATGCGCATGACGATCCTTGCGATCTGTGGTGTGCTGGTTGTCTCGATTGCTGCCATCGACCCCCTGCGGGCAGTGATCGGGATCGGCGCGGGCGCGGTTGTGGCAGGGCTTCTCCTTGTCCTCGCCGCGCTCGTGCCCGTCTATCTCGTCATCAAGACCGGCGCCGACGACGCGCATCTGTCCGCCCTGATTGCGGAGACGGACAAATGATCCGCCGTCTGCTTATCACTCTGGTCGCTCTTTTCGCGCTTGGTCTTGCGCCTGTCAGTGCCTCAGCTCAGACCCCTCCGTCGAAATGCACGGGCAAGTTCGTCAATCCCGTGACCGATATTTGCTGGAGCTGCATCTTCCCGATCTCACTGGGTGGCGCAAAGCTCTGGAAAGGGCGCCCCGACACCAAGAATCCAGATCTGCCGATTTGCGCGTGCGGCACGCCGATCCCCCGGATCGGGCTCGCGGTCGGCTTCTGGGAGCCGGCTCGGATGGTCGATGTCACTACTAAGCCATGGTGCTTCCCCAACCTTGGCGGAATGAAGCTCGATCCCGGCTTCGACATCGGCCGCGGCCAGGTGACGCCGCCGCAGATGGGGGGAGGGCGCACCGCGAACACCGCCAACTACCAGGCGCACTACTACGTCTACCCGCTGCTCTACTGGATGGAGATCCTGACCGATTTTCTGTGCTTTGAATCGGCCAGTTTCGACATCGCCTACATGACGGAGATTGACCCGCTCTGGAACGACGACACGCTCACGACGCTCATCAACCCCGAGGTTGCGCTCTTCGCCAATCCTATCGCGGTTGCCGCCTGTGCCGGGGACTGCGCTGCTGCCACCTCGAATTTGCCGCTCGACGAGCTGTTCTGGTGCGATGGTTGCAACGGATCGATGTTCCCGATGAACGGCAACATCGCGGCGCATAATTCGCCGGTGCAGTCGTCGCGCCTCGCCGCCGAACGCATTCTCTTCAAAATGCATCGACAGGGGCTCGCTTGGGGCACTGCGGGTTCCAAGGCGCTGTGCGGCAAATACATCATGCCGATCCTCAAGAAGTCGCAATATCGCATCCAGATGACCAACCCGATCGCGACCGTGAGCGGCAAATATGCCTGCTCCCCGATCGGTGCCTCGACGATGCCGCCCGATGCCGGCCGCAGCTATCCGGTGGGTGGCGAGGACTTTGGCTATCTGCTGTGGCGCAAGCGCAATTGCTGCATGCTGTGAGGGAGACGAGATGACACGCAAATTCCTCATCACGCTCGCATTGATTGGTGGCTTTGCTGGCGTAGGGGCAGCGCTTGCCCAGACGGTCGATGGGCTCGACCTCGATGCGATCCGTGCCCGTGCCGCCGCCAAGAGCGAGGATGCTGCGGGGCTGTCCGCCGAGGTTGCACGGCGAATGGAAGAATACCGCCCCGATGCCCAGGCGCTCGATGCCGCCGCGCGCAAGAAGGTCGAAGCCCTCGATCCCGCAACGCTCCCCAAGGGACCTGTAGGCGCGTTCGATTTCGACGAGCTGATCGTCGCCGCATCCGGCAACCTCAAGGACAATCGCGGCACCGCGCCGCAGTTCATGGTTTTCGTCAGCCTCTCGATGCCCGAAGATGCGCTCAGGCAGATCATCGATCAGACCTCTGCTGCTGGCGGCTTCGTGGTGTTTCGGGGCTTTCCCAACAACTCGGCCAAGCAGTTCGTCGCCGGGATGAGCAAGGTCATCACCAATGACGATCAGTTTTCCTCGATCGGCGTCGATCCCCGGTTGTTCCGCGCGTTCAATGTTCAGGCGGTGCCGACCTATGTTGCGGTGGCGAGCGACTTCACGCCCTGTGATGGCCTCAGCTGCATCACCACCCCGCCGCCCTTCGACAGCATGAGCGGCAATGTCACCGTCCGCTACGCGCTCGAGACCTTCGCCGATGATAATGGGCCGGGCGCCCTCATCGCGCGTGCGGCGCTGGCCAACATGAGGGGAGGGGGATGAGCCGCTTCTTCGCCTCGATCGCGAGCATGATCGCTTGTCTCTGTTTGCTCCCGTCCCCGCCAGTTCTGGCGCAATCGGCGCAGCCTGCGCCGGGAGGCTTCTACGATTTCGACGATTACACCTACTTCCCGCGGCCGCAACCACAGCAGCGCCTCGAGCCGATCATCCCGACACTGCCCGACGATCCCATCACGCCGGTTGTCCCTGTCGTGCCACAACCTCCACAAACCCCGACGCCCACACCAAACCCTTCTCCCACACCCACTCCCGCGCCATCACCGGGTAATCCGCCGCCCGCTGGCGGCGGTGGCGGCGGGCAGGTGCCAGTGTCGCCTTATGTGCCAGGCGGCCCGCTTGTCTTTCCCAAGGGGGATGTCAACGCCGCCAAGGCCGATGGGAAGGATTTCGTCACAGGTGCGCGGTCGGCGAATCGCCAGATTACCACTTCGACCAACCTCACCGGCACCATCCCCGGTTATACGGGTCAGCGCCTGCCCGAGGAGGCGCTCGGAGATGATCCCGATCGCCTGACGTCGCAGGGAGCCTCCGGGGCGCTCAACAACGACGCATGGCGTCTGGTCACCAATCCCGACCGCACGGTCGTCACGCTCGATGCTGACGGCCTTTTGCGTGCGCAGGCGGTGGCTGAAGATCCCGATGCCTATTTGGCTGGTTCCAGTCTTGGCGCGGCGAACGGGCAGTGTGCGCCGCTGCCGCCGAGTGGGGCGGGAACCGAGTATTATGAGGCGATGTGCGAAGAGGGCGCGCAGCCGATCGAGGAGACTCGGACCTGCCGTGTGCCGCTCGTGATCCAGACGGAAGGATCGCAGCATTGGGAATACAGCTGCTATTCCGACGAGCCGCAGCCGGGGCATTCGGGTGTGTGCTGGAGCATTCAGAGCGCGCTGCAGGGTGGAAGTTGCACGCTGATCGATCGCGAAAGGGTAGGTTTCGCCTGTCTGCAATGGGTCTATCCCGAGCGGGGAGGGCGCCCGTGGTGTGCGGAACCTGGTGAGCCCCTCTATCGTGAGGTATGGTCCTGTCCCGCACAGCTTCCCGGAGTTCGGGGGGGATTCCTGCGGGATACTTCCCGCATCGTGAGCGAGACGCGCGATGAAGGGCAGTGCCAGGCCGCCACCGGAGAACTGACTTGCACCCAATCGGGTGAGGTGTGCACCGGTCAGCCAGAGACCCGCACCTTCAACGGTCTTGCTGTTACGCGGCCGTGCTGGGAGTGGGAGCGCACTTACCAGTGCTCGGGCACCACGCAGGCGACCGATTGCGGTGACATTGCAGGCAATCCTCAATGCACCTTTGTGCGCGACGAGTGTCTTGATGATCCGCAGGTCGGTGCCTGTCAGGTGACCACGAAGGTCTATCGCTGCCCGATCCCCGGCGGCGGGACCAATGATCCCGCGCAGTATATCTGCGGCGACGATGTCTATTGCATCGACGGCGAGTGCGAGCCGATCGAGCGCGAGGCTTCGACCGAGTTCAAGGATGCGCTTGTCGGTCTACATACGCTTGGTCAAGCGAACGCCGAGTTCAACGAGGCTGACCTCACGCTGTTCTCGGGAACACGCGAAACGTGCTCCAAGAAGGTGTTCGGGATCTCCAATTGCTGCTCCGGAAAGGGCGTCCCGCTGCTTACACCTTTCCTTTGCAATGCGGCTGAGCGCGAGCTCGACAAGAAGGACGACAAGGGGCTGTGCCACCGGGTCGGTTCCTATTGTTCGGACAGGGTGCTCGGCGTCTGTGTCACCCGCAAGGATGCCTACTGCTGCTTCGAATCCAAATTGAGCCGCATTCTTCAGCAGCAGGGCCGCAGCCAGATCAGCAAGCCTTGGGGTGCGCCCAAAAGCGAGACCTGCAAGGGCTTCACGCTTGAAGAGTTCTCACGCCTCGACCTTTCGGTGATGGATTTCTCTGAGGTCTACGCCGACTTCATGGACGCTGCCAAGCTCCCTGATGAGTTGGACACGTCGCGGCAAATCCAGCAACGCATAGAGGACTACTTGCAGCAGCATGGACCGAATTAATGGAAACGATAACACCGCTCTCAAGCGGACGTGCATTGCCCGACCTCAGCGTGGTCGAGTTTGCGATCATGGTCGCGTTGATGCGCCTTGGCCCGCAGCCGGCACCCTCGCTGCTGCCGACTTTATCGGATTGGTTCGGTTACGCTATTTCTTTGAGTGCCATTCGCCCATCAGTGCGACGTCTCGAGCACCTTGGCTATCTCACCACGCTGGAGGACGGCACACTTCGGACACGTCGCGCGTCGGCAGAGCCTGTGGCGATGTCATTCACCGCGCTCATTCGAATCGTCGGAAGCGAGTTTGGTCGTGCTCTCAAGAAGGCGGATCCGCCGCTTCTGGCGCACATCATGAAGAAATCGGTGGAGGACGAGGCGGTCGCGGCCGAGGAGGCGCTGCGGAAGCGCCAGGGCAAGCCGGGCCTTACGGATGCACAGCGCGAGGACATTCGCGAGGGTGCCCGCAAGGAAGCGCGCGAAGCCCGTCTCAAGTCCGCCGAGGCGGACGCCGGGGCCGGGAAGGGCAAACCGCCAAAGCGCAAAGCGAAGGGCAAGGGGCACGAAGCCTCGGACGACAGCAGCAAGGAGTGAGGCAATGACGCGGATATGGGGTGCTGTGCTGAGCGCAGCCATGCTGAGTGCGGCGCTCGCGCCGGGCATTGCGGCAGCGCAGCAGAGCGAGGAGGGCGATGATGGCCTGATCCGGGTTCAGCAGGGCGATGACTTCTATTGCCGCGAACGCAATCTTGGGCAGTGGTTCTACTGCGAAAAGCCCAAACCCGATCCGGAGAACGCCGCCGAGGCTCAGTCCAGCATTCCGGCTGCAGTTCGCCTGAAGGCTATCAGCCAGCAGCTGGAGGAGTTGAAGGCGAGGGCGATCCTCGAGCCGACAACGCAGAACGTGCAGGCCTATATTTCCTTCCAGCGCGAGCAGCTCGACCGGGCTTCTGATTTTGCCGACGTTTGGCGCCGCGCCATCTGGCAGAACCCCGAACTTGATTACACCCTCCAGCGGCCGATCAATGCGCTTGGCAAGAAGACCTGGACAACGCAGCGCACAGCCCAGCGCGATGCCGCGCTTGCCGCCATCAGCCAGCGCTACGGGGTATTCTATTTCTACTCCTCGGGCTGCGCGGCCTGCGAGGTGTTCTCTCCGATCATCAGGGGCGTCTCAGATCGCTTCGGGATGACTGTCATGGCCGTATCGATCGATGGCGGCCCCAATGCCGCCTTTCCCAACTACCTGATCGATACGGGCCAGTTCCAGGCGATGGGCATGGCCGGCAAGCAGGTGCCCGCGCTGGTGCTGTTCGATACCGTGACCAAGCAGCCGATGCCGATCGGGTACGGCGTGATGGCGGCCGACGATGTCATGGACCGCATTTTCACTCTGACCAACACCGAGCCGGGGAGTGACTTCTGATGAGCAAATCTCGCCAATCCTTCTGGGCCCGCGGCTTTCGTATCACCGGGAGCTCGCTCACCTGCCTTGCTGCCGTCAGCCTCGCGGCATCACCGGCTATGGCCAGCGTCGAGGGGGAGATGAACTCCTATTTCAATTCGTCCGGAGCGGCTGCCAATGTCACCGGCCCGTCTGCCTTTGACGGGCAGGCGGCAGGCTATTACTCAGGCGGCAGTCTGTGGACGCGGTTCCCGACGAAGCAGATCAACCCGGTCAATCTGCAGCTGCCCCGCGCGAGCGGCGGCTGCGGCGGGATCGATCTTTTCGGGGGCTCATTCAGCTTCATCAATACCGATGAGATCGTCGCGACCCTGAAGGCGACCGCCAACAATGCGATCGGCTTCGCCTTCCAGCTCGCGATCGATTCCATCTCCGCGCAGATCGGCGGTGTGATGAAGGACATGAGCCACAAGATCCAGCAGATGAACGAGTTCAATATGAACTCATGCCAGTTCGCGCAGGAGGCCGTCGGCGCGCTTTGGCCGAAGATGGACGGGGCGAGCCAGACCATCTGCCAGAATCTTGGTCGCAGCAACGGGCTGTTCTCGGATGAGGCCAAGGCGCGCCACTCGTGTCAGGACCAGAGCGCGCGCAACGCTGCCATCAATGGCAGCACCGATCCGCAAGCCGCCCTCGCGAAAAGCAAGAACTATACTTGGAACGCCCTGATGAGTAACTCGGCGACGAGGCCCGACGAGGATTATGCCGAATGGCTGATGACGATGGTCGGGACGGTTATCTACATCAAGCCCGAGACTGACAGCACTGACGGGCGGTTCCGTTTCATTGGTCCTGCGAGCTGGGACACATACACTGCGCTTCTCGACGGAACGTCGGTTGCGCCGGCCCAGATCTACCGCTGCAACGGTTCCCACGGCGCTGACCAATGTCTCGATCCGCAGCCAAGGCCGCTGACCATCGGCCCGAACTCGGCTTACAAGGCGCGTGTCAAGGCGATGATGGAGAGCATCGCCCAGAAGATCCGGATCAATGGCACGCTCTCCAACGACGAGGTCAATCTTCTCGGGATGTCGTCGATCCCGCTTTACAAGATCCTCGTGGTGAATGCCGCGTCGCAGTTCGGTCTCGGAGCCGGCGAGCTTGACTCCCTCGCCGAGATCGTCGCCGTCGAAGTCCTTCTGGGTAATATCGACCGCATGCTCGACGACGTCGCGCGCTCGCAGATCGGGTTCGACGCGCCCGAGCAGAAGAACTTCGATGACTGGCGTAGGCAGGTGCAGGAAGTTCGCATCAATCTGAATGCCAAGCGCGCTGAGATGTCGGGTAAGCTTGGTGATACCTATCAGATCATCCAGCGCACGCAGTTTCTCGAGGCATCGCTCAAGAATACCATGAGCCCGCAGATCTCGGCGTCGCTGCGGTTCGGCCGCGGGCTTTCGGCCCAAGGGATCAGGTAAAGCTCCGCGGGTGCGGGTCTGAGGGAAGGGCGGAGGCGATGCTTGAGGTCTTCACGGTTGGCGGCGGCGAGTACATCGTCAATGTCCTCAATGCTGTTGCGGCATGGTCGGGCGGAGGCGGGTTCCGTTCGATGCTGCAGGTCGTGTTCGTGATGGGCCTGATCTACTCGCTGCTGGTGCTCGCCTTCAATTTCGACTGGCGTGCATGGATGAACTGGTTCCTGCAGGCGACCGCCATCTACATGATGCTGCTCGTGCCCACGGTGACTATCAAGGTGACCGATCGCATCGATCCCGGCCTTGCGCCCGCCACGGTCGCCAATGTCCCGTTGGGGCTCGGGGTTATGGCATCCTTCACCAGCCAGTTCGGCGACTGGATGACGCGCACGGCCGAGACCGTGTTCGTCATGCCCGACGCGCTCAAGATGACCAACAATGGCATCATCTATGGCGCGCGCCTGCTGGAGAAGGCGCAGACATTCCAGATCACCGACCCCGTCTTCCGTGCCAATCTCGACGAACATTTCAAGCAATGCGTGTTCTACGATGTTCTGCTTGGTTTCACCCCGATGGAGACACTGACCAACAGCAGCAATCTCTGGCGCGATATCGGGCCCGGCAGTCCGGCGCGTGCCCAGAAATTCCTGACCCGAAGCGGCACCGGTGTGAGTTCGTCGATCATTCGTTGCAACGCGGCGTATACAGCGCTCGACGCGCAATGGACCGCCGAAATCGATGCCGATCTGCCGCTGTTCGCAAAGGGCGCTTATCCCGATCTGCTCGACACCATCGCCGCGCAGCGCCTGAGGAACGACCTCGGCATTATAGCCGGAAACATGCACGGAGCGGCCACCGATCCCTACGCCTATCTCCAGCAGGTCTCGGTCATGGATGCCTTCATGGCGGCGCGCGAGAGCTTCTCGGACGCGGGGTGGGACGCCTATGCGGCACAGCGCGCTGACGCTCAGGCGCGCAACACCTACACGTCGATCGCGCAGCAGGCCATGACCTGGGTGCCGCTGCTCGGCATTGTCCTTCACGTCGTCTTCTATGCCATGTTCCCCGTGATCTTCCCGCTCTTCCTCTTTCCGCGAACCGGCGTCACCACCCTTCGCGGTTATGGAATGGGCTTCTTCTATCTTGCGAGCTGGGGCCCGCTTTACGTAGTCCTTCACATGTTCGTGATGAACCGGGCCGCCAGTGCCTATGCTGCTGTCGCACCCACCGGGCCGACGCTGCTGGTCAGCAACGGCATCACCAATGTGAACAACGACATTGCGACGATCGCCGGGTTCATGATGATGAGCGTGCCTTTCATCGCGGCCGGCATGGCGCGCGGTGCGATGGCAATTGCCGGACAGGCCACGTCGCTGCTCGGCCCGGCCCAGGCGGCGGGGCAGGCGGCCGCCGCCGAGCGCACGTTGGGCAACTATGCCACTGGCAACATCTCGTTCCAGAACCTCTCCGGCAACAACAGCAGCCTTAACAAGCACGATGACACCTTCAGGTATGGCTCAGGGTTTGGGAGCAGTTCGTTCACCGGCAGCAATGGCGTTGTCACGAGCGGTTTTTCGGACGGGTCCAATGCTTTTGATGCGCGTCAGGCCATCTCGAACTTTGCGACCACGCCTACGCGGACGACCAGTCTCGAGCAGCGGATCAACCAGACCTATTCCGAGGGTCAGTCCAATGTCGACCGTCTGAGCCGCGAGGCATCCGAAAGCTGGTCTGCGGTGGCGAGCAGAGGCACTGACCTGATGAAGACGGCCGAGCGCCGCGCGTCGAGCGGCACGGAAAATGGGTCTGGCATCGCCACCAGCCTCAGCCGGATGAATACCGTCAGCGACAATCTGGCCTCAAAGCTCTCGACCACCTTCGGGTTCTCGGAGGCCGAGAGCCGGGAGATCGCGAATTCGTCTAACGTGACAGGTAGCGCGGATGCTGGCCTACATGCCGCTGGTACCTTGTGGCAAGACAAAGAGAATGGACATGCGCTTACTGCCAAGGGGGATATCAGCGCAAAAATCGCAAGCATAGTTCAAGAAACAACCGGCCGCCGCGTGACGGCCGATCAAGCCTATAATGAAGTGCGTGACTTCGTCAGAAACGAGATCAATTCGGAGGAAGCACGGTCCGCGCGCGACAGCTTCACCCGTGATACGAGTTCAATCACCAACTCTACCGGTGAAGCACTGACAGAGCGGCTTGGGGCTAGCATCAGTCATGCCAACGAGGTCTCCGCGCGCTCTAGCAGGGCCGAGGAGGCATTCGAGCGCTTCAGCAAGGACAACTCGATCTCTGCCGGGTCGGGTTACAACGTGTCTGCCAACGACTCTCAGGAGTTCGCTAATTTCGCGACCGAGCGCCTGCTTTCTGACAGCACCTTGCGGCAGTTTGGTTCGGTTCCGCAAATTCTGCACCCCCGAACGGCTGAGCAAGCTCAGGTTCGCGATGTGCTCCTTGGGGAGTTCGTCACACAGAAGCATGATGAGCTCAACCAGCTGCGCCGAGAGATGGGCCTCGACACCCCGGCACCACTGGGGCAAACGTTGGCGCCGCCGCCATTATCTTCCTCTGGACAGGTTCAGAGCTTTGGCGAGCGGAATCGAGCCGCAGTTCGCGGGGAAGCGCCCAATGTGAGCGTTCGCGGAAATTCGGCTGACGCCGCTCTTGCTGGCGAGGTCGAGGGACGCATTGCGAGCGGTGCGCAGCGCATCGAGGCCGGAAGGAGCATTCTCGCAAACGAGAACTCGGCAGCACAGGAACGGGCAGCGGACCTCGCAACCTCCGTGTCTGATCGCGAGGCTGGCGGTGTCCTGGGCAATATTCCCTATGTTTCGCCTTTGGTCGAAGGCACTTGGAATGGCGCAGGGAACGTAATTGGCTGGGCCGCGGACAAGATTGGGGTTGGCGGTGGCAAGAGCAGTGTCGCTCCGCTCGAACCGGGCGAACGCGCCGTCTTTCCTGTCAGTGGTCGGATTTCTTCGGACATGGGCATGCGCAGACATCCCATCACCGGTAAGGCAGCCATGCACGAGGGTATCGATATCGCGGCCAGTGAGGGCACGCCGATCTATGCCCGTGCGTCAGGCGAGGTCATTCGATCCGGCCATACGCCGACGCGCGGAAACTTCGTCGAGCTTCGGCATGATGACGGTTCGGAAACCCGCTATTTCCACATGCAGAGCAAACCCGAGCTTGTTCGTGGTGATACCGTCAGCCCCGGCGATACGCTCGGCAATGTCGGCAGCACTGGACGCGCCACGGGCCCGCATCTTCACTATGAGGTCTGGAAGGATGGGAAGGCACTTGATCCGCGCCGCTACTCGGTCAAGGATCGTGAGTGATCAGGAAGGAGTCCAGGTTCCCACGAGAATGAACCACCCCAACAAAGCTGCGAGCACGGCGATCCGCTTCCAACCCGTCATCACCCCTGAGGGGATCGGTACCTCTTCGAAAGACCTGTTGAGCTGCTCTTGCCCATAGGGCGTTGAAGGGTCGAGCGGGTTGTGGGGATTCATGTAATATCCTGGACTGAAGCTCTTCAGGACATCGTTGTCGTCATACATCGCCCGTTCCTTTCCCGATCATAATACGATAGGCGGGCGTCTCGCACAAGCGTTCTAAATTTGTTCCATTTTCTCTTCCTCGCAACCATCACTGCGGGATGGAACCGTGCAGCCGTGGCAGCTGAAACCCCTGCTCTTCGCGCGCATGCTTCACACCGGGCAGGGCGGTGATCTTGGGAAGAAGCCGCACAGGTCCGCGTCCACCCAGAACGCCAGTCCCCTTCATCACTCGCTCGACATCAATGCCGAGCGCCTCCAGCTTGAGCGCGACGCTGCCGATCGCGTCACGGTCGTGGACAGTCACGATGAAGCTGGTGAGCTCTTCAGCCTTGTTTTTCCGCTGTGTTACCGGTTTCGCCATAGCGTTAGAAAAAATCCATCAAGGAGCCGTAACCAAGCCCTTCCCGATATCATTGGCGCTTTGGCCTGCGAGCGGTGTAGCGCGACGATCAAGGTGAGGGTTCTGAGACGGAAGACGTCTTGCCTGAATTTATAGTAGAATCAGTTGCGTGCGTACCTGCCGCTTCGGCTCGGCTTGAAGCCCGGCACATTTCTTCGCCCTCTTGGCTTCAGAAGGCCGGAATGGCTCAGGAAGGAGGGCTCAATGGCCGAAAACGTCTCAATGGTCGGATACACCCGTGTATCAAAGGCCGATGGCAGTCAGGTCCATCACCTGCAGCACGATGCGCTCATCGCCGCAGGCGTCGATCCCAAGCGGATCTATAAGGACAGCATCTCGGGCACCCGGGATAGCAGGCCAGGGCTGGATGCATGCCTTTCCGCATTGGCCGCCGGGGACACGCTGGTGATCTGGAAACTCGACCGGCTTGGCCGCAAGTGTGTCTGGAGATGCAGGGAAAGGGGCGCCCGAATATCTAGGATGTCCTGACAGTCCCTCAGGCGTGAATTACCTGCGCCGCGCCACCGTCTATCATCGCCTGCGCTTCCGTCACCAGGTCCTCTCGGTTGGCCATTGCAGCGATCTCGCCGAACGAGATCAAGCTCAGGATACCGGTAAACTGAATGACTTCGAGCAAGGACCCGTCTTCAAATGCAGGCTCGATGAAATCGCCCACTAGCCTGCGGCTTACCTGATGGATACCGCCGTGCGTATAGCCGTTCATTGAGGTCCATGCGCTTTCCTTCACGTTCGACAGGAGCTTGTCCTCAAACGGTGGGTGCTGCTCTAACGCCTCAATCATCTGCCAAAGCTTGGGTTTGATCTCGTCCTTCTCGACGAATTGCGTGATCTCATCGTCGGTCGCGCGGTGATGAAGCCATGCACCTCGAACGAAGCATTCGAATTCGCATCGCACCAGCGCAAAGGCGCTAGCGTATCGGCACGTCTCTATGAGGTGAAAAATGCTCGCGGCATGTTCTAGCGCCAGATCGTAGAGCTGAGCCGGAATTCGATGGCGGTGGTCTCCCTTGATCGTCACGTCGGGAAGCTTTCTGTCGATCCAGTCGAGGGTGCCGCGAATTTTCGTCAGTCCTGCTTTCACGTCTTCAGACGGCCCTTGAGGTGCTATAACCATGCAAGTCTCCCACACTTTGATCGCACGCTAAGCGCATGTCGTCGAGCCGAACCAAAAGATGTGAGAAGTTCGAGCATCAAGCATTGATGTGCTCTGGCGATCATTTGCGTCGCCAGGTGTGATCGACCTTTTCTTCGATGGGGCGGTGTCTGTTTGAACGGATTTGGTCGAACGGCTCTGATCGTCTCCTATCGTCGAGATAGGGCACGGATGATGATTGGACGTGCCAGAGTCATGACTGCTGACAAAAGCCAAGATCCCTGTCTGCTTGGCCATGTGCCTCTGAAGCCAAAACAGTACGACAATTTAATGCAGTACGCGTCTGGATAGGATATGCTTCGAACGGGCACAATCGAGCATCGGGAGGAAAAGTGGGTAAGCTTGCGGACTGGAGTGCCAGCCAACCTGCTTGGGTCGCTGACGCGCTTATGCGTGCCGCAACCTCATTAGAGCTTGGTCAAGGTGACGTCGATGCTCTCGTGAACCGTATTGCGATTGCGCACAATCTGGCCGTTTCAGGTGAGCATCCTTGCCAAGCATTCACAGAGGCGAGTGTCCTTGCCGCAGACTCGTGTCCAGACGATGTAATCTTGTATTCCGTTGGGCCTGTCGAAGGTCTTGACCGTTTGGCACCCTCGCAGAAGTTAAGCTTCGCGCTTGATGGCATCACGGTGGTTTTTGGCGAAAACGGCTCAGGAAAGAGCGGCTACACTCGTGCGCTGCGAAGGCTTTGTAATGCCCGGGTCGAGCCCGCGCTACAAGGCAATGTCTTTGCCGAGGGCGCCGAACCTCCGATGGCGATAAGCTATACATATCGCCGAGGCGAGGACGCACCAGTCACGGAGACCTGGAGAGCCGGCGCACCAAGCCCGGAAGCGTTGGCTGGCGTAACCCTTCTCGACGCAGACAACCTGAAAGTCTACATTGAGAACAAAAATGAAGTCTTGTACCTGCCTCCAGAGGTCGCCTGTGTTCGACGGTTGGCCGACCTCTATAATCAGGCGGCGGAACGTTTTCGAGGCTGGATAGACCAGTTCACGCGCCAACACGGCGCGCCATTTGGGTCGCATTTCCCGAGTGGTACAACGGCCGCGCTGCTCAGCGAAAAGCTTCAGATTGCGACACCCCAGGATCAACTCCCGACGGAACACCAGCTGCGGATGGCTGGCACATGGAATGCGGAGCTGGAAGCAGAACTATCCAGACTAAATGTACAGCTCGTTGAAGGACCGGGGGCTGTAGCGGCCCGCAACGACCGCATATCTGCTGCCTGCCTTGCGGCTGCGGATGGTTTTTCGAAGAGCTATCCGTGCCTAGAGGATTCCGCGACGGAGCAAGACGGGCCGGCGCTCGCCCGCCGTGACCAAGCGCGTAAAACTGCAGAGGTCACTCGATCGGAACAAATCGGTGCGCAGCCCATAATGGCTACAGGCAATGAAACATGGCGGAACATGTTTCTGTGGGCACGTCAGTTCGCAGCCGAAGCCAATTTGAAAGCGTCCACCGAAGCCTTTGTTGGTGGGGACCTTTGCCCGCTTTGCCAGCAAGCGTTGAGCGACGATGCCGCCACCAGACTTGCATCCTTCGATGCTTATATCGAAGGGCGGGCGGCGCAGGAGGCAAATGCCGCAGATCAAGTGATATCAACCCGCATCGCCAGCCTTCGTGAACTGACGTTCTCGAGCGAGGAGGATCTGCTTGCACTATTGGGAGAGACAAGCGCTCATGGTCCTGATGCCGCGCTCCTCGTCCGACAGACGGTCGCCCTCAGCAAGCATCTGCAAACCCGGCGCGATGCACGAGTACAGCAGTTGGAAACGGGGGCGATCCAACCGCTATCGCCTATGCCGCCATCACCTGTCGAAGGTTTGCGCTCTCTTGCTCGCCAGCTGGCAGAGCAGTCGGCTCTGCTTCGTTCCAGCGACGATCAGACTGCCGTCGCAATTGCGCGGATCAACGAACTGACCGCGCAGAAGCAGCTTCACGCCCAAATGGAACAGATTGTCGAACGGCGTAACGCGCTAGATGCGATGCATTGCTACCGCAAGTGCGAGGCTGCATTAAATACAGGCCCGCTCTCTCGCCTGGTAACCTCCCTGCAGAAGGAACTTACCTCACCCGACCTCAAAGCCAGAATTCAGAACGAGATCGCAGTCTTCGGGCTCGAGCATGTGCCGCTGCGGTTCAGCGACGAGACCCAGAAAGGTGCCAGCTACTTCGAGGTGGAACTTGATACTGGCAAGAAAGCCAAGAAGGCACGCGTCATGAGCGAGGGCGAACAGCGCGCACTCAGCCTCGCGTGTTTCCTTGCCGAGACTCATGTGGCGGGAAAGCGCTCAGCGATTATCCTAGACGACCCTGTGAATAGCCTTGATCACGGGCGCACACGCCGGGTGGCGCGCCGCCTCGTGGAAGAGGCTGCTAAGGGCCGTCAGATTATCGTCTTCACGCATAATTTGGTCTTCTACCATGAGTTGATGTTGGCGTGCGTCGACCGCCCGACTGCTGTGAAGGCATTGCCGTGCCTGATCCAACAGGACGGGAGTGGTGCTTTCGGCCTAGTTTCCGTGGATACTGCGCCATGGGTGGCAAAGAAGGTCAAGGACCGGGAGCCGATCTTGAAGGCGATGATCGACGGCATCCCCGACGATCTCACGCCTGGCGATGATACTTATCGTTCAAAATGCACCAGTTTCTATGCTGCTCTCCGCGAAACGTGGGAACGGGCTGTTGAGGAGCTCGTCCTCAACGACGTTGTGCGACGGTTCGGGACGGACGTGGGCACATTGCGCTTAGGGGGCGTCGATGTGACCGACGAGGATTTTACCGTCATCTACAACAACATGAAGCGAGCTTCAGAGTTTTCGGGCCATGATCAAGCATCGGCGCGACAGATTGACATGCCAACTAAGCAGCAGATGCTAGCCGATCTGAACGAACTTCAGGCATTCCGGGCAATAAAGACCAAGCGCAATCGGGAGTCCGATGAACGTCGTAAAGCGCTCGCCTTAGCTCCTCCCAAGGCGGCCATTGGCTGACAGAACGGTCAGAGACCATCTACCGGTGACGGCGGCGGCAGATGCTTCATTGGCGGAAAATCGGTTTGGAAGGTGCCGAAATGAATCAGCAACCGTTGCAGGCTGCTGATTTCTCGCAGCCCCTCGGTGAGACCTAAATAGGTCCGAGCATCATTCTCGCATGCGACAGCTAAAGCCCGCAGTTCAGCAACACATTCCCCTTCGATCGCCGCTCTGGTCTCATCCCAATTCGCCAACTGCGCTTTATTGGGGGTGCTGTTTCTTCTAATGTCGCTCGCCAACCTGTCCCATCGCCGCATCCATTCCGCGTGGCTTGCACCAGCCTGTCCGATGCCAAAGACGATCTGAATGATGGAAACCAGCGCGACGATTGCGGCGGCAATTTGCGCTATTGCTGGCGGTCCGGAGCTCATTAGGCTGATAAAGGCTCCCGTCCCCGCCAACAAGACGGTCACGCTTAGCAGTTTATCCGTCACCTGGAGAAAAGATGCTCTCCTTCGGTGATAGCGAGCAGAATAATCTGAGCGAAAGGCAAGCGTATATCGCTGGTCTAAAATCTCATCATGTGATGTCATTTTTGGCGCGGCCTAGTCGGGGGCTTTTGCGTTGAGGTAATCTTTTGGGCTGCCCCTCCAGGGTTGGTTTTTCGACCATCATTAAGATATGTTCTGCTTTCCTTCGAACCTGGGCCGCTGCTGGGTTTCCGGTCTCCGTCCGACCGCGCCTTTTTGTCTGTCATGCCGTCATCCTCCGTGAACTACATCTGGAACATTTGATGACCAGACTACATTCTCGGGGTCATCTGCGTTTACAATCTGCCAAGCGCGAAAGCCAAGCTTTGGTTCAGGAACAGAACTGACAAAGAGACCATCATGCAACCCCATCAGAGCGCGACGATTATTTGTTTCGTCAATGACACAAAGATAGAGCCCGTCTCTGTTTGCGATGACCTTTGGCAATCCTACTTCGCAAGCTGACTTCAAATCTACATTGGCTAAATAATTGCCCAGTATGATGATGTTCCCGTTTAATCTTTCGATTTGAACGGCGCTGGGGATTCCTGGCTGAGTGCTAGGGCCACCTGTTTCCGTCAGGATTACCGCATGGATTGTACCATTACTCGAATGCTTCCACCGAGCGGCTACGCATAGCGCTCCTTCGCCTAGCGAGGGCAAATAGAACAGGGTGCCGGGCTCCAAATCCTCAAGGTTAGCGATGACGGGTGCGTCTACCATCATGGCAAGCTGTCTCCTGTTTCGCGGGCATTCTAAACCGCAAGCCGCTGTTTTTAAAGGAAGCCATCACATTGGTTGTGGGGAACTGAACGCCTTTACACTGGTCTAATATCAATTCTGCTGCCGTTCGCTCCCTTGTGTACGGTAAAGCCATTGGGAACAGCCTGTTGCACCAGAGGCACGTGTGAAATCAGGCCCACGGCACGCCGTTCGCCCACGATATCCTGAAGCACCTGCAGGACCTGATCGAGTGTGCCTGCGTCGTTCTCCGTGTCTAGGCTACCGAAGCCTTCATCGATGAAGATCGTGTCGAGCCTGATTGCACCGTTTGTCATCTCCACGATGTCGGACAGCCCGAGCGCCAGGGACAAGGCTGCGATGAAGGTCTCGCCGCCCGAAAGCGTGATGATCTCGCGAGCGCGGCCGGTCTCGATGTCATGGACGCGAACGTCCAGTCCTCTCTTGGATCGGCCACCAACGCTAACGGTGTCGCGCTCAAAGCGATACCGGCCACTGGTCATGGGATCGAGGCGCAGGTTCGCTGCTTCGAGAACCTGATCGAACATCGCACCGATGGCGAATGTCTCGAGACTGGTCCTCATCTCGTTCTGACCGTCGAAGGCTTCCGCAATTCCCCGCAGTGCCCCTGAGGACTGCTCAAGGGCATGAAGGTTTTCAAGCTGATCTGCCAGACTGGTCTGCAGCCCGAGAAGCGATTGGTGTTTCTGCTGAGCAGCAGCGCTCTGCTTCACTGCCTCGTCGGCGGCGGCCTGTGCTTGCGCGCAGCTCAGACGGTAGGGTTCGAGGCTTTGCCGCTGCGCGTTGCCGACCGCGTTTCTTGCCATCGTTTCCCGCGCGCGGGCTTCAACAAGGGCGGTGTCAAAACCCGCGATTGCTTGCTGCAGTGCAGGGATCTCGGCAATGTCGGGGATTGCCGCGCGATAGTCTGCCTCCGCGATCCCAAGATCGGTAAGGCGGGCTTCAAATGCTGATCGCTTTGCGGCGAGATCGATGCCGGTTTCACTGACCGCGGTCGAAGCGCTGTGCAGTGAGGCTGCTGCCTTGATGGCAATGGCATCAAGCTCGCGCTGCCTCGCGTCGGCATCGGCAAGGGCCTGCTTCCGGCTGCTCAAGTCTGCGGTGGCGGCATCGATTGCGGTCTGCAGAGTGTCTTGCTGGCGCAGGTTCTCGGGGACCGATGCAATCTTCTCGTCGTACGCCTGCCGGGCCAGTGCCTCTGCAGTCGTTGCCTTACCGAGCGCGTCTCGAGCCTGTTGGAGGGCCTCCGTCGCTGCCATCTTGCGCGTGCGCACGTCAGTCAGCTCCTCGGTGAGAAGGCCGATATCGACGTCCGGGCCCAGAGCGCTGATCTGGCCAAGGACGCGTTGCAGATCGTCATTGATGTCGCTCAATTCGCGCTTTGGCTCCGTGAGCCCATCCAGAACGGCACGTTTCGCGTCGAGCGTGGCACGGGCCGAGCTGGCGGCAGCCTGAGCCTCGCGGTCAGCCTTGGAAGCGGCAAGGGCGGCGCCCTGAGCATCGCGCCACGCCTTTTCGAGTGCGCCCGCATCGCCTGAATCATGGGCCGGTTCGGGGTGATCGCTGGCGCCGCAAACCGGGCAGGGGTGCCCGTCCTGCAATCTCTTAGCAAGGAAACTGGCCTGGGCTGAAAGGAAGGCGCGCTCGTGCGTCTCGGCGACAGCTATCGCTTCGGAATGACGTGCCTGCACGTCGCGGGCGATTGCCGATGCCTTCTCGCAGGCCTCTTGCGATAATTTCACATCTTGCGTCGCCTTTACGAAGGCCTGCGCAGCATCGAGCTCACTCTTCAAACCGTCGCGAGTTCCGTTCAGCTTCTGTCGCTCAAGACCATTCGCTTGGGCCGCCGCGAGCGCAGTCTCCTTCACTTCGCAGAGATCAACAGCCTTTGCCTCTGCGTCGGCGGCTTGAGAGTGAGCCTGTTTTGCTCGTGCCAGCCCCGCCTCGGCTGCTTCAAGGTCAGCCAGACGCTCGGCGGCATCCACCAGAACTTGCTTGTGGCGATTCAGCTGCTCGATCTTGCGCGCGATGTCCTCGATCTCATGATCGCGGAAGCGAAGATCGCGCAGTGTCGCATTCGCCGCCGAAAGAGCCTCGCTTGCCTTTCGTGCTTCGACTTCAGCGTTGGCGTGCGCATCAATCGCTGCGCGGTAGCGCCTCTGGGCATCGGCAACGCTGGCGTCGAGGTCCGATATGCGCCGCGCCAGCTCGGCCTGGGATCTGCGGGTTCGCATCGCCTCGAAAGTCTGGCCCTGTGCTTCGAGCTGCTTGAGTGCAGCGGACGCAGCCTCGACCTCGACAAAGCGCTTTTCTTGCTCTTCGGCGGCCGCATAGGCTTTGTTGGCAACAGCGAGCACGGCCGCTGTCTCCGAGACTGCCAGCTGGGCAAATTCGTACCGTTCAAGTGCCGAGGCGATGCCGTCGGCGAGCTCGTCCGAGCTGCTGTAGCCCTCGGTTTGAAGGCGGCTTGCGTGTAAGCGGTAGCCGTCTTCGATCTCGCGTCTGATGTTCGCGGCATCGGCTTTGAGCTTTTCGGTGAGCCGGCGGTACAGAGAGACGTCGAACAGCTCCCGCAGAATCTCGAGCCGGTCCTTGCTGTTCGACACTAGGAAACGCTCGAACCTCCCTTGCGGCAACAGGACAATCTGGCGGAACTGTTGTGCGCCATAGCCGAGAAGACCTTCGACGTGGCTGAGGACGGCACCGACCTTCTTTTCTGCGATCGGAACGCCCGAGTTATCCGGACCGACATCATCGATGGCGACGCCCGATACGTCGAACAGCCAGGCAGCGTGTGGCTGCATGGTGTGACCCTCGCCTCGCGCCTTCGGCCGTGCCTGGTCAGGTTGACGCCTGACATAATACCGCTTGGAGCCCAGTTCGAATTGCAGGCTCACTTCGGTCAGCAGATCCTCAGGCGCAAAGTCAGAGCGCATCGTACCGATGCCTTGCTCCTCTTTTGCCCCCTCGCCAAACAGGGCGAAAGAAATCGCGCTGAAGATCGACGACTTTCCTGATCCGGTTGGACCGTAAATCCCGAAAAGGCCGGCATCCGTCGCCTCGCGGAAATCAATCGTCTCCGCGCCGCCATAGGGACCGAAAGCGCTGAGGGTGAGCTTGATGGGCCTCATGCTTCTTCCTCCATCGTAGCGAAGGATTGCAGCGTGGAGGCCACAATCTGCCCTTCCGCCTCCGACAGGGGCTCACCACGGATAAACTCGAGGAATGCGGAGGAGAGCGTCTGCGGGTCATCAATGGCAGCGCGCTGCTCTTCGAGGCGCAGCTCTGCTGGTCGCTCGTTGCGCTCGTAGGAGAGCTGAACGGCATTGGGATAGAATGCCCTGATCCTTTTCATCGGGTCGATCTGCGGGGTGTCGTCCGTGAGAACGACGCGGACGATGTCGTTGGACACTTCCGTGGCTGCAAGCAGCTCGAGCAGCTTGCCTCGGATGGTTCTGACCTGACGCAGCGGCCGCAGCGGCACTTCGGCCACCGTAACAGTGCCGTCGGCCGCAAGGTCGATCAGGCTGACCGACTTCTGCTGACCTTCCTCATCGAACCCGAACGCCAAAGGGGCGCCGGAATAACGGATGTGATCCATTCCCACCGGTTGCGGACGGTGGAGGTGCCCAAGAGCCACATAGTGCGCCCCGTCGAAGGCGGTCGCCGATACCGTCTCGATCCCGCCCACCATGCGCGTGAGTGGACGCTCGCTCTCGCTGGTTGCGGCGCCGTCGACAAAGGCGTGGGCAACGACAACCCAACGCATTCCCTCAGCCACGTGCTTGCGAGCGCTGGCAAGCTGGGCCCGGATGACATCTGCCGGGCAGGCGATGGCGTCGTCTTCGAAGCACATGCGGGCGGCGTATTCGAAGGCAAAGGGCAGGGCGGAAATGGCCACGGGCCCATGCGCATCGGAAACCACGAGCGGTCGCTCATCTTCATCCAGTGGTCCGCGCACGATCGCGACGCCGCCATCTGCAAGAACGCCCATCGCCCCGATCTGCGCGGCGGAATCGTGATTGCCTGCGATCATGACGATCGCCGCATCGGACGCTGCACGCACGGTTGTGAGAAACTGCGAGAGGCGGGTTATCGCGCTCTGCGGCGGGTTCGCCCGGTCAAAAATGTCGCCGGCGATGATCACGACGTCGGGGCGTTCATCATCGATCACCGCGAGGATCTGGACGAGAATGTGGTCATGGTCTTCATCGAGGGACAGGCCATGGAATTGGCGGCCCAGATGCCAGTCGCTGGTGTGCAAGATGCGCATTAATCTGTCCTCGAATCCACGTGCATATAAAATTTATATAGACGTGCCGCAGCTCGTCAAGTAGGGTTCGGACATGGACGATCCTGCACTCAAGCCAGCAATGCTTGCCCGCCTGGTCTATCTCGACCGGTGCCTGACATGGCGCGGACAGGTGAATCGCAAGGACCTGATCGAGCGTTTCGGGATCTCGTCTCCGCAAGCGGCAATCGATCTGAGGGAATATCTCGACCGGGTTGCAGAGCCGAAGCCTCGCTACGACACGGTCCGAAAGTGTTATGTTGCCAACCCCCACCATCGCGGCCTGCCTTTTGTGGAGGATGCAGGCTCGCCGGATGAGTTTGTCGGCCATCCCACATCGAGCGGCCTTTCTGTTCTTCCATCACCGGCCCGGCAGTGCCCCCCATTTGTGATGCGTCGCCTATGGCAGGCGGTCGAGCAGCGGCAGAAGATCGAGATCGGCTATGTGTCGATGTCGAGTGGGCTGCGTCAGAACCAATGGATCGCACCGGCGCATTTTGCCTCCGACGGCGAGCGCCTGCACGTTCGGGCGTGGAGTTTCCACCACCGCGAATGGCGCGATTATGTTCCGGTTCGGGTCCATCCCGACAGCACCTTCGATGTGGCACCGGTCGGCGAAGACCTTCCGCGCGATGCTGACTGGGAAGAGTTCGTTGAAGTCCGGCTTCGGCCGCTGAGCAGCCTTACAGAAGAGCAGCAGGCCGCTGTCCGGTTGGAATATGGGCTCACGCAGGAAGTTCTGAGCTTCGCGGTACGCAAGTCGCTCGAATTCTATGTCGAGCGACGCTGGGGGCTCAAACAGGAGGGCGCGCGATTGGAGCGCTGTTAGCCCACCCGGGTGACGGGATTCTGCTGCCACAAGGAAAGGAAATGGCCATGGTTGGAAACACGACCGTCGATCCGCTGGCATGGGCATCGGCGGTGACAAGGCCCGAGATTGACGCTGTCAGGAACCCGAGAACTGGCCATGTGCTAAATGTCCGCCGGTTGATCCGGGCATTCCGGTATGAGCGCGCAATTCTGCTACGGCAGAGACTCAAGGCGCTCGTCAAACGGGACGACGCACGCCTGGTGTGCGCGACGTGCGGTGTCCCGGTCTATCTGGCTTGCAGCACGACGAAGCGGTTCTTCTTTCGGCACCGCCACGAAGATGGGTCGTGCCCCGCTGTCACGCGGATGCAGCTGAGCGAAGCCGATATCAGGGCCATGAAGTACCGCGGCGCCCAGGAGAGCGGGGCGCACAAGCGGGTCAAGGCACTTCTTTTGCGGAGCCTCTCGGCCGATCCACGGTTCAAGGATGTTGCTTCAGAAAGGACCTGGAAAGCAAGCGAAGGTCTCTGCGGTCTGCGCCGACCTGACGTTTCGGCACGGACGGACACCGACAGACTGGCCTTCGAGGTGCAGCTGAGCACAACCTTCATGGACGTCGTGCTGAGCCGGAAGGAGTTCTATCGTGCCGAAGGAGCGGCGCTCGTCTGGGTCTTGCCGTACTTCCATCCGACCTATCGTCGCATGACCGATGATGACATCCTGTTCGGCAACAACTCCAACGTTTTCGTCGTCGATGAACGAAGTGCTGCCGCGTCGGAAGCGGCAGGAAGCTTCATCATGACATGCTGGTACCGCAAGCCGATCATTCAGGGTGATGAGATCGTTGATGAGTGGGTCGAGCGCTTGGTCCGGTGGGATGAGATCACGGTCGATGTAGACCGCCAGACCATCATCGTCTTCGACTATGCCCAGGAGGTAGCAAGGCTCCGCGAAGAACTCAGAGCAGCCCACTTGGAAAGGATCGCAGCTGCCAAGGCCGCTGCAAGGCAGGCCCTGGAAGACCGGGAGAATGATCTGCGCGAGCAAGTGCTTCGGTTCGTCCTCGATGCCCCGCGCTATGACGATGACCTGCCTCGATACCAGGCATGGGCTCTCCTCAATGACCGCCTTCGTTCCATGGGATACGGTCTCGACGGTGAATACCCGGACTTGCTTACCGCTGCGCGCATGGTCCATCTCATCGAGAGCGCAAGGGCGGGAAAGCCGGTTGGCTTCGGCTACAAAAGCTTCACTGAGCTAGGCCATCATATCATCCACCAACACCCGGAGCTGCTTCTCGCTTTCGGCCACATGCTACGCAGGTTTGGAACAAAAGAGGCGCTGTATCGCGACGATCGAACAGGGAAGCTGAAGGCAAAGCTTGAGGCTGTGCGGGCCGACCTACTCCATGACCCGAAATACAGGATGGCAGAGGATGAGGAGCGTTTGTGCGCGTTTCTTTCCATGGGAGCATCTCGAAAGGCACGACCCGACAACGACAATCGCGACCAGCACGGACGCGAGGCGGCATAAGCTGACCACTGCCAACACAGGACACGACTAATGGGATTTCTTGCGCTCGTCTCAGCTGCAACCTTTGTCTGCACGCCCATTGCCGTCTGGGACGGAGATGGCCCGATCTGGTGCAAGGAGGGGCCGAGGATCCGGATCGCCGGCATCGCAGCCCGCGAAATGGATGGGACCTGTTCGCGGGGGCACCCATGCCCGTCGTCCTCTGCGGTGGCGGCAAGGGATGAATTGGTCCGGCTACTCGGCGGGCCGAAGGGCCAGCGCGACAGTGGTCACATCATCGTGCGGGCGCCAGCGATGCGATGTTCAGCGGATGGGCAGAGCTATGGCCGAGTCGTTGCCAGTTGCAGGCTTTCTGATGGCCGAGACCTCGCTCAAGCCATGCTGGCCACAAAGACAGTCTTAGCTTGGCGTTGAATTTCACAGAACGGATCATTTTGGGTACGATAGCACCACGAGGAGTGAGGAGTTGCCGGGATACAATCATCATCCCAATTGCACTTGTGGCTGGTGCTTAAAGTTTGGAGGTGCCCGCCGATTGGTTCCGCGCGAGCCAGCCCGGCAATCCGTCTATATTAACCATCAGTCGACCATTCCAAATGCCTACTGCCCTGTCTGCGGTGCGACCGTATTCTTCTACCAGAACAATCTCGGGAGCCGGGTGTTTTTTGATGAGCTCGGGCCACCATGGCCTAAGCACCCCTGCACGGACAATTCGACTTACTCGGGCAGGCAGTCGCAGATCCCGAAGCTCATTTTCGATCAGGGGTCGGCACCGGCAAAAGCAGGCCCTTTTGTGCAAGGGTGGATCGCACTTAAATTTTTGCGCCAAAAGCAGGAGGATGAGTGGACTGTCCTGTCTTTTCAAATAATTGAGACAGGCGAATATGTGAGGATCCTGACGCACTACCCGGCCGAGCTGCCGCAGAAGCTGCCAGTGTTCATGCGGCCATGGGATGCCCGAGGAATGACGGAGCTTGAATACTTGGTGCCCGAACTTGAAACTCATCGACTTTGGGGCTGGCGTTACGCCGATTGGTATGCTGCCAGTGCCATGGCGTGTGCTGAAAGACGTGCGGCGGAGAACTAAACCATCACGTTCGGTATGGGGGCCTCTAGCGAACTGCAAGCCTGTCCTAACTATTGAGTTGGTGGTTTATGTCCCTGTTAAGCTGAGGTATCCCGATCCCCGTGCAAATCATTGATAACATCAACGTGTTGCTCGGGGACGAGCTCAAGAAAGACATCAAGCGCGGTCAGCGGCTCCGCATTGCCGCGTCGAGCTTCTCCATTTTCGCGTTCGAGGCTCTGCGCAAGGAGCTTCAGCAGATCGAAGAGCTGCAATTTCTGTTCACCGAGCAGACGTTCACTGCCGAGCGTGCGACAGACGGAAAGACGCGTGAGCGCCGCGAGTTCTTCATTCCCAAATCCAAAAGGGTTGCCGGTCTCTCCGGGTCGGAGTTCGAGATCCAGCTCCGCAACCGGCTGACCCAGCGGGCGATCGCGCGCGAGTGCGCGGAATGGATCCGGAAGAAGGCGCGCTTCAAGTCCAATGCGTCCTCGGCCCCAATGCAGCAGTTCCTTGCGGTTGACGGTGCGCCGGCCAGCGTCGCCTACATGCCGCTGTCTGGCTTCACGGCAGTCGACTTGGGCTATGCTCAGGGCAACGCTGTTTCCAATTTCGTGAATCGCTTCGACGAGGCGATGCACACCCAGAGCTACATCCAGCTCTTCGACACCATCTGGTCCGACCCGTCGCGCGTGGAAGACGTCACCGACGCGATCTGCGACCACATCGCCTCGGTCTATCGGGAGAATTCCCCCGAACGCGTCTATTTCATCATGCTCTACAATATCTTCCATGCATTTCTGGAGGATATCGACGAGGATGTGCTGCCCAATGACCGGACGGGCTATCAGGAGAGCCTGGTCTGGCAGAAGCTGTTCAACTACCAGCGTGATGCGGCAACCGGAATCATCAACAAGCTCGAGACCTTCAACGGCTGCATCCTGGCGGACAGCGTCGGTTTGGGGAAGACGTTCACCGCCCTGGCGGTGATCAAGTACTACGAGCTGCGCAACCGCTCGGTCCTCGTGCTGTGTCCGAAGAAGCTGACCGATAACTGGCTGAACTATAACACCAACCTGAAAACCAATCCGTTCGCCCGGGATCGGTTCAATTATGACGTCCTGTGCCACACGGACTTGTCTCGCACCTCGGGCTCATCGAACGGCATTCCGCTCAACCGGGTGAACTGGGGCAACTACGATCTGGTGGTGATCGACGAGTCCCACAACTTCCGGAACAACGATGCCTTCAAGGAGAAGGAGACCCGCTACCAGAAGCTCATGAACCAGGTCATTCGGGCCGGCGTGAAGACGAAAGTGCTGATGCTGTCCGCGACACCCGTGAACAACCGGTTCAATGATCTGCGCAACCAGCTGGCCCTGGCCTACGAAGGCCACTCCGACACGCTGTCGGAGAAGCTGAACACCACCGCCAGCGTCGAGGAGATCTTCCGCCGGGCGCAGGCTGCCTTCAACCGCTGGTCCAAACTCCCGCCCGAGCAGAGGACCGCGGAGACGATTCTGACCGAGCTCGACTTCGACTTCTTCGAGTTGCTCGACAGCGTGACGATCGCCCGGTCGCGCAAGCATATCACCACTTTCTACGACATGACCGACATCGGCCATTTCCCGCAGCGCCTGAAGCCATTGTCCTTCAGGCCGCCGCTCACCGATGTTCCGGGCGCGATGGATCTCAACGAGATCGTTGCGCAGCTGACGCTGCTCAAGCTCTCGGTCTACGCGCCAACCAGCTACATCCTGCCGAGCCGCCTCGCCAAGTATGAGGCGCTCTACGACACGGACGTCTCGAGCGGTGGTGGGAAACTGCGGCAAGCCGACCGCGACAAGAGCCTGCAGGCCCTGATGACGGTCAACCTGCTGAAGCGCCTTGAAAGCTCAATCCACGCATTCCGGCTGACCTTGGGCTCATTGGCTGACAACATTCGCAAGACGCTGGAGGTGGTTGAGGACTACCGCTCTGGACGCGGCGCCAGTTCTATCGTCGACTATGCTGACGACATCGAAACACTCGAGGCCGAAGATGATGAGCTGGAGGGTTTCGGGGCCTACCGTGTCGGCGGCAAGGTCCGGATCGATCTTGCGGACATGGACGTGCCCGGCTTCGCACACGATCTTGAAGCAGACCTCGCCCTGATCGATGCCCTTCTGGGTGAGATGACCCGCATCACGCCTGAGCATGACAAGAAGCTTCAGCATCTGAAGAGTCTTATCGGCGAGAAGCTGGACCGGCCGATCAACCCAGGCAACCGCAAGGTGATCATCTTCACCGCCTTCGCTGACACAGCGCACTACCTCTATGACCAGATCGCGGCAGAGATGTTGTCGCAGCACCGCCTTCACACTGGGCGAGTGACAGGGTCGGACGCCCCGAAGTCCACGCTCGGGAAGGGGCATGACTTCCAGACGCTACTGACTCTGTTCTCGCCGCGCTCAAAGGAGAAGGCGGCAATCATGCCCGATGAGCCGGGTGAGATCGACATTCTGATCGCTACTGACTGCATCTCGGAAGGCCAGAACCTCCAGGACTGCGACTTCCTGGTGAATTACGACATTCACTGGAACCCCGTCCGGATCATTCAGCGGTTTGGGCGGATCGACCGCATTGGCTCTCCCAATGCGCAGATCCAGCTGGCGAACTATTGGCCGGACATCACCCTCGACGATTACATCAAGCTCAAGGAGCGCGTCGAAAACCGGATGATCATCGCCGACGTTACCGCGACCGGCGATGACAATGTGCTGACCGCCAAGGCCAGCGACACGGCCTATCGCCGCGAACAGCTGCGCCGGCTGCAGGAAGAGGTCATCGAGCTCGAGGATGTCCGCACCGGCATTTCGATCACGGATCTGGGGCTGAACGATTTCCGCATGGACCTGCTCAACTACGTGAAAGAGCACGGCGACCTCGCTTCGACACCCAGGGGGCTTCATGCGGTGGTGCCGGCTGAACCCACCAAGGGGCTCGAGCCGGGCATTATCTTTGCTTTGAAGGCCGTGGGCGGAGATGCTTCGGCAAACCGACAGAACCGCCTGCATCCCTACTATCTGATCTACATGGGCAATGATGGGAGCGTCGTCGCCGATCAGACCCAGGTGAAGCGCTTGCTCGATCTCGTGCGGACTGCGGCCAAAGGCGTGACAGCCCCGGTTCCGCCAGCATTCCGGCCCTTCAATGCCCGAACGGCCGACGGACAGGACATGAGCGGGCCGTCCCAGCTGCTCAACGCCGCAATCCGCGCCATGATTGACGCCAAGGAGGAGCGGGATCTCGACAGCCTGTTCTCGGCCGGTGCCACCACTGCGCTCTCCCACACCATCCGCGGTCTTGAGGACTTTGAACTGATCGCCTTCGTCGTTGTGGAGCAGGCAGAGGCCGGAGCTGCTGCGTGACCCTCTATGCGTGGCCGCCGCGAACGGCATTTGGCCGCGCGATCCCGAAGAGCCGGATATACAGCGCCGCGCAGGTTCCGCGCGCGATGCAGGCCAAATTCGTCGATCAGGTCGAGCGCATGGAGTGGACCCACGTGCTTCGTGCGGATCGGTTGAATCTACGACCGTCGGCAGACGTCGAGGAGATAGCCGTCATCGCGATCGACCTGCATACGCCGGACGTCGAACCGGCAGTTCTGGTGGCGATCGAGAAGGCCATTCCGCGGCCGTTGATCCTCGAGCTCAACAATGCCGGGCGCACTCGGATGGCAATGGCGTGGAAGCGCCCAAGCCAGGCGGAGGCGGGCAAGTGGGTTACCGCAACGCACGCCTTCACCGCTTGGGACGCGGGGGATGCACCGCGTCAGGCTCTGCCCACCGCGCTGGACATGGGCACGCTCTATGCGCGGCTGCTGGAGCCCCTGCTACCGCCAAAGCGAAGCGACGACGAGCCGATTGCAGCGCGTGTCGCCCGGGCGGAAGAGGCCGCACAGATTGAGCGTGAGATCACGCGGCTTGAAAATGCTCTGGCGAGGGAAAAGCAGTTCAACCGGAAGGTTGAGGTCAACGCGGCGCTTCGAGCAGCGAGAGCAAAGCTCGAGGCACTCCGGGCCTGACTGGCGTGGATAATTGTTCCGCTTTTTTGCAACTTGTGTATAAACAGATCTAACATTTTCCACTTCGGGGGTTGGAGTCGGTTCGAATCCGGCGGCTGCACTAGTCCTGATTGCCCTTCTTTCAATCTTTCGCTTCCTCGGAAGCAAGTTTTTTAAGGAGAAGGCTATGGGCAAAAAACTGAAGAATTCTATTTCGAAAGTCCGTGTAGTTAATCGTTGCTGTGCAAATCTGGTCAAGTTCGTCCCTCATTTCATCGAGACTGTGTGGGCGGTTGGGGCTGGTGTAGCCGCATCGGTGGTATCCACCTCCACCCATTGAGCGGGCAGCCCAACAGCTGCCCGCTCCTCATTTGCCCATCAAGTGCCGCTGTCTGTTCGACAAAAGCTGTCGTGGCCGCTAGGAATTCCGGCCATGGACAAGATGAAAATGCACAGCCCGGACCTGTCTCAGGACAACGTTGCCAAGATCCGCGCCCTTTTCCCTGATTGCGTGACAGAGGCCGCCGACGAGCAGGGCAACATCCGGCTCGCCGTTGACTTCGATCAGCTGCGCCAGACGCTTTCGGATCACATCGTGGAAGGCCCGCAGGAGCGTTATCGGCTCGACTGGCCTGGCAAGCGCGAGGCGCTTCTCACTGCCAATGCCCCCATCGCCAAGACCCTGCGGCCCTGCCGCGAGGAGAGCGTGGACTTCGACACCACCCAGAACCTCTTCATCGAAGGCGACAACCTCGATGCGCTGAAGCTCCTTCAGGAAAGCTATCTTGGTAAGGTAAAGCTGATCTACATCGATCCACCCTATAACACCGGCAAAGACTTCATTTATCGAGATAAGTTTTCGTCTTTGAAGGCCCAGTACGAGAATCTTACTGAGCAGCGCGACGCCGACGGCGGTCTGCTGGTAGCTAATCCTGAAACCAAGGGGCGGTACCATTCCGACTGGCTCACTATGATCTACTCTCGCCTGAAGGTTGCGAGAAACCTGCTAGCAGAGGACGGTCTGATCTTCATCAGTATCGACGATGTGGAACAGGCTGCCCTGAAGCAGCTCTGTGCAGAAATATTCGGTGAGAAGAACTTTATTGCCCAGCTGACTTGGGAAAAGGGCCGAAAGAACGACGCGAAATTCTTTTCACTCGGCCATGAGTACATGCTTGTGTATGCACGCAATCAGCTGGTGCTGCGTGAGCGAGGCGAAATTTGGCGCGAGGAAAAGCCTGGCGCTAAAGAAATTTGGGATGAATTCGTACGCCTGCGCAGCATATACGCTGACAATTTCGGTCAAATGGAAAAGGCCTTGTCGGAGTGGTACTCCGATTTACCGAAGTCTCACCCATCGAAAAAGTGGTCGCGGTATAAGCGCATCGACAAGAACGGACCTTGGCGAGACCGCGACATCTCGTGGCCGGGCGGTGATGGCCCTAAGTACGATGTGATCCACCCTGTCACAAAGCTGCCTTGTGCAGTTCCCGAGGCTGGATGGCGTTATGCTTCGCCCGATGAGATGCAGCGGCAGATCAAGCTTGGACTGGTAGAATTTCGCGCTGACCACACCGAGCCGCCCTTCCGCAAAGCCCATATTCGTCCGATCCCCGAGGAGTGTGACGACATCGACGAAGGCGATGAAGGTGAGGGCGGTGAAGAAGGGGAGTCTGAATTCGCCACTCAGGTCCGAGCGTCAGTGATTTATAAGCAGTCCCAAGTTGCGGTTAAATATTTGCGGAGTCTGATGGGTGGCAAAGTTTTTAGCAACCCAAAAGATCACGATGAACTTGCTAAGATTTTTGCTTACGCTACGCCGCGCAACCCGGACGCAATAATCATGGATTTCTTCGCGGGCTCAGGGAGCGCAGCCGAAGCAGTTTTTACCGCGAATGCGACCGCTGGTACCAATTACAAGTTCGTGGTGGTGCAGTTGCCTGAAGACCTTGATAAGGCCGCTGCGGCAACGTCGGGCACAGCCAAGAAGACGGTGCAAAACGCCATCAAATTGCTCGACAAGTTGGGTAGGCCGCACCTGCTTTCCGAAGTGACTAAAGAGCGCATTCGCCTCGCGGGCATGGAAGCCTTGAAGGGGGATGTCAGTGAGGGCTGGAACCGAGACGTCGGTTTTCGCGTGCTGAAGATCGACAGCTCTAACATGAGCGACGTCTACTACCGTCCCGATGAGGTGAGCCAAGACGAGCTCTTCGGGCAAGTCGACAGCGTGAAGCCGGACCGCACCGGCGAGGATTTGCTGTTTCAGGTGCTGATCGATTGGGGCGTGGAGCTGACCCTGCCGATCAACCGCGAAACCCTGCACGGCAAGACCGTCTACTCTGTCGATGGCAATGCGCTGATCGCCTGTTTCGACACCGGCGTCACCGATGAGTTGGTGAAGGAAATCGCCGCCCGCGCACCACTGCGCGCCGTGTTCCGCGACACCAGCTTTGCCCGCGATGCCGATCGCATCAACGCCGAGCAGCTCTTCCGCCAGCTCTCGCCGGGCACCGAACTGAAGGCCATCTGAGCGATGGATCAGGCCGTACTCACTTCTCTGCTCGCCCAGCTCATCGCCAATTGGGAGGATGAGGTGGTGGAGTTCAAGGAGGCTGGGAAGGACTACGACACCGATAAGATCGGGCGCTATTTCTCGGCGCTGTCAAATGAAGCCAATCTGCGCAACGCAGAGCGTGGATGGCTGGTTTTCGGTGTCAATGACAAGACCCGAAAGGTGGTCGGTACAGCCTATCGTCCCGAGATTGAGCGTCTCCTCAGTCTCAAGAACCAGATGCGCGACGGTACTGAGCCGAGTGTCACACTTCGAAACATTCATGTACTGATCGACGGGGATGGGCACCGGGTCATTCTTTTTGAGATCCCTGCCGCACCTCGTGGCATGCCCATCAGTTGGAGCGGGCACTATTATGCCCGAGCCGGCGAAAGCCTAATGCCCTTGGGGCTCGACAAACTCGATGAGATCCGCGGCCAGACCATTGCAACGGATTGGACGGCACAGGTTGTTGAGGGGGCAACGCTGGCCGACCTTGACCCAAAGGCGATTTCTGTTGCGCGAGAACGATTTGCAGAGAAGCATGCACGTCGGGTCTCGTCAGAAGAAGTGGCAGGCTGGAGTGACGCAACCTTCCTCGACAGAGCGAAAGTTACCCAGAATGGCGCGATAACCCGCGCAGCACTGCTGCTGCTTGGCAAGATGGAGGCGGCAGGGAAGCTAAGTCCGCACCCGGCCGAGATCACATGGAGCCTGCGCGGGGAAGAGCAGGCCTATGAGCATTTCTACCCGCCGTTTTTGCTCACATCCTCCGAGGTCTTTGCCCGCATCCGGAACGTGCAGATCCGCATCCTGCCACAGGACCAGCTGCTGGCGCATGAGGTGTCGAAATATGACCAAAGCGTGGTTCTTGAGGCCCTGCACAACTGCATCGCCCACCAGGACTACACCCGCAACGGCCGTATCGTCGTCACCGAATACCTCGATAGGCTGACTTTCGAGAGCGAGGGCGGTTTCGTGGATGGCGAGCCCACGGATTATGCCACTGGTGCCCGCTCGACACCGCGCCGCTATCGTAACAGCTGGCTGGTTCAGGCAATGGCCGAGCTCAATATGATCGACCAGATGGGGTATGGCATTCAGCGCATCTATGAGGCGCAGCGGAGGCGGTTCTTCCCGTTGCCCGATTATGATGTGAAGGATCCGACCGCGGTCAGCCTGACAATTCATGGCCGCGTTGTCGACCCCGCCTACAGCCGCTTGCTGATGCAGCAGACCGAGCTTGATCTGGTCGATGTCGTCAATCTCGACCGGGTGCAGAAAAAGCTGCCCATTACCGACGACGCCATCAAGCACCTGCGCCGCCGGAAGCTCATCGAGGGGCGCAAACCGAACTTCCATGTCTCAGCGACGGTGGCAGCGGCAACGGCCACTATGGCCGACTATGTCCGCACCCGCGCGCAGGATGATGAGTTCTATGCTAAGCTACTGACTGACTATCTCGCGGGCGCGGGCCGTGCCACACGCCGGGAGGTCGATCAGCTGTTGCTCGACAAGCTGAGCGACGCCCTCACGCCCGAACAGCGCACCAAGAAGATTGCCAACCTACTCACCAAGCTGCGTCGGCAGGGGGTGATCGTGAACATGGGTCCGCGGGCGGCGCCGCAATGGATGCTTGCAGAAAGAAAGCCGCGATGATTACGGCATTTTGCAGAAAGGTCGGGCGGATAAGTCCTAGGGATTCCGTCGTTTCCCTCTTTCTGCACAGTGGAAAATTCTCTCTCCAAAGTTATGAATGCAGAAAGGGCCTGCGTCGGCCATGAAGCTCAAATTCAAGGTTCAGCCCTACCAGACCATGGCCGTCGACGCGGTGGTCGATTGCTTTGCGGGCCAGCCCTTCAGCGTCGGTCCGGCCTACAGGATCGACCCGGGCAAGCGGAACCAGGCAGAGGCGTTTGACGATGAAGGGTTCCGCAACCCGGATATCGCGCTCACCGACGCGCAGTTGCTGACGAACATCAACGCGGTCCAGCGCCGACAAAATCTCCCACAATCGCCATCCCTGACCAGCTTTGTCACGCGGGACGCGAAGGGCAGGGCGGTGCCCGCTCCGGCTGCCTATCTCAAGAATATGGCCGCCGCCGCACCGCTTCATCTCGATGTCGAGATGGAAACGGGGACCGGCAAGACCTACTGCTACATCAAGACGATGTTCGAGCTGAACCGGCGCTATGGCTGGTCGAAGTTCATCATCATCGTCCCGAGCATCGCCATCCGCGAGGGTGTCGCCAAGTCGCTTTCGATCACAGCGGAGCACTTCACCGAGACCTACGGGAAGAAGGCCCGCTTCTTCATCTACAACTCGAAGCGCCTGCACGAGCTGGAGAGCTTCTCCTCCGATGCCGGACTGAACGTGATGGTCATGAACATCCAGGCCTTCAACGCCAGCGGCAAGGATAACCGCCGCATCTATGACGCCCTCGATGACTTCCAGTCACGCAAGCCGATCGATGTGATCGCCGCCAACCGGCCGATCCTGATCCTCGATGAGCCGCAGAAGATGGAAGGCAAGGCCACGGTCGAAGCGCTTCCCAAGTTCCGCCCCCTGTTCATCATGCGTTATTCGGCAACGCACCGGACCGAACACACCAAGATCCACCGGCTCGATGCGCTGGACGCCTACAACCAGAAGCTGGTGAAGAAGATCCAGGTCCGGGGTATTGCGCTGAAGGGACTGACCGGCACGACGGCCTATCTCTATCTTGAGGGGATTGAGACAGTCGGCCGCGGCAAGGGCGGCCCATTTGCCCGCTTAGAGATGGAGGTCAAGGACACCACTGGGACGATCAAGCGCCGGCTGAAACGCCTCAGGTTCCGCGATGACCTCTACGATCTGTCAGGCGGGCTCGACCAGTACCGTGACTTCGTCGTGTCGCAGATCGATGCCACCGCCGACACTGTCGAGTTTACCAATGGGATCACGCTTAAGGCAGGCGAGGCTTATGGCGACCTCTCGGAGCGGGACATCCGGCGGATTCAGATCCGCGAAACGATCCGCGCCCATCTTGAAAAAGAGCGTCAGCTCTTCGCCCAAGGGGTCAAGGTGTTGTCGCTGTTCTTCATCGACGAGGTAGCCAAGTACCGCGACTACAGCCGTGACGATCAGAACGGCGAGTATGCCCGCATGTTCGAGGAAGAATATGCCGAGGCTGTTGCGCTTGTGCTCGCGGAACTACCTCTCGAAGAAGCAGCTTGGCGGAAGCACCTCGAGGCGATCCCTGTAGCCAAGACACACGATGGCTATTTCTCGATCGACAAGAAGACCAAGCGGTTGAAGGATCCAGAATTCAGGGTCATCAAGGATGAGGAAACTGGAAAAAAGACCGAGAAGTCTGATGATAGCGACGCTTATGATCTGATCCTCAAAAACAAGGAACGGCTGCTCTCATTCGAAGAGCCGGTCCGTTTTTTGTTCTCGCATTCTGCGCTCCGGGAGGGTTGGGATAACCCGAACGTGTTCGTCATGTGCATGCTGAAGCAAAGTCTCAACATGACCTCCCGCCGGCAGGAAGTCGGCCGCGGTCTCCGACTGGCCGTAGACCGGTTTGGCGATCGGCTTGATCATCCCGCGACCGTCCACGACATCAATATTCTCTCGGTTATCGCGAGCGAAAGCTACACTGATTTCGTAGCGGGACTGCAAAAGGAGATCGCCGAAAGCCTCTCCGCCCGGCCGCGCAAGGCCAGCCAAGCCTTCTTCGTGGGTAAACAGCTGCACACGCCGGAAGGGCCCGTGACTGTCACCGACCAGATGGCGACGCAGATTCACCGTTACCTGATCAAGCATGACTATATCGACGACGCAGATCAGATCACGGACACCTATTATACTGCGAAGGCCGAGGGCACTTTGGCCGTGCTGCATGACGATCTGGTCCCGTACCAGGCTGAGGTCTTCAGCCTGATCGACAGCGTCTACAGTGATGCCGCTCTTCCCAAGTTCGAGGACGGACGGAAGCCCAAGCGCAACCCGCTGAACGACAATTTTCACAAGGGTGCCTTCCAGGAACTCTGGAGCCGGATCAACCGAAAGGCTGTCTACCGCGTGGAGTTCGACACGGCGGAGCTGGTCCAAAAATGTATCAGTGCCCTCAACAGCGAATTGCGCGTGACCAAGCTGCAATACACCGTGCAGACGGGGATCCAGTCGGACAAGGTCACCGATGAGCAATTGCGGGGTGGGACTGGTTTCAGCGTCACGCGCAACGAAACCGTCCAGGCCGCGTCGGCCCGCTCGGCGGTGAAGTACGATCTTTTGGGGAAAGTCTCAGACGCGACCGACCTCCTGCGGCAGACCGTGGCCCAGATCCTCACCGGCATCGAGCCTGCGATCTTCGACCAATATCGCGCCAATCCCGAGCACTTCATTTCTGAGGCGGCGCGGCTGATCAAGGAACAGAAGGCTGGGCACCTGATCGAGCAGCTCGTCTACGATCCGATCGATGAGCGCTATGACGCCGACATCTTCACTGCGGCGGAGATCGGCCAGGATTTTTCCCGGGCGACCGAGCGGCTAAAGAACCACGTCTTCGACTATTGCATCACAGATTCCGGGGTCGAGCGCGACTTCGTCGGGGAGCTGGATACAAGTGCGGAGGTCGAAGTCTATGCGAAGCTGCCTCGCGGCTTCCTGATCCCAACCCCTGTGGGCGACTACAATCCCGATTGGGCCATTGTGTTTCGCGCCGGTGCCGTGAAGCACATCTATTTCGTCGCCGAAACCAAGGGGTCGATGTCGTCACTTGCGCTTCGAGACCTCGAGCGGGCGAAAATCGACTGCGCCAAGAAGTTCTTCGCCAAGCTAGCGGAATCGAACCCGACGCCCAATGTCAGGTACGGGGTAGCTGATAGCTACAACAAGCTGATGGAGATCGTGACGACTTGATCACTGCCCCCGCGCCTCTCAGCTCGCCCGAATAAGGCGCGGTCAAAGTCCACCCCGTCGGATCGTCCGATACACGGTCGGCCGCGAGACCTTGAACAGCTTGCCGAGGTCGCTGATCGAGTATTCGCCGGTCGCGTGCATCTTGAGGAGCTCGCGCTGCTGCAGGTCGGACAGCTTCGGCGGCTTGCCGCGGAGCTTGCCCTTGTCGCGGGCGATCTTCATGCCTTCGCGGGTCCGCAGGCGGATGAGGTCGCTCTCGAATTCGGCGAAGGTCGCGAGGATGTTGAAGAACATCCGGCCCATCGGGTCGTTGGGGTCGTAGACCTGCTTGCCGAGCGCGAGGCTGACGCCGCGTTTCTCCAACTCATCTGCGATCGCCCGCGCGTCCGGCACCGACCGGGCGAGGCGATCGAGCTTCGGCACGACCAGCGTTTCGCCGGCACGCACTGCTGCCAGCGCCTGGGCGAGGCCGGGGCGGTCGCGGTTGCGGCCGGTCAGGCCGTGGTCGGTGTAGATGCGGTCCTCGGGGACGCCGAGTTCGATCAGCGCCCGACGCTGGGCGGTGAGGTCCTGCTTGTCGGTCGAGCAGCGGGCATATCCGATGAGGGTGTTGGTCATTTGTAACGGATGAGGCCCCTGTGTGAGAAAATAAAGCGTACCACCTTAATGAGAGAGCGGGCAAGTCGGATTTGCGGAGGGCAGGGGGGTCTGACCTCTGCCCCCTCAAAAGTGTCCGGTGAGCGATCGAAATCGGGCGAAGGATGTGGAAAGCTAGGGGTGATCAGCGGCCACTGTCACCCCAGACCCGGTCATTTACGATTACCAGAATGGATGTTTGGTTTTACCAGAAGCCACCAAGCTGATTTCCGCATCGCCATGGGTCCTCGCTTATTACTGAAAATGATTGGAAACCTACAGATCTGGATCCGCGCGCTGCCGCCGAGTCTCGGCTACAACACGCAGCAGTGTGAGCTCGCGCTCACGCGGGAAAGAAAATCTCGTGGGGAAGAATGCGTCGCGCGATTGGCATCGGGTCGAAGGTCCCACAGCAGGTCCCCAGAGCAGCTAGATCGCCTGGAATGTGGATGTCTTACATGAAGCCGTGACGGACGATCACGCGGTAGAAGCCCTCACCCTCTTCACGTACCTCGGCGCGGGTGGCGGGATCAACCTAGCACACAGCCTCGACCTTCACCGTCACGTTTAGCACCCGCGCATGCAGCACCTGATTGTGCTTGAGGTTGTGGAGCAGCGCGCTCGGCACCCCCCTTAGACGGGGCGGACAGGTAGACTGCGGTCTTGCGTACTCGGTGGACCGACTTGGCGACCGAGGCGATGAAGGCATTCAGCGTCAGATCACCCTCGGCCATACGCTCGCGGATGATACGGCGGCCCCTGGGCATTCGAGCTGTTCGGCCAGGTCAGGTCGCGGTGCCCGAGCAAGTTGGCTGGCGGCATTTTCTGATCGAGAAACGACTACTGGAGCTCGGCGGGGATGGATTTCGCTCTGCAATCAAGAACCGGCGAAGGTGTGGCATGAAGACGGAGCCGGCGTTTGCAGAGATCCTGAACCTCAGAGGCGATCCATATCAAGCTCTTCTAGACATCGAATCATGGTCGAACGATGCACTCACCCGCCTCTTGCCCGACACAGACGACCGTCATTCCACCGAGCTCTAGCTAGGTCGACCTCGCCACAGGGCCGACGTTGCGCCCACGCACCCTGCATGCAGTCGCCTAAGCTGCTGCTTCGACCGAGTGAGCGATCGCTCGCTGTGCATCGAGCGCCTCGATCCGCCGCGTGAGTGCACTTCGAATGCTGCCGAACGCCGATGCGCCCAGCGTCAAACGCAAGGGCGCCTCGTCCCGATCGACCATTTCAATCATCCGATCCACCACCTTGGCAGCATCCCCGGTGATCGCGAACGCCCCCGAGGTGATCCCGCGTCGTACCTCCCCGGCAGGTGTGCTGTCATAGACTCGCATCGGCGCAGGCCGGACCAGCCCTGCGGCGAAGCCCGTCCCCGTCGGCCCGGGCTGCACCAAGGTGAACTTGATGCCGAACGGGTCGACTTTCTGTGCGACCGCTTCGACGAAGCCTTCGATGCCCCACTTGGTCGCGTGGTAGAGGCTAAAGCCGGGATAGGCGATTTGCCCACCCTCCGACGAAAGCTGAAGGATACGCCCACCGCCCTGAGCTCGCATATGCGGTAGCGCTGCACGGATGAGCGCGATCGAGCCGACCAGGTTGGTATGGATTATGTCATGGACCTGCTCGTCACTTGCCTCTTCCGCGGCTCCAAGAACACCGTAACCGGCGTTGGAAACTACAACGTCAATCCGGTTTAGCGCGGCGAAAGCGCGATCGATTACATCGCGCACGGCCTTGGAGTCCGTGACGTCAAGCGTCCCGACCCACAAACGCTCCCCATACAAGGCGCTGAGGTGGTCGAGTGCCCTAGGGCGGCGGATCGTCGCCGCCACGCGGTCTCCGCGCTGGAGAAGCCGCTCTGTCAATATCCGACCAATGCCTGATGAGGCACCTGTGATAAGCCATGTGCGGGACACAATGTTCCTCCTTCAGTCTTGTAGCATCTAGAGCTTTTCCACCAGCCGGTGGGCGACAGTCGCCGACGAAGCCGGGTTCTGCCCCGTGATCAGGAGGCCGTCCTCGACAACATAGGGTTCCCAGTCGGGGCCATTCGACCACAGACCGCCCTTTGCCTTCAGCTCCTCCTCCACCAGGAACGGCACGACCTCAGTCAGGCCGACCGCTTCTTCCTCGCTGTTGGTGAAGCCGGTGACCTTCTTACCCCCGACGAGCGGCCGGCCATCGGGCGTCTGGACGTGGCGCAGCACGCCTGGAGCGTGGCAGACCAAGGCAACCGGTCTATTGGCGGCTAGGAAACTCTCGATCAGCGCGCGCGAGTCCGGGCTCTCAGCGAGATCCCACATCGGACCATGGCCACCCGGATAGAAGACCGTTTCGAAATCGCCGACCTTGATATTCGCGAGCTTCACGGTGTTCGCCAGCGCCTTAGCCGCTTCTGGATCGGCTTCGAACCGTCGCGTGTCTTCCGTCTGGAAAGCGGGCTCGTTGCTCTTGGGGTCGAGCGGTGGCCGACCACCCTTAGGGGACGCCAGGGTGATTTCGAACCCGGCATCCTTGAAGACATAATAGGGAGCGGCGAGCTCCTCGAGCCAGAAGCCCGTCTTCCGTCCAGTCTCGCCGAGCTGATCATGCGAAGTCAAGACCATCAGAATCTTCATGAGTTCATTCTCCAGGGTTGTTGAAGCGACGCCTGCATTCGCGCCGGTCGGGGTCGCGTCGGCAGCGTTGCTGCCGCGCTCGTTCGGCCATGATTTGCCCATCCTTGGCGATCTGGCTCAGCAGGCGAGATCGCTCCAAATCTTCGAGTTTCTTGAGGTCACGGCGGCGCTGCTGCGCGAGCATGCAGTCGGTGAACTCGACAGTGCCGAACCTCGCTCCGAACTCGTGGCAGATAGCTCGGTCTCGTTGAAGATCCCTGTCGCGTTGACCAGCGCTTGCCGCACTTTCCGGCAGTGGGAGTCCGAGCAGGGCGGCTAAGCATAGCCCCGTTATCGATGTCCGTGTCGCGATCGGAAGACTTGGCAACATATTGTCCACTTCGTGTAGCGAAAGGTAGTGAGCCGCTAAGCCCCACCGCGTGGGCTGAGGCTAGGCACCGAATGCGCCGTCGATCGTGTGCATCGCCCCAGTGACGAAGCCGGCCTCTGGCCCTGCGAGCCAGGCGACCATCCCGGCGACCTCCTCAGGCCGTCCGTGGCGCTTTATCGCCATGAAGCCGTGCATCAGGTCCCGGTTCGGACCGTTCTCGGGATTGGCGTCCGTATCAATGGGACCCGGTTGCACGACGTTGATTGTGATCCCGCCCGGCCCGAAATCACGGGCGAGGCCGCGCGCCATTCCCTGCAGGGCGGACTTGGTCAGAGCGTAAGCGGCCATGCCTGGAACGGGCATGCGATCGCCGTTCACCGAGCCGATCACGATTATTCGACCTCCCTCCGGCATCTGCCGCGCTGCCTCGACCGACGCGTGGAAGGGCGCATGAACATTAACCCTCAAAAGTCGGTCGACCTCGTCAGGATCATGCTCCCGCGCGTCACCGTAGATGGCATAGCCGGCATTCACCACGAGCACGTCAAGCGGTCCGCTATCGCGCACGCGGGCGATTACCGCGTCTCGGTCACCGCTGTCGGTCAGGACGGCGGTGCTGCCGGTTTCGGATGCCAGCCGCTGGGCGGCATCGCGCGAACCGAAGTAAGTGAAGGTGACGTTGGCGCCCTCGTTCGCGAACCGGCGAACGATCGCTGCGCCGATGCCACGGCTTCCACCAAGCACGAGAACGGATTTGCCTTGGAGCATAGACACGGTTTCATCCTTGATAATTTGTACTGCGCACTACATAAAATCGGCTCCGAAGGCGGTCAAGGTTTATTATAGTGATCGATATAAAAAAGGTACGCGGTCGGGGTCGCCCAAGGCGGTTCGACCCAGAGGAGGCCCTCGTGACGGCCCAGCACCTCTTCCATGTGCGCGGCTATGACGCTGTCAGCATCGCTGAGCTGACTGCGGCGCTGGGGATCAACCCGCCAAGCTTCTATGCCGCATTCGGCAGCAAGGCCGCGCTGTTCCATCGCGTGCTCGACCGTTGGGCTGGCTCGGGGGCGATCCCGCTCACCGACATGCTGCAACCGGACCGTCCGGCTGCTGAAGCGCTTTCGGCTCTGCTGGAGGCGGCTGCGCGCCGGTACGCGGCCGACCCCGCCGCCACCGGTTGTCTTGTCCTGGAAGGCACGCGCTGTGACGATCCCGAGGCGCGCCGAGCGGCGCTTTCGTTCAACCAGGCCGGTGAAGCCGTGATCCGCGAGTATATCAAAGCTCGTCATCCAGAAGAAGCTCAGCGGCTAGCCGATTTCGTGAGCACGACAATGTCCGGGCTGTCCGCCAAAGCTCGCCACGGGCACAGCCTGGAACAATTGCTCGCGACGGCTCGGCTTGCCGCATTGGCTATCGAGCAAGCTCTTTCGGATCAATTGCGGACTGTGACAAAAAGGAATCCTCAGCAGTAAGCTGAATGCGACGCGACCATCTCAGAGTAAATGTCTGAATGAGACCTATACGCGGTCATCTGCGAACGCCGCCGTGGGTGTCAGGTTCCGCCCCAGAGTCGGTCGTTCGCTCGCTGAAAAACGAATGGCCGCTCCTGCCGAAACCGGTTATCCGCGCGCTGCGAAGCCGTCTGGCGATCACGCTCTGCGATCCGACCGCTGCAGTGATATCCATTTTTTCTGAGGGGCGGGCGCATCGCTTGCGTATAGAACACTTGCAACACGGAGATTGCCTGTGTCCGAACTTGATTCATCCCTGCGACAACTCGCAAGCTTGCCCGTTCCTGCGGGCCTCGAGCTGATTGACGATGCAATTATCGCAGGGTTTGCCGCGCAACGCCGCGAAGCATCGTTTGGCAAGCGCGCGACATTCTTAGCTGGGGCCTTTGCTTTGTTGCTGGGCCTGACCACCGGTGGGCTTGTGACCGGGCCGCCTGCACAGGCGCAGGGGATCGCGCCGTTTGCCTCCGACAATCCTCTCGCACCCTCGAATCTTCTGGATGTTCATCCGTGACGAAACCTGCGTGGTTGGCTTTGCTCATCGTGGTCGCCTTCACTGCCGCGTTTGCGGGAACCTTTTTGGGTCAGAAGTTGCTCAACAATGGCAAGCAAAGCGAGACTGAGCTACATGCGTTGCTGCACGGCGACCTCGACCTGGACGCAGCGCAAGCGGCGAAGATCGAGGCAATCGAGCAGCGTTTTGCGACACGCCGCAAGGCGCTGGAGCTCGATATGAGGGCGGCCAATGCGCATTTGGCCGAAGCCATGGAGGCCGAGCACGGCTACGGCCCCGAAGTCACAGCAGCCGTCGATCACACGCACCACGTCATGGGCGAGATGCAGAAGGAAACGCTCGAACACCTCTTCGAAATGCGCTCCGTTTTAAGGCCCGATCAGGCCGCGGCATTTGACCGGGCTGTGACCAAGGCTCTCGCCCCCGATACTAAGTGAGCCTCCCGCTTGCCGAGGGGAGCGATGCCGAAGTGGTGGCACTGGCGCTCATCGGACGGCAGGATGCCTACCGGGAACTGCTCGCCCGCTACCGCGAGCCGATCTACCGCTTCATCCGTGCTTCGACCGGTGACGCGCAAGAGGCGCTCGATCTTACACAGGACACCTTCATTGCCGCATTTTCGGCACTCGAAGGCTACGATCGTTCACGGCCGCTTCTGACTTGGCTCAGGCGGATTGCGCTCAACAAATGCCGCGATTGGGGGCGCAGGCGCCGGCTGCGTACGATGCTGTGGCGCACAGATCCGATCGATGCGGCCCATGACATGCCCGACGATGCTATCGCGCCAGACGTGCAGACGGCCGACCGCGCCGAGCTCGCGCGGGTCAATGCAGCAATAGTGCGGCTGCCGGCACGTCTGCGCGAAACCTTGATCCTGCGAACCGTCGAGGGCCTTGGTCAGGCTGAGACAGCCGACGTGCTTGGTATCAGCGAAAAAGCGGTCGAGACGCGGCTCTATCGGGCGCGCAGCAAGCTCAGTGAGCTTCTGGCAAACGAGGGTGGGCGTCAGAAATTTTGAGGGGTGTGCCGCGCTTATGCGTAATGCTGGGTATGGACCATCTGACACTTTCACGCCGTCACCTGCTTTCAGGGCTGGGAACCGTCTCCGCTCTCGCCGCCGTGCCTGCCTGGGCGCAAGGGCATTCGATCCACCGCATGCGCGGCGGCTCGCCGATCCGTGTGGGCTTCGACGAGGTTTCAGGCGCAGTGATCGATCTCACTGTCGGCCACGGCCCTCGGACGGTGCAAGGGCGCAAGGGGCACGGGGTCGCAGTCAACGGCTCGGTGCCTGGGCCGCTGATCCGCCTGCGCGAGGGGCAGAATGTCCGACTCAATGTCACCAACACACTCGATACCGATACCTCGATCCACTGGCATGGGCTGCTCGTGCCATTCCACATGGACGGTGTTCCGGGCATCAGCTTTCCCGGAATCAGGCCGGGTCAGACCTTCCCCTATGAATTCCCGATCCGGCAGTCGGGCACATACTGGTATCACAGCCATTCGGGGCTTCAGGAACAGCAGGGGCAGTACGGCCCGCTGATTATCGACCCGGCGGGCGACGAGCCTGCCGCGTATGATCGCGATTACATCCTTCTTTTGAGCGAATTCACCCCGCTCGATCCGCATTTCATCATGGATCGGCTTCGCAAGGGCGAAGGCTACTTCAACTATCAGCAGACCAGCTGGGCCGACGATTACCCGCTGACCGCCGCCGACCGCCGGATGTGGGCGGAAATGCGGATGCCTGCGACCGATATCGCCGATGTGACGGGATCCACCTATACCTACCTCGCCAATGGACGCGGGCCGAAGGAAGGGTTGGAATACCTTTTCAAGCGGGGCGAGCGGGTGCGGCTTCGTGTCATCAACGGCGCGGCGCAAAGCTTCTTCAACCTGCGCATCCCCGGCCTTGCCATGACGGTCATCGCAGCCGACGGACAGAACGTGAAACCGGTCGAAGTTGACGAGCTCCAGATCGGCACCGCCGAGATTTACGATGTGATCGTCACCCCGCGCGACGCGGAGGCCTATACCATTATCGCCGAGAGCATGGACCGCTCCGGCATGGCGCTCGCAACGCTGGCGAGCCGCCCCGGCGCGCGCGCTGCCATCCCTCCGCCGAGAAAGCCGCCGCTGCTCGACATGGGCGACATGGGGATGAACCATGGTGATAGCGGTCACGGCGGCGGCGGCCATTCTATGGACGGCATGAAGATGCGCGACACGCTGCTGTTGCCGCCCGACGTGAAGGTGGGGCCAGGGATCGACATGGTCTCCATGGCTCCGGTGGACAAGATGGGCGATCCCGGTCTCGGTCTGCGCGATGTCGACCATCGCGTGCTCAATTACCGCATGTTGTCGGCATTGGAGCCCAACGCAGACACGCGTGAGCCCTCACGCCTGGTGGAACTACATCTCACCGGCAATATGGAACGCTACATGTGGTCATTCGACGGCGAGATGTATTCCGCAGTCAGCGATGTCCCGATCCGCTTTGCCTGGAACGAGCGGGTTCGGGTCAAGCTCATCAACAACACCATGATGGCGCATCCGATCCACCTTCACGGGATGTTCTTCGAGCTGGTCAATGGCGAGGATGCCGCCCATCAGCCCCGCAAAAACGTCGTCATTGTCCAGCCTGGAGCGAGCGCACAGTTCGACCTGACCGCCAATGAACCGGGCGACTGGGCGTTTCACTGCCACCTGCTCTACCACATGCATGGCGGGATGATGCAGACCGTAACGGTGATGGGTCCGGAGAGCGGACAATGAAACGCGCCCTCTCGATTGTCCTGCTGCTGAGCACCGCGCCGGCGCTCGCACAGCATCAGGGTCATGCTCTGCCCAAGCCGGCCGGGGCAGAGGTGAAGGCTGATCCACATGCCGGTCACGACATGGGCGATCAGCCCGCCCCCGAAACAGGCGACCCGCATGCCGGCCACGATACTGGCGAGCAGGCCGAAGCCGAAGCTGCTGATCCCCCCGCAGGCCATGGTATGGGCGCTCCATCGGACGGAAATGCCGAGCCGATGGACGGCATGGACCACAGCACTAGGGACCATGGCGCGGGCATGGCTGCACCAACCGCCTCACCAGGTCCGGACATGGAAACCCCGCCGCCGCCGGAGGCCGGGAGTGGACCGCCGCGCGCCGCCGATGCGATCTGGGGCGCTGAGACGATGGTAGCATCGCGCAACGACCTGCGCAGGACGCATGGTGACTTTCCGGTGTTCTGGTTCCAGGGCGACAGACTGGAGACGCAGGTGCGCGGCGGCGAGGACGCCTACTTGTGGGATATCCAGGGTTACTACGGCGGCCCCACCGAGCGCCTCTGGTTCAAGAGCGAGGGCGAAGGCGAATGGGGCTCCTCGCCTGAGGATGCCGAGGTTCAGGCGCTCTTCTCGAAGGCTTTCAAGCCGTTCTGGGATTTCCAGGCGGGGATCCGCCAGGACATCGGTGGGCCGGACACCACCCATGCCGTGATCGGCGTGCAGGGCTTGGCACCCTACATGTTCGAGGTCGATGCTGCGCTGTTCCTGTCGCACCGCGGCGATTTAACCGCACGGGTCGAGGCCGAGGTCGATCAGCGCATCACCCAGCGCCTGATCCTTCAGCCGCGGATCGAGGCCAACCTGTCAGCGCAGGACATTCCCCTGCTCGGCATTGGCGCGGGGCTCGACCAGATCGAGGTCGGCGCGCGGCTGCGGTACGAGATCCGTCGCGAATTTGCGCCCTATATCGGCATCGAGCAGTCCTGGCGGACCGGCCAAAGTGCTGACTTCGCGCGAGCACGCGGTGAAGACCTCTCCGCTACCAGCTTCATCGCCGGCATCCGTTTCTGGTTCTGATCAACACGAAGGATAAACTCACATGAAGATCGCATCACTATTTGCCGCCCTGACGATTGCGGCATCCCCGCTCGCTTTGCCCGCTACCGCGCTGGCGCATACCAAGGTGGTCGCCTCGACCCCGGCTGAGGGCGCGACGGTCGCAAGCGCGCGAACCGTCTCGTTGACCTTCAGCGAAGCCCTGCTGCCGCCCACTGCTGCAGCCAGCATCGTCATGACTGCGATGCCCGGCATGGCAAATCACGGCGAGATGGCGATCCGAAACTTCAAGACCGCATGGTCGAACGACAACAAGACCATGACTCTCAATCTGGCAAAGCCACTGCCTAAAGGCACCTATGAGGTTCGCTGGCAGGCAGCCGGGGCTGACGGTCACCGCATGAAGGGCACCGTCACGTTCATCATCGGCTGAACCGGTGGCAGAGGGGGATTTTCTCGGACTGGTCCTGCGGGTTGCGCAATATGCGCTGCTGCTGGGCCTGTTCGGATGGTCGGCTTTCTGGTTGTTTGGCCTGCGAAGCGTCGACTGGCTAAGGGTTGACCGCGCGCCAAACTTTGCTGTTCTGGCGGCTCTTGCCGCACCGGTTGTATCAGCGGCGCTGATGCTGATATCGATCGCTGCGATGATGGGCGTGCCGGTCGTCGAACTCGATCTGCCGATGATCGAAGCGATGATCTTGGGCACCGACATGGGGTTTGCCTTCCTTGTCCGCTCAGGGCTGCTCCTAACGGGGCTGGCCGCTATTCTTGCGCTCCGAAACCGCCAGGCAGCGCTGGCATTTGCGGCGGGCTGCTACGGTTGCGCCCTTGTGACTCTAGGTTGGAGTGGTCATGCTGCTGCAACCGAAGGCGGATTGGGGCTGTTCCATCGCCTTAACAACGGCATCCATCTGGTCAGCGCGAGCCTGTGGCTTGGAGCAATCGGTTGGTTCCTTGTTCTGACATTCCGATGCTACAAGGATCCTGACGAGGCAAAGGCGCATGCGGTGCGCAGGGCCATGCACGCCTTTGCACCTACGGGGATATCACTGGTTGCGCTTGTCGCGGTTACCGGAACAGTCAACTCTCACCTGATCTTCGGTTTACCGAACGTCGCGGCGACCTTTGCAACGCCATACGGCATCCTGCTGGCAATCAAGCTGGCCTTAGTGGCAGCTATGGTAGCCTTCGGCGCGCATCATGCGCGCGTGAGCAGGGGCGCTGCAAAAGCTGTGAGGGATGGCAATGTCTATCCCGCTCAAGCCTTGGGTGCGTTGCAGCGCACCCTTATTGCCGAATTCCTGCTCGGGCTCTTGGTCATTGGCTTGGTCGCGGTCTTCGGAACGATGTCGCCGACGATGATGTAAGCGGCCTTCGATCAGGATGGGGAGTATTCGTCAGGGATCCGAAACTTAGTTAGTGCCAATCGGATTGAACGCGGCGATGATGGGGCACGGCCCGACCTCTTCGGCTGCGCAGGCTTCCGCCAGACGGATGAGAGCACCGCGCATGGTCTGCAAGTTCGCGATCTTTTCATCAAGTGCAGCGATGCGGCTGTTTGCAAGCGCCTGCGCCGCCGGGCGGTCTGCCGTGTCCAGCGCCAGCAAGGTCGCTATCTCTTCGAGCGTGAAGCCCGCCGTCTGCGCGGCGCGAATTGACCGCAGGCGATCAAGGTCATCAATCCCGTACCGCCGCGGCCCTTGCGCGCGCGGCGGTTCGACCAAGAGCCCGCGCCGCTGATAATATCGGATTGTCTCAACGTTCACGCCGCCCGCGCGAGCGAATTCGCCGATCTTCATAAAGGCACTTGATCCCGTATCATGGTACGGAGTTTATAGCAGCCGCATTGCACGCGAATCAAAGGAAATCGCCAATGCCCCAATCTGCCAAAACAGCCGTGATTCACCGCATGGTCATGCCCAGCCATACCTGCCCATACGGCCTGAAATCGAGACACCTGCTTACGTCTCGCGGTTACGAGGTGGAGGACCATCACCTGACGACGCGGGAAGAAACCGACGCTTTCAAAGCCGAACATGGCGTCACTACAACGCCGCAGACCTTCATTGATGGGCAGCGGATCGGCGGCCACGATGACCTCCGTCGCTTTTTCGGCCTCAAGATCGCCGATCCCAGTGCGACCACCTATCGCCCGGTCATGGCGCTGTTTGCTATGACTGCATTCATGGCCGTGGCGGTTGGTATTGCCGCCGACGGCAACGCCATCAGTGTCCGCGTGGCCGAGTGGTTCATCGCTTTTTCGATGTGTGTCCTCGCGCTCCTCAAGCTGCAGGATGTCGACAAATTCGCGACAATGTTCCTCAATTATGACCTGCTGGCGCAGCGCTGGGTTCCATATGCGCGCATCTACCCCTTCGCAGAGGGTCTTGCCGGCGTCCTGATGGTAGCAGGCGTGCTGCACTGGGTCTCGATCCCGGTAGCACTGTTCATCGGCACGATCGGCGCGGTTTCCGTGTTCAAGGCGGTCTACATCGACCGGCGCGAGCTCAAGTGCGCATGCGTCGGGGGATCGAGCAACGTTCCGCTTGGTTTCGTTTCGCTGACCGAGAACCTGATGATGATCGCGATGGCGCTCTGGATGGCAGCGAAGATGGTTATCTGACGATCGCCGAGGAGAACGATTACGTTGAGGAGCAAGGCATGACACAGCTCACCGCCAACCAGCGGACAATGCACGCTATCGCTGCAGCACTTGCAGAAGAATATCGTATGGGGGAAGAGGCTTCGCGGCAGGGTGATGTCCCGCTGGCATGGCACCATCTTGGGCGTGCGCACATCCTCGCTCAGACGCGCCTTGGCGCGCATTGCGTATCGCTCCGGAGAATGCTCGCTTTTGCTGTTCAGCTCCGCGACTGGCCGGAAGCGGCAGGACAGCTCCTGCGGCTCGCACTTGTACCGCTCGGCAATCTGACGGGGCGCCTGCCAATCGGCAACACCGGACGCAGCACGGTGAGCGCCTTTACCGCGATGGATATTCCGTCTGACCTGCGTGCGATAATCGACCGCACGCCCGATTGACTCTTCACGGCGCGACCTTGCGCCACCGTTCCAACGAAAGACTTGATGTGATCCACCGCTTCCACGCTGCGCTGCTGCTTGGCATGGCTTGCGTCCTTGCTGCGCCTGTGCCTGCTTTTGCGCAGGCGCTTCCCGAAGAGTCGGCACACCGCCGCGAAGTCGCTGAACACGATCACGAGAGAGAGGAAGAACAAGAAGTCGAGATCATCGTTCAGGGCACGCGCCTCGGGAGGCGCTTGCAACATGAGCCGCTGCGGGTCGAGGTAACCGCGGGCGAGGAGATCGAGGAAAACGCGCTGATGCGCCCCGGCAATATCGCAATGCTGGTGAACGAAATCGGAGGGGGCCGCGTGCAGGTGACATCGCCCGCGCTCGGCGCTGCCAATGTCAGGATACAGGGGCTTGAGGGCCGCTACACCCAGTTGCGCCACTCATAGCCGGAAGTGAGTAGGAACCTGATGCCATGCTTAGTGAGTATGCCTTTTGGCGTCATCGCTCTCTTGGTTTCCACCTTGGTTGCTCGGACTTTCCGCGGCCATGTCTTTGCAGCAACAACAACCGTTGCCCTTCGCCATCATTTCGCAGCATGCCATCTTCTTTTCGGCTGCAGGGGCAGGCGAGCTTTTTGATGCCGGTGCCGATTGGGTAGCAACGCTCACTGCGATAATGGTAGATAAAATCATTACCTGACTCCTAGCCCTTTACGGATATCGCACGCGCGAACTTCTTCGGCAACAGGTCGTTTCCTGGTTGGCGTGTTTCAGGAAACGAACCAATAGCCGCCAACTTCAGTGCCCAGCAGGCGCCTGTCCCCTTCCGGCAATACCGGTCATTCGGCATGCCGTTTAGCAACGACGGCTTTGTCCCAGATCAAGCCATTCCGAGCCTTATCCAAGTGCGCGCGGGTGCTCAGTTTAGCAGATTGACTTGCCGGTATGCGGACGCGTGGTTGACTTCCGAAAAGGTGTCCGCACGGCGATATTGTCATCTCGGGGGGCGGATTTCTGCCAAAAGCGCCACACTGAGGCGCGTTGTAGCACTTATGGCATGCGAGCCTGAAAATAGCTCGGTTGATGAACTGTATCCCACTTGTCATTTCATTGAAAAATGTAGGTCTGATGGCTATGGTGCGCTCATCGGGCAATCTAGCTGGCGTAGGATCTCATATGACCGTTCAGGTCAACATAACGCCCAATGGTCGGACGAGTCTCCCGGCTGACATCCGCAAGCGGCTCGGGCTCGTCGGCGGCAGCGCGGTCTATCTGGTCGAGACGCCGGAGGGTCTGGTTCTCCGAACAGCCGCACAGGCGGTTGCCCGCGCTCAGGCTTTGGCGAAGCGGTACACCGAAGGGAAGCCGGACGGATCCGTCGAGGCGTTCCTTGCCAAGCGCCGCGAGGACAGCGGAGAGTGAGCGAGATCGAATTGGATGCGTCCGCCCTGATTGCCATGCTGAAAGGGGAGAAGGACGCTGACAAAATCGCTGCCGCGATAGCAGATGCCCGGATCTGCACGATCAACTACGCCGAGGTGCTCACCCACTTCATCCATCTTGGCATGCCGGAGCGTGAGGTCGACGCCATGCTCGATCCGTTGCCGATGACAATCGTGCCGGCCGATAAGGCCTCGGCGCAGATGGCCAAGCGGCTGCGCGCCGCCACAGCCGGTCACGGGCTATCGCTCGGCGACCGTTTCTGCCTTGCGCTGGCGAAGCGTGACGGCCTTCCGGCGCGGACCAGCGACCAGAGCTGGAAGGCGGTCGCTGATGCCGCGAAAACCAAGGTCGCTGCTATTCGATGATGCTCAGAAACGAGGGCGGGGTGGTTGCCATCCCGCTGGAGTTCCACCAACATGATCCTGTCTGGCGGCTTCAACGGGTATCTCGCCAAAAGCGGAAATTCGCAAAGCGACCCCAAGTTAGACAGCGAGGCCGACGACGCTGTCGTTTCCCATTTCGTCTCAAGCGGTCACACTCTTGGCAGCGTTACAATCGCTAGCTGTGACGCCACCAAGAGAGAGACGCGGTTGTTCAAACCTGTGCCGAACCTCCGTCAACGAAGACCTCAGTGCCGGTCATGAAGCTGCTGTCGCCGCTCGCTAAGAACAGTGCGACACCTGCGATCTCTTCAGGATTACCAAGTCGGCCGAGCGGCGTTTGCGCTACGAGGCTTGCAATGAACGCCTCTTCCTGATCGGACGTGCTAGCGATGCCGTGAAGACCGGGTGTCGAGGTCGCCCCCGGCGAAAGCACGTTGACGCGGATGCCACTATCTTTGAGATCAAGCGCCCAGCTTCGCGTGAAGTTACGGATTGCAGCTTTGCTTGCACTGTAGACACTGAACGCCGACGTGCCCTTTGATCCGGTCGTCGAGCCAGTGAGAATTATCGATCCTCCCGCCTTCATCAGCGGTAGTGCCTTCTGCACAGTGAACAGCGTGCCGCGGACATTGGTGTCGAAGATGCGGTCGAAATGCTCTTCCGTAATCAATCCTAGTGGTGCCACGTCGCCGATGCCAGCATTCGCAAACAATATGTCCAGACCGCCACGCTGGTCGCGCACGACGGTGAACAGTCGTTCGAGGTCTTCCAAGTTGGCAATGTCACCTTGAAGCCCCTCGATAGACCCGCCGATCTCGGCCACTGCTTTATCTAATTCGGGTTTTCGACGCCCGGTGATGAAGACGTGTGCGCCTTCCGTCACAAACCGCTTGGCGGTCGCAAGTCCGATGCCGCTGTTGCCGCCGGTGATGACAGCCGTCTTACCCTGAAGCCTACCCATGTGTTTCTCCTACAATTGCGAACGACGCTGAGGTAGACATTCACTGCCCTACGTTCCAGTATGCACCTTTTGGTAAGTACCGGAGGGAATATGCAAGACATTGTGTTCAGTTGCGGTCTGGATGTCGCGCTGTCGGTGATAGGCGGGAAATGGAAGCCCCTCATCCTGTACCATTTGGCACATGGAGCGTGTCGCTATGGCCAACTCAAACGTATGGTCGGTAGCGTAAGCGACAAGGTGCTTATTCAGCAGCTTAAGGAGCTTCAAGCGGATGGCGTGATAGACCGCCGCGACTATCAGCAAGTTCCCCCAAAGGTTGATTACTCACTGACGCCATTCGGGATGACTCTGGCCGATGCGCTTGCTCCACTATGCATTTGGGGCACCGAACACTCCGCAAAGGTTGGGCAACTCATCGCAAGTCGGACCGCCGCGAAATGAACGTCGCGGCGAGCTCAATCACAGTTGAAGGTCGGACACACATGGACCTCTAAGCAAACGCTTGTGAGCCAGTCGGGCGCCGGATGTGAATTCTTCGCAAGACCCGCCCTCCCGCTCGCCACCCACGAGCGGTCGTACACGACCGCGCTGCGCGGTCCCGAAAGCTGTCCGGCAGGTCCAAGGGGTTTCTCGCCAAAAGCCGAATTTCTCAAAGCGACCCCAACGCGGTCATTACGCTGCTCGCAGCGTTCATGTCATGAAGAATTCTTTCCACCGCGCCAACGCTAGGGGCGGAGGCTGTTTTTGAGCGCAAATCCTCATGATCGTATCAAATGGGTCGCCCGTTACATCATCCCGGCCGAACCGCAGGTGCGCGCCAGCCTGAGGGCTTCTGGCACGGCGCCGGATGTGATCGACGATCTGATCCAGGACGCTTATTGCCGGATCGCCGGTCTTGCCGGCTACGCACAGATCGAGAAACCCGCCGCCTACTTCATGCAAACCGTCAAGAACCTGCACCGGGATCGGTTGAGGCGGGACAAGATCATCCGGTTCGAACAATTTACGGAAACCAGCGATCCGTTCGTCAGTCATGTTGGTCTGGATATGGAGGCGGAGATCGGCGCGCGCTGCGAACTGCGGATGGTGGATGACGTTCTGAACTCCCTGCCGATACGGTGCCGCGAAATCTTCCGGCTCAAACGGATCGATGGGCTGAGCCAGAAAGAGATTGCCCGGACCTTGAACGTGACTGAAACGATCGTGGAGAACGACGTGCGAAAGGCGGTAAAGGCCTTGCAGGCGGTGTTGCGCGGTGATGACATGATGGAGGGAGCCGGACGATACCGTGCAGCCGACCGAGAACGAGCAGGATAGCGACTTGGACAGCGAAGCCGCCGCGTGGGCCGCGCGCCTTGACGCCCGTCCGGGCGAAGCCATGCCAGAGCTGGAGGCATGGCTCGCCCGGGACCCGCGCCGGACCGGCGCCTTGCTGCGCGCGCAGGCCATTCTGGCCGCGCTGGCGGGCGAAGCTGAAGACGCCGAGCGTGCTGTTCAACCAGGCAGCGACAGCATGGCACCACCCGCCATGCACGGGATCGCGGGACGGCGGTGGCGTGCTGCGGTCGTCGGCGGCCTGACAGCGATCGCGGCGGCGGTGGCGTTGTTCCTGATATGGCCTGGCACGATGCAGGTGTATGAGACCGAAACCGGCGAGATTAAGCAGATCGCGCTCGCCGATGGATCGGCGATGGCGATCGATGCGCGCTCGCGGCTTGAGGTTGCCTTCGATAGCAACGTGCGCCTGATCCGCCTGAACAATGGGCGCGCGATCTTCCGTGCGACCAAGGGCGATCGGCGCCCCTTTGTGGTCAAGGTAGGCACGGTAACGATCACCGACATCGGCACAGAATTCCAGGTGCTGGACGATCCTCTTTCCGACACGATTGAAGTGCTGGTGACCGAAGGCGTGGTGGAGGTCGACAACGGCGCGCAGCGCATGAACATCGTGGCGGGCCAGCGCCTGCGGGTTGGCCGAAGCACGCAGCAGACTGCGCGCCTCAGCCCTGAAGTGCTTGCCTCCCGCGACATCGTCCGCATGATCGCGTGGCGCGAAGGCCGTCTTGAACTGGATGGCGAGACGCTGGCCGAAACGGTCGTCCATCTCAATCGCACCAATCGGGTGCAGATCAGGATTGCCGATCCTTCACTTGGCAAGAAAGCGCTGTTCGGGACATTCCTCGCCAGCGATCCGCGCGGTTTTGCGGAGGCGGTTGCAGTCAGCCTCGACACCCGCATGTCCGAGAAGGACGGGGTGATCGTACTCGGTTCCTGATTTTTTGCCGGGCGGCATACGGAAATCGCATCGTTGCCCGTCAGGTGGGCAGAGACGGCTCGTCTCTGTCACCAAAAGGGGGAACCATGATCAACCTCGCCCGCGCGCTGTGCATCAGCGCCGCCGTTGTCGCTTGCACCGTGCCCGCAATCGCTGCAGCCCAGACCGCCGAATTTAACGTCCCACGCGAACCGGTCTCGCGCGCGATCCGCAAGATCGGCCAGCAATCAGGTGTGCAAATCATCGTGTCAGGCGATGCCGCGCGCGGCAAGACCGGTAATGCGATCAGCGGAACCATGGGCGTGGAACAGGCGCTCGCCCGGCTGCTCGCCGGGACCGGGCTTGAGGCGCGCAAGACCGGCGATCGTACCTTCGTTCTGGTTCCGGTGGCGGTAGGTGCAGAGAATGCCAAGACACCCGAAGTCGGGGAAATCATCGTCACCGCCGAAAAAAGAGAGCAGAAGATCGAAGACGTGCCGATCGCAGTCAGCGTGATCAGTGGAAGCGAGGCGGCTGATCGCGGGGTTGCCAGCTTTTCCGATTTGGTCAACGAGATACCCGGCCTCTCGATCAATTACGCGTTCGGCGGGGTAAATTACCCTTTGCTGACGATCCGCGGCATCGGCGGCGCGGATGACTACAAGCCCAACGGCAACCCATCGGTGGCGTTGCATGTCGACGGGGTTTACCAGACCTCGAACCTCTATCTGTCCACCCCCCTGTTCGATCTGGAACGGGTCGAAGTGCTCAAGGGCCCGCAGGGCACGCTTTACGGGCGCAACACCACGGCGGGCGTCATCAACGCCATCACCCGTACCGCCGGGGACACCTTCGAGGGTGAGGTGCAGGTTGAAGGCGGCCGGTTCGATTTCTGGAGCGTGCGGGCGGCGGCCGGCGGTCCGCTTACCGATCGGATCGGGCTGCGTGTTGCGGTGCTTGCCCAGGGCGGCGGCGGTTTCATGGAAGGCCAGGGTGCAGGATTGCTGAGCGGCTTCCAGCTTGCCGTGGGCGGCGTGCCGCAGCTGCAGGTTCCCCGGATTACCGATCCTGGCCGCCGTTCAGGCTGGGGCGATACCGATATCTTTGCCGGACGCGTCACGCTTGATGCGCAGGTTACTGACAGCACGCTGTTGACGCTCCGGCTGTTCGGCAGTCGCAACCGCGGCGAAACCCAGCCCTATGACCGGATCGAACGCGCGCGCGACAACACCGTGTTCAATGCAGGCGAGGACAGCGATCCGTTTGCGTTTTTCACCAACCGCTATGTGCGGCACGCGATCGATATCTACGGGGCCTCGGGAACGCTCGAACAATCGATCGGGGACAATGTGCTCTTGACCGTGCTGGCCAACACGCAGCGCGCCGAACAGCAATCGGGCGGCAATGGCGATGGCACGCCGTTTCCGCAGTTCCAGTTCGATTTCGACGAGCAGCTGCGGCAGTCATCGGTCGAGGCGCGTCTTTCCAATCGCAGCGGCGGGCCGATCGACTGGGTGGTGGGGGCATTCCATGTTGACGACACGATTGATTTCGACAGTCTCTGGACCAGCTTCTCAGTGCGATCCGTCTACACCTCGCCCTATCGCCAAACCCGGCAGAGCAGCGCTGCATTCGGCCAGATCGACGCCGATATCACCGATTGGCTGCGCGTGGGCGGGGGGCTGCGGTATACGCGCGACCGCGCCAGTTTCGAAGGGGCGAACATCGATCTGAACCCGTGGGGGATCAGCACATTCAACCGGACCTTCGCGACCACCAGTCCGTTTCGCTGGAGCGAACGGTTCGCGGATGACGATTTGTCGGGCCGTGGGACAATCCAGCTCAGGCCGACTGACACGATCCGGGTGTTCGCCTCGGCAGGCAACGGCTATCGCGGGGGCGGGTTTGACGGGACTTCGATCTTTACCCCTGAGGAAACCCTGCCATTTCGTTCGGAACGGGTCCGCGCGTTCGAAGCCGGCGCGCGCTACACCATTGACCGGTTGCGACTGTCATTCGACGCCTTCGATTACCGCTTCCGTGATCTTCAAGCGACCACCCGGTTGTCCAACGACACCAACGGTCGGACAAACGTGGGCCGGGCGCTGGTGCGGGGCCTTGAAGGCAGCATCGCGGCAACCCTGTTCCGCAGCGAGACTCAGACGCTCGATCTCAACGTGGGGGTGACCTATCTGGACACACAAATCCTCTCGTTCATCTCGAACAGGGTTGCGGATGTGACCTCGACCGTGGGGGATCCGCTTCCCGGCGCGCCCGAATGGACGCTCAACGCCGCGCTTGAGGCCGCAAACGACTGGGGCAATGGCTGGCGCAGCCGGGCGCGGTTCAACATCGCCTATCGCGACGAGGAATCGAACCGCCTCAATGCGCAGCCGAATAATATCTCGCCCGCCTTCACCCTCATCAATTTAAGGGTCGACTTGACCACGCCCGCCGGTTTCGATGTCTTCGCGTATGGTCGCAATCTGACCGATGCGGTCTATTTTCCCGAACTCAACGGTGCCTCGCGACTGGTCGGCGCGCCGCTGACGTGGGGCGTTGGTGCGACGGTCCGATTCTGACGAAAAAGTTCAGAGAAGGAACTTCTGATTGGGAAAAGGCACATCGCTGGAGGCAGGGCAATATCTGCGCTGTCTCCAGCGACCATCCATAGCAGGCACCGGAGCTTGAAGTGGACGCGCGGCTTCCCAGCCAGACCTGGTCATGAGCGGGCGCGCGCCGGGATCCCGAAAGCTGCCCTTTTGCCTGCGCTGGCCTGAGGTGGCGGAGCCTGCTTTCAAGCTGCCTAGGCACGGCAAGGGCGACGTTGCTGGGGCGACACCCGTTCTTTCTCCTTGGCCAATCAAGGCTATGGAGAATGATGATGACCTACTCTCACCTCGACCCTGCCATGCAGAATCGGGTCTCGTGGAATGCTGGCAAGACCGTCGGCACCAAGCGGCTGCTGACACAAAAGCAGATTTGGGCGATCCGCTTCTTCCTCGACCGCGAGGAGCGGCTCCGGGACCGTGCCCTCTTCGACCTTGCGATCGACAGCAAGCTGCGGGGGTGCGATCTGGTCAAGCTCAAGATCGGCGACCTCGGGGCCCAGCGGTTTGAGCGTGGCGTAGAGCGCTGGCTGCGCATTCCCCTCTGCCGTGCGCGCTGCATGCCAGCGCCGCAGCAGCCGCGCGATGGTCAGCGGACTCGACGGTGCGACGGGCAGTGCGGCCGGGCTCACGACCACATCGCCTTGGGAGAACGCGGCGCAATACATCACCGGCGCGCCCCTCGTGGCCACAGCCTCCCGGTGCGCGCCATGTAGGCCTGGTAGGCCTCGCCGAACTCGCGGTTCAGCATCGCCTCCTCGCGCGGCACGCGGATGATATACATCGCGGCGAAGGCGAGCAAAACGAGCGCACCGCCAAGCCAGTTCTGGATCAGCAGGGGTTGCGACAGCGCATTCAGCCAGATCGCGGCATACATCGGGTGCCGGATGCGGGCGTAGATGCCGGTCTCGACGATGGCGTGATCCTCGCGCGTTTCCAGCCCAGGCGACCAGTTGCGACCGAGATCGCGGTGCGAGCGCCAGAACAGCCACCAGTAGCCGATCTGCAAGGCAAGCCCCGGGGCGATCACCCATGCAGGCAGACGATAGGCAGCGAAGTCGAGCAGCGGGGTCGCGATGGCGATCAGCGGCGGCACCATCATGGCGAGGAACATACCCGGAAGCAGGATCCGCTCGGACAGGTCATGCGCGCTTGCGGCGATGCGATTGGCCCGGTTCGCCTGCGCGTGCGGCCAGCGGATCGCGAAGGTGATCGCAAAGCCGGCGAGCCAGACGAGCTCGCCCAGCGGCGGGACCGCGCCGCCGAGCACCAGCGCGCCTAGCGCTGTAAGGGTGATGATGCCGAGCGCCACCGGCCAGGGGCCGCTCGATCCGATGATGCCGGTGGGCGAAGGGGCAGGAGCGGTGGCAGGGGCAGGGGGCTGTTCGGTGGGCATGGCGTTCTCCCGTCGCTGGCAGGGCGGCCGAGCGGCTGCCTGCGCTGCACATTGGGCATAGCTTATTCGCTATTGCGAGTCGATTGCATAAATGCCATGCCGTGCACAGCCAGTGTGGGCACGCCCCGCACCTTTATCCGGAGAGCCCGCCATGTATGCCTATTGCGATCAGCCTGTGCGACACCTCGACAGCGGCAGTCGCTTCGTCCTTCACGCCATGCGGGTGTGGGTCGATGCCGTGCAGCACAGGACCTGCCCGCCGCGCGCGCTGATGATCGCGATGCCGCAGCGCGAACTGGTGCCGGTGATCGGCGATCTGCATGGCATGATGCTGCGGCTCCACAGCCACGGTAGCACCCCTATGCCGTTTGGCGAACTCAAACACCCCGCCATCACCGAAGGCGAGGCGATGATGCTCTCGCTCTGGGCAATGATCGCCGCCGACGAACCTGAACACAGCCGCGCGTCGATCGAGGCGCTGGTCAGCGAGACCGCCGCTTCCCCGATGCAGGCGGCGATGGTTCGGGCGGCAGCGTGCCTGTCAGCGGTGGGGCTGGCGCCGGTCGGGCGGATGGCGGTGGGCACGGCGAGCGGAGCGGGGGAGTGATGTTGTGCAGAATAATTGCGATTGACTCGCAAATGATACGTTGTAGTGCGCGGTGCAAGTAATTCTTAAGAACAGGGACGATTTCATGAACCGGGCCATCCACGCCGTCTCCACCCTCGCCATCACCGCTTTCATCGCTTGGAGCGCGCCGGGAAGGGCGCAAGAGCCCGAGCGCGAAGAGAAACGCGACGAAAGGACCGCCGCAGAACAGATTGTCGTTACCGGCGTGCGCGAAGGCAGCTTTCCTAACGGGATTTCCAAGGACGCCACCATCGGCGTGTTGGGCGAGCTCGCGCTGATCGACACGCCGATTTCAGCCAAGTCTTTCAACGACACCTTCATCGCCAACCAGATCGCCCTGACCTCGAACGATCTCGCGGCGCGCGACGCCTCGTTCTCGGCGACGACGGCCACGGGCCTGACCGGGTCTGACAGCGGCACGATCCGCGGGTTCCGGGCCGCGGTGTTCGAAAGCAGCTATGACGGCTTTGCCAACGTCATCGGCCGTCGCCTGCCGCTCGAGATCGTCGATCGTGTGGACATTCTCAAAGGCCCAGCCACCTTCCATTCCGGCGTGCGCTTCTTCGGCGGCGTTGGGGGGACGATCAACTACATTTCTAAGAAGCCGGTTGATGCACCGCTGACCCGCGCGCAGGCGCTGTTCAGCGGCAGGGGGCAGTTGGGCGGCCTTGTCGATGTCAGCCGCCGTTTTGGCGCGGATGACGGCTTCGGCGTTCGGGCGACGCTTGCCTACCGCGACGGCGAGACCGCGATCGCGGGCGTAGACGAAGAGAACCGCGTCGCACACCTGTCGTTCGGATGGCGAAGCGATGCCTTCGACGTCAATCTGCAATATGGTCACACCAGCGGCCGGGTGGACGGCTACACCGACGGGATAAGCTGGGCACGCGGCGTTGCAATCGGTGAGGTGCCGGACACCAGCACATTCCGGGGCCCGGACTGGTCCTTCGGTCTTTACGACTATGACTTCGTGCGAGCGACCGCCAATGCCAGACCGACCTCGTGGCTGACGCTGTTCGCCTCCGCGGGCGCAAGTGCCTATGAGGAAGAGTTCCTCAACCTTCAGGTGCAGGCGATCAACACCGCCGGGGATTTGGAGGCGACCTATTATCCGCAGTTCGGACGCGCCGATTGGGGCGATGTCTGGAACCTCGATGCCGGTGCCCGCGCCAAGTTCGCAACCGGCGGTATCGCGCATACGCTGACGATCGCTTACGGCTATCAACGTTTCCAGGAAGATTTTCGCGGGGTCGCCTTCCCTGAGGAGGTGGTGACGGGGAATATCTACACCGATGATCTGCTGCGCGTGCCGCCTCCGACCCTGGTCGATGACCAAACCTACTATCTGCTCTATATCAACGAGGCGAACGGGCTTCTGATCGCCGATGAATTGGCTCTGTTTGACGACCGCGTTCTGGTGACGGCGGGCCTGCGCTACACGCAGATCAGCCAGGAGAACTTCAATTTCGCCGCGCCCACTCCGGGCGGCATCCCGCTCAGCACCTATGACGATAGCCGCTGGACGCCCAATTTCGGGATCGTCGCCAAGCCGGCCAAGAACATCTCGCTCTACGCCAATTACCTCGAAGCGGTCGAGCGGGGCGCGGTGGCGCCGGGCAATGCGGTGAACGCGGGCGAGGCGACGCCTCCCGGCGTTTCGCGGCAATACGAGATCGGTGCCAAGGCTGAATTCAATGGCTGGGGCGCAACCATGGCGTTGTTCGACATCGAACGGCCTTCAGCGTTCCTCGACCCCGACACGCGGGTGTTCGGCCTGTTCGGACAGGCGCGCCACCGGGGTATGGAAGCCGACATCTTCGGTGAGCCGCTGACCGGCGTGAGGCTGTTTGCGAGCGTCATGGTTCTCGATGCGACAATCGAAGCGAGCGCTGGAGGCGTGCTCGACGGCAATCGGCCGATCTCGGTTCCGGATTGGTCGCTTGCCGCCGGGTTTGATATCGACGTGCCGCCCCTGCCGGGGCTGGCGGTGCTTGGCAATGTCCGGCACACGGGCGAACAGTTTTTCGATGCGACCAACCTGCGTGCTATCGACCCGTTCACGGTGTTCGACGTCGGTTTGCGTTACGCCTTCAAGGCAGGCGAGACACCGCTGGTAGCGCGCATCAACGTCAACAACGTGTTCGACAATGATTACTTCCAGTCGGCGTTCTTCACCACGGCGACGGGCGCGCCGCGCACGGTGAGGGCCACGCTGACTGCCGAGTTCTGACGCGGCTGTGTCGGCGCCGATCCCCCGCATCCTGCTCGCCATTTTCGGCGGCTACGCCTGCGCGGCGCTGGGCGTCGCGGCCGTCGGTGCGGTGGTGCCGGGGAGTGCGGATGCGTTGCTGGCGGCGGTGCTGCTTGCCTTTCCCTTGTGGGTGGCGCTGGTCGTGTGGGTGTTCGCGGCGCGCGACGTGCGGCGGGTGGCGGTGGTCATGGCGGGAGCGTGCGCGGTGTGCGCGGCGATCATCTTTGCGCTTCCCGTGGCCGGACCTGTGAGCTAATCCTGCAAGGCATTCGCACATGACCACCGCCCCCGCATCCCTCCCGTCCCCGCACCTTACGCTGCGGCAGTCGATGGCCGTGCTCCACACCTGGGTGGGGGTGGCGGTCTCGGCGATCCTCTTCGCGATGTTCTGGATGGGCACGCTCTCGGTGTTCGACCGCGAGATCGATCGCTGGATGATCCCCCAGACCCGGCTCGAGGCGAGCGCCGCACCGGCCTCCTTCGACCGGCAGGCGCTCCCCGCCTTCCGCGCCGAAGCGCCCGATGCGGCGCGGTGGAACTGGCAGCCCCCGCGCGAGCGCCAGCCCTTGGCCACGTTGGGGTGGGACGATCCGGCAAAGGGCTACCAGACCCGCCATCTCGATCCTGCCACCGGAACGCTGCTCCCGCCGCCCGAGAGCCTTGCGGGGACCGGGTTCATCTTCCCGTTCCACTTCAGCTTTCACGCGACGTGGATGGATATCGGCTACTGGATAGTTGGGTTCGCCGCGATGGCGATGCTGGTGCTGATCGTCTCGGGCGTGATCATCCACCGCAAGCTCTTCGCCGAATTCTTCGTGTTCCGCCCCAGGAAGCACGCGCGGCGATCGACGCTCGATCTGCACAACATGACCTCGCTGGTGGCGCTGCCGTTCCACATCATCCTGCCGCTCAGCGGGCTCTACATCTTCTTCGGCATCTACCTGCCGTGGTCGGTCGCGGTGCCGTTCGGCGGCGACGCTGCGGCGATGGACGCGGCGGTTTATGGCAGTTACTCGCGCCCCGCACTCTCCTCCCCCACGTCCGCACAGGCAAGCATCGATGCGATGATCGCGGACGCAGAGGTGCGCTGGTCGGCCCGCCACGGGATCGCGGCCCGGGCCGATGTGGTATCGGTCACTCATCCTGGCGATGCGGCAGGCTTCGTCACGGTGCGCCGGGTGTTCCCCTCGCGCCAGGTGACGATGGACGCCGATGTCATCACCTATGACCTTGCGAGCGGCGCGGTGCTCAAGGACTGGAGCGCGGGGCCGGTCCGCCGCGCGCATGGCTGGCTGGCGGGGCTGCACTTCATCCAGTTCGATCACTGGCCGCTGCGCTGGCTCTACTTCCTCGCCGGTCTGTCGGGCTGCGCTATGATCGCCACCGGGCTCTTGTTCTGGCTGAGGGCGCGCGAGGGCAAGCACACCCCCGGCTCGGCGAGCTTCCGCACGATGGAGGCGCTGACGATCGGCGGGGTGACCGGCATCATCGTCGCCACCGGAGCCTTCCTCGTCGCCAACCGCCTGCTCCCCGAAGGCGCGACGCTGTGGGGCGAGAGCCGCGCGGGGCTCGAGGTCTGGGCGTTCTGGCTGGTGTGGCTGGCGACGTTCCTGCACGCAGCGGTGCGGCGCGCGGCAGCCTGGGCCGAGCAATGCGCGGCCATCGCGCTGCTGGCGATGGCCGCAGTGCTGCTCAATGCCGCGACCACCGGCGATCACGTGCTGGCGGCGGCGGCGCGCGGGCAGTGGGCGGTGGCGGGGATGGACCTGATGCTGCTCGCGGCGGCGGGCATGGCCGGATGGGCGATGCTGCGGCTGCGTCCGGCGCGTGTCGCCGAGGCCGCGCTACCCGATCCCGCGCTCGCGCCCGCCGAATGACCGCGCTCCTGTTCACCTGCGCCATGCTGACGGCGATCGCGGGCTGCGCATGCCTCGCGCTGTCGCAGGAGCGGCACTGGAAAGCTGTCTCCGGCACCGCGCCGCACGCCCGGCGGACGCTGCGCGTTGCAGGCTGGGCGCAGCTCGGGCTGAGCCTCGCATCCTGCATCCTGTGTGACGGGGCGAGCTTTGCCGCGCTGCTTTGGCCGCTGCTGGTGATGCTCGCCGCGCTCGTCATGGCGGCGGTGCTGACCTGGCGGCCGAGGCTGCTCCACCCGCTCGCTCGCCTGCTGTCACCCAAGGCAGGGTAGGTGCGCGCCGCCCCGCTCTGGATCGCAGCGGCGCTCCTCTGCCCGGCGGCGGCGAGCGCGCAGGATGTCATCGAGCCTCCGCAAGTCGATATCAGCCCCGCCACCCAGGCGAGCGGCGCGCCGCCGATCGGCGATGCCGACAACGCTTATGGCCTGCGGGTGGGCAATGAGGAGATCGGGCTCTACGACACCGAGAGCATCCGCGGCTTCGCGCTCGATGCGGGCGCCAATTACCGGCTCGACGGGGCATATTTTGCCTTCATCGCCGAGCGGTCAGGGCGCGTCGACGCTTCGGCCGCGATCCAGGCCGGGCCGAACCTGTTTGCCGCGCGCTTTCCCTCGCCCACCGGGGTGGTCGACATCGGCACCGACAACGAGGCGACGCCCCGCCGCAACCTGATCTTGCGCGGCGATGGCTTCGGTTCGGTCGAAGCGATCGGACGCATCGCGGCGCCTATCGCTGGCGGCACGGTCTGGGGCGTGGGCCAGCTCTCGCGCCTCGACAACTGGCACGGCGGGCGCGATGCCTTCAGCTATGGTGCAGTCGGTGGCGCGGTCGAACGCGGGTCATGGCAGGTTCGCGGCGGGGCATCGGTGGGTCATTACCGCAACACGCCGGCGCTGTCGGTCTTCCCCGCCACCGCCACCGCCACCGCCCCCGCCGATCTGCCGACCTTCCGCCCCGGCGACGCCGCCGCCCCCGATTGGGCCGCGACCGAGGGGTGGGAGCTGCTCAGTTGGGGCCAGGTCGAGCGCCGTCTGGGCAATGGCTGGACAGCCCGCCTCGCGCTTGCCTACGGCCGGTTCACCACAGAGCGCGAGGCCTTCGTCTTCCTTGATGGGGTCGATGCGAGCGGGCAGGGGACGCTGGGTGCAAGCGTGTTCGGCGCGACCAGCGGGTCTGCGATATCGGGCGAGGGGCTGATCGAACGCCAGTGGGACGCGCGCCACGGCCCGGCGCGGATCAGCTTTGCGATCATCGGCCGCGATCAGCACTCCAATCTCGCCAATGCCGACGACCTCACGCTCGGCCCGGCACGGATCAACGACCGCGTGCGACCGCGCGACCCCGGCGCGTCCTCCGGCATCGCCGCCACGGACCTCATCCGCGAAGGCCGCCTTGCTGCCTCGGCGAGCTACCCGCTCACGCGCTGGCTGCTGGTCTCGGGCAGCGTCCAGCGGGTGCATTACACCAAGGACTACACCCCGGCAGGCGAGGCGACGCCGCAGCGCACCGATCGCGAATGGGCCGGGCACCTCGCCGCGACCGTCGCGGTGGCGGAGCGGCTATCGTTCTACGGCGCGTGGGTCACGGGGCTGGAGGAAAGCGGCAGCGCGCCCGCCATCGCAGTGAACGCCAACGAGACCCTGCCCGCCCTGCGCGCCAGCCAGCGCGAGTTGGGGGCCAAGTGGAAAGTGACGCCCGATGCGACGCTGCTGGTGTCCGCCTTTGACATCACCAAGGGCGCCCCGGGGTTCGACAGCGTTGGCCGCTGGGTCCTCAACGGCTCGCGCCGCCATCGCGGCATCGAAGCCTCGCTGGTCGCTCCCGTCGGCCCGGTGCAGGTGGTGGCGGGCGCGCTCTATCTCGATGCCGCTATCCGCGAGGCGGGAGGCCTTCGCGCCGAAGTTGTCGGGCAGCCGCGCTGGCGCGGGTCGGTCAATGCGCAGTGGCAGGCGACGCCGAGGCTCGCGGTCGATGCCGGAGCCTATATCCTCGGCGATGCGCCCGCGCGCCGTGACGGCACGACCACCATTCCGGCGCGCGCGGACCTCTCGCTCGGGATCACCTGGGCGCTCGGCAGCACCGATACCGCGCCCACACTGCGTATCGCGGGCAGCAACCTGCTCGACAATCGTGGCTGGAACGCCAACGACGACGAGAGCCTGACCCCGATCGAAAGCCGCGCGGTCAGGGCCTCGCTGGCGTTTGCGTGGTGAGGCGTCCCCGCGCTAAATGACCCGATCCCGCAGTGCGCGGGCCCCGGTGCGGCTTGCCTCGACCGATTGGCCGTTGCTGAGGTGCAGCGTCATGCGCCCGGAGCCCGCAGGCTCGGCACGGTCCAGGTGGCGCAGGTTGACGATCACTGAGCGGTGGATGCGTAGGAATTCATCGGCGGGCAGGCGTTGCTCGAATTCACCCAGCGACAGCCGCACCAGATGCCGCCGCTGGGCGATGGTGGTCACCTCGGCATAATCCTGCGCGCCGGTGATGGTGACGATGTCGCCGACCGCAATCGGCACCAGCTCGTCGCCCTGCCGCGTCAGATAGCGCTGCATCGGCCCCGACGCGACGATCTGCACTGCGGCCGACTGCCGGCCACCGCGCAAAGCATAGGCACAGGCGGCGACCAATGCATAGAGCACCACGCCCTGAAACAGCTGCCAAACAAGTGCGACACCCGAGAAGGTCCCGAACGCCATCTCGCCGCGCTCGATCGCGCGCAGCAGCATCAGGCTCACCAGCACTAGCGCATACCAGCTGAGCGCGAAGACCGGCGCGAGCACGATGTGCCAGGTCCCTTGCGCGATAACCGAACGCGGCAGCACCGCGCTGTGCAGGATGAGGTAGAAACCTGCCGCGAGCCCCGCGAGCGGCACGACATTGGCGATGGCGGTGCTCAGTGCGCCCGGCCAGCCTGCATCCAGCGTCACTGCAAAGACGATAGTGTAAAGCGCCAGCAGCAGCGCGATCCCCATGGCATAGACCGCCGCGACCGAGGGCAGTCGGTCGCCCGCGCGCTTCGCTGTGGGGCGATCGGACGGCTCGGCATCCTCCGCCGACCGCAGGGGCAAGCCTCTTGCCGGTTTTGACGTGTCATTCATCGCTGCAAATGTCCGTTCACGGCTTTTTGGGAAGAGCTGGCCGGCGTTACGGCAAGGCGGAACGTGACCCGATCAATCATCCGGAGATTGCCAATCATGCGCACTGCATCGCTTCTTTCCTGTACCGTCCTGCTGCTGGGGGCCGCCGCAGCCATGCCTGCTTATGCCCAGCAGGTGGACCTGCCGCAAACCCTTACCGATGCCGAACCCGTGACGGTCGGCATGCTCGGCTTCACCCCGGGGGAGCGAGTCGAGATCGAGGCTGTACGCCGCGATGCGGACGGCACCTATCGCAGCGCTGCGACCTTTGTGGTCGGCCCGGACGGCGCAATCGACCTGGCGCGTGATCCCGCGATTGCCGGAAGCTATCAGGGCGTTGATCCGGCAGGGCTGTTCTGGTCGATGCGGCCCATCCGTCCGGGCACAGCTGAGCCGGCAGGCATCGCAGTGCGGGCGCTTTTCAAGGGTAAGAAAGTGGCTGGCGACGAAGCGGCGCTCGCCGAACTGCCCAATGGCGTCGTGATGCGCCCGGTGGCCGAATTTGTCGGCGCGCGGCTATATCGCCCGGCGGGCACGGACCGTCTTGGCGTCATCATCGTGCTGGGCGGGTCGGAAGGCGGCGCAGGCTTTGGGCGTCGCATGGGGCCGGTCTTTGCCGCGCGGGGCTTTGCCGTGCTTGCGCTGCCCTATTATGCGCCGAGCTGGGGAAGCCAGGACTTGCCCGGATTGCCCGGCGCCTTTACCGACATCCCGGTCGACCGACTTGAGGACGTGCGGCGCTGGATCGCGGACCAGCCCGATCTCGACCCGGCGCGAATCGGGCTTCACGGCATATCGAAAGGCGGTGAATTCGCGCTGATCGCGGCGGCCCGGATGCCGTGGCTGCGCGCGGTTTCCGGGATTGTGCCGAGCGATGTGGTGTGGGAAGGGTGGGGCAGCGAAGCGCCTTCAGGCACGGCTTCGTCCTTCTCGTGGGATGGACAGCCTCTGCCCTTTGTCCCCTATCGCGGGATGGAGGAAGCCATCGCCGCGCTCGCTCGCGGGGAGCGGCGCGCGCTTACTGTGCCGCATCTCGAAGGCCGCCGTGCCCATCCCGACAGGGCGGCGGCAGCCCGGATCCCGGTCGAGCAATTCAAGGGGTCCCTGCTGATCGCGGGCGGCGACCGCGACGCCACCTGGCCTTCAGGCGAGATGGTCCGCGCGCTGGCCGAACGGCGCGCCGAGGCGGGCTTGCCGACCGTCGCGCTCAGCTTCGCCGAGGCCGGGCATTCCTTGGGCGGTACCGGGTGGACGCCAATGGACTATGAAGGCCGCCCGGTCCCGGCGCGCATCGACGCCGCCGCGCAGAGGATCGTCCATGCCGCCGTAATCGACTTCTTCCGGCGCACGCTGGCCGAGGGCGATCAGAGCGGGATCGCGGTTTCGAACTTCACGCGGCGATAGACGACATGAGTGGTTGACCGAGAGATCGCGGCGTTGGTGAGGATCCGCGTGTTGATCCAGTCATCGTAGCTCACCATGTCGGGAAAGTGGCCAATCAGGATAAAATCCTCGTCCCCCGTGACGGTGTAGCACTGGGTAATCTCGGGCGTGCGGGCGATTTCCTGCTTGAAGGCGTCGTAGGTTTCGCGGCTCTCCTTGGCAAAGCGGATCGCAGTGATGACGGTGATGCCGATCCGCGCGGGATCGATCAGGCTGACGTCAGCCCTTATGTAGCCATCCTTGCGCAGCCGGGTCACCCGGCGGCGGGTGGCCGGTTCGGACAGGCCAACAGTCTCGCCCAAATCAGCCATCGACTTGCGGTTATCGCGTTGCAGCGCGGCGAGCAGTTTGCGGTCCAGAGTATCGAGCATGGCACCGTGTAACGCTTTTCGCCGCAAAAGCATCCCGGATTGATTGAACCCGATTGTCAGATGTCCGGTTTTTGATCGGACGGTTGAGCGATGCCGGGCTAGATTACGGCCATGAACAAGTCCGCGATTCTCCTCGCCGCCGTGCTGCTGACCTTGCCAGGCACCGTGTTTGCTGACGAACTGCCCGCTGGGCCCGGTGCAGCCGCCGTATCCATGTCACAGCTGGAAAAGCAGAGCGACCGTCTCCTGCTGAATGGCTCTCCCTTCACCGGCACCGTGATCGAAACCTGGCCAGACGGCACGCGCAAGGCGCGGTTCCAAGTGGTTGAGGGCAAGGCCGATGGCGCATGGGCCGAATGGTATCCAGACGGCGCGATCCGCTTCTACAGCGAGTGGCGCGCGGGCAAGGGCCAAGGGCCGTTCGTTTATTTTCACCCCAATGGCGAAATCAGCGAGCGCGTGACTGCGCGCGACGACATCTGGGACGGGGTGGCCGAAGGCTGGCATCCGAACGGGCAAAAGGCGTTTGAGCGGGTCTATCAGGCAGGCACCGCCCTGTCGGAGCGACGGTTTCCTGCCAGTGGAGAAGAATAAGTTATGAAGACAATCTGGCTTGCCTTGATGGCCGGCGCGGCGCTTGTTGCCACCATCCCGCTGTGGGCCGCCGCCGATCCGGTGCGTGATGCGCCAAGCAAGCCGCGCTTATTCCTGCCCGAAGTACTTACCCCCGCCGGGCGGATCACGCTCACCCCCGGCTTTAGCCCGGACGGGCGCACAATGTACTTTGCGCAGACCGAATGCACCCCAATTTGGGAATGTCCGCAGCGCCTGAAACGGATCGTGCGAAAGGATGATGGTTGGAGCGCCCCCGAACCCGTGCCGCTGCCGCAGGATGCGCGGGTCGATTATCCCAGCGTCACACCTGACGGGCGTTACCTATTGTTTTCGTGGGCGGCCACCCGGCCCGAATATGCCGGGCGCGACATTTACGAAAACTTCGATCTGTGGCGGCTCGACCTTACTGACCCGGCAGCCACACCCCAGCCCCTGGATGGTCCGGATCTCAACCGTATCCGCGAGGGCGCGATCAAGAAGTTGCGCTTCGTCCACAACGAAACCGCGCCAATCCTGACCGTTGCCGGCGACCTCTATTTCTGGAGCGAGCGCCTCGACGGGATGGGCGACCGCGATGTCTACCGAGCTCGGCCCGACGGAAAAGGCGGATTTCGGCGACCAGAACTTTTGCCCGCGCCGATCAATTCGGTCAAAGGCGATGACGGGGCGTGGATTTCGCCCGATGGGAAGACAATGCTCATCACATATGCCGACCGCGGCGGGTGCGGCGGCAGCGACCTTTTCATGGCGCAACGCAAAGGAGAGGGCTGGACCAATCCCGTCAATCTTGGCTGCGACATCAACTCGCCCTTCGATGAATATGCTGCCACCCTGATACCGGGTACGCGCAGCATCGTATTCCCTTCAACCCGTCCGTTTGAAGGCGCGTCCGAGTATGACGTAGCGTTGTGGATTGCTGAGCTGCCAGTGGCAAAAAACTGAGAGCCTGCTCGTGACCCACATCGGCGATTGGCAGCCTTTAGGGCAAGTCCAATTGCTGACGCGCAGCAAAGGATCCTTCTCTGGCAGCAATCTTGAAACGCTTTTGCAGCTCATTTTGAGCAGTATGGAACAGGCCCGCTAGCAGCTTCCGGCAAGCTCGTGTTAGGTTTCTGCCTGCACTCCCATTGCGATGGGACGAGGCGCGATTTCGGACGAGTGGGGGGAAAGACCGTTGAAGACCATCAAGATGGAATCCGCGATTTGCGCGATTGCCCTCCTGTCTCTCGGCGGTGGCGCGATGGCCCAGGAAACTGCAGCTACTCTGGACGGTGCCGTCCGAGAGACGATGGAGCAGACTGGTGCCAAGGGCTCGCTATAGCGTCAATCGATGATCTCATAACCGGGCGCGATCGGATTATGGAAGAAACAAAAATGGGCGGTAGGGCGCAAATTGCGGAACAATTTGGGAGTTAGGCATTTTTAAAGCAGTCTCACGATCCAATATTTTACATAATGTTTATTATCAATCTGGGATTTTTGATTCGCTGTAGGGCATCAGTTACAAGATAAATTAGATTTTGGCCGCGTTCAAATGGATCCTGGCAAAGCCTAACAATACACTCTGTCTATCACATCTCGGTTGTGACGCTCGCCCAGACCACAAAGCCGACGATGCCCACCATGAGGCAGATCAACCCGATGGTAAGTCGCGCGACAGTCTTCCAAATCGTTGTTTTTGGACGGTCAATAATGAAATTGCTCATTGGCCCGCGAGCCCGCATGGCGAAGGCTTCCTGAATGACGTGGGCGGCACCGAAAGCGAGCAAAGCGGTGGCCACCATGAATATGGCTGCCCGTATGCCGCCTGGTATTGCGGCGGCCGAGATGATCGCGGCCACGGTCACCAGCGAACCGGCGATCCGAACCAATTCCGCCACCGGGATGATCCGATAGAGTCTGAGCTTCCGGCTTGCCCTCAAGCGGATGAGCGGCGCGCCGCACGACGCACAGACGTGTGTCAGTCTCGGCTCAGTCCAATGGCCGATTGAGCGGCGGCATTTCGGACACTGAGCGCTGCCGATCCCGGCTGCCATGTTCATGTGCGTTCTCCTGCTGGCTGCGTGCCCAGGGCATGGCGAATCTCTTCTGCCCGCTCTGCACTGCACAGCCAGTTGCGAAAGCGTGGGTTCCAGATCGCCCGGCCTTTGCAGACGCCAGTCAGCTGCTCGGCCGCGGGGGTGCCGGGTTGGGCAAGGAAGGCAATTCGCCCGTCAGGTAGAACGCGCTCGGAAATGCCCTCGATCACTGTAACGAGCACGCTCGCTTTGGCGCCGTGCTTCCTAGGGTTTGGAGCCGGTTCCACCTCCTCCTGATCCGTTGCGCTTTGATCTTGCGGCTCTGGTCGGGAACCGGTCGCTGGTGCCGGCTCCGCGAGTGGCACGCCGTCCTGACCTTCTGGGGGAACCGTCACAGCTTCGCTCAGTGTTTCGGACCTAGTTTCGAGTTCGGCCTCTGGTTCGGCGGACACGTTCGCTGGTTGAATCTCCGGGCGGGGCGTAGATGCGACCGCGCGGTTCGGCATGTCATTAATCCCGAACCGCCGTCGCCAGGCATAGTCGGGTTGCACGTGCTGAGAGGCCAGTTGCATCCCAACGGCGCGAAGTTGTCCAACGCTAAGCCCTGTGAGAAAGCCAGTCGCATCGGAGAAACTGACGTCCTCGATCCATCGCTCATGGAAGTTATCAACCTTTACGATGCGCGTGCCGGTACCGATGCGCGTGCGATCGATCTTGCATGTCGGAGGGACGATCACCCACCCTTCAACGCGGCGGAACGCCGCCGAATGCTGGTGCGCCTCGAGCCATAGCTCCAGCAGCCGCGCAGCGCGGTCGGCCTGTGCGACCGGGTTGGGTATTTCGGTGGGTTGCCGCCTGTTCGGATACCAGACGCACCATTCGTTGTGCTCGTTCTTGGAGATGCGACCGCTGAAGTTCTTGGTCTCGAGCACGGCGATCCGCTTCAGGACGCGGTTCAGCAGGAGGTGGTCAAACTGCACGTAACCGTTCAAACCGTCAGGTAGCCTGAGGTCGTGGATCACCGCCACACGTTCAGAATGGCCATAGATGCGGTCAAGGATGTGGGCGGTTTCGCGCTCGCCCTCTGCTCCTTTTCGTATCGTATAGAGTTCCGCCTCGATGGCGCGGCGCTGGTCGGCGGTGATCTCTCCCTTCAGCAGTGATTCCAGTACTTCGATATCACCGGAACGTCCGTCACTGGCCTTGAGGATCATCCACCGCCCCCTGCGCTTGGTCAGTGGCAGCTTGGGCCGTGGGTTGCGAAGCTGATGCGGTCTGCTGTGGCAGTCGGGCCTGAGCTTCGAGGATCAGCTTGCGGAAGGCATCGAGGACTGCGATCGAGGTGATCTTCCCAATGTCGGTCGAGCCGTAGGTGCCTCCCAGAGCGCCAACGCCGAGCCCCAGCAGAAGTCCGCCCCCGATCACGCCAACGTCCTTCTTGCGCGCGGAGCCGGTCGCCACGGCCTCCTGAAGGCCCGTATCGACATCGATCAGCGAGAGGAGCACCTGGCTTTCGAGAGTCTTGGTCTTGAGGCCGACCGCGCTCCCGAAGGCACCGCCGATGCCGCCGCCGCTTTCACGGCTCTTGGCATCCGAATAGAGCACCTGCGCGCTGATGAGGTAGTCGGCCTTCACCAGTGACTGGGACGGTGCCGCGCCGGTCATGGCGCGCTCACGCTCGAGCGCGCCCATCGCCGCGCCGCGATCGGCAACGCGGAAGCAGTTGGAGCGTGCAGCCATGAGCTTGATGAGCGGGAGAGCATCGACCCGCGCGGTTCCCCCGCCCTGCTGCGCCTCGGCCATTCGGAGCAAGGCCGCCATTCCCGGCGACAGTTCGCCGGCGAGGCCGTCAGTCGGGCTTGGAGCCTTCTCTTCGACCAGAGCGACCACTCCGAGCGGCTGCGCGCAGCGGGGCAGTTCGGTGTTCTCGTCGACGCCCGTGCCGCCCTTGCCTGCGGTTTGGGCCAGAACTGGGTCGCCCGCGAGGGAGACCGACGCGAGCGCTCCTGCAATGATCGCGGTCCTACGCATGGCGGTCAGCTCCCTTCCCTGCGACATCCGCCGGCTCATCATCACATTCCTTGCAAGCCTCACAAGGGGCACAATTGGCACAGTCGTCGCAGTCCTGCGCTTCCCCGGCTTCCTTGCGAGCGAGGTAGCGTGCCTGCTTTTCGGCTGCCCGTGTATCAGCGTCCGCCCCGGCGGTGTTTTGTGCATAGCTCGCCATGCTTGCTGCCACATCGGTGGCCGGAGCAGCCTGTGCAGTTGCGGGGACGCTGATTGCGGCTGCCACGACCGGCAGGCCGATCATCAGATGTCTGTGTGTCATTGTGCTTCCCTTCCCGCATTACCTGATACCAGTTACCAGTTACCATCCCGTCCTGCGGCCGTCGCGCAGATCGGTCTGCGCGCGGCTGTCGCCGAGCGAGGATCGCCGCACCTCGAGCCGGACGCCCTTCCCGCTGGCGCTGGTGCGGATATCGCGCAGGTCGATATCGTTGCGCTTGGCCCAGCGTTCGGCGGCGGCATCGTCGGCGAAATCGCCCATGTCTTCGAAATTCCAGTTGCTCATCGTCTTGTCCTTTCTTCAGCAGGTTGTGGTGCGCGCGCCGGTCTTCTGTGGGTTCATTCGAATGTCCGGAATTCGATCTCTGCGCGCAGGCTGTGCTCCAACGCGTCTTCGATAAGATCGAGTGTTTCCGGGTTCGCGAGGGCGACGACAATGTCCTGATAGGGCGCATCGTTGCCGTGAATGTCTCTTCCCAGAACCATGATCGACCGGCGGTAGGCGCTCATCGGATGGTCGTTCATGGTTGAACAGCAGATGGTCCACCAGTTGGGCATGATCCTCAAGGACCGCATGGCGTCTTCGAATTGCTGTTCGGCCATCAGGATCGCATAGTCGCGGCCACCGGAGCGCAGGTCGATGTAATCGTGGGCCGGTCGCAGCAGATCGATCTGGAACACGTGAAACCAGGCCGTGTCAGCGTAGTTGGGGTTGGCAAGTTCCCTCAGCGGGACGGCGTCTGGCCTATGGTAGTAAGCCTCGAAGCCGCCAGGTCCCCTGATCCACAGGAAGTCATTATTGATATCGCACGCGATGCGCGCAGCCGCTTCTTCGTCCGTCAGCTGGTGCCAGCAAACCGAGACAAGGCGGTCCGAATAGTCCTTGTAGGTGCGCTGCGGCGACCGCAGGTGATCTGGTTCGGACCACGAAGGTTTTGCTCCCGGAGAGATCCTTGACCGCGTGAACATGGACATCAAACTCATGGTGTCTTCCTCGTGAATTCGGTCGGGTTTGATCGTCCCGGATTGATGCTGGCGGTCGATGCGCGGCGTGACAGGTCGTAAGGGTACACCTCTTGCGCGATGCGGAAGTCAGACACTGGCTTGAGATTGCCGCCCATGACGATCCATTCTGGATCGACGTTATACAGCATTCTCAGGGGCTTGAGAATCGCAATTGGTGTTTCTTCGATCGCCGCTTCCCAGTTGAGGAGCGCGCGGCGGGTGAAGCCGAGGCTCCGCGCAATGCGATCTTGTGAAAGGCCCGACCTAAGCCGCACGGCACGGACCCGCTCGCCGACGCTGATCGTCATGCCAGTACCTCCGCCAAGGCTTGGCGCACGGTGGCGAAGGTGTGGCGGATCGGGCCAAGCCGGATAGTGAGGTAGCCCGCCCGGGAAGTCATACGGTCGCGTTGCCGGTCGGCCGAGCGATTGTGCGTGCGGTCGTCGAGCTCGACGATAGCGATGATGTCGCCACTTGCCCGGTCCTCGAGCACGAAATCGACCCGTTTGGAAGAGAACCGGTTGCGCACGCTGGTCGAGCGCGATCGATCAAGCCCCGCAGCCGGCCGCAGGATCGCGCCCATTGAGACCTGAGCATGGACCCGAGCGCAAGGGACCGCGCGCTCGATCATTTCGCAGACGATACGCTCCCGCTTCGTCATAAGTGGGGCCGCACGAACAGGGAGCGAGCCTATGCCGCGTTTCTTGGACATGAGCATCGCCACGAAAACCACCAAGGCAATTATCGCGAGAAGTCCGAGCTCATTCATAGCGGCTCTGGCCCCACGAGCATTTGTCGTGTCTTCAGGTTACCGTCGATCCGCCGGTGGAGGTCGATGCCGTTCCCGCGCGAGTGCCCGAAGTCCATCAGTTCGGCCACGGTTTCGTACTGGGTGTTGGGACCGAAGAATTTGGCATTGCCATGCCATTTTTGCCCTTCGATCACACGCATGCGCCAAATCCCAACTGGGGCGGGGATTGTTACCTCGCTGTTGGCCGCGACGAAGACGGAGATCACATGGCGTTCTGTCTCAGGGTGGACGAGCTGTACAACGGCGTTGGAATCGCTTGTCACCACCGTGAGTTGGCTGCGCACAATTTTCATCGGGAGATCGCTTGCAACGCTCACGCTGCCGGTTTCGGGGAACGGGATGCCGGGCTCGGTGTCGGGCAGCCACCCTCCCCGCCTCAGGTCGGCCAGGATCGGAATGACGTAGGTGGCAAGACACAAGATCGGTATCGCCCATGAAGCGAAACGTCTGGTCCCCGTCGACACATGTCGAAGTGTTTGTTTCGATGTTGTTCGTCCGTGCTTCCCGCGAGGCTGGTTCCTTATCCGAGAGAACCCAGCTGCAGCTGTGCGGTCGTACTGGTCGAAACTGGTGTTTTCTCCGACACGGCTCGCCCCTCCCGGCGGATCCTCGGCAGCCTTTCTTGCCGCATCACGCTCAGCCTTGTTGAAGCTCCATCGGGACGGCCCCTTTTTGCCCTGCCGCTCCCAATACTCACCCTTCATGTAGTCGCGATCATCGATGCCCATTAGACCGGCTCCACAACCGATCCGGAGAATAGTGTTTTGGCGCCGGATGGTGCCATGCGCACGCGACGTAGCTTGGCCCCCCAGAGCAAGCCGGATATGATCGTGATGCTCATCGCGATCATCATGGAGAGGGCGACGTCGGCGAACGCAGCATCGGCCGTGATGGTCGAGTGCTCGCGCATCGCCAGCTCCTCGCAGCGCGTCATGCCCCGTGCTTCGACGTTGCACCAATGGATATGGTCGCCGTGGATGACGTAGTCGTAATTGACCGAAGGGTGCATGATCAGATCTCCAGGCTGATGTCTTTTTCGGGGAACGGCTTGTCGGGCACGCGCGGTTCGACCGCGACGCGGTGCTTGCTGAGATCCATGCTGTTGGGCTTGGCGAGGTCGGCAGGCACCTCGGGATTGAAGGTCTTGTCCGACTTGTCCCGCCCGGCCCCGCTGTCTCGCGGCGCATCGATCTCGAGGCGGCCGACCGTCTCAAGGGCGCTGGTCTTGTTGCCCTCGTTGCGCTCGATCGCGCTGATCAGGCGCTCCTTGTTGTCGGTGTGGAGGGTCAAATCGTCGCGCACGCGGGTGACGGTGACGTTGAACAGTCGCTGGTTGGAGAGGTTGCTCTCTGAGCCGCTCATCACCGCGATGCCCTTATCGGTGGTGACGCCCTGCGCCATGTGCATGTTGATCGCGTAAGCAAGGCCCAGGCGTTCCAGCATGGGGTCGCCCTGCTTCAGATGTAGCATCTGGTCGTCAGCGGTCTTCACGCTGATGCCGGTGGGGCTGACCCCGGTGACCTGCGCGAGCGAGGCATTGTAGAGCCCGCGCTCCTTATCGTTTGCAGTCCAGCGGATCTGGTCGTTCTCATGAAGCTTGATCTCGCTGCGCTGGGTAAGGCCGAGCGCGTCGCGCTTGTCGTTGGGATCGATCTTCTGCGGGTCGAACCGCACAGTGCGGTTCCCGATCTTCAGTTCAACGCGGCCCTTGGCGTCGACGCCTAGCACTTCGTAGCTGCCGCGCCGCAGCCCGATTTCCGACACCGTCCTTGCGACCTCGAGCGTCTGCCCGGCCCGGTAGGTCTGGGGGTAGCGCAGTTCCTCGCGCGTGGTGTTGACCCCCTCGAGCACGCTGAGCGTGACGCTTTCCTTGCCCAGGGCTCCGTCGGCACGCAGGCCGTCCTGGATGCGCTGGTTGAGCTCGGCGCGGGCGTCCCGGCCGGAGGCAAACACCATGGTCCGGTCGCGCTCATCCTTGGGAAGCCCCAACCATTGGTCCGCTGCCGATTTGATGTGATCGGGGCTGGCCTTCAGCTTGTCGCCCAGCACTTCCATGGCCCCGCGAACCTCGCCGCGGTTTGCGAGCGCTGCGACCGTGCGGAGCTGGTCGGTGCGCTGGCGCAGGTTCTCGTCCATGCGCACCATGGCAATTCCGTCGGCTTGCGCCATCGCGAAGGCCTTGCCGGCGTCGATCGATGATAGCTGTTGGCGGTCGCCGATCATGATGAGCTTCTCGACGCCGAGCGCATTGGCGATGCCGACCAGATGCTTCATCGGCTCGCTGCCGACCATTGAGGCTTCATCGAGCACCAGCACGGCACCCTTGAGCGCACCGCGCGCGGCTTCGTACGCTTCGCCCCGTCCTGCGAGGGCTGCCTTGGCAAAGGCATTCACGAAGGACGACACGGTCTGTGCTTCGATCCCGGCACCGTCCCTGAGGTCGCCAACCATTTTGTTCTGGAAGGCGAGCCCGAGAACCTTGTGACCCTCCTGCTCGGCAACACGAGCCACTGCGGCGATCATGGTCGACTTGCCGGCGCCCGCGACCCCTTGCACGGCGACGATCCGGTCGTTGGACGAGAGGCCAAGCACGGCAGCGGCCATCTGGCCTGTGTTGAGCTGCTTCTCGCCGGAGACGGCATTGATGCGCGCGACAGCGTCGCCGGGCGCAACGATTGGCGTTGCAGCTCCCCTGCCCTTATCGATCTGGGCCAGGATCAGGGGTTCCGTAGCAAGGGCTTGCGGCGTGGTGACATGAGTGAGCGCGTTGTCGATCCGGTTTGACTGTCCGGGGATGAGCTTTCCACTCTCAAGCAGCTGATCGACGCGGGCATCGGTCTTGTCAGCTGTGACGCCCTTGAGGCCGAGATCCAGTGCGGTTTTGGTGATCTGGGAGACAGGGAAGGCCGCTTCGCGCTGTTCGAGAATGCGGATGGCCGAAGCAACTGCCGCCTGCGCTCGCAGGTCGTCGGGCGAGAATTTGAGGCGCTCGAGCCCCTGAGTGACCAGCGGGTCCTTCTCCATGAAGACCCCACCGAGCGCCGTTACGATGTTCGCTATCGTCTCGCTGAGGCGCTGTGTCGGTGTAGTGAGCCGGTCAGGTGTCGTCCCGGCCGCGCGGGATTTCGCTTCCTCGATGACCTGCTTTCCGTCGAACCCGATGGCGGCGGCGCGCTCTCGCCAGTCGGCAGCGAGTTTCTCGCGGTCCTCAACATTGAGCTTGGGATCTCGGGTGTTGGTGGTCACCTTGTCGATCGCCGCCGGAGAAGAGAGTCCTAGCTCCTTCGCCTTCTCGACGATCGCTTCGCGCCGTTTGCTGAACTCGTCTATCGCCTCTTTGGGGACTCCGTTGATCTCAAACTGACCGTGCTTGCCGGTTATTCGCGTCTCGTAGCCAAGCTCAGCCAGCTTTTCGCGGAAAGCAGCATGGTAGGCGGCCCCAATGACCGAGTTGTTCTTCCATAGCTGGCCATTGTGAAGCGCCTGCCAGGCTCCGTTTGCCATGCGGGTAAGGTTGGCGATGACGACATGGATGTGGGCCTGCGGATCAAGCGCGCGGCTCGTGTCGTGGGCAAACATTCCGTAGACGAGATTACCCGTGCGCACCGGCGCGCCCGACTTCGTTCGCTCATAGGTTCGCCCTTCGGCGAACTTGCCCTCGACCCAGCGCATGGTCTCGCGCACCGCGCTCCAGTGCGCCGCCAGAATGCGGTCATCCCCTGATACCAGTGCCAGGATGCTGGCTGATTTCGGCATCGAGAATGTGAGGTCCATCCCCGACTGGCGGTTGGGCACTTGCCCGACCTTCTCGCCATTGGGCAGCTCGCCATTGAGGATCTTCTCGAAGGCATCCTTGGTGACCTCGCCGCTGAGACCAAGCATCTCAGCGCCCTTCCCTGCCCATCCGGTCTCAGGGTTGTCGTTCGCTGCTCCGCGTACTGCGTCCCCGGTGCCGCCGCCGGGTCCACCGCCACCGCCCAGCCCTTCTCCGCCGCTCCCGGGGACGCCATCACCGCCCCCCGCGCCGCCGCCTTCGCCGAGGTAATAGTCAGCCGGGTGCTTGTCATCTTTGGCGAAGTATTCTGCAGCTCCCGAAGCAGATTTGACCGATGCGACCGAGAGCATGATCAGTCTCCCAACCCGAAGTCGTCGTCGATCGCTGGCGTGTCGTGTGAGGCTTCCCTGTTGTGATTGTGGCCCTGATCCTTCTGGTCAGTCCCTGCACCCTCACGCGTTTCGCGCGTGATCTGCTCTTCAGGCCGGGCGCGATCCTGTTTCCCGAGGGTCTTTTCGGTCAGGGCCTCCTTGGCCTGTTCGCGATTGATTTCGGTCTGGTCGGATGTGATTTGCGTCAACCGCGCCATCGACGAAAGACCCGCCGTCCGCGGCTGCCCATCATCGGCATCGCCGTCCTTTGTGGGGCCTTCCGCACGGTTGTCGTTGCTGGGTGCAATCGTCTTGGCGACTTCGCTCTGAACGAACATCGCATCTGCAGCTTTCTCCGCCTCAGAGCGTCCGTCAGCCTTCTCAGTGCTCTCCGCCTTTGCCAGCGCCTCGGTGGCCTCCTGCTCCGTTTCTTCGACCTCAGCGCGCCCTGTTGGAGGCAAGGATTCTGGACCACCCTCGCTCCCCCCTTCCGCGCTATCAGGCCGGCTAGCCGGCCGTTTGGTCTCGGGCGGTCTGTAGGGCGTCGGCTCCATGCTGGTGACCCGCATGAATCCTGGGGCAACCTCCGGGTAATCCTTCCACTGAAGCTTGATCCGCGCCGCCGGAAACCCATCGGGAAACTTGATAAACCCGTGCATCGACGGGAGGTTCGTAATGTCGTCGGGAATGACCAGCGGCTCGATTGCCTTGCGCGGCGTCAGGGTCGATGCATCGCGGGTGTTGTTGTACCCGTAGCTGTAGGCTTCATCCATCTGGCGAACCTCGCGGTTGCCGATGAATTCGGCGCAGCGTTCAGCAGATTGGTAATCGGCCGTGGCGAGGATCAGCTTGGTGCGCGCAAGCCCGGCCAGATTGGTCGCGCCTTTCTCGCCGTAGGTTTCCTCCAGCTTGGCAAAGGAGTGGATGCCGAGAACGAAGGCACCGCCGTAGTTTCGGGCAGTCTGGAGGCCATTGCCGATGGCAGGAAGGGCATGCAGAGCGTTGACCTCGTCGAACAGAAACCATGTCCGAAGATCGCGCGTGCGCGGTAGCGTCATCTGGGCGGTGACGGCCATGTCGGTCCAGAGCGTCAGCAGCATCCGGGTGAAGTTCATGTCGGAATAGCTCGACGTGATGAACAGGATCGAGCCGGGCGCCGAGGCCTTGACCCATGCCTTGATCGAGAAGCTGTCAGGCTTCTCGGGCGAAGGGTCGGGGATGTAGCGAATGGCGTTGGCGTTCGTGTTGAATACCGACCGGATTGACTCCGCCATGCGGGCCGCAGTTTCGGCCGTCAGGGGAGCCGCGACCGTGTCCTTCAACTTGGCATGGATCTGCTTCAGGTTGGCGGTCATCAGGTGATGGGCAATGGCCGCGTTTGACATCTCGCCGTCGGCTTTGAGCTTCATGCAGATTTCAACGAACAGCGTTCGTGCGGCATTCTGCCAGAAGGGCTCCTTCTCATCCGGGTGCGACGGGATCAGGGCGGTCGCGGCCGTCAGAAAATCGGCGTAGATTTCGCAGTCGTTGAAGATAGTCCAGGGCACGCACCGTTGATCCATCGGATTGAGGATTGTGTCGCTGTTCGGGTTGTAGAAGGCTTCGACAAACGCGCCGGTCAAATCGAAGATCACCGCGTTGTGCCCGCGCTCCCGCAGCTGTTGGACCAACGATCGCAGCTGGGTGGTCTTACCTGCCCCCGTTGTGCCGATCAGCATGGTGTGGCTTTGCTCAAGTCGCCACGGGTAGGGAATACCTGCAATCACGTAAGGCTGGTGGATTCCCTGCTGGCGCTTTTCGGAACGACTGAGAGCAAGAGCCTCTTGCGGATCCATAGGGGGATCGAGCCGGGAACATTCGTAAGCGAAGCGGTTGCCATTGTGAGCCCGCACCTCGCTACTGAGAACGTCACGTTCGACCAGCATGGCACCACGCTCATGGCGTTCCTCAAGGATCGATTTGCCGCGCCTCCGGGAGAACTCAATGAACCAGATGCTGAGAGGAGCCGCGATAAAAACTGCCATGAACGCGGAGCCAAGAAGACAGCGAAGTGCCTTTGCCGAGGCAGAGGCGACGTAGGGGTCATAAGGAACTGCGCCCATCAGTGTGGGGCGGATCATGCCGTTTGGAAGAGTGAGGTGAACTACCTTCGACGGGTCGAGAAGCATCCATGACCAGAGACCCGAATATATGCGCATGATGACGAGATGAATCTCGGGTGTGCTGAGAGATAGGCTGACGGTCGTCGCAAGGGCCAAGCTGAAGACCAGAAACCAGATGAGCAGCGGCACTTTTGTCCCAGCGAACCACATCCAGAATTCGTGTGTGACGAGCTGTGAGCCTCGGGTGAAATTGCCGGCATTTCGGGTCACCTTTCCGCGTGCGGAATGATGCTGGATCGTGGCGCCCTTGCCGCTGAATCGGATGTCATCGCGACGCATGGAATTCCTCCATGCGCTCGTGGGCAATTTGCTCGAGCCCAGGTGCAAGATCGCTGTGCTCGCGGTGGACGATGAGATCGACCGCAGCCTGCGTGTATTCCAGGAGAAGGATGAGGCGCCGTGGGTCGATCGAATAGCCGTCGAGCACACCCCTGGCCCCGGCGCGTATCGCTATGCGAACTGCCTCGTTTCGAGAGCAGTTTCGTTGCAGCGCAATTGCGTCGATCAACGCGAGCTCGTCGCTGTTGCACCGAACGCCGATTAGGCTCGTTGTTTTTGACATCACACATCCACTTTTGGTGGATGGTGGGGGTTTCGCGACGATCTTATAACACGAGGCTCAAGCCTCTGGAAGGCCCGAGGTGTAACAATTCGTCGTGAGTTTAAGATATTGAACTATCGGGCTAATTTTGCTACTTATGTGTGATGGTACAGAATGTTACGCGGTTACCGATCGTTACAGCACTGAAAACCAATGGTTTTCAACACGCGGGTGCCGCATAGGGTGTGCATTCTTTAGGGACTGCGACCGGGCCTTGGTGCCGTCGTGGTCTTCGATCCTGATGTGAGTCTGGAATTCCTGTGGGGGAGCCGCTGCGCGGGTCGTTCGGCTACGTGACGATTGGGCTGAGCGGAGCGATCCCGCCCCAAAGCGCCAAGCCTTGGCGAAGGCGCTTTCATCATCAATCGCTGTTCAGCGATTGGACATTCGCTGCCGTCTTGATCCTCAGAAGGATAGCCCTATGCTTTGCAGCGCAGGGCGATAAGGGAACGTGTGATGGCAGCTAAGATCGAGAAGGAACGAGCAGCAATTCGCGAGGAAGAATTGAAGCTCGTAGAGCGCAAGAAGAGGCTCGCGGAACGCGAAGCCGAACTGCGCGCATCGGCGATGATAAAGAGCGTTCTTTCGAAGCTCGATTCAGATCGTCTTGAGGCTCTCCTGAGCCGTATGAAAGCGCTCGGAATCGAAGAGGTCGAGAAGCGTCTTCTTGCGTAGCAGGAGTGCTTCGAAACCGCGGCAAGAATTCTCGAAGCCGTGAAGGCAAATAAAGAAGGGCGCTGACATGGTCAGCGCCCTTCCTGTTTGGTCTGGCTGAAGGCTATCGCCAGACGAGTTGTGGATCGGCTGACAGGCATGCGCGAAGCATCCTGTCGAGCTGTTCGAGGCATGTTTCCATTCCGCCCCATGTGAGATGTCGGCGGGTTGGTGGATCATTGATAGCTTGGCTCAAATCATCGGCGTCAATCGACCCTGTCGGAGCGTTGCCCATTCCGATTGCGTCAAGCAGAAGCTGACCATTGGTATCGCTGAGATTGATCGGAAAGGCACCGTCTGGAGTCGAGGAGACGCCCATCATAATTTGAGCATCAGCGCTTTCTCTCCAGATACGGACGTTCAGGCCGAGAAATTGCGCTTCTTCGATGACGCTGATTACCGCTTCCTGGTTCCCAAAAAGTCGGGCTAGGGTCGCCCAGCTCCATGGGCACACGCGGGCATCGAAGCCATCTGCCAAGTATGAGAAATTGGATTCATCAAAGATGCCGACAAGTTGTCCGTGCGATTGCGCGAAGGCTCGGAAGGCAGTCAGTTGCTGAAGCGTTATGCATGCCGGTTTCGAGACTGGAGCAACCTTGCTCTGCAGCTGAAAGGTCATTGTCATGGTCAAGCACTCCTCAATGGAACGCTCGATCAATCCCCCTCCCCTCTTGCTGTGAGCGACATGTCGCGAACGGCAACGATGGCGACGATGAAATGATGGCCCTGCCGGGTCGCGTAGCAGGGCCATCAAGGTTGGTCTCGTAAAAGACCTCGGGCTGCTTGCAGCTTACTCCATTGGGTGCTGCTACACGGAAGCTAAGACGTTGGCGAAAGCCATTCAAGAATTCTAGCGGATGTTCCACGCATGTGCCGATGCACTGGCGAGCAGCGCCGCGCCGGGATCGGGCGCACGGCAGACCGCGCGAAGCCGACGCGGACGAAGGTCCGCAAGGCCAGCAAGGGACTGCCGGTGCCCGCGCGCATACGCTCGCCCCGGCCCGGGCCGACGACGGCCCGTCGAAGCGTCGATCACGCGCTGCGGCAGGCGCGGCGGCGATGCCAGCGAGGCACGCATGTGCCGATGCGCTGGCGAGCAGCGCCGCGCCGTCCGTTTGCAGTGAGTGCGATGAAAAAAGGGGGCCGAAGCCCCCGGATCATTTCAGGATGAAGGCGACATAGCCGCCAAGGCTGGCCGAGATCGTCGTCACGATGAGTAGAAAGCCAAGCACCCAGCGCTGGCTCTTCAGCTCGCCGACGAGTTCCTTGTTGGCTTCGGTGATCTTCATGGCGATGTGGCTCTCGAGGTCTTCGACGACCTTTTCGGCGTCGGTCGCGGGCACCTTAACAGACCGCAGTGCCTGATACAATGTGACTTGGATTCCCATGTGAACCTCCTGTGTTTGATGGGAGCTCCCGAGGGACGGTGCTCGCCAGCGGGTCAGGGACGTTCCTTCAGGAACGCCGCGGCAGCGGGCGCCGGGGGAGCCGATTTGCACAGCAAATTGGGGGACCGGCGATCCTTGACGCGCGCCAGCGGGCAACCGTCAGACTGGGACGACACGAGACACTCCTCCTGGCCCCGTACTCCCCCACCCCCCTCTCCTTCTCGATCTTCAGATCGAGCGTCCCCGACGGGCGAAGGGGGTTCGATGCCCCCTGAGCCCGTGTCAGCGCGACAGAAGAGAAAGGGAGGCTCCGGCGAACGCCGGAGCCTCCCAGGGTGCTCAGTGAGCCTTGCGCGCTGTGCTGGCGAGCTCGTCAGGGCGCTGATCTGCAAGGCGCAGAACGTGGAGCGGTACTCCGGCGTCCCGAAGCTTCTGGGCGAAGTTGGCCTGAATGCCCGAGCCCTGGCAGACGATCGCCTCAACCGGCTTCAGAGCGACGATCCGGTCGTTGCGAACGAACCCGGCGCTCCTGCCCTTGCTGGTGTCGAGCTTGAACTCGACAAGCTTGATCCCGCGCGAGGCCGCCCAGCAGCGTGCGATGGTGTCGCAGCCCTTGTTCTGAGCGGTCGTGACGAGGATCATGTTGGGGATGCGCTTCGCGATGTTGTCCAAGCGGGTCCAGATGATCGCGTCATCGTGCCATTGTGCTCCGCCCGAGAAGGCAACGACCGGGCCTTCGGGTGCGTATTGCTCGCGGCGGCGCTGGGCGCGTCCGGCGAGATAGTCGCGGGCGTCGACCACCGAGGCGGTGAGTTTGCTCGAGACCCTGCTGCCCCGGACGGTGGAGAACGGCCGGCCGGTTTCGACCCGGTAAACTTCGGCGGCGTGATCGCGCATGCACTCGAGCGCTGCGCGGATGCCTTCGAGCGTCTGGCACAGCTGCTGTGTTTCCTCCAGCTCGGTCGCGTAGATTTCTGAAGGGTCGAAATTGCGGGCGAGCTCGCCGAGCTTCTTGGCGGCGTCGTCTTCGCGTCCTTCGATGCGCTTGGCGACCATATGGAAGCTGTTGCAGAAGCCCCAGGCGAGATCGGCGGCGCACTCCTGCATCCTCGTATCGCGCAGGACATCGAACATCGTCTTCATCATCAGTTCGACGGCGGCGGCAGACATTTCCGGATCGGGCATGTCGGCATGCTCGGGCTCGGCGACGATGCTGAGCTTCGCCATCTCGCTCGTTTCGATGAACGCGGCGCTGTATTCGCCATTGTTGGCGTGGCCGAACTCATTGGCGATGTCTGCTTCGATCTGGGAAGCGCGCATCTCGGCAGCGAGGATCGCGAGGTCGGACAGGTTCGAAATCTTGGTCATAAAAGCCTCCAATTAATTGAAATCGTTCCCACAACGGGAACCCCGAAAACCCATCAGTCGGGAGGCGTGCAGTCAGGGACGGCGCGCTTGTCGCGCCGCCGCCCTGCGGGCGCGGGGGAGCCGATTTTCTGCCGGGTGGCCGGCGCGCAGCGACACGGTCACCCGGCGGAAAATTGGGGGGACCGCGATCCTTGACGAGCGCCGAAGACTGATATGTTTCGGCAGGTGTTCCTGTGTGTGTGGAAGAGACGTTCCCGCCCCGGAGCACGAGAGACGGGAGGCAGACGGGCCAGCCTGCTGGCCCGCCCTCCCGGCCCGGCGAACGGGTTAACAGCGGGAACACGTCCAATCTTGAAAGCCGTTCAGCGTGGTTGGTCGGCAGATGACGGACTGTCAGGGATGATGCCGCGCAGCCGGCATCACCGCTCCGCGGGCGGCGCAGCCGATCCTTGACCGGCCGGAGGATGCCGAATGCCTCGCTTTCGCGCGCACGCGCGAATTTCGGCTGTAAAGCTCCGACCGCGAACGCCTTCCTGACAAGGAAAGGCGCGTTCGCGGGTAAGGGGCGCTGCCCTGCCCGGATGGGCGGCAGCGCCGGGTTCCGGCAGAACAGGTCCCGAGCTCAACGAATGAGACCATTGTCGGACACCGCATTGGCGCTATGTTCGAGTGATGGCCGTCTGGCAGTTCGTGATCAACCTGATCCCTGCTTCTGCGGCGCGTATCGCAGGGGTCAACGCTGCACGCATGAGCCGCGCCCAGCTCGACCAGGTTGTTCTGGCGTTGCCCATTGCAGCGGCGGATGTTCTGTTTGCGAACCTCGACATGTTGCTGCCCGAGAAGCCGCGATCGTACACCGGTCTCCGGGTATGGGGTGACGAACCTGCGGACGACATCCAGGTGAGCTTCGATGAGCAATACATCGAAGAAATCCAGGTGCGCTTCGATGTGGCAGATATCTCTCTGCCATTGATCGGCGGGGTCTGCGAGCTCGCGCGGCATTTCGACTGCGTCTTTGCAACGCCGGAGGGTGCGATCATTCAGCCAAGCAGGGAAGCTGTCATCAGGACAGTTCTTCAATCAGACGCAGCGCATTTCGTGCAAGACCCGCTCGGCTTCATCCAAAAGGCGGTCCGTCTGGATCGTGAGGACCACTAAGGCTAGTTGGCAGAGCCCGGTCACATTCGGTGAGGAGCTGGAGGCGTACTGAAAGCAGACCGGCAGCTTCATGCATTTTGCCGCTGAAAGCTGAAATTCGCAAAGCGACCCCGAAGTGGTCATATCCGGCTGCAACTCAAGCGCGCTTCAATCGCATTGCAGACCAAACACTATCGAATGCAATCTGGCTAACAATCTTCATGCCGTGATCTGATCCTATACGCCGAACGGTCTCGCGGTTGAGATCACCAGCAAGAGGTGAGCCGAGCTTGGGGTAGGCGACCCAAAGGATTGCCGACGGTGTGATCGAAGTCAGCAAATCTGGAAGCTTGATTTCCAGAGCTGCGCGATCAAACGCGAAGAGAACGGCGACGTCTGCCGTGTCCAGTTCGGCACGGCGATCCATCGCTCCGATCGCCCAATCCAACGGTTCAGGCGCATCAATCAAGGCCAGTCGCCGCTCGCGCTTGACTTCCAGGCGTTCTGCTATGGTTTTGTCCGACATCGGCGGTCTCTCAGTGCCTTGAAGACAACACGAAGCGATTGCCTTCGGAGTCCACCATAACAGCAAAGGTCCCCCATGGCTGGCTTGTTGGCGGCGTCTCGAACGTGACACCCCGTTCGCTCAATTGCCGATAGGTCGCCTCGACGTCGTCGCAGGCAAGCGCTCCGCTGAACATTTGCCCCAGCTTTTCCGCATCACCCTCAGGCGTGAACAGGACGAAGCGCGTCTCGGAATTGCCGATCCGCAGTTCGATCCAGCGCTGCTCCGGGCTGAATGGCTGATCGGTGATAAGCTTGAACCCCAGCTTCTCGGTGTAGAATTTGAGCGCGCGGTCCTGATCCTTGCTGGGTATGCTGATGAATTTGACACCGATGATCATGGGACTTCCTCCTGCTGTTATGGGCGCCATGATCATGCGGCTTGCGAGGCACAATCGTTTCAAGAATACTATAGTCATGATGACCAATAGACCAGTCATGCTCGACCCATATGTGATCGACACCCTGATGGCGGATCTGGTCGGCCATGACCGCAAGCCTGCAGCCTATATCGTTTACCTTGCGCTTTTGCGCCTAAGGGGAGCTTCGGGTGAGACGGCGATCAGCTTGCAGGGGCTGGCGACCGCGACTGGCCTGTCGAAGTCGGCAGTCCAGCGGTCTGTGACGCATCTCATCAGAAGGGAGCTGCTTGGCATCCAGCGCGGCTCTGCTACAGATGTTCCCCGCTATCGTTGCCTTTCTCCCTGGCAGCGATAAGCCTGACTAGGCCTTGACTTGCCGCCATTCCGCAATCCACCCAGACCCGGTCATTTGACAAACGCACCGGACCCACCAGAAGCGGACGTGTGGGGTGAACTGACGTCTTTCAAAGACGTCCACACCGGAAAACGGCCCCCGCAGGAGCCGCACCAGGCACGCGCGGGCAAGTCGGGGATTGAGGCGGCGGCGCCAGTCGTCGGCCGGTCCCCGGCTGCTCGCGCGGCGCGCGGCGGGACCGAGGGCCGGCGGGGCCATCAAAAACGCAAGGCCCGGGCGAAGCCCGAGCCGCTGGAAGAGCCCCGCTCATCATGGCCGCAGCGCGTAAGCGCGGTGCGCGGCTGAATGCGTCAGCGATCGTCACCCGCAGGGCCGAGACCCCTCGGGGGGCTCGGTGAAGCGAGGCGGGCACGCGAAGCCCTTAGCGAAGCTTCAGCTGAGCCAGGGCCGCGGCGCCGAGCGCAATAGAGCGCGGTCCCGGCCGAAGGTCGGGAGACGGCCATCGATTTCATTTGTGTCCTAAGAATTGACAGCCGACGGTTGACCATCATGTTCTCATGATGTTCTACGGCATCCATGGGAATGAAGCGCATCGATACTGTGGCCGATTTGGTTCGGTATGGGCTCAATGCGCAGATTGAATGTCGGAAGTGCCGCCGCGTGGTTCTCGTTCCGGCATCGAAGCTTCGGGATCAATGCTTCGCCAAGTCGATTCCGATGAAGCTCGACATGGTCGCACAGCACTTGAGGTGCAGCTGCGGCCATCGCGGGGCGAAGATCGACGCGACGGGAGCAATCCTTGACCGGCAACGGTGATTGCGGTGACGCGTTCAAGGGCAAGAATCACATCAGCGCCATTCGGGCGGCCACAGGACGTTGGTCGGCGCACTGTTGAACATCGGCTCGATTTGCTCGCAACGATAGCCAGCGAGGCCACAGCCTATGGGCGTCAGCTGGAATGCGAGGTCGGGGCGAGAGTGCGCGAAGGCGAGGAACGTGCCGACGTGGCGCTCGATGACAGCAAGCGGCAGCGTGCGGAGCTGGTCGTCCTTGCTCGGAATGGCGTAGCTGTTGCCTTGCAGACCCGTGCCCTGCCCGTAGATTGCGCCGCGGTGCTGACGTGCCCAGAGGGCTGCGCCCTTGCCGTGGCGGCCTGCAAGATTGCTCCCGAAGACGAAAACGGGTTCGGTCATAGCGCGCTCCCCGGGATCAGAATGGCGTCGGCATATACCCAGGCAAGCACCTGGTCGGAGCCGCTGTCAACGAGGTCGTCGCCGGACAGTTCGCGCCACGGCGCAAGGGGGCGATAGGCGGGCATATAGCGGGCGGTTACGATCTCGTACTGGCAGCAGCTGTATGACGATGGGCGCAGGGCGAGCACCGGACGTGTATCGCGCGGCAGCTGCTCGGCAGCGAAGGCGAAGCCTGCGTTGAGGATGGGCGCAAGCGATGACATGACCGTTCTCCAATCGAAGCGAAGCGAGGGGCGGCACTGCGGTGCCGCCCCCTGCGAGGTCAGATGAACATCACGTTCTCGGCGATGATCTCGGTGCCGTAGCGTTCGGTGCCGTCGGCGTCCTTCCAGCGCGAGTAGTGGATGCGCCCGGTGACGGCGAGCTGGTCGCCCTTCTTCTTGTGCTCGCGGAGCGGCAGCCCCATGCCGTTGAAGACGGTGACCTTGTGGAATTCGGCGTCCTTGAGAGCGTAGCCGCTTTCGGCATCCTTCTGGACCTTGCCGTCGCGGATGACGGGCCGCTCGGTGACCAGGATCAGCTCGGTGACGCGGGTTTCGCCGGTGTCGCGGGCGACGGGGTCCTTAGCGAGACGGCCGACGAGATTGACGTTGTTCATGATGAAGCCTCCTTGTGGCCGGCGGCTCGTCCGCCGGTGCCCTTATCGAGCCTCGGCGGGAGTGGTGGGACACCGCGCGCATGCGCGGGAAACCTCGAAAATCGAGGTGGTGCGGGCAGCTCGGCTTGCCGAGCAACACGGCTCGCATTTTCGCAGGTTGGCCCTAACCGCGACCAGAGAGGCAGGGGCACTGGCGGCGGACGGGCTGTCGGACACGAGGGGCCTTGTTTGGGCTGAACAGCGCCAAGCTCGTCGTGCACAGGCTCGCCGCGGGAAAACCCCGCCGCCCGCGACACCGGACGGAAACGATACGTGGAGCCGATCCCTTGTCAGCGGGTGGCCCGCTGCGGCGGTGGTCGAAGGGTGCCGGAAGTGGCCGCGCCGGACGTCTGAATTTCGTATGTCACAGGCTTCGGCATGGGGCTGCCTGCTATCGCAGCACGCAAGGGCGGCCGGCTCGTCGGTATCGGGCATTCCAACACGCTGGAAGGCGGCGGCAGCGGATGGAGCGGCGCTGGTCGTCAGTTCGAGGGCGAATTATCCGTCCATTACAGGGGCGGCGCTACGGTGCTGCCACTGGTTTGCTATACAAGGAGAGGTCGGCGATCGGGCTGAGGAGGCCGCCACCGCCGAAGGCGGTGCATGATCAGTGCATGGCGGGCCGGATCGCGCGGAGCGTGGCTCGGGCGGACCGGACGACTCCCGGCGGTGCCTCATCGAGCCCGTCTGCATAGTGGTTGGCATCATTGGCGAGTTCGCCGATGGCAGGGTCTCGGGGATCGATGAAATAATGGGACGCGGTTTCTCGAATGATCTTTGGCGTCGGGAGGTCGCGCTCAAGATGATCGTCGAGGAAACGCTTCGGGATGCGGATCAGGTTGTCGCGCATTGCAGGGCTCCATTAGGCGGCACGAAGCGCGCCGCGGTCCTTGGTCAGGACGCTCGGCTGCTCACCGGTCAGGTGTTGAGCGTAATTAGCGATCTGTTTGTTGCCTGAGTTGGCGAAGCCAACGCATCGGACTGTGTGGCGGGACTTTGTCGGTATCGGTCTCGACGAATTCGATGAAGTCCCGGATCGCGATGTGAACGTCCTCCTCTCGGACCAGAATGTCTGCCGTGTGTTCAAGCTCGTTAAGTGCGCGTCGTCCGGCTTCTCGATCGCCCTTGCCGAGGATGAACTCGTAGGTCGTCTTGAGGGGGACGAGCGTGCCGGGATCGAGATAAAGCAGTTCGTCAAGCGTTTCCGGGTCCGCGTAGCGGGCATCGGGCGATGCTGGGATTGCCAGCTTGGCAATGTCCCGCATGTCGATTGTGAATCCTGGAGTGCGCTTGCAGAGTGCGATGAATTTTTGGCGGTCGGTGAGAAGCGAGAACGGTCGCATGCCCCCGTTCAGGCGGTAGTAGTTCTCGAGAAACTGGATGTCGGCATCACTCAGGCCAAGATAGGCAATTACATCGTCGACTCTCTCTTTTGCGGGGCCGACATGAATCGCGCCCGGCGGAATGTTCCATTCCCGTCGGAGCTGCTCGGGTGGACCGTTTTCGAGAATGAACGCGGCTGCCCGTGATGAAGCGAAGAGGTGGTTTGGAATACGCGTGCCGTCGGAGGCCCGTACCTCCCGCCAATGTCTCGCGATTGCGAAAAGGTAGACAGCAAGGTTCGCGGTCATGCGTCGCCCGGCGGTGGGGTTCTTGTCTGACATGGCGTTCTTCTGGGACAGAGAGCCTAACGGCAGTGATGGACGGATGTCATTCAGGGACGGAAGACGATGTTGCAGGTGCGCCCGGTCATGGCGTCGGCGATTGCGTTCAGCAGCTGCTTCGAGGCTCGGCGAGGCCGGACGAGGCTGCGATCGGCCTGCGGCTCAAGGTGGGGTCCAGGCCATAGAAACACGTTCGCTTCTTCAAACACGACATCGGCCATACTATCGAGCCCAAGCGCTGCGCGTTCGGCAGGTGGGATGCTGACCCGTGCGCCGGTGGCGCCTGAGATGATGGGTAGCACAGCCACCAGCTGAAGCGTTTCGATCGCTCGGACATTCCAGATAAGGCATGGTCGAACGTCGGGCATGCTCTTGGCCGGGTCGTTCCCATCATTGTGCCCAAGATAGCGGAAGTCGATGATCGCGCCCGTCTCAGGCCGATGCGATGTGTCATTGTGCTGCATCGTCGTACCTCTCGGGCGAATGCGGATGCGCGCCGGGCCTTGCCTCGGTCAAATCCTTCACGATGTCCGCCACAGCACTCGACTGCATAGCGCGTCCGACAAAGGCGCGCAGCGAAGCGTATTCGTCAGCCGGAACGAGCACGGTCGATATGGTACCCTTCTCCTCGAGCCCGATGGCGCGCGTAGCGGCGGCCTTGAGCGTTTGTTCGAAGTTCTTGCGCAGGGCGGTCGTGGCAATCGTCTCGGTGAAGGGGTTTTCCATGTGGATGTCGCTCCTTGGATGCTTGGATTGCGGCGAACAGGATAGTTTGAAGCAGTCTCTTCCCGCAATCGGCTTTTCGGATTTTCCCTTGCGGGAGCGGCACTTGAGCGCCTGCGTCAGGCGATTTCGATGGCGATGGTCTTGTCGAGGGTTGGGCCGAATCCGAGTGCGCTGAGCTCGTCGAAGGTCAGGTCGCGGTGCGTGCCGTCGGGTTCCTCGATTTCCCATGTGATCCATGGGCGCACGCGTCGGCCGTCAGCGAGCTTGATGCCGCCGATGGTGCCTATGGGTGTGAGTTCGATCGTTGCGCTGCCCGGTACTCCGGTGTGTTCGCGGACGTCGACTATAGCGGTGATGATGGTCATGTAGCCTCCTTCGGAAGGGCACGGCCCCGGGCCGTGCCTGCAAAAGAAAGGGCCCGTCTCTCGGGGGGAGAGAGACGGGCCCGAAGGTGCGCAAGACGGCCGGAGGACTGGGAGCCGCCTAGCGCTGGGGGAGCTGGTGTCAGCTGGCGAATTCGGCCGTGGATTCGCCGAGACCGTCGCTGGCTGCGCCGCTGGTGCCGGTGCTCTCGTCGCCCATGTCGAAGGCGGGCATCTCGTCCTGCTTGGCTGCGAGCTGCGAGGTGACGTCGCGGCGGCGCGTGGGGCGCGACCAGACGATGTTGTAGCTGCCATCGTCCTGCTGGAAGGCGGAGATCTGCAGCGGGGCGGTCATCGACGGATCGTCGATCTTGCCGTTGAGAAAGGCCTCGCCGGTGTTGTTCGAGAACAGCTCGAACAGCGCGCCGACCTGGATCCACTTGCGCGCCGGGGTCAGCGCATGGATCTCGAAGCGCGGAGCCTTCGGATTGTTGCTGTTGACCGGCTTCAGCGCGATCGTCATCGCGACAGCCATGGTGTCAACGCGGCCGATGAAAACGCCGCTGTCGTTCTGCTTGATGGAACCGATGTTCATGATGCTTCTCCTGAGATTGCGTCTCGGACACCATCGTCCTCGACACCCTTCTCAATCCCCCTCCTCTCCTCGGCCCGCCTGCGGGACGAGCAGGCGCGCGTGCCGCGCGCCCTCCATTGGCCACGCTTCTGGCGTGCCAATGGGATCGCTTCAGGGAGCTCTGGGGGCTTTGGTTATGCGGAGCGGAGGTCGGGCACTCGGGAAAGCAAGCTCAGAAGCCGTGCCTGTTTTCATTGCGCCGACCGAATAGTTGCCGGAGGGCCGATGAATTCGCGAAAGGCTAAAATGACGCGCCGGTCCATGCGCCGCAGACGGGTAGGAAAAAAAGTCCCGGATTGACCCCACTGGGGGTGCGTGGGATTTTCTTCATCCTGGTTCCAATTGCCGGTTGCTCGATATGGTCTCAGTCGCAATCTATCCCCCGCCTCGCGTCGTCGCGCTTCGTGCGCGCAGGCTTGAGCACCGCGAACGTCGTGTCGCGATTCAGGCTGCGATCGAGGAAGAGGGAGAAGCTCTGGCAACTCAGGAGGAAGCCGAGGAAAACGCCATCCATTGGGAAGAGCTTCGCCACGAGAGCGAAGCGCTGCGGTTGCAGCAGGCTCTTGTCGAGGTGCGTGCGCGCCGGGCGTGGACCCCGGGGTTTCTGATCCCTCCGCTCCTCGCCGGGTTGCTGGCGATTGGCGGTGTTGGCAGCTTTGTGTACTTTTCGAGCAATCCGGTCGGCGCGCATTACGGGTCAATGCTGGGGTTGGCGATACCGACGGCGCTGTTGATGGCGCTCTGTATCGCTGGACCCTGGGTCGTCCTGTCGCTAGGCCCCTGGTTGGGACGAAAGCGTGACGAGGAAGTTACGCTTCGGCAGATCGAGCAGCTCGAAGATCGAAAGCAGGCGCTCGCGTCAGACAATTTTTGGTTCGATTGGTACGAACACCCTGACGGTGAGGAATATTGCAAGATCAACTATGATGTGAGCACTGGCTGATGCTCATGTCACAGCGCTCAGTATGCCTGCGGTTGTCATGGGTCGGTCGTCGCCATCGAGCGTCATCTGCGCCGGTTCAAGATTGCTGATCGGATGGGACGGCGACGATTGGTGATGGATGAGGACCATTACGTACTGGAGCGCCTGGTACATGGGATCGAGGCGCTTTCAGAACTCGAAGATGCCACCGTCGAAATGGATGAGAGCTTCGCTGATCGCGAGCGGCTCAACGCTGCACTTTTGTCACTGCCCCCACGTCTGGAGCGTGCGATCCGCCTGCGATATGGATTATGCGGCGCCGGTGGCGACGGCCCCATGACCTTCGCCTAGATCGGCGAAGTCTTCGGCCTTACACGCAATGGCGCGGATCAGATGGTCAGGAAGGCGCAGCGCAAGATTTTCTGGTACCTTCACGCAAGTGGTCGTGTCACGCCCGAGGAACGGGCCGAACTGAACAAGCAGCGCGCAGTCGATGAGGCGCAAGCCAGGGCCGCGCGTGAGAGGTATGCGGCATGGCAGGATGCACGCGCGGCGCAGGAACGGGCGGACCGGGAACGCAGGGCTGGCGAAATCGAGCAGGCTATGGTGGCGCAGTGTCGGCGCAATGCGGAAGAGTTGGCGCGCAGTCAGGAAAGGGAATCTGGGCGCTTGCCTGTTATCGAGGGGCTTGCAGGTTCTGATCGTCGCGTGGTTCGGTCAGACCATTCATTCGATGGCGTCTCTGACGATCGCTTATCGCCTCGTTGGGCCGTTAGCGTGGTCAAAAAGATCACTGAGATGATCGATCTTCGGTTTCCGCTCCTGATGCTTTGGGTGCCTGCTGTTGCAGGCTTGCTGCTGGTTTTGACACCTGAGGCTGCCGTCGTGTTCCTTGTCACATTCGTGCTGTTTATATGGCTGCCTTGGGAGCTCACTGTCTTTCAGCGCTTCGGGATGGCCCATCATCGCGTCTAGCGCGGCCGATGCTGAGAGCGTTAAAGGGGCCGATCGAGCAGCTTGCGGCGTGCGGCCGAGAGATTGTCGATGCTGGCCTGAAGGATACGGGCCGCGATGGAATCGGCCCCGGCCTGGCCGAGCGTGTTCCAGAATTCTGTGGAGCGTGCTTCGCAGGCTTCGACCAGCGCGAGAACCTCGTCGCTGGTCAGGCGGTATTCGCGGGCGCAAGCCGACATTTCGGAGCGGAGCGTCGCGAAATCCGCGAGGGCCTCTGGCACCGGGAAACCCTGGCGGTAGGCTTCGTCGACGCCGGCGCGGATCTGCTCGGCTCCATGCTGGCTTTCGGTCAGGATGGCGCTGCGCGAGTTTCCGAAGAAGGGCTTGAAAGGACCGGTGCGCGCTGTGATCGCGCGGGGCGGATTGCTTGCAAGGCCGATGATGCAATCGGTGGCGACGACGACTACCGATCCGGTGACGAGCTCGCCGTTTTCGCAAGCGCGCAGGGCCTCGCTTGTCGTGTCAAAGTGGTACACGATCTCCATGATGCGCCCCTTCATATTAGAGGGTTTGAATCTAAAAACGATTGCAGTGCAAGATCTTGTTGTGCCGCAGAGGGACATGTCCCGTATGGGGACGCGGACAAGCACAGCGCTGGCACGCGAATGCTGCTCAGCTGCCTGCGGGGCTGTGGTTGGTGGAACGAGACAGCCATGCGCGAATGGCTCTCTGTTGCCGCTCGAGCTTTGCCGTAAGTGCTCCGATTTCGTTGCGGCTGCGGTAGCGCCGCTCTGCCAGGGACGCTTGCTAGGCGGCTTCATCGCTTTTGCGCCATGCGCTGTCGCCGCGGTGCGCTGCCGAGGAGCTGATGGCGCTGCTGGCGGCCTCGCGGAGCCGCCGTTCCAGCTCCTTGAGACGCTTTTCTGTAGTGTCGCGCGCGGCGATCATTCGCTGGTATTCATGTGAGCGTGTCATGAGGGGCTTTCCTCGCGCGAATGGTCTGGGCGTTCGTTCTCGCGTTTCAGTGCGATGAGGTCCGCGAAGCGGGCAATCACCGTCTGTCCTGTCGGGAACCGGTTTTCGAGGCGGTGACGTTGCAGAATGGGTGCCCTGGCTGCGGCAATGCGGGTGGCCTCGTCCGGTGTAGGAAGACGTGGCGGCCATCCCCGCTGAAAGCGGAGGTCAGGCGGCATTGTGCTTTCCAGCTGGCGCCGCTCGCATGCGGCATGCTTTGCGCGTTCGATGTCGGCAGCGAGGGTACCGGTCAGGAGGTGGGGCGCACTATCGGCGAGCCAGCGCCCGGGTTGAAACGAGAACGTCGAGCGTGCTTCCAGCGCAACGAGATGGACGAAGGCCTGATGGTTTGAAGGCGCTGATGATGCCGCCTGCTGGTCGGCGAGCGACTGCAGGACGCAGTAGCGGCACGAGAGGCGGCTCGACCGGTAGCGGGTGTAGGCTTCATGCAGCGGGATGCCGTGCGTTTTGTGGAAGGCGAAGACATCGGCGGTTGCCCAGTCGATGACCGGATGCCAGATCAGCATTCGAGTGCCGGCGCGATTGCCTTCGGCTGCGAAGCGGCTGTCGCGCTTCCAGTCCGGTGCAATGGCCCGGGCGCTACTCTCGTCACGGCGGATTCCGATGACCTGAATTATGGTCTCGCCTGCCAGCTGGCGGGCGAGGTAAGGACCGATGACCTGGGCTTTTTGCTCCGAGGTGCAGAACCGCAAAGATGCCGACGACCAGGGTCCGATCAGATTGTAGGTCGAGAGCTCTTCGTAGCGCGCCTTGCCGGACTCGTAACGCTGGTGCCAACGGTCGAACAGGTCACCGCTCTGGCGTTGCCGGATAGTGAGCGCGATGTCGGCTCTTGCAGCGATGGTTGCGACGGTTTCGGCGGTGCTGTCCCATTCGGCCCTGCCGAGGTCGGCATGGATGGCAATGCGCCGTTCACGCGGGTGGCCGAGTGCATCGAGCACGGGCATCGCGGCAAAGAGTGCGGCTGACGAATCCTTGCCGCCGGAGAGGTTGAACACAATCCAGGCACCTGCGCGGATGGCGGCCTCGATTGCGGGCGGCAACGCGATTGGCGGTTGGACGAGTGAAGAGCGGACGCGGTATGCGTTTCGAGAACTCATGGCATGCCTGCCGGGCAAGCGAGCCATTCGGGTTCATCAAGCGCGATAGGGACGTCGAAACCGGCGGCCTCGGCTTCCGTGAACAGCGTTGCGGAAGCGAAATTGCCGAATCCGGCTTCGTTGTTCCAAAACAGCAGGCCATGCTCCGCATCGCGGGTCGTCAGCACAAGGCGGGCGGTTTCGGCATGGGGTTGAGCTGAGAGCGCATTGCTGACGATGGCGTGGGTGCTGGGATAGGCGATCCCGTCAGTCTTGATGATGACCGCGCCGCCGCCGAATTCGTCATTTCGAAGCTTGTCGCAGGTGTAAGCGTATTCGAATCCGATCGGCAGCGCCGATTTGGCACAGGCGAAGAGCAGGTTCGCCACCTGTTCGATGCCGAACTGGTCGCCCGAGAACGTCACAACCCTGGTGGTGTGATCTTGGCCGTCGTCGATGGTAATGGTGGCATCAAGGCACGGGAAGTCTTTGTCCGGGAAGATCGGCATGAACCCGGAGAACGGGTCGTCGCTGATCGGCGGAAAGGCATCGGCAAATGCCGGCCCAAGCGCGTTGTATGCCTCGCGCCGGTCTTCACCTTGAAGATCCTCCTCGATGGCATCGATGGCGGTTTCTGCTGCTGCGATCAGCTCGGCTTCGGACGATGTGATGGTCACCGCGAATGCGGCATGAATGTAATTGTTGGCCATTGGAGTTGTCCTTGGATTGGCTGATTAGGCTGCCATGAGCGATTGCAGCGCGGGCTCGATCGCAAAGCCGAGCTGGCGGGCGAGAGTGACGGCTCGGGACATCGAAGCTGGTTCGACGCCGAGCGAGGTCGCAAGCTGGTCGAAGGTGTCCCCGGCCTTTGGGGCGACCTGATGCAAATGGCCGGGCTCGGCGGTGACCGCGAAAGGCCAGGTCATGGCGACGCCGACTACGGCCTCGTCCATTATCAGAAGCAGATCGCCGGTCGCGATGCGATCATCGGTTTGAACGGCGTCATAGGCATTGCCGCTCGTTTCGAAGACATGGATCCGGTAGGGCACGAAGGCGAAACGCTCGCTGTCAGTCAACATGATGGAGCTCCCTTCCTCTCGGGGCAGCGACTGACGGATCAAGCCCCGGCGAGCCCTTCGGATTGGCGCGCAGCATCCACGCTTCGGGACGGATGGCGCGGGCCCAGTCAGCGAACGACGGGATATGGCCGAGATCCTCCAGCACATGTTGTTCGCCGATGAGGCGAACCGGAACGACGCGCCTGTCCCTGTTGGTTATGGTCTGGCCGAACAGCGCTTCGAGCATGAATATGCCTTCGGCATGGTGCCGCAGTGCACGGTGACGCGGGTCAGCGATGATCGCCTTGGACTGGTCGAACCAGTCGTGAAGCGGCCGGTAGTCGTCGACGCACCCGCCCCAGCGCTTCACCGATGAGAGCGCGTGATAGTAGCAGTGGGACATGGCTCAGCACTCCCATTCATAGGCAGTGCTGTCGTAGGAGACATATCGCGTGTTGTGGTCGTGTGTGGCGCGGCCGGCCTCGACATCGATGATCACCTCTCCAAACGCACCCTCGCCGTTTTCCCACCCGGCGTGGTTCTGCGCGATCAGTTCATAGCCGAGATCATCGAGCGCGCTTTCGAAGGTCGATTCAATCGCGACAGCGTCGCCGCGGTATGGCACCGTCCATGTAGAACATGGCACATTTGGCATGGCGATTTCGGGTGCCTGTTGGCCCTCCTCACCTGCAGTGCCGGTCAGAGTCACTCCGTCGATGGCGCCTTCGTCGCCGCTCCCGTCGTAGCTGATGGTGATCGTCGCGATTCCGTGCAGCTTCGCGCAGGCGCAGATCGCAGCGAGCATCAGCTTGGGGGCTTCTTTGCGACCGATCGTTGCGCGGTTGGATTCCACCAGCGTCGTCATGCGAGTTCCCCCTGAAGAGCGGCAAAGCGGGCGGCCTCGGCTTCGTAGGACGCAGAGAGGTTGGCGTGGATCGTTGCGAAAGCCGGAATGCGGAAGTGGCCGTCATCATCGGGCCGCGTGCTCATCAGCACGCCGAACACGACGTCAGATGCGGTACGCTTGTGCCAGCGCGCGATCCCCTCGCGGTAGGTGATGGGAGGCGCCATCGCGGCCTCGGTCCAGTTGCCAAGACCGCTTTCGACGGCTGCTATGTAGGCATGTGCGGCGCTGACAGAGGCCTCGTCCGAAACGATCAGCGTCAGCGAGCAATAGCTGCCGAAATCGTGGTGGCTGCTTTTGGGCTCCAGACGGCAGCCATTGGGCGGCGCGCCATGAACGGCGATGATCGCCGCGCGGTAGGCAAGCACCTCGAGGCGGTTTGCTGCGCCAAAGTCGGGGGTGATGCCGAGCTGCGCACAGTCTTCGTTCGCCGGCGCAACGCCGATATCGATGATAATGGGCATGGGAGTTCTCCTTCGATCCTATGTTGGATCGAAAGCCCCCTCCCCCTCCCCTTTAACTGCCCGGCTTTGGCCGGGGTGGTTCGGCCTCGCCGATGATGAAGGCGCGCTTTGCGGCTTGCTGGTTCGGGCCATCAGCCTGCGCGAGGGTGGCAAGGCGATCGGTCTCCAGTTGCCTTGCAAGGTCTTCGGGCACATCGCAGTAGTCCTCGATCAGCGCGATCGCGCTGCGCGGGGTCGGCAGTTCGCCTGGATATGTGCCCTGCCAGATCACGCAGTCTTCTTCGCCGTCCGCATCGATGGCGATGGCCTGCGCAAAGAAGGTTCCGAGGGGGCGGTCATAGCCGACGACCACTCGTGAGATGTGGGGGCTCCTTTTGTTGATGGGGACTTCGCGTCTGCTCATTGAGTATCACCTATGTGTTATGGACTAAGTGCTGACAGGGGCCGTGGTGGAGGAGTTGAGTTAATCAGGCATTCCCGTTTGTACGCGCGTGTCGCCGCTTTGCGTGTCGAACCGCTCCTTCGGCACTCTTGATGGCCGTTTGGATTGCCGCGAGGGTTTTCGGAGAGTCTGCTTTTCGTGCGAAGTTTCGTCCCTCGCGAAGTGCGGTCACGGCGTTTTTGGCTGCCTGCATCTGGTCGGCTCGGGCGGGTCTTATGTTGGACATTGTCAGTACTCCGTAGCGAGCATGATCGTCACCACGCGCGCGGTGATCGACGCATCGGCCGGATCTTCGGACCCGTACTCGAGGTTCAGGTCATAATAGTCGATCTTGAAGAAGACGCGCTCTCCCCTGAAAGTGAACGCGCCGAAGTCGCGTTCGCCGTAGGTATCCTCCTCGAACCGGTGGCGCCGCATGGTTTTGATGAGCTCGGCCTGCGCGACAAGCCCGCTCGGGGTGTCGCCATTGCAGAACGCGTCGAGGCAGCCGCGTGTAAACATGATGCGAGCGCTGGGGTCGAAACCGGAGCGTGCCCGATCATTGAGTTTGGCGATCTGCTCGGCTCGTCCGATTGGTTCGGTCAGCATGGCGTTATCTCCATTTGTTGCTGGAAGCTTTCGATCCAGTCGGCAAGGTGCGGCCGTTCGGGGAGCGGAATTTCAGCTGCGGCTTCCTGGAACAGTTTCAGGGACGTGGGCGCGTCGGCCTCGATCCGGTCAATTTCCGCATCGGGAAGTAGGCGCTCGGCGCGGATGAAGTCGGTCATTCGGCCGGGCCTGGTGCGCGTTGAAGATCGCCAGAGGCCCTCGACCGTTCGGAGCCTCGGTGCGGCGCGGGCCTCCACCAGCACGATGATCCGGAAGCACCATGCCGGAAGATCGCGGATTTCTTCGCGCTTCGAGCCACAGCACAGGAAGCATGCCGACTTCGGCGGGACCGGAAGGCCTTCGGCCTCGATCCGGGCGATGCAGTCATCGCGGGTCCAGCCCCATTCCCGTAGAGGGTAGCGGCATTCAAACCGCTCGCTGGGGATCGTCAGAGCGTGCGCATGCCTGCGGGTGTCGGCCGGCGAAGCGTCGTAGCCGATAAGCCGGACGACCTTCTGGCCGCGGCCCCATGCGTCTATGGCTGGTCGCCATGCCGCGATGAATTTGTCCTGGGGCGCGATCTTCCATTTCAGGCTGCATGAGTGGCGGCCGAGCGAGATCGACGGAAGTGTCGCATTCGTGAGGACGTTCTCGATCAGCGTCGCGTATGGTGGCCAGTGCTTGAAGCGCTGGGGCTGATACCGGCAGATCTGGAATTCGATACCGTGCCCTTCCATCCATCGCCGGATGATGTCGAGATAGGCATAGGTCGCGGGCTTCTCGGAACCGGTATCGGCTGTCAGGACGAGATCAGGCGTTTCGCCTCGCGCGACAAGCTCGATGAGCATTGCTGTGGAATCGACCCCGATGCCGTAAGCGAGCACCACTGGTGCTTGCGGAAGGTCGAGGAGGTCGCGGGCGCGGGTTGCTGCCGTGGCGCAGCGCGGTGCAGCGATCACGACATTTCCCCGGTTGCTGCGCCCCAGTCGTATTCGGGCAAATCGGCGACGATCGGCGCGTCGCAGTCCCACATGATCCATTGGCAACGCAGTTTGCGGGCGACATGGAGAGCGGAGCGGATTTCGAGGGGAACGTCTGCGGCCTCGGTGACGCCGACATCGTCACAGACATACATGAACCAGCCCCATTCGCCCTTGGCGAAGCAGGCCCAGGGGCATCGGGGCATCCAGTCAGCCGCAGTGCCCGGCGACATGTGAGCGGTGCTCAGGGCAAGCATCAGCGCGAACTCATGCGCGGCGACCTCTGGGTTCGTTACGAGGCTCACAGCACGACCTCCTTGGTTGCGGGCGCATTGGCTTCGATGCGTACAGCGCCGATTTCATCGAACCCGTTGACGATGCGGCTGCTGTCATAAGCGTCCTTGTCGACCAGCCCGTGGATGGGATCGCCTTCGTAAGCGGCGTGACCCAAGGCATCGACAC
>NZ_JBKFDH010000003.1:0-131636 GCF_046452395.1 Erythrobacter sp. W302b | reverse complement strand
TCGTGGCTCCAGTAGCGGCTGCCTTCGATCGGCTTGGACGAGAGCGCGGGCATTGGCTGCGGGGTGGTGTCGATCCGCTGGGGGGCGGTGTCGGGGCGGAGTAGAGTAGCCATATCAGCGTGCCTTCGCTTCAAAAGTGATGTGGAGCTGCTTGAGGGAGCGCAGCAGGAAGTGCGGGTGGTAGCTGAAGTCGTTCAGCCCTTCGGCAAAGTGCATGTCCTCGAACCGGTCGACCACGGCCTGGAACCCCCAGGTCAATTCGCGCCGAGCGAGCGGGGCGCCGAGGCAGTGATGCGTGCCCGAGCCGAAGGCCATGTGCGCGCCGGCCTTGGGCCGGTCGAGGTCGAGCTTCTCGGGGCATTCGAAGACACGTTCGTCGCGGTTGGCCGCGCCGTAGCGGACATTGACGACGGAGCCTGCGGGGATCGTCACCCCGTCCAGTTCCACGTCCGTATGGGTAAAGCGCATCAGGCTTTGCACCGGGCTTTCGAGCCGGAGCACCTCCTCGACGAAATTGCGCATATATTTGTCGGGATCGGCCTTGAGCTTCACCCACACGTCCTTGTTCTCGATCAGCAGCTTCATCCCCGCTGCGAGCGCGTTGGTGGTGGTTTCCGATCCGCCGACGAAGGTGTCGGCCATCATTTCGGCGTGGAGTTCGTTGTCATTGAGCGGGCGGCCCCAGCCCTCGATCACGGTGTTGACCAGCACCGAGATCAGCGAGCCATCCGGGTGTTCGCGCAGACGTTCGAAGATCGGCTGGAAGTAATGCTGCGCCTCGATCTCGCGGTCGACCATTTCGAGGTGCTTGTCCTCGGGCAGCATCAGCGAGATGCGGTGGAAGAAGGCGTCGGTCCAGCCCTTGATCTTCCACATGTCTTCCCGCTTGGCGCCCATCTGCTCGCCGATGATGAACAGCGGCAGGGGCACGCAGAACTGGCGCACCCAATCGCATTTCCCGTCCGGGAGGAATTCGTCGATGAGTTCATAGGCGAGCGTTTCGACGCGCGGGTCGATGTCCTTGATCCGCGACGGCTTGAACGCCTCGTTGAACATTGCGCGCATCTGCTTGTGGTTCGGGTCATCACGCCCGGCGAGAGTGGGCGCGGGGAGCCAGCCTTTCTCCCGGAACCGCTCGGCGACCTTGCGCCCGCGCTCCATGTCGGTGGGATTCGCGCGCATCAATTCGTTGGCCGCGGTCGAGGGGAAGCGCGCGGGGTCCATCAGCACCTCGCGCACATGGTCATACCGGCTGACCACATAGATCTGCGTGCCGGGGATGTTGTAAACCGGGGCTTCGTCGCGCAAGCGCTTATAGGCCTCGTAAGGGCACTGCTGGAGCGCCGGGTCGAACAGGTTGATCTGGGGCTGCGAATTCATCAGCGCACCTGGATCTTCTCAGCACCCCAAGGCGCGATTTTGTCGGCGGTCTGGAAGGCCTCGGGCAGTTCCTCCACCATGTGATAGGTCGCGGCCAACCGGCCGAAGCCGACAAAGAACGCCACCGTCATGCCGAGTTCGACAATCTGCGCCTCGCTGAAATGCGCGCGCAGATCGGCATGGATCGCGTCGTCGATCGCCAGGTGATCGGTCGCCATCAGCTCGCCGTACCGGATCGCGGCCTTTTCGGCGGCGGTGAGATTTTCGGCCTCCTGCGGGCGTTCCAATGAGCACACCAGCCCCTCGGTTACGCCGTCGGCCACGGCGTCCGAATAGCGGATCGCCATGCACGAACGGCACTGGTTGAAGAAGGCGACCCGCAGCCGGACCAGCTCCACCAGCCGTTCGGGCAGCGTGCGATTGCGTTTCAGCGCGCCGCCAAAGCCCATCAGCCCCAGCGCCTGTTCCGGGCAATGCGCGAAATAGCGGGTCAGACCCTGTTCGAGATCGGTCAGACTGTCGGGCTGGATCGCTGCGACCAGCCGTTCGTCCCATTGCTCCGGCGCCAGTTTGGCAATTCGGCTCACAGCGGTCTCTCCCATTGGCGGGCCTCACAAAATAGCCCGTTTCCGTAAGGGAGAGGCTGCGGGACAAGGTGGGCAGGAGCAATTGGCGGATTCGCTAAGCGAAGCGCCCCGGGATGGGAGAGGCGGCTGTGCAATCTGGTTTCGAAGGCGCGCCGCAGAGACTTTCCGACGTCGATCTGTTCGCTCCGGGCGCGCAGGAGCATTGGTATCAGGCCTATGCGATCCTCCACGAGGAGGCCCCGGTGCAGCGCCTGCCCGGCGAGGGCTTGACGCCGGGCACCGATGCCTTCGTCCTCACCAAATACGAGGACGTGCGCCGCGTGGTGATGGACTGGGACCGCTTCCCGCCCACGCTCTCGCTGCTGGTCGCGCATATCCAGCAATCAGGCGAGATGCCCACCCACATCCCCGATATCGACGCGATGGTCGCCTCGATTGTCTCACTGCGCCCCGATCCTGACATGTGGCGCGCGCACCGCAAGGAGCTGACCGATCCCTGGGTCGGCCCCGGCTGCACGCGCCATGCGGCGATGATCACCGGCCATGTCGATGATCTGATCGCCGGGATGCTGGACAAGGCGAAGCGCGGGGAGGCGGTGGATTTCGTCGCCGATTTCGCGCGCCCCTTGCCGCAACGGGTGATGGCGAGCGTATTGGGCTTTCCGCAGGAGGACATTCCGCGGCTCGAACAATGGGGCAATGCGCAGGTCATGTCCTATGTGATCGGGACGACCCACAAGAACATCCTCACCCCCGAACAATCGGCCGAGAAATTCCGGCTGCTGGCGGGGATGAAGGAATATGTGGCGGAGCAGACGCGGGAGAAGCGCGCCCGCCCGCAGGACGACATGGTCAGCTTCCTCACGCAGGTCGAATACGCCGCGCTGGGCCGCAAGCTCACTGATGATGAGATCAATGGCGTGGTCTATGCGATGGTGATCGGGGGGCTGGAAACCACCCAATATGCCATCGCCGAACAGGCCCAACTGCTGTGCGACCGGCCGGGGATGTTCGCACAACTACGCGGCGACCGCACGGCGATCCGCACCTTTATCGAGGAAGGGATGCGGCTACGCTCGCCCACCCAAGGCCTCTCGACCCGCATCTGCTCGCGTGACGAGGTGTTTCAGGGCGTCCACGTCCCCGCCGGATCGATGCTCCACCTGCGCTGGGCCGCCGCCAATATCGATGCCGACGAGTTCGAGGATCCGCTCGAGTTGAAGCTCGACCGCAAGGCAGCGACCCGCCACCTCGCCTTCAGCCAGGGGCCGCGCTCCTGTCCGGGCTCGAACATCTCGCGATTGGAACAGATGATCGCGTGGGATCGCCTTGCCGACGCCTTCGCCGACCTCGCCTACGCGCCGGGCAATGATTTCCGCCATCAGGGCGGGATCATGCTCGGGATCTACCGGCTGCTCTTGAACCTCACACCCACGGAGACACCCTGATGGCCAGTCTGCTCGCCCATATCCAGATCCAGCCCGGCAAGGAGGAAAAGTGGGAGGCGATCATGCGCGACATGGTCCACCACACTTTTGGCACCGAGGAAGGCGTCATCCGCTACGAATACTGGAAGGGGCAGGAGCCGCTCTCCTACTATTGCCTGCTCTCCTTCAAGGACAAGTGGGCGTTCTATCACCACCAGATGTCCGATCACCACGAAGGCCATGACTTCGCCGACGTGCTGGCGGGGATCAAACTCGAATACATCGATCCCGTGGAGGGCGCAGGCGGGGGCCTGCCGCACACCGCCGATCCGGCGCTGCCCGATGATGCCTCCGAAAACATGAAAGTGGCGCAGGAGCGTTTCCCGCTGTCGATCCCGGCCTGGTGGGGAGCCCGCGCATGAGTCTCGAAGCCAAGGTGCAGGAACTGCTCGACCGGCAGGCCATCAATGATCTCATCGCGCGCTATTCGCGCACCCTGGATTGGGTCGATGATGCGGGGCAGGCGGATTGCTACTGGCCCGATGCGGCAATTGATTACGGGTTCTTCAAAGGCACCGCGGCGGATTTCGTGCCGGTGGTGATGGCGGTGGAACGTTCGACCGGGCGACGCTGGCACCTGCTGTCGTCGCTGGCGGTGAAACTCACCAGCGCTACCACGGCGGAGGGCGAAGCCTACGGCATCGCCTTGGGCTTCCGGCGCGAGGATGAGGCCGAGCCCTACCGTGGCAACATGTATGGCGGGCGCTATCTCGACCAATATGAGAAGCGGGACGGGGAATGGCGGATTTCGAGCCGCCGTTACATCATGGACTGGACCATGGCGATGCCCGACCAGCCCGACGCCAGCCCCAACGCCGAATTCCCGCTGCCGATGCTGGACCTGCGCGAGAGCGGCCACCCGGATTACCGGCGGATGTAGTCTTCCCTCCAAGCCTCGTCATTGTGAGGCCGAAGGCCGCGGTAATCCATGGACCGACAGCATGCCGCAAGCTCAGGCCATGGATTGCTTCGTCGCCTGCGGCTCCTTGCAATGACGAGGGAAGAGGCTACTCCGCCGGGTCCATGTAGTCGCGGTAATAGGTGAGCAGGCCGCCCTCGACCTTGTAGATGCCCACGCCGCCGCGCGGGGGATGCCCCTCCATGTGCATGGTCCAGCGCGCCCAGACGGCGTGATCGTCACCGCAGATTTCATCGACGGTGAAGTGGACCTTCCGCTCACCCATTTCCTTGACCATCGTGGTCATGAATCCGAGGATTGCGTCGCGCCCGCGATACTGACCCCAGATCGGGTCTTCGAGGAAGGCGTCCTCGGCGAACAGCGGCGCTAGCTTGGTGTAGTCGCCTGCGTCCTGGATGCGCCAGAATTCCTCGATCACGCGCTGAGCTTGGCCGGGCATGATGTGTCTCCCTTGGTTGGTTTTCTGCTTGTCTTGCCATGCACGCGGCGGCCTTCCCCCCTGCGAAAATGGCGAGGGTGCCGTAACGGCAGGCACGGGCTAGTCTGGCCGCCAAGGAGAGAGATTCATGTCGACCATCCCCCGCGTATCCTCGGCCATTGCTGGCGAACCGGCGCACTTCGGCTCCGTGCTCGCGCACCAGCCCGCCATCGCGGCAAGCTTCTTTGCGCTCTATGGCCGGTTCTGGGGTTCGGACGTCCTGGCGGCGCGGATCAAGGAGGTCGCGCGGATGCGCAATGCGCGCGTCACCGAATGTGGCTTCTGCCGCAATGTCCGCTTCGACAAGGCGGTAGCGCAAGGCCTTGGCGAGGAGGTGGTGGACGACATCACCGACGGTTACGAGACCAGCGCCAAGCTGACCGATACCGAGAAGGCGGTGCTCAAGTTCACCGATGCGCTGATCCACGATCCCGAGCTGCTTAACGGCGATGCGCGCGCGGCCTTGCAGCGTCACCTGACCCCGGCGCAGATCGCCGAATTGGGGCTGGGCGTGACGCTGTTCCTCGCGCTCGCCAAGGCGCTGATCACGATGGGGCTGGAGCCGGAGGTAATGGACCGCACTGTGCTGCCCACGCCTGCCGTACTGGAGCAGGCCGCATGAGCGCCGTCTGCGCCGCGCTGGCCGCCGATCCAGTGCTCGCCAGTCACTACGCCGACTTCCGGGGGAAAACCGAAGCGGCGCTCGATCCCGCGCTGGTGGCGCTCGTGCGGCAGGCGGTGGCGGCGGTGCACGGGATGGGGCAAGCGCCCGATGAGGCCGGCCTCGACGAAGGCACCCGCCTTTGTGTCGCCTATGCGCGGCGGATGCCCTTCGAGCACACCGCGATCACCGATGCCGAAGCGGCGGCGCTGGTCACGCATCTGGGCGAGCCGGGCTTCGTCGCCTTCTCGGTGCTGGCGGCGCTGGCGGATGCCGAGTGCCGGGCGGAGCAGGTGGGGTTGGTGGAGTTGGCGGGGGTTTGATTTCATCCTCCCCGCCCCGGGCTTGACCCGGGGCCCCGCTTTGTTGCCCGTCGGAAGATAGCTGGGTCCCGGGTCAATCCCGGGACGGAGATTGAAACTAACCCAGCTCCCGCAGCAGATCGCGCCCGTCCCACCCTTGCGCGGCGGCGGCGACGAAGTCGTAGAAGCCCGTCAGCTGCTCGGTCGGCTCGTAGAGTTCCAGCATATGCCCGAGGCTCGCCCGCGTATCGACGAAGGCGAAGGCCGTGCCGCCCGCCGTCACTGAAAGCTGCGCGAGCGGCGCGCCCTCGCTCTCAAACCGCGCAATCGCCGCAGCGAGATCATCGACGAACAGCGCGGCGTGGTGCAGCCCCTCGGCCCGCGAGCCGTGCGGGAACATGTCGTGCAGCGCGGACGGATCGGGATTGTGCTGCACCACCAGCTCGACCATCATGTCGCCCCATTGGCCATAGGCGCTGGAATGGTCGAAGGGGCGTTCCACCCCGCGATGCTGCGATGACGCGAGCACAACATGGCGCAGCACGAAGAACGGCCCCGATCCGAACTGCCGGTGATGCGCCTCGGCGGCGGCCTCAAGGTCATTGATCTTGTAAGCCAGCTGCCGGACCGCCAGCACCTCAGTTGACCGCCCGGTCCTTGCCCACCCAATAGGGCGCGCGCAGCTCGCGCCGCAGGATCTTGCCCGAGGGGTTCCGCGGCAGGGCGGGGATGAAATCGACCGACTTGGGGCACTTGTAGCCCGCGATCAGCGTGCGGGCATGAGCGATCAGCTCCGCTTCGGTCAGGGTCTCGCCCGGCTTCACCACCACGCAGGCCTTCACCGCCTCGCCCCACTTGGCGTCCGGCACGCCGATCACGGCCACGTCCGCCACCTTGGGGTGCGAATAGAGCGCGTTCTCGACCTCGGCCGGGTAGACGTTCTCGCCGCCCGAGATGATCATGTCCTTCACCCGGTCGTGGATGTAGAGATAGCCGTCCTCGTCGAGATAGCCCGCGTCCCCGGTGCGCAGCCAGCCCTCGGCGTCGATGGTGGCGGCGGTCGCCTCAGGGTTGTTCCAGTAGCCGCGCATGTTCTTGGACGAACGCGTCGCGATCTCGCCCACGGTGCCCACCGGAACCGGGTTGCCTGCCTCGTCGATGATCTTGAGCTCGACCCCCGCCAGCGGCTTGCCCACGCTGCGCATCCGGGGCGAGCCTTCGGGCACGTGATCCTCGGGATCGAGCGCGACGATCGTGCCGCTGGTCTCGGTCATCCCGTACATCTGCACAAAGCCGCAGCCGATCACCCGCATCGCCTCGCGCATCAGTTCGAGCGGGATCGGCGAGGCGCCATAGGTGATGTATTTGAGGCGGCTGAAATCGGTCTCGGCCACGCGCGGGTGGTTGAGCAGGATCTGGATCGCGGCGGGGACGAGGAAGATCTTCGAGATGTTGAAATTGGCGATCAGGTCCAGCGCCTTGGTCGGGTCATATTCCGGCAGGACAATCGAATTGGTCCCCGCGACCATCGTGCCGATGCCCGTGCCGGTGCCGCTGATGTGGAAACACGGCATGGCGAGCAGCGTGACATCGCCCGGGATCGGCTCCTGCCAGCTGCGCATCTCATCGCCACCGGCCGTCGCATCGCGGCTGGAGAGGATCGAACCATGGGTCATCACCGCGCCCTTGGGCTTGCCGGTGGTGCCGGAGGTGTAGAGCTGGAGCGCATCGTCCTCGGCCCGCACGCGGTGAGCGGGCGGCGTGGCAGGGAAGCCGTCGCGCCAGGTGCGATAGTCGGTGCCTGCGAAGTCCGGCGCATCGATGCCGATCACCTGCTCCAGCCGCGGGCAGTCCGCGCGGATGCCGCTCAGCACCTCGGCAAAGCCTTCGCCGATGAACACCACGCGGGCCTGACAATTGTCGAGGATATAGGCGACTTCCGGCGCGGCGAGGCGCCAGTTGACCGGCGTCATCACCGCCCCGATGCGCGCCGCGCCGAGGAAGGCTTCGAAATAGAGCGGGTGGTTCTTGCCGAGGAAGGCCACGCGTTCACCCGGCTTGACGCCCAGTGCCGTCAGCCCGTTCGCGGCGCGGTTGGCGCCGTCATCGAGTTCGGCGAAGCTGATCTCCTCGCCCGCGTAGGTGAAGGCGATAACGTCCCCCTGTACGCGCGCGTGATCGCGCACGACGTCGCAAAAGGACTCCGCTGCCAATGCTGTGTTCTCTCCCATGCGGCCAAGGATAGGCTCTGGCGCTGCGCCTGTCATTGGCACAATTCATAGCGGCGCGCGGCGCGGGCGGCGTTAGGGTGAGGAGATGGATATTCCTTCGGGCTTTGCACCGGCCGGTTTCACGCCCGGCTTTCTCGACCATGGCGGGCCTTACTATCTCGGGCCTGCTGAGGAGGGCGTGAGGGTGGTCGGTCTGCTGATCTGTCCGCACCATATCAACTATCAGGACGCCGCGCATGGCGGGGTGATCTCGACCTTCGCCGATGTCGCCTTGAGCCACGCGGTCTATGATGCCGAGCGGCCGAGGCTGACGCCGTCAACCGTGACGCTGACCGTGAACTATCTCAGCGGCGCAAAGCTGGGGGACTGGCTGGAAGCGCGGGTGCGGATCGATCGGCTGGGCGGGCGCACGGCCTATACCTCGGGCGGGGTCTGGCGCGGCGATGAACAGATCGCGACGATGAGCGGGGTGTTTGCGATTAGGCGGTGACGTGACTCTACCGTCGTCATGCTGAAACGAGTTCAGGGTGACGACGAATGGGAAGGTGCCACTAACCCAGCCACCGCCTCACCGCCGCGGTCGAGGGATCGCGCTCGTCATGGTATCCCGCCGCGCCTTCGGGGGTGTCGGAGAGGTCGACGCCCTCTGCCACCCGGAATTCGCGCCAGTCATACAGGCCGGTGCGCTGGGCGATGCGCCATGCGCCGCCGCGCTTTTCGAACCGGTCGACATAGCGCCCCGCCACGATCGCGGAATAGATCACGCCCTTGTCGGGAAACACCGCCGCCAGTGGATAGCCCGGCGGGATGGTGTGCATCGCGGTCATGTAGGTTTCGGTGTGGCAGACGGTATCGCTTTCGAAGCCGAAGATCGTCTGGCCGAGCTGGTGCTGGGTCGCAAGGCACGGGTCGATCACCGCGCGCGCCTGTTCCACGAAGCCGCGCCAATCCCCTTCGATGGTGCCGAAGCGGAAGATTGTGTCCGCATGGAACAGATGCTCCATCATCCCCCAGCGCCGCCGGTCGATCGCATGGGCATAGGCGGCGAGGATGTCGCGGATGGCTTCGCGGTCTTCGAGCGTTCCGGTCATGTGTCCAGCTCCACGATCACCTTACCGATATTGCCGCCGGTGAACAGCTTCGCATAGGCGGTGAGGGTGTTTTCCAGTCCCCGCGTCACATCATAGGGCATGACGAGCGCGCCCGTCTCGGTCCAGTCGCGCAGGCGGCGGGTGAGGGCGGGGCCTTCGTGCATGAAATCGGGCGAGAAGAACCCCTCGACCCGCAGCCGCCGCATCAGCACCTGATCGAATTCGCGCGGAGTCGTGCGCCCGCCGCCGGTGTAATCGGCCAGCAATCCGCACACCGCGATGCGGCCATAGTGGTTCATGCGGGTCAGCACGTGGTCGAGCAGGTCGCCGCCGACATTGTCGAAGTAGATGTCGAAACCGCCCGCTGCATCGAGCTGCGCGCCCACATCGCCCGCCTTGTAATCCACCGCGCCTGCAATCCCGAGCTCCTCCGTCAGATAGGCGCACTTCGCTGCACCGCCCGCGATCCCCCACGCCTCGCAGCCGAGCAGCTTGGCGATCTGCACCGCGAGTATCCCTGTCGCCCCGGCGGCGGCAGAGACCAGCACCCGCTCGCCCAGCTTCGCCGCACCGGTCTGTTCCACGCCCCAAAGCGCCGTCCACCCGTTCATCCCCAGCGGGCCGAACCACGCGCGGCGGTCCGCAACGCTGGGGTCGAGCCGGATCGCGCCGGACATCACCGCATCCACCGTGCTGATATCGGCCCACTGACCGAAGGCGCGCACCAGATCGCCGGGCGCGAAGCCCTCGGCGCGGCTTTCCATCACCTCGCCCAGCACCAACCCCGACATCGGGATGCCGAGCGGGAGCGGCGGCTGATACCCGTCCTCGCGGTCGGTCAGCCACATCCGGGTTCCGGCATCCATCGAGAGATGCGAATTGCGGATGCGGATTTCGCCTGCGCCCAGCGGGGCGAGCGGCGCCGCGTCCAGCGCCAGCGCGGCGGCGAAATCGGTGCCTTCGGGTCGGCGCGCGATGCGCCAGAAGCGGTTCTCCATCCCGGCACATTCCGGGCGCTGCGCCGCTACGGCAACCCCGCCTTTTCGCTAGGGGTCAAAAGGCGCTGGCTATCAAATTGGCGCGGTGCGTGCGGGCGGGGCGCTACCTAGTCTGCCCGGCAATCATAAGACGGGAGAGACAGGAATGGCACTTATCACAGTGATCGGCGCAAGCGGCCGGCAAGGTCTGGCGCAGGTGCGTCAGGCACTTGCCGCAGGGTATGACGTGCGCGCCATCTCGCGCCGCCCGGATGCGCTGGAAGGCGCGCCGGTCGAAGGCGTGGAGCGGGTCGAGGTGCGGCCGATGGACCTCTACGACACCGCGACCTTCCACGATGCGCTCGAAGGCTCGGACTACATCTTCTACACCCACCCGCTCCAGGCCCGCGCCGATCGCGCCTACCTGATCGGCGAGGTGGGCAAGGTCGCCGCGCATATCGGCGTGAAGCGGGTCGTGTGGAACACCTCGAGCTGGATTCCCGACAAGCCCGGCGATCCCTTCACCTATGGCGAGAACACCAAGGGCATCAACGCCCTGTGGCGTTCGGGCGCGCCGGGGACGGTGTTCGGCTCGGTGCTGTTCATGGACAACCTGCTGACCAACTGGGCGCGCCCCTTCATCGTCAACGAAGGGCGCTATGTGTACCCGCACAACCCCAACCTTCAGGCGAACTGGATCAGCCTTGATGACGTCGCCCGCTTCATGCTGGCGAGCCTCGAGCGGCCCGACATGGAAGGCGCGTGGCTCAACATCGGCGGGCCGGAGCGGCTGGTCGGCAAGCAGGTAACGCAGTGCCTTTCCGAAGCGCTGGGCAAGGAGATCAAGTATGATCCCTGCACCCCCGAGGAATTCGGCTGCTATCTGGTCGAGGCCGCCGGAGATTCGATGGCCCCGGAAATGCGCGACCAATTCGCCAAGGGCATCCAGGCGTTCTACGAATACAACAACGAGGCCCCGACCAGGCCCTTCGCGGTCGACATGGACCACGTCTACGAACGCTTCCCGGAACTGGAAGGCAAGCTCGAGCCGCTGGGCGAATGGACCAAGCGTCAGGATTGGGGCGAGAGCAATTATCGGCCCGCGTTCGGGTAATCTGACCCGGGCCCACCCCCGAACTCGATACCGGCCCCCGGGTCATGCCCGGGACAGGTATCGGGGTTGGGGATGGAATCGGGTCGACACCAGAGATGCCCCTGGCGGCACTTAAGCGTTACAAAGCGGACACCGTGTCCGCTTTGCGCGTCTCCAATTTCACAAATAAATACAGATATTTACACCTGAATTCAACAGGCGGACGGACAGGGGAGCGGGGCCTTGTTGCGCGCCGCGGTGATCCAACGGCCGCGCGGGCCGGACAGAACGATGGGAAAGAGCCGGGGCGGAGTGTAGCGGCTTGCGGGCGTGTAGGAAAACAGCGCGACTCGTTCCCTCCTTCGTCGCCCCGTGCTTGACACGGGGCTTGGCTACCTCGGCTTCGGGCGGCGAGGAAGAACAGCCAAACCCCGGATCAAGTCCGGGGCGACGATTAAGGGGATGGCGGCTTCGGCATCGTTTCGGCCAAATGCGGACATTCCGCTAGCGACCCCATATCCGACATAAGGCTTGGCCAAGTCAGACTGATCCCATAGATCACTGTATTGCAAAGTTTACTTCAGGTGCTTTGCAAACGCTTTGGCGATCTCGAAGGGAAGTAGATCAATGGGCGTGCATTTGCTCCTAGGCCTTCTGGTCGTTGCATCGCAACCGTCAGAGACTGTCGACCCGCAACTGGACCCAGTGGCCGCCACGAATGAGCAGCCCATCATCGTAACAGGGGAGGCGGAAGAGAGCGAGAAAGGCCAACGCACAGTAGTGGTAGGCTCGAGAATCGCTCGCAAGCCAGTTTTGGAAGCGAGCGGCATTGCCAGCAACATTCCGGTCGCTGCATTTTCAGCTACCTCTGGAGTTGACCCTCTCAGCGTTGAAAACCGGGTGATCAAGAGCAAGGTTAGCCAATGCCGGAGCGATAATCCTGCTATCGGAAAGGAGGCGGCGTGCCTACTGTTCGATGCGGACGTCGCTTTGCAGCGCCAGGAGAGAGCGACAGCCATTTCGTTCTACCGCAATCTGAATGCATCGACCGAGTTTTCGCCGGCCGAGAGGCTCGTTGCAGCTGAGAAGCTGTTCTCGCTTGGGCAGAACATGGCTGATGCCCACCTTCGCGAAGAGGCGCTGCTGCGCATGCTGGCAACAATGGCGATGCCTGCGGGAGAAGCTCAAAGCGCACGGCGTAGCCTCGTCACGCTTGCGATTCAGCGGCGCAATCCCGCGCTTGCCATCGTCCGACTCCGAGAGGTTGTCGATCACGACACTAATGATGCGCAGAGCTTTGCCAACCTCGCGGTCTTACTTCGTCAGGAAGGCCTCGCAGGCTCCTCAGACAGCATGAAGAAAGCAATTCAAATCAAACAGGAACGGGGCGAAACCATACCTGCTGGTTGGACCGACTTTGTGGGCGGCGAAAGCTGAAACGGAAGTTTGGAACACGCAAAGCCGCCCTTCGCCTTTCCACCCAATCACGGACATTAAGCCCAAGGGCCGCCAACCCCAAAAGCAGCCGCTCCGAGCGCGGTGCTGACCCCTACTCCGCCGCCTGTCTTTGCTCAGCCGCGAAAATCGCCACCAGCTCCTCGTCGGTCGCGCGGGTCAGGCGCTCGGCCCATTGGTGAAAGACCTGTCCCCCCTTTTCATTGCGGCCGAACAGCACCTCTTTCATCAGCCCCGATTGCAGCGCCTGATGCTGGCGCTTGCCGGTGGCGTAATCCTCGTCGCGGACCACGATTTCGAGGAAATTGAACTGGTCGTGCGCAGCCTGCACCTGTTCGGGTGTCTCGGGCTGGTTTTCCATGACATAGAACTGGGTGGTGTAGCTCTCGCCCACGGTCGCTCCGGGGAACAGCTGGCTGATCATCGCCCCGCGCTGTCCGCCGCCGTAGAAGCTGGCGATCGAGATGTGCGGGAAGATCGTCCACACGCCCTGCACCAGCACTTCCTGCGGCAGGTCGTCGTCGGCCATGGCTTCGAGATCGAGCGCCTGATCGTCATCCCCCTGCACCTTGATCGCGAATTTCGACGGGGTCGAAAGCCGCTGGTGCGGGCCGAAAGCAAAGTAGTTCGCCCGATTGTAGAAATCCGCGCCAAAAGTGTCCTTGTGCAGCACCGGCAGGTGGTAGAAATCGAGATAGCCGTCGTACGCCGTCTTCCAGTTCGGCCCCGGCAGCGTGCGCTGGGAGAACAGCGTCCAGCCCTCGAATTCGAAGGCCTTAAGCAGTTCGTCATAGCCGCACAGGTAATCCGCGATGCTGAGCTTGGAGTGCGGATCGAGCGTCACCCAGATCAGCCCGGCATTCTCGTGCACCGGGAATTTGGTGAGGCAGTGCTGGCTCTTGTCGATCTTGCCGAAATCCTGCGAATCCGCCACGCCGATCAGATCGCCGTCGGCCTTGAAAGTCCAACCGTGATAGCCGCAGGTGAAGCGGCTGGCATTGCCGCAGCCGGCGGCCAGAGGATTGCCGCGGTGGGTGCACATGTTGAGGAAGGCGCCCATGCTGCCGTCCTTCTGGCGCGAGAGCAGCAGCGGCACGCCGCAGATGTCCATCGCCTTGAAATCGCCGGGGTTGGGCAGTTCGCAGGACGGCGCGACCATCAGCGGCAGGCGGCGGAAGATCTGCTTCTTTTCGAGCTCGAACAGATCGGGGTCGGTATAGGCGCTGGCGGGAATGCGGACGATATCGTCGGCATATTCCATCGTATCGGCCGCGCCATGGGCGACCAGACTGCGGGTCATTTCGACCAGCGTTTCGCGTGACATGCTTGTTCTCCCGGACTGTTGCGGGAAACATCCGCCTTACGGCCTGCGGGGGCAATGCTCACTTTTGGCAGAGCGGGCAGGGCGGCGCACAAGCAAAAGGGGCGAGCCATCGCTGGCCCGCCCCCCCGTATTCCCCTGCGGGCAGATCAGAACCGGAAGCTGATTTCCGCGAAGATCTGACGGCCGCGGTTCTGGGTCAGGAAGATGTCGTCACCGGTGGGCGACAGGAACGGACGCCCGCCGCTGGTGATGACGAAGACCTTGTCGCCCAGGTTCTGGCCAACCAACGAGAGCTTCCAGTCGCCATCGGGATGACCGATCGAGACGTTGGCATCAAACAGCCAGAAGCTCGGCTGCCGGAAATCGTTGAGCGAGGTTTCGTCGGTGATGTAGCCATCATTATAGGCCGCGTTGCCCGACAGGAACAATTCGAGGCTATCGCTGAGCGGGATCGCCCAGTCGGCCGCGACGTTGCCCGACCATTCAGGGGCCTGGCTGCCACGACGACCCCTGAGGTTGATCGTGCCGCCCTGACCGCCCGGCTGGAGGAAGTCGTCGGTGTACTTGGCATCGAGATAGGAGATGTTCGACGAGAAGCTCAGCCCGTCAACCGGGGTGCGCCACTTGGCTTCCATGTCGACGCCCTTGGTGGTCAGTTCGCCCGCGTTGCTGGTGATGAACTGCACCGTCTGTGCGTTGAAGTTCTGCACTTGCAGATCCTTGAACACATATTGGTAGGCCGTCATGTTCAGCGTGATGTCGCGGTTCGCCCACTGCGACTTGAAGCCGATTTCGCCGCCGATCGCCTCTTCCGACTTGAAGATCAGCGAGCTGAAATCGCCGCTCGCCGCGGCCGCGCTGAGGCTGTTGGACGGCAGGGCCGAGTTGTCGATCCCGCCCGACTTGAAGCCGGTCTTGAACGAGGCGAAGATGTTGAAATCCTCGTTCGCCTGATACTTCAAGGTCACTTCGGGCGAGAAGTTGTCGTCGGCGAAGTTGATCGGGCCCGAGAAGAAGCCCGGCCGCACGAAGGTCGGCCCGAACAGGAAGGTGTGGACGTAAGGCACGCTGATGGTCTGGACCTTCTGCTCGTCGGTCCAGCGAATCCCGCCCGACAGCTCCAGCTGTTCGGTGAGGTCGATCATGACGCTGCCGAAGAACGACAGGGCTTCGGTCTTGGTGAGGTGGGTCTTGTCCCAGTCATAGGTGAAGCCGGTCGCCGGGTCAGGCCCGAGGAACGAGATGTTCACGCCCTGTTGCGAGGTATCGAAGGTGATCGTGCGGTCTTCGTAGAACGCGCCGAGCATGAAGTTGAAGGCGCCGTCGAAGTCCGAAGCAAGGCGCAGTTCCTGGGTGTATTGTTCAAGGTTGTTGATCGGGTCGGACGAACCCGCGCCGCCCGGCAGGCGGGTGCCGTTGGGGCCGGGGATGAAGCCGCCGTAGGAATAGCTCTCGAAATCGACCGCCTTCATGTTGAGCAGGCCGGTGACCGAGGTGAGCTTCAGCTTTTCGGACAGATCGAGTTCGAATTGCAGGCGGCCGAACCAGATGTCCGTCTCACCGAACGGCACACCGTTGCGGCCTGCGGCCTTCGACGGGGTCGGCACGCCGCCAGCGAGCGGACCGGCGGTGTCGGTGAAGTAATAGCGCTGGTCGGAGACGTTGCAATCATAGCCCGCCGGCAGGTTCACCGCGCCGCCGAGCAGGAAGATCGAATCCGCGATGCCGTTGGCACCGCAGGACACTTCGCCCGTCCCGAGCGCGCCGTCATTCTCGTTCTTGGTGTATTGCACCTTGAGGTTGGCGCGGAACATGTCCGACGGCTGCCAGTCGAGTGTCACGCGGCCGATGAAGTCGGTCAGGCCGCGCTTCTGGTTGACCGCCGGAGAGCCGGCCTGCGCCAGCTGGAATTCGTCGATATCGTTGAACTGCGCGGCAATGCGAATGCCCAGCGTGTCCGACAGCGGGCCGGAAATGTAGCCGTTGAGCAGGTAGCCCTTCTCTTCGAATTCATAGTTGGCCCGCATCCCGACTTCCCAGTCGGACGTGGGGTTGGCCGAACGCAGCGACAGAACGCCTGCGGTGGCGGACTTGCCGAAGAACAGCGATTGCGGCCCGCGCAGCACGTCGATCTGTTCGACATCGAAGAAGCCGGCCTGCACCATGCGCATGGTCGACACCACGACACCGTCATATTCGAACGCCACCGCGGAATCGAAGGCTGCCGAGATGTTCGACGAGCCCACGCCGCGCAAGCTCAGCTGGCCGCCCGAACCCGAACCGCCGACCTGCACGTTGAGGGTGGGCACGCGGCTGGTCACATCGGCGACCTGGTCGATATTGAAGCGCTGGAGCGTCTCGCCGCCGATCGCGGTGACGGTCACGGGAACCTCTTGCAGGGTTTCGTTCTGGCGGCGGGCCTGCACCACGATCACCTGATCGTTTTCGACAGTCTCCGCTTCAGCCGCCGCATCCTGCGCGAAGGCGGTGCTCGGCATGGCGGCAAGCCCGCTCAGCGCGGCGCCGCACAGCAGCGCGCGGCGTATACCGTCCACGCGGACGCCAGATGCAATTCGGGCACGAAATGTGTTCATGGTCGTCTCTCCCCTTCGGACCGCGGCTATCCCGCGTGCCCTGTCATTCCCCAACCCGTCGGCGTGTCTCCTCACGCCTTTCGGTATGTCTCGCGGGTCTATGTCACGGCGGCGAGCGCGCCATTCGCAAAAGCGATAGTGAGCCTGTCAAACTGCGGCAAAAACGTCACACGGGCGCGCCAAAGCGGCCAAAATCACCTGAAGCCGTAACGTCATTCGGCTGCCGCAGGGACGTGCGATCCGGCGGACGCGGCTTCGCGCGCCATCTGGCTCACGCGCGGATCATTGGGCCACACCCATTCGGCGCCGATCACCGGTTCGACCCGCAGGTGCTCAGGCACATTCTCCGGCCCGATCATCCGGTCGAGGCTCTGGTGGAACGAATAGATCCGCGCCTCCTGATAGGACAGCGGCACGGACCGGAAGGCCGAGCCTTGCATCGAGTGCTGAATCGCCTCGCCGAACTGGGTGTCTTCGAGGATGATCGGGCTCATCTGGCGGCCATTGGGCTGGCTGGCATCCGGCACCGTCCACAGATCGGGCGCTGGCGCATCGCCCCAATCCAGCGCCATCGTCACCAGTTCGAGCCGGGTGGTGCCGAGCGAGGTCGGCCAGAACACGAGCGGCGGCACGAAGTAGTTGCTGAGCGGTGAGACCCAGTTGGGAAACAGGGTGTAGCTCTGGGTGCAGGTGCGGCCCAGCTCGCCCACGCTGTCGATCTGTTGCCAGCCCGGCGGGCTATCGATTGCACGGACATGCTCGCGGTCGGTCTGGCGCGGCGGCGGGGCGAGCATCCGCGCATGGCCATTGGGATAGATGGTGTTGAGGTTACGGCTGCTGTCCACCAGCGGCGCGACGGTGTTGGGGTGGATGAAGGGCACATGGTAGACCTCCATGTTGGCCTCCATCGCCACCTTCCAGTTGCACTGGAGATCGAAAGAATGCCGCGCGGCCAGCCGGATGCGGTCGAAAGCGAACTCCTCCCATTCGCGCGCCAGCGGGCCGAGCCAGTCGAGCAGCGGCATCGCGTCCATGTCGAAGTTGACATAGATGACCTTGCCGAACAGCTCGCATCGGACGGGGAGCAGTCCGCGGCAGCTCATGTCGAAATCCTTCGGGAAATCGCGCCGCTCGGGCACGCCGACAAGGCTCCCGTCGGTCTTGTAGGTCCAGTTGTGATAGCCGCACATCAACCGGCTGGATTTGCCGCGATCCTCAGTCACCACCGGTGCGCCGCGGTGGCGGCAGGTGTTGTGGAAGGCGCGCACCACCCCGTCCATGCCGTGCACGATCACGATCGGATCGCCGGCATTGTGCCAGCGCATGTAGCATCCAGGCTCGGGGATTTCGTCCAGATGCCCGGCGAACAGCCAGCTCTTGCGGAACACGTGTTGCTGTTCGAGCGCGAAATATTCGGGGCTGGTGTAGCGCCCGGCGGGCATGTCGGGCAGCACCGGGAAGCCCTCGGGCGGGGCCGTGCGCTGACCTTCCCACTCCATCAGCACTTTCAGCCGCGCGATTTCTTCTGGCTCCATCATGACCGCCTCTCCTCGGCTGCGCAGGTACCACCGCTGCGTGCCGTCAGCGTCCTCGCGCTTTCGACAGTGGCACGACCCCGCTCGCCCGATAGGCTGGCGACATATCAAAAGGGCTTTTGGGAGAGAGCATATGGCGGGACGGGTAGCGGGCAGGGTTGCGCTCGTGACAGGCGGGGCGATGGGTCTGGGCAAGGCCGATTGCGAGGCGCTGGCGCGTGAGGGTGCGAAGGTGATCGTCACCGACCGCGATGCCGAACTCGCCCACCAAGTCGCAGCGGCGATCGGCGGCGATGCGATGGCGCTGGATGTCACCGACGAAGAGCAATGGATCGAAGTGATGCGCGCTGTGAAAGAGCGTCACGGCGGGCTCGATATTCTCGTCAACAACGCGGGCAATGTGATCTTCGAAAGCATCGAGGATTGCAGCCTGGCGCACTTCAAGCTGCATCTCGACATCCACGTGGTCGGCACCTTCCTCGGGTGCAAATACGCCGTGCCGCTGATGAAGCATCGCCACGAAACGGTGGGCGGCGGCGGATCGTCGATCATCAACATGGCTTCGACCGCGGCGCTGATGGGCTATGGCAATATCCCGGCCTATGCGGCGTGCAAGGCGGGGATCGCGGGGATGACCCGCAGCCTCGCGATCGATTTCCAGGACAAGGGCTACGGCATCCGCGTCAACGCCCTGGCACCGGGCGGGATCGAGACCCCGATGGTGATGGGCATTTCCGGGCGCGGCGGGCAAAAGCCGATGGACATTCCCGAAGGCCCGCTGGCGATGGATGCGCTCGGCCATCCCAAGGATGTTGCGGGTTGCGTACTGTTCCTCGCTTCGGACGAAGCGCGCTTTCTCAATGGCCTGACGATCCCGGTGGACAATGGCCTCTACGCCCGTCCCCACCACTGAGGCTTCGGGCGGGTATCGCTGGTACGTCCTTGCGCTGCTCACGCTGACGAGTGCGTTCAGCGTCGCGGATCGGCTGGTGTTCGGCATTCTGGTCGAGGACATCAAGGCCGAGTTCGCGCTGTCCGATTTCGAGCTTGGTCTGCTGGGCGGCGCGGCGTTTTCGCTGGTCTATGTGCTGGCAGGGTTTCCGGCGGCGCGGCTGGCGGACCGGTCGACCCGCAAGAATATCGTTGCGGGCGCGATCAGCTTCTGGAGCCTGATGACCGCGGCCTGCGGGATGGCGACCGGCTTCTGGACCCTGTTCGCCGCGCGCACCGGGGTGGGGGTGGGGGAGGGCTGTTCCGGGCCATCCTCGCAAAGCCTCGTCGCCGATTTCTTCGCGCGTCATGAACTCGCCAAGGCGATGGGCTATTTGACGCTGGGGTCCACGGTTGGCACGGCTTCGGGGCTGGTGTTCGGCGGGCAATTGGCGGAAATCTTCAACTGGCGCTGGGCCTTCATTCTGATGGGCCTGCCGGGCCTGTTGCTCGGCCTCGTGATCTTCCTCACCGTGCGCGAGCCCAAGCGCGGGCGCTACGCTCCGGCGGGCACCGATATGGCGCAGCTGCCGCTGGGCCGCACGATCATGAGCCTCATCACCAACCGGGTGTTCATGGGGCTGGCCTTGGGCTGGGCGGTGCAAATCATGATCGGCTATGCGCTCGCCTTCTGGATGGCGGCGGTGATGCTGCGGCAGTTCCCGATTTCGACCGGGGATGTCGGGCTGTATCTCGGGCTGACCTTCTTTCTGGGCGGGATACCGGGGCCGCTGATCGGCGGATATCTCACCCACTGGCTCACCTTGCGGGACGAACGCTGGCGCGCATGGTTGCCGGGGCTGGTGAGCCTTGGCTGCGTGGCGCCGCTGGCGTTGAGCCTGACCTCGACCGCCTTCACCGCGTTTCTCGGCTGGTTCGGGGTGGCTTACGCGATTTACGTGGCGAGCCAGGCCGGGATCATGTCGGGCATCCAGGCGGCGGTCGAGCCTGCGAGCCGGGGTTTTGCCGTGGCGATTGCGCTGTTCTTCAACAATCTGGTCGGGCAGGCGCTGGGGCTGGCGGTAATCGGTGCGGTCAGCGATGCGATGGGCCCCGCCTATGGCGATAGTGCGTTGGCCGTGGCGGTATTCGGCGTGTGCCTTGTGTCGGGCCTGCTGTCGCTGGCGATCTTTGTGTGGACCGCAGCGCAGATGGGGCCGACCGGCTATCTGGAGAAGATGCGCGGGGGTTAACGCGCAACCCGCCGTTCGTGTCGAGCGACGTCGAGACACCGGCTCCACAGCCTCTCGACTTCGCTCGAGGCGAACGGAAGGTGGTTCAGAACCCCGGATGGATCGCCATCATCGCGCCATCCACCAGCATCTCTGCCCCGGTCATGAACGGGCATTCGTCACTCGCGAGGAAGGCAATCGCCGCCGCCGTTTCCGCAGGATCGGCAAGGCGGTTCAATGGTGAGGTTTTCGCCACGGCCGCGATCAGGCCGGGGGTTTGCTCTTCCGCCGCGGTAAGGATGCCCGTCATCGTCGCGCCGGGGATCACGGTGTTGCAGCGAATGTTGAGGCCCCGTTGCGCACACCACGTGGCGACGGACTTGGACAACACCCGCACCGCGCCCTTGCTCGCGGAATAGCCGACATCGGTGGGCAGCGGGGCCATCGCGGTGGTCGAGGCGATGTTGATGATCGCGCCTTTGGGTCCACCCGGGTTGTCACGCATCGCCGCAATCGCCGCGCGGCACCCGGCCATTGTCCCGGAGAGGTTGACGGCGAGAACCCGGTCCCACGCGGCAAACATCGCCGCGTCATCGAGGTCGCCGATGCCTGCACCCGACACCATCCCGGCATTGTTGACGAGGATATCGAGCCGCCCGAAGGCCGCCACCGCACGCGCCACGATCCGTGGCCACAGCGCGCGGTCGGAGACGTCCTGCACGGCGAACTCTGCGCCTAGCTCGGCGCATAGCGCTTCGCCAGCGGCGGCATCGAGGTCCGTGCCGAGCACTTCGGCCCCGTCGGCCCGCAGCCGCCGCACCGTCGCCGCGCCAATGCCGCTCGCGCAGCCGGTGACGATGGCGACCTTACCCGTCAGGTCAGGCATTACTCGGCCATCGTCCAGATCACGGCGCAGGGGCGCTGGTTGTGGGTTTCAACGAAGCGGGCGAGGTTGTCCGTCCCCTCGGGCAGCTTCCAGCCGACGGTAAAGCCGAAATTGGCAAAGGCGAAGATGAGGAGATCGGCAAAGGTGAAGCGGTCCAGCGCGATGTGGTTGCTCTTGCCCAGACAGGCATCGAACATCCGCCACTTCTCATCCGCCAGCGCAAACAGCTCCGCGCCTGCCTCAGGCGACACCACGGTCATGCGCGGTTCGAACATCGGGCGGCCGGTGGTGGCGCGGAAACCCATGGTCATCGGCACAACGACCTCCTGATCGAACAGCCGCGCCCATTTGCGCACCGTGGCGCGCTCCACCGGCGTCTCGCCGAACAGGTTGGGGGCGGGGTGCAGTTCCTCGACATACTCGCAGATCGGCCAGCTTTCGGTGAGGCAGGTGCCGTCATCCAGCTCCAGCGTCGGCGTGGTGCCCTGCGGGTTCTTGGCCATGTAGCCCGAATCCTGCCGGTTCTGGCCGGTGATGATGTCGTAATGGACGCGGGTGAAATCGCGCCCTTCCTCCAGCCCCTTTTCGATCATGAACATCCGCACCAGGCGCGGGTTGGGGCCAAGGCTGGAATGAAGCGTGGTCATGGATGGTCTCTCCCGCAGTGGATTTCCCGAGGTTCTAGGGGCGCAAAGCCCGCCCGTCGCCCTCATAAATGCGCTAGGCAAGCGCGCTGTATTGCGCCAGTAAGGCACCATGGATCACACGCCCGCCATTCCGCTTGCCGGTCACCCGCTCGACGACGAGGGAGAGCTGACCAAGCTGCATCCCGGTTACGCCCATGCGCTGCGGCTGCGCACCACGCTGACCGCGATCCCGTTCCTGATCGGCGCGCTCGTTGCCGAAGCGGCGATTGCCGACCAGGCGCTGCTGCCGCAGGGCCTGATTGCCGGGACGGTGCTGGTGATCGCGCTCGCGCTGATTATCCGCGTCCCCTCGACCCGTTACAACGCGCGCGGCTACCAGATCAGCGCGGACCGGCTGCGGGTGGTGCGCGGGTTGCTGTTCCGGTCGGACACGGTGGTCCCGTTCGGAAGGGTGCAGCATATTGATGTGCATCAGGGCCCGCTCGACCGGTTCTTCGGGATCGCCACGCTGACACTCCACACCGCGGGCAATCACAATGCCAGCGTGTCGCTCCCCGGCCTTGGCGAGCCACTGGCGCGCGAGATGCGGGAGGAGATCCGCGCCCATATCCGCCGCGAGACGGTATGAGCGCGCCGCAGCGCACGGCACCGATCAGCGTCATCCTCGGCGCCATCGGCAGCCTTCGCAGCGCGATTTTCCCAGCCATCGCCATCGCCTTCTCCGGCATCGGCGGCGACGGGCGGTTCCTGCTTGCGCTCGGCGTTGGTCTGGCCTCGGTGGTGATCGGCACCGCCTTCAGCTACGCCCACTGGCGGCGGTTGACCTACACCATCGGGGAAACCGACATCCGGGTGGAAAGCGGCCTGTTCAGCCGCTCGGCCCGTTCGGTGCCCTATGAGCGCATTCAGGACGTCAGCCTCGAAGCCAAGCCGCTGCCGCGCCTGTTCGGGCTGGTGGCGGTCAAGTTCGAGACCGGGGCGGGCGGGGCCGATGACCTTGCCCTGCAATATCTCACCGATGCCCAAGGCGAAGCGCTGCGCCAGCTGGTGCGCGAGCGCCGCGATGACGAGGCCGCGGTCAGCATCGCCGATCCCGAGGCACCGGTTCGCAGCGATCCTGAGGCGGGCGAGGTGCTTTATGCGCTGACGCCCGGACGGCTGATCACCTTCGGCCTGTTCGAGTTTTCGCTCGCCGTGTTCGCGGTGCTGGGCGGCGCGCTGCAATATGTCGAGAGTGTCTCGGACATCGATGTGTGGAATGTCGATCTGTGGCGGAGCTGGCTGAGCGAGCAGGGCAGCACGGTGGCGAGCCTCGGCCCGTTTGTGCAAGCCGCAGCAGCGATTGCCGGGCTGCTCGGGTTGGTCGTGATCGGCATGGCGACCGGCGTGGTGCGCACCGTGCTGCGCGATTGGGGCTTTACCCTGACCCGCTCGGCAAGAGGGTTCCGGCGGCAGCGCGGGCTGCTGACCCGAACCGATGTGGTGATGCCCGCGCATCGGGTGCAGGGGCTGGTGATCAGCACCGGCCTCGTGCGGTACCGCTTCGGCTGGCACGGATTGAGCTTCGTCAGCCTCGCGCAGGATGCGGAAGGCGAGAGCCATATTGTCGCACCCTTCGCCACAATGGAGGAGATCGCGCCGATCGTCAGCGCTGCGGGCTTCCGCCTGCCGGACGACAGCACGCAGTGGCACCGCGCCAGCACGCGCCAGCGCACGGATACGGTCGTTATCGGCTCCGCGCTGTTCGTGCTGGCGGCGATCCCGGTCGCGATCTTCGCCCCGTTCGGGCTGTTCCTCGTGCCGCTCGGAGCGGCGGTGCTGGCGGCGGGCGCGAACCTTTATGCGTGGGAGTTCCGCCGCCACGCGATCGACGCGTCACAGGTCTATGCCAGCCACGGGTTCTTTTCCCCAACCCGCCAGATCGCGACCCGGCTGAAGCTCCATTCGGTCGAAATCGCGCAGGGACCGCTTGCGCGGCTGCGCGGCTATGCGACGGTGCATCTCGGGCTGGCCGGGGGGACGTTCGCGATGCAGGGCGTGCCGCTGGCCGAAGCGCGGGCCTTGCGGGCGAGCGTGCTCGAAACCATTGCGGCGACCGATTTTTCGCGGCTGGATCAGGCCCCTCAGCCTCAGGCCTTGAGCGCCCCCCAGTCGGGGTTTTCCGAGAACTTCTTGGCGACGTAGGAACAATCGGGGCGGATCAGGAAGCCCTGACGCTGCGCATCATCGACCAACCGATCCACCAGCGCGCCCGCCACGCCGCGGCCGCCAATGGCGCGCGGGACGATGGTGTGCGCGGCAATGCGGATCTCCACGCCATCACGCTCCCCGCCCGGTTCCCATTCGAGATAGCCTTCTTCCGCAGCGCCTTCGACCACCGCGACATAGCGTCCGCCCTGACCCGCCACGTGGTGGGTGATTGTCAGCTTTGTCGGTTCCTCGCTCACTCACGTTACTCCTGCTTGTAATGGCCGCGCTGGCGGTTAGAGGCGACAATCCATGACGCTCTCCAAACCCTTCCTGTCCGACAACGCCGCGCCCGTCCACCCCCGGCTGTGGGAGGCGATGCGCAAGGCCGATGAGCCGGACAACCCGTACGACGGGGACGCGCTGTCTGCCGAACTGGACGCGCGCTTCACCGCGCTGTTCGGGCGCGACTGTGCCGCGCTGTGGGTGGCGACGGGGACGGCGGCGAATTGCCTCGCGCTCGCAACCATGTGCGCGCCCCACGGCGGGGTGGTGTGCCACCGCGAGGCGCATATCGAGGTTGATGAAGGCGGCGCGCCGGGGTTCTTCCTTCACGGGGCCAAGCTGATGCTGGCCGAGGGTGAAGGCGCGAAGCTGACGCCTGCCGATATCGCGGCGCTGATCGACCCGATCCGCAATGATGTGCATCAGGTGCAGCCCCACGCCATCGCGATCACGCAGGCCAGCGAATATGGCTGTATCTATACTCCCGCAGAACTGGCGGCGCTGGGCGCTTTCGCCAAGGAGCGTAGGCTTGGGCTGCACATGGACGGCGCGCGGTTCGCCAATGCGGCGGCGTTTCTGGGTGGTTCGCCCGAGGCAGCGGCGCGCGGCGCAAGCGGCCCGGTCGACAGCCTCGCCTTCGGCTTCATCAAGAACGGCGGGATGGGGGCCGAAGCCGTGGTGCTGTTCGATCCCGAGGCCGCGCAACAGGTGCGCTACCGCCGCAAGCGCGCCGGGCATCTGCAATGCAAGGGCCGCTATCTCGCGGCGCAGATCCTCGCGATGCTGGAGGACGGGCTGTGGCTCGCGAATGCCGCCCACGCCAATGCGGCGGCGCAAGAGGTCGCGGCGGGCTGCGCCGACCGGCTGCTCCACCCGGTCGAGGCCAATGAACTGTTCGTGCGCCTGACCGAGGCCGAGCGTGCGGCGCTGCGGGCGCAGGACTTTGCTTTCTATGACTGGGGTGCGAACTCCGCGCGCTTCGTGACCGCATGGAACACCCGGGCAGAGGATGCGCAGGCGCTGGGCAAGGCCATCGCCGCGCTATGAGCGAGGTCTCCGCGCCGTCGATGCTCAGCCCCAGGGTGCTGATCCCCTTCATGCTGACCGGCACGATCTGGGGTTCGACCTGGTTCGTCATCACCGGCCAGATTTCCGATGTGCCCGCCGCATGGGGCGTGTTCTACCGCTTCATGCTGGCGACCCCGGCGCTGTTCGTGCTGGCGGTGGTGATGGGCAATCGGCTGAAGCTGAACCGGCCCGAGCATCTGCTGGCGCTCGGCGTCGGGATCGCGCAGTTCAGCGGCAACTTCCTGTTCGTCTATCACGCCGAAAGCCACATCACCTCAGGCATCGTCGCGGTGATGTTTGCGCTGCTGATGGTGCCGAATGCGATCTTCGCCAAGATCTTCATTGGCGAGACGGTGGAGGGCGGCTTTATCGGCGGGAGCCTTGTGGCGATTGCGGGTGTGGCGATGCTGCTGGTTCACGAATGGAACGCCGCGCCGCTTGGTGGCCCCCATGGCGCGAACGTCGGTCTCGGCATCGTGCTGGCGATTGGCGGGATGCTGGCGGCCTCGATCGCCAATGTGGTGCAGGCCAACCCCACCGGGCGCGGCGTGCCGATGGTGAGCTTTCTGGCCTGGGCGATGGTCTATGGTCTGGCGTTCGACCTCGTCTATGCCTTCCTGACCGAGGGCCCGCCGCAGGTGCCGGGCGCGTGGCAGTTCTGGGCGGGAACCGCTTATCTCGCGATCATCGGCTCGGTCGTGACGTTCCCGCTGCATTACAATCTGGTGCGCGAGATCGGAGCGGGGAAGACGGCCTATAACGGGATCGTCACCGTGTGCGTGGCGATGCTGCTCTCGACTTTGTTCGAGGGCTTCGTATGGGACGCGCTGTCGGCCACTGGCATGGCGCTGGCCTTGGCAGGGATGGGGCTGGCGCTGCGTTCAAAGCAGCGCCGCTAACCCCTCAACATAGGTTGGATAGCGCGGCTGCCAGCCCAGCCCCCGCTTGGCCTTGCCATTGGCGACGCGGCGGTTCTCCATGTAGAACCCGCGCGCCATGTCGGAGAGGTTCGCTGCCTCCAGCGACTCCAGCGGCGGCAGGGGGAGGCCGAGCAGTCGGCAGGCGTGTTCGGTGACTTCATTGCCGCTGCACGGGAGATCGTCGCCGAGATTGTAGGCTCCGGCGGGCGCATCCTGCACCAGCGCGGCGACCACCCCGCTGGCGATATCGTCGACATGGACGCGGCTGAAGACCTGCCCGGGCAAGTCGATCCGCCGTGCCTTGCCTTCCCTCACCCGGTCGAGCGCCGAGCGGCCCGGCCCATAAATCCCCGGCAGGCGGAACACCCGTGCGCCAAGGTTCAGCCATGCAAGGTCAGCCTCGGCGCGGGCATTGCGGCGGCCTTCTCCCGATTGTGCGATGGTGGGCGTCGCCTCGTCCACCCACGCGCCTGCGCGGTCGCCGTAAACGCCGGTTGAGGAGAGATAGAACAGCGGCCTGCCGCGCAATGCCTCACCATAGGCATCGAGCACGGGATCGCTGCCGCTCGTCCGGTCGGGCGGGACCGAGGAGAGGATATGGCTCGCCTCGTCCAGCGCGGCGAGCGCCGCCTCGCGGTCGGCAAAGGCGATGTCGCCCGCGCTCCCGGTGGCGCGCACCTGCCAGCCTGCATCGCGCATCGCGGCCGCGATCCGCCCCGCCGTGTAGCCCAGTCCGAAGATCAGCAAATGGCCCATGACTCCACCTGTGCCGTTCGCCTCAAGCGAAGTCGAGAGGCCTTGGCGCAAAGGTGTCTCGAGTTCAACCTGCGGTTGTGCGTTGCAACCGCTCGACACGACCGGGTATGGGACAGGCCATGGACATCGCAACCACCCCCACCACCCCCGACGGCAACCCCGAAATCGCGGACGCTGCGCCCACCCCGCACGAGCCGCCAGTGATTCGGCGCGAGGATTATCAGCCATTTGCGTGGCTGGTGCCGACCACGCAGCTCGACTTCCGCTTGGGTCTGGAGGTGACCCGCGTCACGGCGACCTTGCAGGTTGAGCGCAACCCAGCTGCCGACGCCTCGTCCGAACTCCGCCTCGACGGCGACAGTCTCACCGCCGAGAGCGTGACGGTGGACGGGGCTCCTGCCGACTGGCGCATGGACGGCCCCGACCTGATCGTCACCCTGCCGGGCGCGAAGCACACGGTCGCGGTGGTCACCACCATCGATCCCTCGGCCAACACCCAGCTGATGGGCCTTTACGCTTCCAATGGGATGCTCTGCACCCAATGCGAATCGGAAGGCTTCCGGCGCATCACCTTCTTCCCCGACCGACCCGACGTGCTCTCGACCTATGCGGTGCGGATGGAGGGCGACAAGACGCTCTTTCCGATCCTGCTGTGCAACGGCAACCGTGTGGCCGAGGGCGACAGTGGCGACGGCACGCACTGGGCCGAGTGGCACGATCCCTGGCCCAAGCCGTCCTACCTCTTCGCGCTGGTCGCGGGCGATCTGGTGGCGAACTCGAAGCCCTTCACCACCCGCTCCGGCCGCGTGGTCGAGTGCAATGTCTGGGTGCGGCCGGAAGACCTCGAACGCACCGATCACGCATTGGAGTCCCTGCATCGCTCGATGACATGGGACGAGGAGGTGTTTGGCCGCGAATATGACCTCGATCTCTACAACATCGTCGCCGTCAGCGACTTCAACATGGGGGCGATGGAGAACAAGGGCCTCAACGTCTTCAACACGAAGTACGTGCTGGCCGACCCCGACACCGCCACCGATGCCGATTTCGACGCGGTCGAAGGCGTGATCGCGCATGAATATTTCCACAACTGGTCGGGCAACCGCATCACCTGCCGCGACTGGTTCCAGCTCTCGCTGAAAGAGGGCTTCACCGTGCTGCGCGACCAGCTGTTTTCGCAGGATATGCGCGGCGAGGCGGTGAAGCGGATCGAGGATGTGCGCATCCTGCGCGCCGCGCAGTTCCCCGAGGATGCGGGGCCGCTGGCGCACCCGATCCGGCCCGACAGCTACCGCGAGATCAGCAACTTCTACACGGCGACCGTCTACAACAAGGGCGCGGAAGTCATCCGCATGATGCGCTCAATGGTGGGCGTCGAGCGCTTCCGTGCGGGCACCGACCTCTATTTTGACCGCCATGACGGCGAGGCTGCGACCTGCGAAGATTTCATCACAGCGATCGAGGACGGGGCCGGAATCGACCTCACGCAATTCCGGCGCTGGTATTCGCAGGCGGGCACCCCGCGGGTTGCGGTGTCGCAGGCCGTGGAGGGCGACACGCTCAAGCTCACCTTTCGCCAGACCGTCCCGCCCACCCCCGGCCAGCCCGACAAGTTGCCCATGCCGATCCCCCTGCGGGTAGCGGTGCATTCGCGCGGGCAGGGCGCGCTGGGCGAAGAACAATTGATCGTGCTGACGGATGCGGAGCAGAGCTTCTCCCTCCCGCTGACCGGCCCCGATCCGGTGGTCTCGATCAACCGCGGCTTCACCGCCCCGATCGTGATCGAACGCGATCTGGCGCGCGAGGACCTCGTGTTCCTCGCCGCGCATGATGATGATCCCTTTGCGCGGTCGGAAGCCTTGCAGGAACTCGCGGTCGGGCATCTCGTCGGCACGGCGAGTGGTGCGCTGGCGGCGGGGGAGCAGGCGGCGGGCGAGGCTGCGATCATCGGCGCGTTCCGGTCGAGCTTCGCCGACAACGCGCTTGACGATGCAATGCGCGGCGAATTGATGGTGCTCCCGTCCGAAACCTATCTGTTCGAAGTCATGGCGACCGGCGACCGCAAGGCGGATCCCGGGGCGATCCACACTGCGCGTGAGGGGTTGAAGGCCGCCATCGGCACCGCTCTGGCGGGTGAGTTGCAGGCGCTCCACGCGCGGGCTTCGGGCGTTTCGCTCGACGATCCGGCCGGACGCGGCGCGCGCAAGGTCAAGACCATCGCGCTGGGCCTGATCGCCGCCGCTGACCCGGCCAAGGCCGCCGAACTCGCCGCGGCGCAGTTCGATGCCGCCGACAACATGACCGACCGGCAGGGGGCGCTGATGGTGCTGTGCGGGCTCGATACCCGCGCCCGCGAAGAACGGCTCGCCGCCTTCTACGAGCGCTACAGGGACAATGCGCTGGTGGTCGACAAGTGGTTCACCTTGCAGGCCCTGTCGCTTCATCCCGAAGTGATCGCGCATGTCCGCAAGCTTGCCGAGCATCCTGACTTCACCCTGAAGAACCCGAACCGCGTGCGCTCGCTGCACATGGCCTTTGCCGGCAATCCCAAGGGCTTTCACAGGGCGGACGGCGCGGGCTACCGGATGGTCGCCGACGTCATTCTGGCGCTTGATCCGATCAACCCTCAGACCGCGGCGAAGTTCGTGCCTGCGCTCGGGCGCTGGCGGCGGATCGAGCCGGGGCGGGCGGCGCTGATGAAGGGTGAGCTGGAGCGCATCTTGGCCACGGGCAATCTGTCGCGCGATACTTTCGAGCAGGTCAGCCGCAGTCTGGAAGACTGACGTGGCAGACTTCTCAATCGAACGCTCCGCCGTGCTTGAAGGCGTGCCGCATGGCTTCTTCGGCAGCGCGGGCGGTGTGCATCAGTTCGGCTTTGGTGGTCCGGGCGATCCGGCGGAGGTGCAGGCGCTGCGCGCTGCCGCCGCCGACGCGATCCGTGCCGGTGGGCGCCTCGCCGCCCCGCATCAGGTGCATTCGCCCGATATCGTGGTGGTGGACGAAAGCTGGGACGATTCCGCCGCAGGCCGACCGGTTGCCGATGCGGTGGTCACGGCCACGCCGGGCATCGTGCTCGGGATCGTCACGGCGGACTGCGGCCCGATCCTGTTTGCTGACCGCCAAGCCGGTGTGATTGGCGCGGCCCATGCCGGGTGGCGCGGCGCGGTGGATGGCGTGCTCGAAAACACCATTGCCGCGATGGAAACGCTCGGCGCGCAGCGGGAGCGTATCGCCGCCGTGCTCGGGCCGACCATCGCGCAAGCGAGCTATGAGGTCGACGCACCATTCCGCGCGCATTTCGCCGCCGATGCCGAGCCGTTTTTCGCGTCCGCGCCGGAGCGTGAGGGCACCCCCCGATGGCATTTCGATCTGCCCGGCTTCATCATGGCGCAGCTGACCGCGTCGGGCCTTAGCAAAATTGCGGATATGGGGCGGGATACATTCTCCCATGTCGCGCGTTACCATTCCCACAGACGCTCTAGCCAAGCGGGTGAGGCCAATTATGGTCGGCAGATCAGTATGATCGCGCTGCCCTGACACAGGCTTGCACGCAGGCGAACGCGGCTTGTTTAAAACACGGTTGGATTCTCGCAGGATTGCCGTTAATTGCCCCGCGCAAGTTTCGGGTGAGGTGCGCTCAAAGGCGCGTCAGGTCCGACACAGGGATCAATCGACGGAATGGAATCGGGGCGCGAGCCCCGGCAGTGGAACACAACGCCGCGCGGGCCATTTCGCCGTCGCGGCAGAACGAGCAGGGTAAGACGAAATGGCTATTAACACGGCCGATACCAGCGCACTCAGCACCGAAGAAGGCGTGCGCCGTCGCGACTGGATCCACATTGCCGCGCTGAGCACGGCGGGTGTTGGCGGCGCATCGCTGCTGTTTCCGCTGATCAGCCAGATGGCGCCGTCGGAAGATGTGCTCGCCGCGAGCAGCACTGACGTTGATGTCGGCGCGATCCAGCCGGGTCAGAGCATCAAGACCACGTTCCGCAAGCAGCCGCTGTTCGTCAAGCGTCTGACCGCCGAAGAGATCGCCAAGGCCAAGGCTGATGACGGCGCAGCGATGCGCGATCCGGCGACCCTTGCCGAGCGCACCAAGGAAGGTCACGAGGACATTCTGATCACCATGGGCGTCTGCACCCACCTCGGCTGTGTGCCGCTGGGCGCGGCCGAAGGTGAGAACAAGGGTGAGTTTGGCGGCTATTTCTGCCCCTGCCACGGTTCGCACTACGACGTGGCCGGCCGCATCCGCAAGGGCCCGGCGCCGCTCAACCTGAAGGTGCCGGAATATAGTTTTTCGTCTGACACCGTCGTCCGGGTCGGGTGAGCCTTCGTATCTGAACGATAATGATAATCGTCTGTTTCCTTAACTCAGATCAAGCCGAGAGAACGCCATGAGTTTCGCCTGGGCCAAGCAGTATGAACCGCAGTCCGCTTTCACCAAGTGGCTGGACGAGAAGTTGCCGTTTCCGCGGCTCGTCTACAACGCGGTGGGTGCCGGTTATCCGGTGCCGCGCAACCTGAATTACATGTGGAACTTCGGCGTGCTTGCCGGCTTCTGCCTGATGATCCAGATCGTCACTGGCGTCGTGCTCGCGATGCACTACGCCGCCAACGCGCAGGTCGCGTTCGGGACGGTCGAGCACATCATGCGCAACGTCAATTACGGCTGGATGCTGCGTTATGCCCACGCCAACGGGGCAAGCTTCTTCTTCATCGTGATCTACCTGCACATCTTCCGCGGGTTCTTCTATTCCTCCTACAAGGCCCCGCGCGAGATGATCTGGCTGCTGGGCGTGGTGATCTTCCTGCTGATGATGGCGACCGCCTTCATGGGCTACGTCCTGCCGTGGGGCCAGATGAGCTTCTGGGGCGCGCAGGTCATCACCGGCCTGTTCTCGGCGATCCCGCTGGTGGGTGAGCCGCTGCAGGTGTGGCTGCTGGGCGGCTTCGCGCCGGACAACGCCGCGCTCAACCGCTTCTTCTCGCTGCACTTCCTGATGCCCTTCGTGATCGCGGGCGTCGTGATCCTGCACATCTGGGCGCTGCACATCCCCGGCTCGTCGAACCCGACCGGCGTGGAAGTGAAGCAGGAATCGGACACCGTGCCGTTCCACCCCTACTACACCGCGAAGGACGGCTTCGGCCTCGGCGTGTTCCTGATCCTGTTCACCACCATGGTGTTCTTCCTGCCCAACGCGCTGGGTCACCCGGACAACTACATCGAAGCGAACCCGCTCTCGACGCCCGCGCACATCGTGCCCGAATGGTACTTCTGGCCGTTCTACGCGATCCTGCGCGCCTTCACCGGTGACCTCAGCATTCCGTTCACCGGCATCGTGCTGATCCCGGCCAAGCTGCTCGGCGTGATCGCGATGTTCGGTTCGATCCTGCTGTGGTTCGTCCTGCCCTGGCTGGACAAGAGCCCGGTGCGTTCGGGTCACTATCGCCCGATGTTCCGCAAGTTCTTCTGGTTCGGCCTGATCCCGACCATGATCGCGCTGTTCATCTGCGGCGGTGCGCCGGCTGAAGAGCCCTACGTGATCATCAGCCAGATCGCCACGGCGTATTACTTCCTGCACTTCCTGGTGATCCTGCCGATCATCAGCCAGATCGAAGTGCCCAAGCCGCTGCCCTTCTCGATCACCGAAGCGGTGCTCGGCAAGGATAAGGTCGTGGAAGCTCCGCGCGCCGGTACGGTGGACGGCACCGACGCTGGCACCGCCACTGATGGTTCACTGCAACCGGCCGAATAAGCGGCCGGGGCAGTCCCAAGCTATCTGAACCGACAACGAGAAAGAGTTCAGTCATGTCTATTCGTCTCGGCGGCATCATTGCAGGCCTGGCCATCACCCTAGTTCTGGTGCTCTGGTCGCTTGCACCCGGTGCCTACAACTTCGCCTTCGGCCCGGCGCCGGAAAAGCAGCCGTCCTATGCCTTCTACGAGCATGGTGAAGGCCCGGCGAACGGCTTCTCCTTCGACGGTGCGTTCGGCAAGTGGGACTATGCCCAGTTGCAGCGCGGCTATCAGGTCTACAAAGAGGTCTGCTCGGCCTGCCACAGCCTGAAGTTCGTCGCCTTCCGCAACCTTCAGGAGCTTGGCTATACCGAGGCTGAAGTTGACGCCGAGGCCGCCAGCTGGACCGTTCCGGGCATCGATCCCGCCACCGGCGAGACGACCACCCGTCCGGGTGAGCCGATCGACTACTTCCCGATGCCGTTCCCCAACGCCATCGCGGCGGCCGCTGCCAACAACAACGCGATCCCGCCTGATCTCTCGCTGATCACCAAGGCGCGTCATGACGGATCGAACTACGTCTATTCGCTGCTGACCGGCTATGGTGAGGCCGATCCGGCCAAGGCCGCCAAGGTTGGCTTCGAGACCCCTGATGGTCTGTACTTCAACAAGCACTTCCCGAACGTGAACATCGCCATGGCTCCGCCGCTCGCGGTTGACGGTCAGGTGACCTATGCGGACGGCACCGCGTCGACCATCCCGCAGATGGCGACCGACGTGGCAGCCTTCCTGACCTGGACGGCCGAACCGTCGTTGGTGGAGCGCAAGCAGACCGGCTGGTTCGTGATCGGCTTCCTGCTGTTCGCGACGGTGCTGGCCTTCCTCAGCTACAAGCAGATCTGGGCCGGGGTGAAGCCGAAGAAGGGCTAAGCCTGCCTCATCGAAATGCGGGAGCGCCCCGTCATCCCTTGCGGATGGCGGGGCGCTCTGCTTTTACGGGGCTGAAACAGGGGCCTTTCGCTATGACTGCACCGCATCTCTCTCCCGCAGAGCTCAAGACGCTGGTGCGTACCGTGCCGGACTTCCCGCATCCGGGCATCCAGTTCCGCGACATCACCACGCTGATCGGTCACCATCAGGGCATGGCGGCGAGCGTGCATCATCTTGCCGAGCTCGCCGATGCGGCGGGCGCACACAAGATTGCCGGTATGGAAGCGCGCGGCTTCATCTTCGGAGCGGCGGTCGCGGTGCAGCTTGGCATCGGCTTTGTGCCGGTGCGCAAACCCGGCAAGCTTCCGATCGACACCATCGGCATCGACTATGCGCTCGAATACGGCACTGACCGGCTCGAAATGGACCCGGGCGCGATCGAGCCCGGGCAGAAGGTGGTGATGGTCGATGACCTCATCGCCACCGGCGGCACGGCACTCGCTTCGGCCGAACTGCTGCGCATGGCGGGGGCGGTGGTCGAGCAGGCTCTGTTCGTGATCGACCTGCCTGATCTTGGCGGCGCGGCGCGGCTGCGCAGTGCGGGGATCGCGGTCAATGCGTTGATGGCGTTCGAAGGCGATTAGCTCCGGCTCCGGTTGCCGAGGGAACCTTGGCGGGCCGGATTGGGTTGTGCTGAGACAAAACCCTCGTCTATGCCTGACAGGGGCGCAGACCGCGGCCCCGTCGCAACGCCTATTCGTATGACAAAGGACCACCGGGGCCGCCAATGGCTATTGCCTTGACGCTTTTGACGCTGGTCGCGCTCCCATTTTTGGCTGCGCTGGCGATTGCGCTGCTGCATCGCGCGGGGCGGGCGGTGCATTCCGGCATCGCCGCCGGGGCGAGCGCCGGGGGGCTGGCGCTTCTGGCGATGCTCACCGCGCCAGTGCTCGGCGGGGAGGTGCCTTCGGCCAGCTGGGCGTGGGTGCCGGCGCTCGGTCTCGATCTGACGCTGATGATCGATCCGCTGGGGTTGATGTTCGCGGGATTGATCCTTGGCATCGGCTTGCTGGTGGTGATCTTTGGGCATTTCTACCTCTATGCGGGTGAGGCCACCGGGCGCTTCTTCGCCAGCCTGATGCTGTTTCAGGGCGCGATGCTGGGTATCGTCATTGCGGGCAATGTGCTGCTGCTGCTGGTGTTCTGGGAGATGACCAGTCTCGCCTCCTTCCTGCTGATCGGGTTCTGGCAGCACAAGGCGGAGGCGCGGCAAGGCGCGCGCATGGCGCTGGCGGTCACAGGCGGCGGAGGCCTCGCGCTGATCGGGGGCATGGTGCTGCTGGGGCTGGTGGCGGGAAGCTTCGATCTTGCGACGATCCTTGAGCGCGGTGACATCGTTCGTGCATCACCACTTTATCCGGTGTTGCTGGGGCTGATCCTGCTGGGGTGTTTCACCAAGTCCGCGCAGTTCCCGTTCCACTTCTGGCTCCCCCATGCGATGGCCGCCCCGACCCCGGTGAGCGCCTATCTCCATTCGGCGACGATGGTGAAGGCGGGCGTGTTTCTCCTCGCGCGGCTGTGGCCGGTGCTGGCGGGGACCGAGCTTTACACCGGTATCGTCACGAGCGTGGGCCTGACCACGATGATCGTGGGCGCAGTGGTGGCGCTGTTCCGGCACGATCTGAAGAGCATTCTTGCCTATTCCACCATCTCGCAGCTCGGGATGCTGGTGATGCTGCTCGGCTTTTCGCTGGAGGCAGCGGCGCTGGCGGCGGTGTTGCACATTCTCAACCACGCAGCCTTCAAGGCGGCACTGTTCATGAGCGCCGGAATCGTCGAGCATGAGACCGGCACGCGCGATATCCGGCGGCTGGGTGGGCTGGCGAAAGCGATGCCGATCACCGCGCTGACTGCCACGCTGGCGGCAGCGTCGATGGCGGGCTTACCGCCGCTGGGCGGGTTCATCTCCAAGGAGCTGATGCTCTACGAGACCCCCAAGCTCGCATGGCTGGGCCTGCCCTGGCTGCTGCCGGTGCTGGCGACCTTGGGCGCGACCGTCTCGGTCGGCTATTCGCTACGGCTGGCCGCGCATCTGTTTTTCGGCCAGCCGCGCGAGGCCGAGCCCTATGCCCGCGCGCATGATCCGGGCGCCGGCATGTGGATCGCACCCGCGCTGCTCACCACGCTGGCGGCGCTGCTCGGTCTGATCCCGATGCTGCTCGCAGGCCCGCTGGTGGGCGCCGTGACCGCCGCCGTCACCGGAGCGCCAGCGCCCGAATTCGACCTCGCCCTGTGGCACGGGGTCAACCTCGCGCTGATCCTCAGCCTGATCGCGGTCGCTGGCGGCGCGTTGCTGCTGTGGCAGCATAGGCCGCTGCTGGCCGCATGGGAGCGGGCCAGCCTGCCAGATGCGAAGCACATCTTCGAACGCGCCCTCGCCTTCGCCGACAGATGGGTGCGCAAGGCGATTGTCGCCACGCACACACCCTCGCTGCAACGGATGCTGCTGGCGAGCTTCGGCGTGATCGTGCTGCTGGTCATCGACGGCGCGCAGGCGGGTGGCGGGGCGCTGACCGGTGGCCGCGCGCTCCTGCCCGCCTCGCCGGTCGCGGTCGTCGCGTGGGTGCTGCTGATCGCGGCGACAGCGGCTGTGGTGAACGATTCCCGCAACCGGTTGCGCGTGCTGATCTATGTCAGCGTCATCGGGCTCGTCGTCAGTCTGACCTTCGTGCAATTCTCCGCGCCCGATCTCGCGCTGACCCAGATTTCGGTCGAGGTGGTGACGATCCTGCTGCTGCTGCTTGCGCTCAACCTTCTGCCCAAAAACCCGCCGCTGCTGTCCACCGCCCCGCGCAAATGGCGTGACGGCGCGCTGGCGATCACCGGCGGCGTGCTGGTCGGCGGGATTGCCTGGGCCATGCTGACCCGCGATCCGGGGCCGAGTATTGCCGCCTATCACCTTGCCAATGCCAAATCGGGCGGAGGGGGGACCAATGTGGTCAACGTCATCCTCGTCGATTTCCGCGCCTTCGATACCCTCGGAGAGATCATCGTGCTTGGCATCGCCGGGCTCGGCATCTTCGCGCTGCTGGAAAGCACGGCCACCGGCGCAGCAGGCGCGCGGCTGCGGGCGTGGCGCGAGGACATGCCCCATTCGCCCGAACGCCATCCGATGATGCTGGTTGTTGCCAGCCGCATCGTCTTGCCGCTGACCCTGACCGTGGCGATCTACCTGTTCCTGCGCGGGCACAACCAGCCGGGCGGCGGTTTCATTGCCGCACTGGTAGCCGCAATCGCCTTCCTCGTCCAATACCTCGCCGCCGGGTTCGACTGGTCCGAAGCGCGCAAGCGGTTCGGAGAGCATCAGCTGATCGCCTGGGGCGTGCTGGTGGCGATGGCGACAGGGCTCGGCTCGTTCCTGTTCGGGGCAAAGTTCATGACCTCGACCTTCGGCTATTTCACGCTCCCGCTGATCGGCACATTCGAGCTGGCCAGCGCGATGCTGTTTGATACCGGCGTGTTCCTCACCGTGTTTGGCGCCGTCATGCTGGCGCTCGCGCAATTGAGCCACATCGCCCAGCGTGCGGCCCGCGCGGCCCGCAAAGGCGGGGAGGGCGGCGCATGAGTTACGAATTCCTCGTTGCGAGCGCGATTGGCGTGCTGGTGGCCGGCGGCATCTATCTGGCTCTGCGGGCCCGCACCTTTCAGGTGGTGCTCGGCCTCACGCTGATCTCTTACGCGGTCAACCTCTTCCTGTTCGCCTCGGGGCGGTTGGTGGTGGGGCGGCCACCGATCTGGGACAAGGCGGTGAGCGATTACACCGACCCTCTGCCCCAGGCGCTGGTGCTGACCGCGATCGTCATCACCTTCGGCATGACCGCCTTCGTGGTGATTCTGAGCCTGCGCAGCTTTCTTGAGACCGGCAGCGATCATGTCGACGGCGACAATGTGCCGTGTGACACGCAGGACGGCACGGCTGGCCGCATCGCCGAAGAGGGGGAGGACACGCGGCCGTGATGCTCGCTGACCATCTCCCGATCCTGCCGGTTATCATCCCGGCGCTGGCTGCGCCGATCGTGATGCTGGTGATACGGCGGCGTCCCACGCTGGGCGTTGCGGTTTCCGTGGCCTCGTGTCTCGCGATGCTGGCGACCGCGCTCGCGCTGATGGTGCAGGTGAGCGATGGTACGATCCTCGCCTATGCCGTGGGGGAGTGGGCCGCGCCCTTTGGCATCGTGTTGGTGGCTGACCGGCTCGCCGCGATGATGCTGATGCTGACGGCGAGCCTTGCGCTGATCGCCTTGCTGCACGCGGTGGTGACGCGCGCGGACCGCAAGGGCTGGCATTTTCTCACCCTGTTCCAGTTCCAACTGATGGGCCTGAACGGTGCCTTCCTGACCGGCGACCTGTTCAACCTCTTCGTGTTCTTCGAAGTGCTGCTGATCGCCTCTTACGGCCTGATGCTGCACGGCCAAGGCCCGGCGCGGCTCAAGGCGGGTGTGCAATATGTGGTGGTGAACCTCGTCGGTTCCTCGCTGTTCCTGATCGCGCTGGGGATGCTCTACGCGCTGACCGGCACGCTCAACATGGCCGACATGGGCCTGCGCGTGGCCGCGGTTCCGGCCGAGGATCAGGGCCTGCTGCGGATCGCTGCGCTGCTGCTGGTGAGCGTTTTTGCGCTCAAGGCCGCGGTCGCGCCGCTGCACCTGTGGCTGGCGCGCACCTATGCCGTCTCCACCCCGGCGGTGGCGGCGCTGTTTGCGATCATGACCAAGGTTGGCGTCTATTCGCTGATCCGGGTGGTCCCGCAGGTCTTCGGTGATGGCGCAGGCGCGGCGGCGTGGGTGCCGGCACCCTATCTGCTGCCCGCCGCTCTGGTGAGCGCTGTGATCGGCTTTGCGGGCGTGTTCGTCGCGCGTAGCCTGTCCGAACAGGCCGCCTATGCTGTCATCGGATCGACCGGCACGCTGCTGATCGCGGTCGCCGGGTGGAGCGCCGGGAGCCTTGGTGCGGGCCTCTACTATCTCGCCCATTCGACCCTGGCAGCGGCGGCGCTGTTTCTGGTGGCGGATGTGGTCGCGCGGCGGCGGGGTGCTTTTGGCGACAAGGCGAGCCCCAGTCCGGTCTTCGCGCAGCGCGGCGGAATCGCGCTCCTGTTCATGGCCGCAGCGATTGCGGCCACCGGCTTGCCGCCATTGTCCGGCTTCATCGGCAAACTGCTGATCCTCACATCCGTCGCCACCCTGCCCGATTGGGGCTGGTCCTGGGGCGTGATCCTCGGGACGACCTTTATCGGCGTGGTCGGGTTCGCCCGGGTGGGGAGCGCGGTATTCTGGAAGACGGCTGGCGAGGGAACCGCACCTGTGGGCCCTGCCACCCGCGTTGACCTCGCTGCACCCGTCATCGCCTTGGCGCTGCTGGCTGCGCTCGCGGCAGGAGCAGGGTGGGCGAGCGCCTATGCCGATGCCGCCGCCGCGCAGGTGCTCGACCCTGCGCAAAGTGCGCGCGCTGTGCTGACGGAGGTGGGACAATGATGAACCGCCTCTTGCCCCATCCCGGTCTTAGTCTGCTGCTGGTCGTGATGTGGGTGGTGATGGTCAGCGACCTCACCTTCGGCACGCTGTTCCTTGGGATCGTGTTCGGCATTCTGGTGCCGATCTTCACCGCGCCGTGGTGGCCCGAGCGGCCGCCGGTGCGGTTTATGCCTGCGCTCGGCTATCTCGCGATCGTGCTGTGGGACATCGTGGTCGCCAATTTCCACGTCGCTGCAATCATCCTGTTCAAGCCCAATCGCGCGCTCAAGCCCGCCTGGTTGACCATCCCGCTCGATCTGACCTCGCCCGAAGCGATCACGGTGTTTGCGGGCACGATCAGCCTGACGCCGGGCACGGTTTCGAGCGATATTTCGGCGTGCGGCCAGTATCTGCTGGTCCATGCCCTGCACGCGCCCGATCCGGCGGGCGAGGTCGCCAAGGTCAAGGCGCGGTATGAGGCGCGGCTGAAGGAGATTTTCCGATGATCGCATATGCACTCGCCTTCGGCTTTGCGGCACTGGGTGTGGCGCTGGCGCTGAACCTGTGGCGGCTGTTCAAGGGTCCGGGGGTCGCCGACCGCATCCTCGCGCTTGATACGATGGTGATCAACGTGATCGGGATCATCGTGCTCATCGGTATCGGCTCGGGCAGTGGCACGTCCTTTGAAGCCGCGTTGCTGCTGGCGATGGTCGGCTTTGTCGGCACAGTGTCCTATGCCAAGTACCTGCTGCGCGGGGATATCATCGAATGAACGGCGCCGGTCCCGCCTCTGCCGATCTGATCGTCAGCGCGCTGGTGGTGCTGGGCGGCGTCTTTGCGCTGATCGGCAGCTGGGGTCTGGTGCGCCTGCCTTCCCTGATGGAGCGTCTCCACGGCCCGACCAAGGCGACAACCTTGGGGCTGGGGGCCATGCTGGTCGGTTCGGTGCTGTGGTTCCAGCTGGCCGAGGGCGTTTGGACCACGCATGAGCTGCTGGTCTCGGTGTTTCTGTTCGTCACCGCGCCGATCAGCGCCAACATGATCGCCAAGGTCCACCTCCACCGCCTGCGGCAGGGTGAGGCAAGCGCGGGTGCTGGCCCAGCTGGCACGCCCGCGCCGCCGCCGGGCGCCGCCGATTGGGCCACTCACGAAGCGCCACATGATGGCACGCCGGGCGACTTCGTGGGCGACTAGCCAAACAGCTTCTCTCCATCAGCGCTGAGCCAAGTTTTCGCGCTCGCGACTGCCGAACCGTCCGCCAAGCCTGTGTTCATCCCGGACAATGCTAAGGGTGAGCAGAACTTTGCCGCCTGCGATCAGCATGGCGGCTCCCGGGGATTGCGGTTGGCGAGCGGCCGTTGGCTGCGCCGCGCTTTGCCCTTGCAACGGCAGAAGGACACGCCCTCATGGTTGGAACAACGACGCCCGATCTCGAACTCTGGCCGATCGGCAACTGCCAGGTCAGCGCGCTGGTTGACCGCGAAGGCGCGGTTGTCTGGGCTTGTGTCCCAAGGGTCGATGGCGACCCCGTGTTCTGCTCGCTGCTCAACGGCGACAACCGCGATACCGGCATCTGGCGGTTCGAACTGGTCGGGCAGGTCCGGGCCACGCAGGAATACATCCGCAACACGCCGATCCTTGTCACCCGGCTAGAGGCGGAGGATGGCAGCGCTGTCGAAGTGCTCGATTTCTGCCCGCGCTATGAGGGCAAGGGGCGGATGTACCGGCCCGTGGCGATCAGCCGGATCGTGCGTCCTGTGGCTGGCAGCCCGCGCATCCGCGTGGTGCTCCGCCCGATGCGTGACTATGGCGCGGCGCTGGCCGAGACCACCCACGGCTCCAACCACATTCGCTATCTCGTCGGCCCGCAGGCCCTGCGCCTCAGCACCGATGTGCCGGTCGGTTATGTTCTCGAACAGCGCGTCTTCCGGCTTGAACAGGACATGCACTTCTTCCTTGGCCCGGACGAGCCGTTCGACGGCAATCTGCGTGAGGAAGTCCGTCGGATGGAGCAGGCCACCCGCAACTATTGGCAGCGTTGGGTCCGGGGGCTGGCCACGCCGTTCCAGTGGCAACATGAGGTGATCAGCTGCGCCATCACTCTGAAGCTGTGCCAGCACGAGGAAACCGGCGCGATCGTCGCAGCACTCACCACCTCGATCCCCGAAGCGCCCTATTCGGAGCGGAACTGGGACTACCGTTACTGCTGGATCCGGGATTCCTATTACACCGTGCAGGCCTTGAACCGATTGGGCGCGCTGGATGTGCTGGAGAAGTATCTCGCCTATCTGCGCAATATCGTCGACGGGGCCAAAGGCGGGCAGATCCAGCCGCTTTATTCGGTGATGGGCGTGGCTGAACTGAGCGAAGCCACGGCCCCCGCGCTGGCGGGTTATCGCGGTATGGGGCCGGTCAGGGTCGGGAACGCGGCCTACAAGCAGGTGCAGCATGACTGCTACGGCCAGATCGTTCTGCCGACGGTGCAGGCCTTCATCGACCAGCGCCTCCTGCGCATCGCCGACGGCCGGGATTTCGAGAGCCTCGAACAGGTCGGCGAGATGGCGTGGGCGATGCACGATCAACCCGACGCGGGCCTGTGGGAATTCCGCACCCGGCAGGAGGTCCACACCTATTCGGCCGTGATGAGCTGGGCCGCGTGCGATCGGCTGGCGATGGCGGCGGACTGGCTCGGCAAGACGGATCGCGCAGGCCTTTGGCGGGAACGCGCCGACGCGATCCGGGCGCGCATCGAGCAGGATGCATGGGTCGAGAATGGCCCGGAAGGCGGCCACTACGGCGCGAGCTTTGAAAGCGATTACCTCGACGCGAGCCTGCTTCAGATGGTCGAACTGCGCTTTCTCGCCCCTGACAATCCGCGCTTTCTGTCCACCTTCGCGGCGGTCGAACGGCAGCTGCGCCGCGGCGATTTCATGCTGCGCTACGCCGCCGAAGATGATTTCGGTGCGCCGGAAACCGCCTTCAACGTCTGCACCTTCTGGCTGATCGAAGCGCTCCACATGGCAGGCCGCGGGGACGAGGCCCGCCGCCTGTTCGAAACAATGTTGAGCCATACGACCCGCTCAGGCCTGCTGAGCGAAGACCTCGACTACAATGACGGCGAGCTTTGGGGCAATTTCCCCCAGACATATTCGCTGGTCGGTGTGATCAACTGCGCTGGGCTGCTGTCCAAGCCGTGGAGCGATGTGCGATAGGGGTGCCTGACTCACGATTGCGGATCTGGCCGGGAGAAATAGCACCTGGCCTCCGTTTCCTTGAGCAAGAGACTTGCTAATACTAACATGGTTTAGGCTTTTGGGGCGACGGCAACGACCGGTTATGGACAGCAGCACGCTTACCACTCTTCTCGATACGGTCTCGCAAGGCGTGGTTGTGTTCGGCGATGATCGCAAAATTGTATATTGCAATCAGGCATTTCTTGACCTCGCCGGGTTTGATCGGTCGGAAATGGCGGGCGCGTTGTGCGGCATCATGCAAGGGCCGGATATGGACAACGCGGTCATTATGGCCATCGACGCGGCAATTCAGGCGCGGCAACCCTTTTCCGGGGACGTCCGCAGCCACCGCAAGTCGGGTGAGACCGTCTGGTACGATCTCTCCTTCAGGCCTGAATGCAATGCCGATGGGTCCTTCCGCCATTTCATCGGCATCGTGCGGGACATCACCGAGCAAAAGCGCTCTGAAATCAAGGCAGAGCAGCTCGCACTCGATCATCAGTTCATGATGGAGAACGTCCTTTCGGGCGTGGTGCTTCACAACGCCGACACGGAAATCATCTACGCCAATCCGAGGGCGCTTGAGCTGCTGGGGGTGAATAAGGACTCCGCCTTTGGAGCCGTGGACACTGATCCGGTCTGGTCTTTCATCAGGGAAGATCGCTCGCCTTTGCCCATCGAAGAATATCCGGTGAACCGCGCCATGGCTGAGCGAAAGCCGATCCGCGGCATGGTGTTCGGCAACAAGCGCGACAGCGATGGCAAGCTTATCTGGCTGATCTGCAATGCGTTCCCTTTGCTGGACAGCCATGGGAATGTCGACAAGGTGCTCACCAGCTTCACTGAAATAACGCAAATCAAGGAAGCCGAGCGCGAGACGAAGATTTATCAGGAACGCTTTGAGCTGGCGGTGCGTGCGACCCAGGATGTGGTCTTCGAATGGGACATCGAGACCGGTGCCTATTGGGCCAACGAATCCTTCGAGACGATCTATGGCTATCCGGCACCAAGCCATGTCAGTCTGGACAGGCTCAGTGCCATCAGCGCGGTGGAAGCCGATCATGATCTCGTCCGCCGCGTGACGATCGACGCGATCGAATCCGGCAAGGAACGCTATTCCCTCGATTACGGCTTTGTGCGCCCCGATGGTTCGCACGGGCGTGCGGCCGTGCGGGGTTCGATCGTGCGCGATGAGTCCGGCAAGGCGCTCCGAATCATCGGCACCGGTACGGATATCGGCCAGCTGAACGATGCCATGCACGCGCTCGAGGCATCGGAGGAACGGTTCCGCATCATCGCCGACACTGTCAGCGACGTGTTGTGGGATCGCGATTTCGAAACCAATGCCATGTGGGTCACGCCGGATTGGCCCGACCGGCTCGGTGTCGCCATCGATCCCGGTGTGAGCGAGGAGCGATACTTTCTCGATCACGTCGAGCCTGAAGATGCCTTGCGGGTGCAACGTTCGTTTCTCGAAGTCATCAAGTCCGATGCAGCGCAATGGGAGATTCAATACGTTCTGATCGGCAGTGATGGGACCAAGGTTGATCTGGCGGTCAAGGCGGCGATCCTGCGCAATCCCGATGGCAGGGCCCATCGCATGCTGGGCAATGCCCGCAATGTGACGATCGAGAAGCGCCAGCAGGAAGGCTATTCGCGCGCGCGTGCGCTCGAAGCGGTGGGTCAGCTGACGGGCGGCGTGGCGCACGACTTCAACAATCAGCTCATGATCATCCAAGGCAATGCCGAGTTTCTGGAAATGAGCGGCCTTGATGAAGAGCAGGCCGAGTCTGTTGCTCTCATCTATCAGGCCTGTGGGAGTGCAGCCGATCTCACCCAGCGACTGCTCTCTTTCTCCCGTCAGTCGCATTTGCAGACCGGGCGCGTCGATCTGACCAGATTGGTGCCGTCGACCGTTGCACTGCTCAGGGCGGGCATACCCGAATCCATCACCATCCAGTGCAGGATCCCGTCGGACATCTGGCAGGCCAAGGCCGATGCCAACGCGCTGGAACAGGCTATCGTCAACCTAGCCGTCAATGCCCGGGACGCGATGCCGGCCGGCGGCGATATCGTGATAAGTTGCGAGAATGTAACGATCTCGGACGATCTGCAGCCTTTGCAATCGGAACTGGCACCGGGTGATTATGTCGTCGTCTCGGTCAGCGACAATGGTGCAGGTATGCCGCCTGACGTTCTCGCAAAGGTGTTCGAACCCTTCTTCACGACCAAGGATGTGGGCAAGGGCACCGGGCTTGGTCTGAGCACGGTCTATGGCTTTGCCAAGCAATCCGATGGACACGTGACCATCCACAGCGAGCCGGAACAGGGCACGACCATCAAGCTTTTCCTTCCCCGTTTCCTCGAGCCGGGAGCGGAACAGGAGCACACGACCGAAACCGAAAAGGCGCGCCCCGGAAACGGGCAGCGGATTCTGCTTGTGGAGGACCAGGCTGAACTGCGGTCCCATGTCGAGAAAATGCTCAGCAAAATGGGCTATCTCGTCACTGCTGCGGAGGACGGGAAACAGGCGCTTTCGCTGCTTGATCGCGGCATGGGGTACGATCTGCTGTTCACAGATGTGATCATGCCGGGTGGTATCAATGGACAGCAGCTCGCCGAGGCAGTCAGGAAACGCGATCCTCGCATGAAGGTGCTGTTCACTTCCGGCTATCCTGCCTTTGCCTTCGAACACTTGCAGCTCGATGAGATCGAGCACATGAAGCTTCTGAAGAAGCCTTACAGGTCAACGGAACTCACAGCTGTCCTGGCAGAGATATTCGACGCTTAGGTTCAGCTTCGGGGCCGGTCGGGGAATTTCTGCTCGTCCACGGTCTCGCCTCCCAGCGCGCGGTAAAGCGCGACCCGGTTGCTGGCTTCGATCAGTTGCGTTGCGAGAAGCGTGCGCTGTGCCGCATAGGACGCGCGCTGCGCATCAAGACTGGCAAGGAAGGAATCGATCCCGCCGCGATAGCGCAAGTCGGCAAGACTGAAGTTATCCTCGGCCGCATCGACAAAGGCACGGTTGGCGCGCAGCTGCTCGGTGATCGTGCCACGGCGTGCGAGCGCGTCGGCAACATCGCGGAAGGCGGCTTGTATCGCCCGCTCATAGCCTGCCACCGCCGCATCGCGCTGCGCTTCGGTCTGGGCCACGCCGGCCTGCGCCGCGCCGCCTGCGAACAGCGAATAGCGCACATTGGCGCCCGCAGAATAATTGAACGCAGCGCCCGTGAACAAGGTGGACAGCGCATTGCTCGCAAGGCCTGCTAGCCCCGTCAGCGTGATCCGCGGGAACAACGCCGCGCGCGCCGCGCCTATTTCGGCATTGGCGGCGCGCAATTCATATTCCGCCTGCATCACATCGGGTCGGCGCAGCAGGATCGCGGAATCGACGCCAGCTGGCAGAATGCGCACCGCCTCGCCCGCGTCGGCGATTGATTGCGGCAGCAGCGCGTCCTCCACCGGCGCGCCGACCAGAAGTTGCAGCGCGTTGATGTCCTGCGCGAGCGCGGTTTTCTGCTGCGCGATATCGGCTTCGGCGGTGGCAAGGATCTGTTCCGCCTGCCGCAGATCGGTGCGCGGCGCGATACCGCCGTCGAGCCGCAGCCGGGTCAGCTTCACCTGCTCGCGCGCATTGGCCGCCGTATCTTCGGCAAGCCTCAGCAAGGAGCGATCGGCGGCATAGGTCAGCCACGCATCGGCGACATCGCCGATCAGCGTCAGCCGCGTGGCCCGCGCCGCCGCCTCCGTACCGAAATAGCGATTGAGCGCGGCATCGGACAGCGATTGCAACCGCCCGAACAGGTCGACCTCGAACGCCGTTGTGCTCACATCGGCGGTGTAGCGGACCCCGGCGGTCGAGCGGCTGGCCGACGGATCATTGCCGATGTCGACGTCCTGGTTGCGGTTCTGGTTGGCTGTGCCGTTGTCAAACTGCGTGCGGCCGGCGCCTGCGCCGATCTGCGGTAGTTGCCCCGCCCGCTGGATGCGGAACTGCGCGCGGGCGGCGGCGATGTTCGCGGCAGCCACGCGCAGGTCGCGATTATTGGCGAGCGCCTGTTCTATGACCTGCGTGAGCCGCGGATCGGTGAAGACCTCGCGGTAGGTCATCACCGGCAGCGCGGCCTCACTCTGCGCAAGATAGGCATCACCCACCGGCCATGATGCCGGGACGGGCAGGGCGGGCTCCACATATTTGGGCGCCATTGAACAGCCCGAAAGCAACGCCAGCGCGATCACGGCCCCGCTTCTCATGCCGCGCCTCCTTCGCTTGCATCAGACGGCGTGCTCGGGCCGAAATGCAGCTTCTTGAGCGTATCGCGGGTGGTGCGGCGCACGATTACGAAAAACAGCGGGATGAAGAAGATCGCCAGCACCGTCGCGGTCAGCATCCCCCCGATCACCGATGTGCCGATCGCGATGCGGCTGTTGGCACCGGCCCCGCTCGACAGCGCCAGAGGCAACACACCAAAGATGAAGGCGAGGCTGGTCATCAGGATCGGGCGCAGGCGCAGCCGGGCCGCCTCCAGCGCGGCATCGATCACCCGCGCGCCGCGCTTTTCGGCTTGCTCGGCAAACTCGATCACAAGGATGGCATTCTTGGCCGCCAGTCCCATCGTCGTGAGCAGCCCGATCTGGAGAAACACGTCGTTCTCAAGCCCCCGCAGCGTAACGGCGAAGACTGCACCGACCAGCCCCAGCGGAATCACCAGCATCACCGCCACCGGGATGGTCCAGCTCTCATAGAGCGCGGCAAGGCACAGGAACACCACCAGCAGCGACAGCGCGTAGAGCAGCGGCGCCTGACCGGAGGAGAGCCGTTCCTGGAACGACAGGCCCGACCATGCGACGCTGACGCCCGGGATGTCCTTGGCCAGCGCCTCGATCCGGTCCATCGCCGCGCCCGAGCTTTCGCCCGGCGCAGCCTGGCCGTCGAACTGGAAACTGGGATAACCCTGAAAGCGCGACAGCGTCGTTGGCGTGGCCGACCAGCGGGTGCGGGCAAACGAGGAAAAGGGCGCCATCTGCCCATTATCGCCGCGCACGAACCAGCGGCCGATATCGTCCGGCGTCGCACGGTAGGGCGCATCGGCCTGCACAAACACCCGCTTCACCCGCCCGCGATCGATGAAGTCATTGACATACTGCCCGCCCCACGCGGCGGACAAGGTGGCATTCACATCCGCCTGATTGAGCCCCAGGGCAGCGAGCTTGGGCTGGTCGATATCCACCTGCAAGGTCTGCACATCGGGCAGCTCGCCCAGTCGAACGCCGGCGAGGGCGGGATCCCCCTCGGCTGCCGCCAGCAGCTTGTCGCGCGCGGCGACGAATTCTTCGCGGCTCATCCCGCTGGTGTTCTGGAGCTGGAGGCTGAAGCCGTTGGTCTGACCAAGTCCGCGGATCGCCGCAGGGACCAGCACATTGACCTGCGCATCGCGGAACCCGGCGAAGGCTTTGTTTGCGCGCTCGCTGATCCCGTCGGCAGAGTTCTCCACGCCTTCGCGCTTCGACCAGTCGACGAAATTGACGAAGCCCTGTCCGGTATTCTGCCCGGCCGCCCCCTGTCCGCCACCCGCAACGCTGAACATGACGGCGATGTTCTTGCGTTCATCTTCCAGCATGTATTTTTCGATGGCGAGCTGCACCTCGCGCGTGCGCCCCAGCGTTGCGCCCGCTGGCAAGCGGTACTGAAGGCGCACCGACCCCTGATCCTCAGTCGGCAAAAAGCCTGTCGGCAGGCGCACAAACAGCACGGCCAGCAGAACCAGCACAATCGCGTAGATCGCCAGGAACAGCCACTTGCGATCGACCACCCGCTCCACGGCCACGACATACTTGTCGGTGCCGCGCGCAAAGGTGGTGTTGAACCACGACTGGGCCCTTGCCAGCGCCCCGGCCCCGCGAGGCCAAGTGCGCTGCAACCAGCTGTCCTGTCCGTCGGCAGAATGGCGCTTTTGCCGCAGCAAGGTGGCGGTCAGCGCCGGGCTCAGGATCAAGGCGACCAGCGCCGACAGGACCATCGCGGAGACGATGGTGATCGAGAACTGGCGATAGATCACCCCGGTCGACCCGCCGAAGAACGCCATGGGCAGGAACACCGCGGAGAGCACCACCGCAATGGCGACCAGCGCCACCTGGATCTCGCCCATCGACTGGATTGTCGCCTCCTTGGGCGTCATGTCGGGGTTTTCTTCGAGAAGGCGCTCGACATTCTCGACCACCACAATCGCATCATCGACCAGCAGGCCGATCGCCAGCACCAGGCCGAACAGTGTCAGGGTGTTGATCGAGAAATCCGCAACGTAGAAGATCGCGAACGTGCCCAGCAACACCACCGGCACGGCGATCGTGGGGATCAGGGTCGCGCGCCAGCTTTGCAGGAACACAAACATGACCAGCACCACAAGCAGGATCGCTTCGATCAGCGTCTGCACCACCTCGTCGATCGACAGGCGAATGAAGGCCGTGGTGTCGTTGGCGTAGGCGACATTGTAGCCCGGCGGAAAGCTCGGCTTGGCATCGGCGACGGCCTGTTTGACGAGATCGGCGGTGGCCAATGCATCGGCGCCCGGCGCCAGCGAGATGGCGAGGCCAGCCCCCGGGTGTCCGTTGATCCGGCTGGATGCCGAGTAGTTTTCCGCGCCCAGTTCCACCCGTGCAACATCGCTGAGCCGCACGATCGCGCCGCTCTGTTCGGATTTGAGGATGATCGCCTTGAACTCGTCCACGGTGCGCAAACGCGATTGCGAGGTGACCGTGGCATTGAGCTGGTTGCTGTCGGGTTGCGGCACCCCGCCGACTTCGCCGGCCGCGACTTCGGTGTTCTGGTTGCGGATCGCGGTGACGATGTCGCCCGGCATCAGCCCGACCGCGGCAAGCCGGTCAGGATCAAGCCAGACCCGCATCGCGTAAGGTGAGCCGAACACGTTGGTTTCCCCCACGCCCTCGATCCGCGAAAGTTCGTCCTGGAGGTTCGAAACCAGAAAATCGGATACGTCGATATTGGTGCTGCGGTCGGTCTCGTCATAGACGCCGACGATCATCAGGAAATCAGGGTTGGATTTGGTGACGCGCAGCCCCTGCTGCTGCACCTGTTGCGGCAAGCGGGCGAGCGCCTGTTGCACCTGGTTCTGCACCTGCACCTGGGCAATATCGGGATCGGTGCCTTTTTCGAAGGTGGCGCTGATCGTCACCTGTCCGCGCGAGGTGGAGCTGGAATTGAAATAGAGCAGACCGTCGATCCCGGTCAGCTGCTGCTCGATAATCTGGGTGACGCTGTTTTCCAGCGTTTCTGCCGAAGCACCGGGGAACGTCGCGCGAATGTTGACCTGCGGCGGGGCGACGTCGGGATATTGCTCGATCGGCAGCAGGGTGATCGATCCGATGCCTGCGAGCATCGTAATGATCGCCAGCACCCAGGCAAAAATCGGCCGTTCGATGAAAATACGCGACATGCCGCGCCTCAGCCCTTCGTATCGGGCTTGGGGGCGGCGATCACTTGCGGCTTGCTCGCCGGGACTGGGCGGATCGGCGCGCCCGGCCTGATCTTGGCGACGCCTTGGACGATCACCTTGTCGCCCGGTTTCAGACCACCTGTCACCACCCAGTCAGAGCCGACCGCACGGTTCGCCTCGACCTTGCGTTCGGCGGCCTTGTCGCCGGCATCGACCACGAATACGCTCGCCTCGCCTCGGGCATTGCGGGTCACGGCCGCCTGCGGCACAAGGATCGCGCCGGTATCGATCGCCTGATCGAAGCGCGCCCGCACAAACATTCCCGGCAGCAGCAAGCCGTTCGGATTGGGGAAACGGGCGCGCAGCGTCACCGTGCCCGTCTCCGGGTTGACCATGACTTCGGAGAATTGAACGATCCCTTGGGGGCCATACTCGGTCCCATCCTCAAGGATCAGGCGCACCGCCGTGCTGGCCGGAACGGCGCCGCCTTGCACCAGCGACTTGCGCAGCGCGAGAAGATCGGCGCTCGATTGCTGGATATCGACAAACACCGGATCGACGCCCTGGATTACCGCCAGAGGCTCGGCCTGGTTGCCGGTGACCAGCGCGCCCACCGTGAACAGCGAGCGGCCGATACGACCGGTGATCGGCGCGGGCACGCGGGTGAATTGGAGGTTGATATTGGCCGTTTGAAGCTGCGCGCGCGCCTGCTGCACCGATGCCGCTGCCTGACGTGCGGCCGCCTGCGCATCAGTATAGTCCTGCATCGCGACCGCCTGCGCTTCGGCCAGTGGCTTCAACCGCTCGGCACGGACGCGGGTGGCTTCGGCATTGGCGAGAGCGCTGTTGAGGTTGGCGTTGGCCTCGGCTGCGCCAGCGCGAAACAGACGCGGGTCGATTTCGTAGAGTGTCTGCCCCGCCTGTACCATGGCCCCTTCGGTAAAGAATCGGCGTCGGATCAGCCCGCTGACCTGCGGCCGCACCTCGGACATCTCGAACGCCGTGACCCGTCCCGCCAGCTCGACCGGAATCGGCACGGAGCTGGCCTTGACCACGACATAGCCGACCTCCGGCACAGGCCGGTCGCGCGTTGCATCGCCCGCATCACCCGAGCAGCCGACCAGCGCCAGCGCAGCAAGCGCGGCGGCAGCGAAACGGAAGATGTGCGGTGGTTTGGTCTGGGCAGGGAGAGAGATAACAGTCTCGCAGAAAATTGGCCGCATGAGGGCTGCTTAAGGCCTCTAGCTACGGCATTGATCCATGATAGGCTTGGGGTGCAGCGTGCGACCTGCCTTGTTTTTCCTTCGCGTCACCACGATGCCTCCTTGCACCGGAAACGCCCGGTGGCCAGCCTGCAAATATGCAAACCTATCGTTTTCTGCGACGAGCGGCTTGCTTTTGGCCGCAAAATTCTCGGTGAGTGCCTCATTCCCCACTCTGCCGCTGTGTCAGTCAGACACGCAGGCGTTGCGCCGCTATTGATCCAGAAGCTTGCGAATGGTTTCGGCCAATTCTGTCCGGCGGAAGGGCTTGGTCAAGACGCTCAAGGGGTTTTGCAGGCGTCGTTCCCGCATCAGCGGGTCTTCGCTGTAACCTGATGCCAATAGCACCCTCAGTCCTGGTTGTTGCTCGCGCGCAACCTCTGCCAACTTCCAGCCATTCATCTCGCCGGGCATGATGACATCGGTGAAAAGCAGATCGAAGGGCGGGCTCTCGGCGATGATCTGCAAGGCCTCGGCGGCCGATCCTGCGGCCACTATCGTGTAGCCGAGCCGCTCGAGCTGGGCGACGAGGCTCTGCCGAACCAAAGCATCATCCTCGACCACAAGAATGCGCTCCGCCCGGCCGGTTGGCACCTGCTGCGCGTCGGGTTGGGCAGGTTGGATGTCTTCATCATCAGTTGCGGGGAAATAGAGGCTGATGGTGGTGCCATTCATGAGCTCCGACGTAATCTCGGCGAACCCGTGCGATTGACGCACAAACCCCCACACCATCGAGAGGCCAAGACCTGAGCCCTGGCCCACCTCCTTGGTCGTGAAGAAGGGTTCGAACGCCCGTTCGATATCGTGTGCCGGCATCCCGCAGCCATCATCTGCGACCCTGATCATGACATAGCGGTCAGCATCACAATCTTCCTGGCGCCGCGGATCATCCGCCCCAATGATTGTGTTCGAAGCCGTGATGGTGATTTTACCGCCGTTCGGCATGGCATCGCGCGCATTGATGACGAGGTTCAGGATCGCATTTTCCAGCTGGCTCGGATCAATCTCGACCGCCCAGACATCGGGACCAGCTGCCAGCGATATCGTGATGTTTTCAGGGATGGTCCGGCGGACCAGCGTTTCAATGCCTGCGAACAATCCGCTGAGATTTAGCTTGGCAGGAGACAAGGTCTGAAGCCGCGCGAAGGAGAGCAACCTGCTTGTGAGTATGGCTCCGCGTTCGGCGGCCTCCATCGTGGTTTCCGCCAGCCAGCGTGAATCTGGGTCCGCAGCATGGATTTGCGCAAGTTCCTCAGCATTGCCGAGGATGATCGTGAGCAGATTGTTGAAATCATGCGCCAACCCGCCTGTCAGCTGGCCCACAGCTTCCATCTTGTGTGCCTGACGCAGCTTCATTTCCAGAGCATTGAATTCCGACACATCGGTGGAACTGCCGATGATCCGGGTGGCCTGTCCTTCGGCATCATGCAGAATCATGGCGCGTTCGACCATGTCGACAACTTCGCCACTCGCGCAAACAAACCGGAACTTGCACAGCCATGTCCCGTGGCCGTTTGCGATAGCTGCGCGCAGGCTTTTGACGACCCGCTCGCGGTCGTCGGGATGGATCCAGTTCTCACGGGCCTGCGGATCCATCGCAAACTCGCGCGGATCATAGCCATAGCTGTCCAAGAGTTTTTCGTTCCACCAGACCGTGCCAGCGGCAAGATCGATGTCGCAGACAAGGTCGTTGGTCGCGAGGCTGAGCAAGCGGAAGCGTTCCTCGCTCACGCGGAGCGTCGCGGCGCTCCGTTCCGTCTCCTCGGCCAGCGCCGCACGCCTGATTTCCTGATCGCGGTGTTCGGTGAACAACCCGATGAAAGTCACGAAAGCAAAGTAGCTGATCGTGTAGGACAAGACGGTGGCAATGCCGACCGCGTCTGTCAGATCGCCCATCATGAACAGGATCATGGGCGCGGGGCCGATGTTTACCAGAACCCCGATCCGGCGTTTGTAAAAGCCAAAATTGGTGAAGTGGTGGAACACGACCAGCGGGAAGAACCAGGCCATGTAAGGCAGAGTGCGGGAAATCTCATCGGTGGTGGCGTAGGCGATGATCGCCCCTGCGTTGAGGTGCACGCAATAGTAGACGGTCAGGCATCCGGTGATCACACCGGTTGCCATCGCTGGCCGGATCGACACTGCGACCAGCAATCCCCCGGTGACGACGGCGGCAATGCCCAGCACCCACGATTCTGGGCCGGATACATCGCCGAGGCCGACGGCAACGACCGTTCCCAGCATTGCCCCGACAAATGCAATGATCAGCGATAATCTGACCGAGTTTTGCGCTTGCCTGCGGCGATAACTAAAGCGGCTGATGTCCGTATCGTTCATGCCCGAACTGCCTTCAGTATGATGCCGCAGATATCGAATAGCACAGGAGCCTGTTCTCGGGCAGCTCGGCGACTTCCGCGCGCCGCGCCGCTCACTGATTAGCATGATACGGCTCGGCTTGTTTAACCCATTTAGGGGGATGTCGTGTGGCGACGCGCAAGCCTATGACTTGCACGGTTCTCTAAGGAGGCGGCGGCGCAGTGCATAAGGTCGATGTCATCCTTCCGGATCGATGCGAAGAAGGGCCGGATGCAATCGGCTCGGACCAGGGGTGGTGGCAGGTCCAGTTCACTCGGCTTGAAACGCAAGGCGAGGGATTCTGGTTCGAAACCTACAATGACAAGCGCTTCGGGCCGACCACTGTCATTGTCGGTGACAGCGCGGCCATGTGCCGGATCATCCTCGACCCCGCACTGAAGGGCAATGCGATGTCGGCACGCAACCTGTGCGTGCTGCGGCCAGACTGGACCCTGATTGAGGCGCAGTTGCACGGCTTTGCCCGGGACTTCGGAATGTCGCCATCGGTCACGCGGCTGGTCGTCGCCTTGTTCCAGTCTGGCGATGTCCGGGCCGCGGCGGCGCGCGTCGGGCTCGCCTATGAAACGGCACGCGAATATCTCGGCACAGCGCGCCAGATGGTGGGCGCGGCCAACCTTCAGAACCTCATCACGCTCATTGGACTGGGGATCGCCCGCACCGGGAGCAATGCCGAAGAAAGCGACGCTTTGCTCGCCTACGCCTATGGCCTGTCAGAAAGGCAGACCCAGATCGCGGGCCTAATCGCCAATGGCGCGGCGCGGCAGGAGGTGGCGCGCATGCTTAAGGTGTCCGAAGCCCTGGTGAAGAAAGAGCTGGCGCATATCTTCGCCGCCGTCGATGTCACCAATGCGGCCGCTCTCGCGCGGACGATGGTGGAGTTCCGGCTGCTGGCAATCGCGACCACCCTGCATGACGGGCACGATCCCTTTCCCGAAGCTGTTCACCACGAGCTCACCCTGACCGCGCGCGATGGACGCGTCATCATGGCGAGCGACTATGGCCCACGCTCGGGCGAGCCGCTGTTGGTGCTGCATTCCAGCATGACCAATCGTCCGGTCAATCGCGCGCTGGTGGAAGCGCTGCAAAACAATGGCTATCGGCCGATTGCGATCGACCGGCCCGGCTTTGGCGGGACGGATGCAGCGCCGGCGGATTGCCGGGGCGACGACTACTTCAACCTCGCCGCACGCGACATCATCGACGTCTGCGAAGCCAAGGGCTGGACCCGCATCAAACTGGTCTCGCGCGGCGCGGCGCAGATCATCGTCGCACTGCAACGGCAATGCCCTGCATTGATCGCCGCGGCCGTGATCATGAATCCCGATCCCGATGCCCGGTCGAGCTCCAAGCGAAGCGGCTTTCTGGCAGCGATGAAGCGCAACTTCGTGCGGCGGCCATGGGCCGCTGGCGTGATGTCGCGCTGGGCTGTGCAATCGCTGACCTTCGCACGGGTGCGCGACAATGTCCTGCGTTCGGCCGCGGGCTGTCCGGCCGATGAAAGGACAATGGCCGATCCCTTGCACATGCAGGACTATTATCGGGGCGTGATGGCCTTTCGCGCAGGCAAGCTCGATGGTTTCGTGCGTGAACAGACAGCGCTTGCGACCGTGGGCATGCCGCAACCGCTGCGCGGAACCCACCGGCTGACGCTGCTGGTGGGCGATCAGGACAGCATCCACGATCCCCATGAAACCCTGCGATACTGGCGCAAGGTTCTCCCCGATGCGCACATCACAATGGTACCGGGTGCGGGGCGCTTCATGAGCTTCAGTCACCCCGAACTGGTCGTGAAGGCACTCAGCCGGCAGTCTGCCATCCGGCCATCGCCGGTTTAGGTACCCCGATCCCCCCAAACGGATATGCCGCCGCATCCGCGGCTGGTTAACGTCCAGCACAATGCACAGGATTGTCGAATGGGGAACACTATGAAACGGTATCTAGCAATCGCACTATTGGCCATCGTGGTGGCGGGGCCATTGGCATTGCCAGCCCAAGGGGCCGATCCGAAGCCGTCCATCAAGATCGACAAGCCTGCCGCGATGAATGCGTCGAAGCAGGTGGTGGTCGGTAGCTTCGTGGTCGCGTTCCTCATCGAACGGCGTGACAGCGCCAAAGCAGGGGGCGGGTTGTTGGGCTCGGGCTTCGGAGGCAAATCTTCGGCCCGCAGCAGATTGGCTGGCCTCACTGACGCCGACTTCCAGGCCGCGACCGATGCGGCCTATGCCGATTTCGAACGGCAGATAACCGCAGCGGGCTACACCGTCGCGGATCGCGCGCAGGTGCTGGCCGCCGTCACAGAAGGCGGCGCCAAGGCTCAGGAGAATGGCGCAGAGAAGGACCTTATCCTTGGCCGCGATTCCAAGGCTGAGGCCCGGCTGTTTGCTCCCTCCGGGTGGGGCGGCCCTCTCATCGCACGCGAATTTCTGGGTCTGATGAGCCCCGGCGGGTTCAATGGTACCCACAGCGCCGTGATGATGAGCATGAAGGGGCAGCAATTCGCCAAAGCCAGCGGTCAGGCGGTGGTCAACGTCTTCTATGTCGTCGATTTCGCGCAGGCCGAAACCTATGGCGGCGCGTTCCGCAATGTCTCGGCGGTCAACGTCAAGGCGGGACTGGCGACTGTGCCCGAAGCCAGCAAGCTCGTGGTCTTTGCGCCGAAGGGACAGATCGGCACGGCCACCTTGCGTGAACCAATCGCGGTGGGCGGTGCCTTTGGCGAGTTTGCCGACACGCAAAGCGGCGGCGAAAAGGCGCTCAACACCGCCGCCAACATCATCGGCTTTCTCGGCGGAGTGGGGACCAACAGCTCGAAGAAATACACCATGACAGCCGACCCCGTCGCTTGGCGCAGCGGGCTGACGGAGTTGATGAGCACCACCAATGCGCAATTCACCGCCGCCATGAATGGAGCGCGCTAAGGCGTAAGCAAACGGATCGCGCTTCTTACCGCCAGCCCCCGATGCTGGCGGTAAGGACCGCTCCGTCAAACCAGGGGCCGTCCACCCTTTCCCGTGAGATGCCCCCAGGTTCTGCCCACCATAGCCCAATAAACAATTCCCTAGACTGGTGCACATCCGCTAACACTGTGGTCGGTGACATGGTTGGCGGCCACGATCTTTGGCTCAGTTGCTCCAACTCAGCGCTAGAGTGGGGACTGGAATGGGCGGAGCCTTCTATACAAGCATGTTGGACGCTGTTTCCGACGGGGTTGTGGCGTTCAGCCCGGACCGACGGATTATTTATTGCAATCAGGCATTTCTTGATATCACCGGCCTTGACCGCAGCGATCTGGAACATGGGCTTTGCGCAGTCATGCGTGGCGCCGACACAGATCTTCACACTATCGCCAAGATCGATGAAGCGCTCGCCAACGGCAAACCGTTTGATGGCGAAGTTCTGAACTACCGCAAATCCGGCGAAGCCTTCTGGAACCATTTGTCATTCAAGCCAGAGACCGACGCGACCGGCAACGTAACCCATTTCATCGGGATTTCGCGCGATGTGACAGCCAACCGCAGCACACAGACACGCTTTTCCCAGCTGGAGCGGGATTACGAGTTCATCTGCGAGAATGTGCTGGCTGGAATTATCATCCGCGATCCGGACTCCCGCGTCCGCTATATCAACCCCAAGGCGAGAGAAATGCTCGGCCTGACCGGGGATGTGACGCTTGACGCGGCCACCGTGGAGCGGGGCTGGCAGCTCCTTCGTCCTGATGGATCGGTGATGCCCACTGAGGAGTACCCGTTCTACCGTGCTCTGGGGGAACGCGCGACAGTGCGAGGCGTGTTGCTGGGGCACAGGCGGACCTTGGACGACAAGATCGTTTGGGCATTATGCGACGCGTTCCTCGCCAATGATGACAAGGGTGATGTGGCTGGGGTGCTGGTGAGCTTCACCGATGTTTCACGCCTCATCGAAAGCGAGCAGACCGCCCACGCCTATCGCGAACGCTTCGAGCTTGCGGCGCGCGCGAGCCAGGATGTGATTTTCGAGTGGAATATCGAAACGGGGGCATTCAGCGCCAACGAAGCGTTCAAGAACGTCTATGGCTATGAACCGCCGCAGATCATGGGTCCCGGCAATCTCGACGCCCGCAATGCCGTTGAAACCGATCAGTACGCGGTGCGCGATATCACGCTGAAGGCCATTGCATCCGGTAATGAGCGCTTTTCCGTCGACCACATGATCAATCGCCCTGATGGATCAATCGGGCATCTCGTGATCCGGGCCTTCATTGTCCGCAATCCGCAAGGCGAGGCTTTGCGCGTGATCGGGACGGTGACCGACATTGGTCAGCTTACCGCCGCGGTTGCAGAACTGGAGGAATCCGAGACTCGCTTCCGCATCATCGCTGACACGGTCAGCGACATCCTGTGGGATCACAATTTCGAGACCGGGCGATTGTGGATGACGCCGGACTGGAACGTCAAGCTGGGCCTGGAGGCCCCGCAAGAGCCGGTCACGACGGATGGGTGGGTGCAACTGATCGACCCGGCTGATCTGGAAGCGACGCTCCAGTCCTATCGCGAAGCCTTGAAATCGGATGCGACGCAGTGGGAGCGTGAATACCAGGTGGTGGGCGCGGATCAGCGCAAGATCGATGTGGCAGTGAAAGCGTGCATCCTGCGCCGTCCCGATGGCAAGGCTTACCGCGTGTTGGGCAGCGTGCGCGACGTCACCAATCTGAAGCGCCAGCAGGAAGGCTATAGCCGCGCCCGAGCGCTTGAAGCCGTGGGACAGCTGACCGGCGGCATCGCGCATGACTTCAACAATCTGCTGATGATCATCCTCGGCAATGCTGAGCTGCTGGGCAAGAGCATCCTCAGTGAGCCGGATGCCGAAAGTGTCGCCTTGATCGGTCATGCGGCGGAAAACGCCGCCACTTTGACCAAGCGCTTGCTGGCATTTTCCGGCCAAAACCGGCTTAAGGCAAGCCGCGTCGATATGGCGGCATTGCTCGATAACATGTGGCCGCTCCTGCGTGCCGGGCTGCCGGAAAGTATTTCCCTGAGCCGGAGCATCGATGAAAACATCTGGGAGGCGAATGTCGATGCCAACAGCCTTGAGCAGGCGATCATCAATCTTGCCATGAATGCAAAGGACGCCATGCCGAGTGGCGGGGAGATCTCGATCCTTTGCGAGAACCATGTTGTGACAGATGACATGGTGCCCAATGCATCGGGTTTGGCCGCTGGTCGTTATGTGCTCCTGTCCTTCTCGGACACCGGCAGCGGCATGTCGGAGGAGGTCTTAAGCAAGGCCGTTGAACCCTATTTCACGACAAAGGAATTCGGCAAAGGGACAGGACTGGGCCTGAGTACGGTCTATGGCTTCATCACCCAGTCGGGCGGCAGCTTGACGATCCATAGCGAGGAAGGTGTCGGCACCACCGTCAATCTCTATCTCACCGCCGGTACGGGGTGCGATCTGCCGGATACCCATGACGCTGTCGAGGCAAGGCACGACCCTGCGCCCCGACATCATCGCATTCTGGTTGTGGAAGACCAGCCAGACGTGCGCTCGCATGTCGAAAGGTTGCTTTCGCGGCTTGGATACGCGGTCGTTGCGGCGAGTGATGCCGTATCGGCGCTTGCGCTTCTGAAGGAAGGGCAGACGTTTGATCTGCTCTACACGGATATCATCATGCCGGGCGGTATGAATGGCCAGGAACTCAGCAAAGCCGCCAAGCAAATCGCCCCGGGGATGAGAGTACTTTTCACCTCCGGTTATCCGGCCGCTGCGTTCGAACACCTGGGTATCGAAGACCAGAGCAGTATCAATATCCTCCGCAAACCCTACAGGGCCAAGGAGCTTGAGGACGCCATCGCCAAAGCGATCTCCGACTGATTGATCTCTCGGGATATTGGGGTTCGCGCCTTCTCAAGGCTGGCCTGAGGCCTGAAGTTAACAGAAATTTCGCTTGCTTCCGCTATCTCTTGCCCATGGGAACCGGAAGAAACATCGACCGGCGTAAAGCGCAGCCCCAAGCTATCCGGCTTGGGCAACCCCTATTCATGCACGTCCCAAAAGCAGTGGCCGAGCCCGTGTTGACGGCCAGCGCACTGATCACAATTATTGCGAGCAACGCTGCTTCCGAAGTGTCTTTTGGCCCATTCTTATTGGTCATTTGCGCTTTTGGCGCCTGGTTCCTGGGCAACAGATTTGCACTCTTGCTCAGCTTGTTTGTCGCATCCATTCAGATACTCAATGGCCACGCACCCGCTCTCGAGGGTAGCCCCCTCATCATGGTGTTGAAGTTTCTGAGTGTCTTGGCGGTCGTCCTGATGCTCGGCGTGGCACGGGCCGCGCTTGAACTGGAGTGGCGCTACGCCAGAGTTGACCAATTGACGGGTGCGCTCAATCGGAAGGCATTCTTCGAGGCTATCGAGAGCGGAGGGAGCCGAACAGGCCTGACTGTCCTGGTCTATGCCGATGTCGATGGCCTCAAGCTGATCAACGATCAGTTTGGCCATGATGCCGGAGACCGGGCCCTTAGCGGCCTGGCGCATCGCATGAAGAACACAATCAGGAAGGACGATATCTTCGCCCGGATCGGAGGCGATGAATTCGCAATCATACTGAAAGTGCGGGACACTCATGCCGCGGAATTGGTGGCAAAGCGGCTGAACGACGCCCTCAATCTCGAGCCTCTCACGGGAGAGATCGATATACGATGCAGCTTAGGTGTGTTGGTTTTGCCGAAAGGCTCGAAGTCTATCGATGCCGAGCTGAAGCAAGCTGACACGTTGATGTATCGCGCCAAGCAGGCTCAGGTCGGCATGATGATGGCGATTTCCATCGAGGGCGACATGCAAGAGCTCGCTCCGCCAGCTTCGCGCATCAATTCTGATGGTCAACAGCGTGCAGCTGTGCGTTCGGCGAGGCGCGCCACCGTGGTTGCAAGAGGTGATGATACGCCCGAAGGCACTTTGGCGGCGTGAGAGTGCCTTGCGTGAACGCAGTTTAAGTGACGGGTGTGGGGTTCCTTTCGAACCCGCCCGCACTTTGGAACGGCTCTGAAATCAGGGCATGGCCACAAGATATGCCCGCGTCGGTGGCGTCTCGCCCGGTTCGCCTTGGCTGGCCATTCCTGCGGATCGCGCCGCGCTCATGCCTGTTGGTGCGAAAGCAAGCGTTCCGCCATTTGTGAGAACGACATAGGGCGCGCTGGGCGTTACGCCGTCCGCATCTCTTGCGCCCAACGGCTTTGGTGTGTCCTTGCCTCCAACCTCCAAGGTCGAGCCAACATAAATCGTCTCGGGAATCACAATGGTGAAGTCGAGCTGTGCTGACGCTTTCATGCTGGCTATCGGGGTTGTCTCGAACCGTGACCCGGCCTTGGCTGCCTCAGAAAAGGCAATGAGCGCGGTTAGCGCTCCGAGCCCGCTTAGAGAGGATTCCGCCCAACGCTTCATGCCGTGTCCCTTCACCATGACGATGCGATAGGATGGCAAGACTACGTGTTTTTACCTCGGAAAGCGTAGCCAGTGGCCCAATGACTGGTACGGGAAAAAGCCGCAACTGCAGGTTAACCAAAGAGCGAGCAACGACCGGTGCTTGCCCAAGCTGGAGCCTCGGCACCGTTTCGGCCTGCGTCCGGCAGCGTGACAATCAGGTTGGTGTGACGGTTCGGTCCGACGCCCCCTCATCGCCACGATCCGCAAGACGGCTGGGCCGTCGTCGCGGATCCGCGATCGGCACCCAGCGAGGCACTTCGCGGTCGCTGCTTGCCCCGCTTCAGGATGTGACAATGGCTTCGCCGGGATGCGCGCCTTGCTTGAGAATAACGGGGAACATCGGTTCGTTACGGCTCGCCCTCGGCACCAGCCGAGGCATTTGAGCCGAAAGGCCGACCGGAATGACGGATGGGCGGTCAAGGCACCAGGCGCAGGTGGAGACCAAGCCATCGCGCGCCTGGAAACCTTGACCAAATCGTGACTCAGTTTGTTACTACGCCTCGACTTCAGGCATCCCGTAACTGGCCATTTGCCATCATCTCAGATCGCAACGGCGAGGCTCCGTCAGTTGAGGCATTACCGTTTATAGGGCCAGCGCGGAAAAAAACGGTGAGGACCATCCCCGTACCAATACGGGGCTCCGCTGTGGCGGCTCAATGCGTCAACCATTGACGCGGATAACCGAACCTCGCCTTCGCCGTTTGAGATTAGGTGGCCATGCCACTCAGGGCCGGTAGCTGCGCCGGACTGGCGTGCGGGTGTGACTGAACCGTTGGTTGTTGCAGCCTTTCGACGAGGTTCCGAAACTCACCCGGATGCATCGGCTCTGCAAAGCGCACGCCCGCGCACCCCTGCCGGGCCCAACGGATTGTAGCCAGTTCAAAACAGCGATCAGCAATCTTGAGTGAAACCAATTGCCCAGCTCGAAACTCGTACGGGCTGCTGATGCATGCGCCTCGAATTGACAGGTTGCTGATCGTCACGGCCTCCTGACGACCGTTCACGAACAGGTGTGCAGAGAACGACAGGGGCAGACGGACCGAGCGCGGCGGGAAGATTTGGGGACTGCCATTCGCCAAGCTATCGGCTTCCGCACTCACGCCAAAGCGTCCGTCCTTCACCCACTTCACAACCCCCGTCCGCGGCCCCGCCGAGTCAAAGCAATACTGGATCTCATCGCCCTCAGCGGCACCCGGATAGGCGTCAAGGCAGACCCCTGAGTCCGATACATTCCGCAAAGTTACATAAAACAGGCCCGACTGGGTCCGCACATAGGCGCTCTTAAACGTCGACGTTGCGCGAGGTTCGTGCCGCCTGTCCAACATCTTTCGTCCTTTCCAATCCTAGCGTTTCGGGCAACCGCTCTGCCCAGCAAACGTCTATTTAGAAAGGAAAACCAGAACGTTTGCACCCAACCCAGTAATGCCCTGTCATGAACATTGATTGATAATTTACCACGTAAAGGATCATTCTGGACGAACGTGATCGTTACGCCTTGGCGCATACCCCTGACAGGTGTATTCTATGACCTGAGTTATAGCTTTGCCTCGCTCGATTGCCCACTACGCAAAGGATATTGCGGCGGTGGATTTTTCCCGCGAACTTCGAAAGCAAATCTGATGCAAAATCAGGCGGGTAACGGGACTCTGGTCGCGATCGTAGATGATCAGCGCGATGTCCGCACGACCATCGGAAAGGGGCTGGAACGGCACGGTTACCGTATCCATCCCTTTGCGAGCGGGGCAGACCTTCTCGAAGCTCTCGAATACCTGGAGCCTGATTGCATTCTGCTCGATTTTCGGATGCCGGTGCTGGACGGCATGGCGACCATGAAGGCGATCCCCCCTCATTGTCGGCATATTCCCGTGATCTTTTTCACCTCGCATGGCGACGTGGCCCTCGCCGTCGAGGCCATGCAAAATGGTGCGCGCGACTTTATTGAAAAGCCGGGCACATTCGCAACCATTATCGCTAAGATAGAAGCCGCGTTGATTTCCAGCAAACCCCTGGTCGAAAAGTCGCATTCGGCTTCCGAGGCGCGCGATTTGATCGCAAGCCTGACCAAGCGCGAGCACGAAGTCATGCGACTGGCGTGTGACGGCATGCGAAACAAGGAGATCGCAGACACGCTGAACTTGGGTGTGCGAACTGTCGAATCCTACCGACATCAGGCCATCCAGAAGCTTGGCGAAAGCAAGCTCATCAACATCGCAAAGATATTTCAGGCCGCCCAAAGCAGTTGAGCCTGCCCGAATTGATCGGCGGTGACAGGCCAAGACAGCGCTATGCCGGCTGATGTGACCGCAACCTCTCCCGAAGCAATCCAAGCCGCGCGGTTTTTGACACGGTCGATTTGTCCTCTGGACAAACGGCCTTTGCCTTCGCACCCTGCCGCCAGCAACCGGAGGCAATCATGCGGCATTTCCTGACGTTCCTTTTCCTGATGGTCTTGTCGTCCGTGGCGAATGCGCAAGCCGCGCCCAGCGGCACCTATGACGAACTTCTCGCCGTGCATGAGGAGCTTCAGGCCTACATGGTGCCAGCCTTCACGCCGAGCGTGGTGCTCGATTCAGGCGCCCGGGTCGGCGAGCTTTATGCTGACACGCTCATGGCGGATAAGCGCGCCGGTCTGACGCACTTTGAGGAACGCCTCGCGGGGATGGCGGTCGATCGCTGGCCGCGTGATCAACAGGCTGATTTCCTCGCTGTAAAATCGCTGCTGAATGGCTACCGCTTCAATCTGGAGGTGCTGCGGCCGTGGAAGCGCGACCCCGGCTTCTATCTGGATCCCCTGATGCGGGTCGCTTTCACCGATTTGGGGGCAGGTGCGCAGGTGCGCGGGCGGCTGTCGGCACAGCTCGCCGCCATTCCGCCGATGCTGACGGCGGCGCGCGCCAACCTGACCGAGGTGGCAGGCGACTACGCTGACCTTGCGATCTTCAACCTTGAGAACAGCGACGGGGTCAATCACTACCACCCCTACCGCGCCGTGCCCCCGCCCGGCATCATTGGCTGGTATGATGACCTTTTGGCGCGCAGCCGCGCCGATGCTCCTGAACTTGAGCCTCAGGTCATGGCGGCGCGCGCCGCGATCGTGGCGTTTCGTGACTGGCTGCGGGCCGAGCGCGGACGCATGACAGCCCCCGCGGGCGTCGGTGCGGAGCGTTACGACTGGTACATCCGGCACGTGCGGATGATCCCGCTCTCGTCAGCGGAAATGTTGACGCTCGCCGAACGTGAGCACGAGCGCATGACCGCTGCGCTCGCGATCCTGCACCATCGCAACCGCGACCTGCCGCAGCTTGAATTGTCCAAAAGTGCGCAAGAGCAGCAGGAGAAGGTGCGCCGGACCGACCAGCTGGTGCGTGAGTTCCTCGTGCGCGAGGACATCATCACAATTCCTGAATTCGTGGGCGAGCTCGGCAGCAACACGCCTTGGATCGAGCGGCCAACCGGCCCGAATTTCTGGGAGCAGATCCAGTTTCGCGATCCGATCCCCGACCATCTCCACGCGGTCATCCCCGGTCACCGCTTCGATGCAGTCCTGGGCGAACGCGACAAGCGCCCGATCCGGGGCCGCTACAGCGACGGCGCGCGTGCCGAGGGCTGGGCAACCTATCTTGAGGAGGCGTTGATGCTGGCAGGGGCGACGCAGCACTCGCCTCGCGCTGACGAGTTCATGGAACTGTTCGGCATCTTCCGCGCGGCCCGCGTTCCTGCCGACATCGCCATGCAGCACAATCGGTGGAACGTTCGCGAGGCAGTGGACTACATGCGCACAAAGACGCCCTGGCTCGACGAGGACGTGGCGCGGGTCGACGCGGAAATCTACCTGCGCCGCCCGCCCGGCTATGGGATCGCCTATACGATCGGCAAGCTGCAGATGGACGCGCTGCTGGCCGATCGCTCGCAGCAATTGGGCGAGCGGTTTTCGCTAAGGGAGTTCCACGATACCTTTCTGGCCGCCGGAAGGCTGCCCATCGCGCTCATCCGCTACGAAATGACGGGGCTGGATGATGAGGTCGCGCTGTTCTGGAAGACCCCGCCGATCCCGGCAGGATAGGGGTTCGTCTCTCCTTGGCCACCAAGGCCGCGACAATGGCGATTGCCACAGGTCCAGAGCCGCCAGATGCCATCTTGTGCTCTGGAAATCGCTCTTTGGACTAGGTAACCCCTTGCCTCGGCCTTGTTCTGGGAGCGGGATCGCGCTTCATTTTCAGCTGAATGGACGGGCAAGATGTTTCATCGCACCCAGTCAGGTCCCGGAGCGATCAGCAGGCTTCGGCGAGCATCGGGTGCGGCGCGCGACAGGCTAATGGGGGTGGAGGCTTGCGCGCCCGCCTCGACCTGCCAGCTTCCAAACTTTAACCCATCGAACAGGACGTAACCGTCAAAATCAGTGATCGCGCGCGCGACCTCTTCGCCAGCCAAATTGCGCAGCACCACCGGGACGCCCGAGCGCGGGGTCTGACGGTCATTGGCGGCGAGCAAGACCTGCACCTCGATGCTCCCGGTCGGGGATAGCGCGACGGGCACGTGGCGGATCTCACCCGGGCGCAGGGCGAGGCGGTCGCCAGCGCGCGCGGGTCGCAAGGTAAAGTCGGTCAGCGAGGACATCTGCGTCTCGATCTCCACGTCCGGCCCCGGCGCGATGCCGCCGATCAGGACCGTGCCGTCCGCAGCCGTTTCCTCGCGCCGCAGCGCTGCGCCGACAATGAAGCGCCCGCCGGAGACGCCCTCCTCCGCGACTCCCCGTGCGCCGTCACCATCTTCGTCGACGAACAACTCGGCCATGATCGCGCCGCTGCGGGCGATCCCCGCCGGGGCCGTGCGCCAGCGGCTGGGTCCGCGCCACAGGCCAAGCGTCAAACCGATGCCAGCACGCCAGCCATCGCCTTCGCGCCCCGCCGAAGCGCTGAGGCCGAGCGGACCGAACTGCTGGCTGAAGGTCGCCCCGCCGCCGATTGTGCCTCTGTCCGTTTGCCAGTCGAGATCGAGCGCGAGATTGCCCGCACCCAGCTTGCGCGCCGCGCTGAGATTGGCGCCGTCGATGTGCCAGCCGTTCCGGTCCGAGGCGGTAATGCCGCTCCGCAGCCGCCAGTCGCCCCGGCGCGCGGTCACGCCGAGCGCGGCCGTGCCCTGCCATGGCGCGCTGCCCTCGCGCACCGCGCCAAGGGCGAGGTTTGCCTGCCAGTCGGCCATCGGCAGCACCATCCGCGCCGCGGCGATGTGACGTTCACCGCCGCGCCGCAGTGCCCCGGTCTGCACCCGCGCTTGCCAGGGCAGGCTGAGGCGGCCAAGACCGATCCGGCCCTGTCCGCTCACGGTCATCACCTGCGCAAATTCGCGCACCTGAGGCGGCAGGCCGGGGCCATCGTCGCGCCCATGCTGGGCGAGGTCGAGCACCAGATCCTGCGACCCGATCCGCCGCGCAAGTCGCAGCGCGCCGCCATAGCCGCCCGCCCGGTCGCGCGCCCCGGTCAGCGCCCACAGCCCGCCGCCCAGCGCCCCGTTGAAACCGAGCGCGACGGCCGGTTGTCCCTGCGTGCCCGCGCGCACATCAAGCCGCGCGGTCACATCCGGCGCCATGCCCCAGTCGAGGCTGGCAAAGGCGGTCGGCCCGGCAGGCTCACCCGCCAGCGTTTCGCCGAGCAGCGGCTTGCCCCCGTCGACGATACCGAAGCTGTAGCCGATCTCGTTCTCGGCGTTCATTTCGGTGCCGACGAGGCGCGTGAAGACCTGCTCGTCCACCTCGCCATTGGGGCCGTAGAGGCGCACGACCCAGCGGTTCTCGCCGATGCGGACGGGGATGTCGCCGAACTGCCATTGCCCGGCGGCGTCGGGTTCGCGGGTAACGGCGACGAGGCGTTCCTCATGCCACAGCTCGGCCTCCCAGCCTTGCGGAAGCGGGCCGGAGAGGGTGATGGTGTCGACCAGATCCGCCCGCCACGGCGCGCGTGATGAAATGACAAGCCCGCGCCCCGACAGCGCGTCGGCGATCAACGGTTGGGCAGGCGCGGCAATATCGCCAAGGGCGAGGCTGCGCGCGCCGAGCGGACCGAGCAGGTCGGGCGTATCGCGCGCGTCGGAGAGGGTGAAACCGGGGGTGATCCGGCCGTCATTGGTGACGGCGACGCCGATCCGGCCGGCAAGCCCGAACAGCGCACCGCTGGCGAGCAGATTGGCGGAGACCTGCTGCCCCTGAGGGGTCATGGCGATCCCGGCGGCAAGATCGGCGCTCCACAGCTTCACCCCGCCTTCCGGCCGCGCGAGCAGCGCGAAACTGGGGCGGGAGGTCTCGGGACGCAGCCGCGCTTGCCGTTCTTCGCGCGTGAGGCGCATCAGCACCGGCAGTGCGGCGGTGGGAGCGATCAGCAGGCGCTGGCTGACCGTGTCATGGCTGAGGCTCATCGGGAGGTAAGCGGCCACATCGGTCAGCGGCAGGCACGCGCCGCTCGGGCTGGGCAGCAGGGCGGCGGCGGGGATGGTGACCGTGCGGCGCGGCTCGGGCAGGGTCAGCGTGATATCCTCGCCAGCCGGTTCATGAGCCAGTTCGAGCGCGTCGAGCAGCGGGAGGATCGCAACGCAGGCCCCGCCATCTGCGCCCAGATCATGCAGGGCGATGGCATCGACGATCAGCTTGCCATCGGCGAACAGGGCCGGAAGGGCGAGCCCGTCAGCGGCCTGACCGGCGCGCTCCGCGGCGGGGTCGCTGCCAAACAGCCGGTCGAACAGGCCGTCCTCTTGCGCCCGAACAGGGGCGGCGACTGCGCCTGCCAGTCCGACTGCGCACAGCAGCCGGAGGGCCAGCCATCGCAGTGGCCAGAACGGGCGGTGGGACATGGGTGCTTACCGAGCCAGGTCATGAGCTCAAAGCGCCGCGGTCAGGCTGGCGAGCAGCTTGCCGAGATTGGCCGGATCGCCTGCGTCCGTCGAGGTGTAGTCAATCCGCACCGTCTTGCCGGTCAGCTTGGCGCGCACATCGGCGGGCAGCGGGACGATCACGTCGCGGCTGGTGTTGGGGGTGTAGATCGCAACGCCGCGTACCAGCCAGGCGGGGGCCTTTTCGCCCGCAACGGTCAGGCTGATATCGCCATAGGTCGAGCGGGTGCCCGAACGGTTGAGGCGCACCACCAGTTGATCGGGCGCATCCTTCGCCATCGCGGCGGCGTCCATCGTGACGCCCGCATCGAGGGCGCCGACGCGCAGGATCACGGGGATGGTGATCGAGCGGATCGCGACGAGTTCGATCGACAGGCTATTGTCGGCAGCAGGTTCGCCCGCAATCTGAGTGGTCCCGGCGCTGACCGGCGCGGACATCAGGCGCAGGTGCGAGCGGTATTCGCCCGGCGCGAGTTCGCCCGGCGCGCTCGCCATGATCCGCACCACCTGGCGCGCACCGGGTTCCAGCACCAGCTGGCGAGGGGAATAGCGCAGCTTGTCATCGGCGAATTGTTCGCCCGGGCGGGCCTCGCCCGCGTCTTCAAGGCTGCCATCCTCGCGCATCCGGCGGTTTTCAATGTTGATGCGGAAGGCTGCGGTTTCGGTGCCCTTGTTGACCAGCACCAGCTCGGTCGAGCGCGCCTCGGGGGTCAGCACCACACGGGTGGGGGCGACCAGCAGTTCGGCTGCGGCAGGCACAGGGGCGGCGATCGCCGCGATCAGCGCGGCGGCAATGGGAAAGCGGATCATGGGAGGAAGACCTTACGTGGGCAGGGGTTGGTCTTTGTCGTGGATCAGGAGATCCGGGAGCCGCGCGGGGGAATGCGCGGCTCCCGTCCCCCTGCCACGGAGGGCTTACTGGTATTCCACCGCGACGGTGAAGCTACCGGTGTACTTGCCGGCTTCCTGACGGACGCCAACGTCGAGCGTGCCGCCGACGGTGAAGCTGTCTTCGCCCTTGAGCAGCTGGCCGCCGTCCTTCGAACCGTTGAAGTCCGAAACGCGCATCGCCGTGCCCTTGTCGTTGACGATCTTGATCTCGTTGGGGAGCGAGATGGTGTAGAAGGCGTCGGCTTCACCGGTGACGGCGAAAGCGGCCGCGGTGTGATCGGCGGTCAGGCAGGTCAGCGCCGGGCCGCACTTGCGGCTGCCGTCGGCCAGCACGACGACGCTGTCAGCGACGGTCGTCGAAGGCGCGATGGTGCCGAAGTAGAGATCGGTCACGTTGCTGATTTCGAGCGGAGCGATAATCTTCGCGCCAGCGCCGGCATCAGCCGACTGAGCCTGAGCCGAAGTGGCAGCTGCGAAAGAAGCGAGCACGGTGGCGATAGCAAACATCTTGTTCATTTGATTGGTCCTTTTTGGTCGTGGTCAAGTCCAGCGGCGTCGTGCCGTGGCTGAACCCCAAATGCCGATCAGGACCCGGTCTGTCTTTGTCGCGAGGGGATAATTGGCGGCGCGGAAGGGTTAACCGCATGCCCGCAAGGGATAGCGGTTTTCGCGAAGGAACAGGGTCACCTATACGAAAGGATAAGGTTTGTGCCCCATAAGGCGGGATTGCGCGGCCATCGCGCGTCACCCACGCAAGGCTCCTGTTTGACGCAACTCTTCTGACCGGACTGCAAACCGCCATGCTTGAGCCTGATTTCACCCTTCCGCCGATTCCCTATGACGAGCCCGATCGGCTCGCCGCGCTGCATCGTCTTGACGTGCTGGACACACCGCCCGAGGCTGAGCTCGATGTCATCACCCGGCTGGCCGCCGACCGGTTTGATACGCCGACGGCGCTGATCAGCCTGGTCGATGCGACCCGCCAGTGGTTCAAGTCGCGCTATGGGTTGGAGGCATCGGAGACCTGCCGCAACGATAGCTTCTGCGGGCATACGATCGCGGGTGAAGGCGTCATGGTGGTGCCCGATGCGACCGCCGATCCGCGCTTTGCCAAAAACCCGCTGGTCACCGGCGCGCCGCATATCCGCTTTTATGCGGGTGCGCCGCTGATACTGGCCGATGGGCACAAGGTGGGCACGCTGTGCGTGATCGACTCCCAGCCACGCGCTAATCTGTCAGAGCGCGAGGCTGAGATCCTTCAGCTTATGGCCCGTCAGGTGGTCAGCCTGCTTGAGGCCCGCAATGCCCGGCAAGAGCGGCGCATTGCCCAGCTGATTGCCCAGACCACCACGGATGCCTTCGTCTGCGCCGATTCGCACAGCCGCATCACTCTGTGGAACCGCGCGGCTGAGGCGATGTTCGGCTGGTCTGCAGCCGAAGCGCTCGGCCAGAGCCTCGACCTCATCATTCCGCAGGTGCACCGCAAAGGGCATCATGCCGGGGTCGCGCGGATGCGTGCCAGAGAACCGTCAAGGCTGGTCGGCCAGACAGTCGAAGTGCCGGCGCTGTGCAAGGCGGGCCATGAAATCCCGGTCGAACTTTCGCTGGCGATGTGGCCCGAGGAAGGCGACGATGACCGGACCCCGGCCGGCTTTGCCGCGATCATCCGCGACATTTCCGCGCGCAAGGCGGCCGAGGCCGAACGGGTGGCGACCGAAGCTCGTCTCGCCCGGCAGGTGGCGGCGATCCAGGCCTCGGACGACGGGATCGCGCTGACCGACGCAGCGGGCGACTTCATCTTCATGAACAGCGCCCATGCAGCGATGTTCGGCTATCCCGACCCGGCGGCGCTGGTGGGCCGCCCGTGGACCACACTCTATGATCCGCTCGAAGCGCAGCGGATCAATGACGAAGCAATGCCGATCCTGTTTGCGCAAGGCCAGTGGCGCGGCGAGACTCAGGGGCTGAAGGCCGATGGCACCCCGATCGAGCAGGAAATCGCCCTGTCCCTTGCACCCGAAGGCGGGATCGTTTGCGTCACGCGCGATGTTGGCGACCGGCGCGGAATGGAGCGCGAGAAGGCCCGTCTGCGCGAACAGCTGATGCTGGCGCAGCGACAGGAAGTCGTCGGTCAGCTGGCGAGCGGTATCGCGCATGACTTCAACAATCTGATCGCCGCCATTTCCGGCACCGCCGAATTGCTGCGCCATATCGACGACAACCGCGTGCGCCACCATGCGCTGCGCATCCAGTCGGCGGCGACGACGGCCGCGGGTCTGGTCGAAAAGCTGCTGACACTGGGCCGCCGGACGCCGCACCCCAAGCTGGTCGATCTGCGCCGCACCGTGTGGGATGTGCGCGATCTCGTCTCACCGAGCCTGACCGATCCGCTCCACCGGATCGAGCTGGAGCTGCCGTCCGCGCCGCTGATGGCACTGACCGATGATACCGAACTCAATCAGGTGGTGCTGAACCTTGTGCTCAACGCCCGCGATGCCCTGCGCCCGGGCGAGACGGCGCGGATCAAGCTCGAAGTGCTCAGTGCCGATGGCATCCAGCCGACCGGCAAGGTGATCCTCGGCACTGTGCCGCAGGGCCACGCCGCGCTGATCCGGGTCAGTGACACCGGCATCGGCATCAGGCCCGAGGAACTGGAACAGGTGTTCGAACCGTTCTTCACGCACAAGGGCGAGGCCGGGACCGGGCTCGGACTTGCGGTGGTGGCCGGGATCATCGCCAGCAACAACGGTGCGCTCGCAATTCAGAGCTGGCCGAGCTGCGGCACCGTGTTTGAAATCTGGTGGCCGCTCGAACCGGGCGGTGTCCGAGGTGCGGCTGAGGGCAGCGATGCCCCGCTGCGGGCTGGCCCGGGCCTCTTAGGTAAGGCGGTGCTGGTGGTCGATGACAACCCTGCTGTCGTCGATACGCTGGCCGAGATGCTCGAACAGCTCGGCGTCGAAGTCGGCCCCTGCCTTGATCCGGCTGACGCGATCGCTGTGATCCGCGATGACCCGACCGCCTGGGACCTCGTGATTACCGATTACGACATGCCCGGCATGAACGGTGCGCAGCTGGCCAAGACCTTGCGCAAGCACCGCACGGATTTGCCGATCCTGCTTTTGACCGCCCTGCCGCGGGTGCACCAGTTGCACCAGGGGCCCGACGGGGTTTTTGATGGCGTGCTGGGCAAGCCCACCAGTGCCGCGCGGCTGGCCAGTTCGGCAGCAGCGGCCATGGCGGCGGCGCGCGAACGGAGAACTGCATGCGTATCCTGATTGCCGACGACCACGAATTGCTGCGCGATGTGCTGCGCTCCTACCTCGAGGCTGAGGGCGGCTTCGCGGTCGATACGGTCGCCGATCTGCCTGCCGCGCTGGTGAACATCGCCGAAGCCGCGCCGCCCTATGATCTGGTGGTGCTCGATTACGGGATGCCGGGGATGGACGGCTATGGCGGGCTCGATCGCGCGCTGGCGGCCAGCTTCGGACGGCCGGTGGCGCTGATGAGCGGTCTGGCCCCACCGGGCGTGGCCGAGCGGGTGCTGGCCTCCGGCGCGGCCGGGTACCTCCCCAAGACCCTTCCCGCACGGTCCCTCGTCAATGCGATCCGTTTCATGGCGGCGGGCGAGACCTATATGCCGATCGACCTCCACCGTCCCTCGCAGACCCCGGTCGAGCAAGCCTCGGGCCTGTCTCCGCGTGAACGCCAGGTGCTCGCGGGCCTGTGCGCCGGTCACGCCAACAAGGAAATCGCCCGCGACCTCGATCTGCGCGAGCCGACCATCAAGCTCCACGTGAAGCTGATCTGCCGCAAACTCGGTGCCAAGAACCGCACCCACGCAGCGATGATCGCGCGCGAACGGGCGCTGTGCTAACCACCGCCACCCGGACAGAGCACCCTTCGCGAAATTGGCAAGACCCGCCCTCTACCGATCACAGTCGAGCCGACGTGCTGACGGGCCATGAGCCCAACGGGTGAGCAGTCTGTGGCCAAAGGGGGAGGGCTGGAGCGGGTAGCGGGAATCGAACCCGCATAGCCAGCTTGGAAGGCTGGAGCTTTACCACTAAGCTATACCCGCTCGGGTTTCGGCGGTGCCCATGCCATTGAATCGCGCGGTGCGTCAATATCGGCTGCGTCAGCCAGGCGCGTTCACGGCCATATTGTCGATGAGGCGCGTGCTGCCGATCCGGGCGGCGACCAGCAGGCGCGCAGGGGTTTTGTCCAAGGTGCCGAGCGGGGCCAGCGAGCGGCTGTCGGCCAGCGCGGCATAGTCGACACTGGCAAAGCCTGCCGCGAGGATGTCGGCCTGCAATCCGGCCAAAGCGGTTGCCACATCAGCACCGCCCTCGATTGCGGCAATGGCGGTCTGCATCGCGCGGGGCAGGGCTGCTGCCGCTTGGCGATCATCGGGCGTGAGATAGCGGTTGCGGCTGCTCATCGCCAAGCCATCTGCCTCGCGCACGGTGGGCACGCCGATGATCGCGTCCACGTGCGGGCGGGTGAGGTCGAGATCGCGCGCCATGGTGCGGATCACGGCGAGCTGCTGAAAGTCCTTCTCGCCGAAGAACGCCATGTCGGGCTGCACCTGATTGAACAGCTTGCAGACCACCGTCGCCACGCCGTCGAAATGCCCCGGTCGGGCCGCGCCGCAAAGCCCGTCGCTTACGCCGGCGACGCTGATATTGGTGGCGAAGCCGGCGGGATACATCGCTTCCACATCGGGCGCCCATAGCAGGGCGACGCCTTCCGCCTCCAGCATCGCGGCATCTTCCGCCAATTGGCGGGGGTAGGCGTCCAGATCCTCGTTCACGCCGAACTGCTTGGGATTGACGAAGATGGAAGCGACGACATGATCCGCTGCGGCCCGGGCGCGGCGGACCAGCGTGAGGTGGCCTTCGTGCAGCGCGCCCATAGTCGGCACCAGCGCAACCGTCGCCCCGCCGTGCCCGTCGGACGCCCGCAACTGTGCCAAAGCGGTTCTCAACATTTGCAGCGACTTGACCGTTTGCACCTGTGCGCCTCCAAGACTACACCAACGCTCGTGCCCTAGCGGCGCAAGCTGTCCCATATCAAGCCGATCCGCCCTCGGGCCCCGCGAAGAGACCGACCATGCCGCCCGCCCCGCGCGCTCAACCTTCCGAACCCGTGCTCGCGGGTCGCCGTCTGCGCAAGGGGCAGGCGCACCGGATCGTGTTCGCCAACGAGAAAGGCGGCACCGGCAAATCGACCACGGCGGTCCATGTTGCCGTGGCGCTGGCCTATCTCGGCGCGCGGGTGGCTTCGATCGATCTCGATCCGCGGCAACGCACCATGCACCGCTATATCGAGAACCGGCTGACCACGCTGGAACGGCGCGGGCTCACGCTGCCGACCCCCGATTGCGAGGTGTTTCGCGGCAATACCACCGGCGATCTGCTCGGCATGATCCGGCGGTTGGAGGCGAGCTGCGATTTCCTGATCATCGACAACCCGGGCCGCGATGATCCCTATGCGCGGATCGCGGTCGAGCAGGCCGATACGCTGGTCACGCCGATGAACGACAGTTTCGTCGATTTCGACCTGATCGGGCAGGTTGATGCGGAGACATTCAAGGTCAAGAAGCTGTCCTTCTTTGCCGAACTCATCTGGGAAGCGCGGATGAAGCGCAGCCGCATGACGATCGAACAGCAGCGGCCCGAAATGGACTGGATCGTGGTCAGGAACCGCACCGGCCACGTCGAAGCGCGCAACCAGGCGCGTCTCCACAAGGCGCTGAACGAGATGGCCAAGCGCGTCGGCTTCCGGGTGACTCAGGGCCTTTCGGAGCGCGTGATCTATCGCGAGCTGTTCCCGTCCGGCCTGACACTGCTCGACAAGGGGCATCTGGGCGAGCTCGGCACCAGCCATCTCGTCGCGCGGCAGGAGTTGCGGGCGCTGGTCAAGGCGCTGAGCCTGCCGGCCTTCGATCGTGAGCAGGGTGAGCTGGAGATGGCATGAAGTACGTTCTGCTGATTGTCGTCGCGTGCGTGTTCTGCCGCTGGGCGCTGGGCAAGTGGCCGTGGGAATTGCTGCGCGCGCCCTCCACCCGCAGTCAGGCGATCTTTCGGGCGCGCAAGCTGCTCGGAGTGGAGGCGGGGGCGGATCGGGAGGAGATCATCCTCGCGCACCGCCGCCTGACCACGCTGGTGCACCCCGACAAGGGCGGCACCAATGCGGCGATGCAGGAAGCCAATGCCGCGCGCGATCTCCTGCTTGATGAATTGCCGGACCCGCCGGCCATTTCGCCGGACGATGACCTGCCCCGCTGATCGACGGCCTGCGGATCCGGCTCAGCCGCAACCGCAGGATTGACACAAACCCGAGCCAAAGGCGTTCACGGCTTCGCAGGGGCGACGGCGGGAATATTCCTCCGGGCTAATTCGTTGATCGGACAGGAATACACGCTATCCTGAAAGCCGACGGCTTCCGATTTGCGTGGCTGCCGTCCAAAGCGGCCCTCACAAAGCGGCAATGGAGTACCCCGCGCAATGAAACACCACTTTCACCCGACTGTCCTGCGCGAATACGATATTCGCGGGATCATCGGCGAGACTCTGGGCGCGGACGATGCGCGCGCGATTGGCCGCGCGTTCGGCACCTTGCTGCGCGAAGCGGGCGGCACCACCGTGGCCGTGGGCTATGACGGGCGGGTCAGCTCGCCGATGCTTGAACACGCGCTGGTCGAGGGCCTGACCGCGAGCGGCTGCGATGTCGTGCGGATCGGCATGGGGGCGACCCCGATGCTCTATTACGCCGAAGCGTCAGATGAAGAGGTGGATGGCGGCATTCAGATAACCGGCAGCCACAATCCCCCCAATTACAATGGCTTCAAGATGGTGTTTCAGGGGCGCCCGTTCTTCGGCGCGGATATCCAGAAGCTCGGGGCATTGGCGGCAGACGGTGCCTTCGCCTGCGGCACGGGCGAGGTCATCACGAAGGACATCCTTGGCGCCTATGTCGAGCGCCTGCTCGAAGGCCTCGCCGGGATCGATCCCGCCAAGCTCGAAGGGCTGCGGGTCGGCTGGGATGCCGGAAATGGCGCGGCCGGTCCCGCGCTCGAAGCGCTGGCGGCCCGGCTGCCGGGCGAACATCATCTGCTCTATACCGACGTTGACGGACATTTTCCCAACCACCATCCTGACCCCACGGTCGAAGCCAATCTGGCCGATCTGCGCGCGCTCGTCGCAAACAAGAACCTCGATTTCGGGGTGGCTTTCGACGGTGATGGCGACCGGATCGGGGCGATCGACGGCACAGGCCGGGTGGTTTGGGGCGATCAGCTGCTGATGATCTATGCCGAGGATCTGCTCAAGACCCGCCCGCATTCCACGATTATCGCCGATGTGAAGGCCAGCCGCGCTCTGTTTGACCGGGTGGCGGAACTGGGCGGTGAGCCGCTGATGTGGAAGACCGGCCATTCGCTGATTAAGTCCAAAATGAAGGAAACTGGCGCACCGCTCGCAGGCGAGATGAGCGGCCATGTCTTTTTCGCGGACACCTATTACGGCTTTGATGACGCGCTCTACGCAGGAATACGGCTGCTCGCGGCCTCGGCCCGGCTCGGCAAATCGGTGACCGAACTGCGCGGTGCGATCCCGCCGATGCTCAACACGCCCGAATTGCGCTTCCAGGTCGATGAAGTCCGCAAATTTGCCGCCATGGCCGAAATCGCCGGGCGGCTCACCACCAGCCCCGGGCCCGAGGTCGAAAGCGTCAACACCACCGATGGCGTGCGGGTCTCCACCGCCGACGGCTGGTGGCTGCTGCGCGCATCGAACACGCAGGACGTGCTGGTCGCCCGCGCGGAGAGCGAGACGCCCGAGGGGCTCGAACGCCTGCTCGCGCAGATCGATGCGCAGCTGGCGGCATCCGGGTTGGAGCGCGGGGAATCGGTTGGGCACTGATGGGCTTTTCCAAGCCCGCTTGCGCAGTCGGACCCAGGTCGCTCAGGGGCGGTTGAGATGCCAGACTGGCGCGCGCCGCCTGAGTGCGGCAGTGATGGGTTGAGAAATGGGAGAGATTCGATGAAGCACCTGATGTTGGCCGCCGCTGCTCTGATTGCCGTGCCCGGCGCACTTGCCGCGCAGGACTCCGCGCCCGACGCATCTGTCGCCAGCGCCGCAGACAGCGATGGCATGGGCGAAGCGATGGCGAAGCTGCGCGGCATGTTCCCCGCAGAACCCCTCACCGCCGAGCAGCAGGCCCGCCTCCCTGCGGCCGAGCGTCTGATCGCGCGGATCATGCCGGAAGGCACGATGGCCGAGATGATCGACAAGATGATGGGCGGCGTGCTCGGCCCGATCATGGAGCTGGGCCCTGACGGTGCCGCCACCACCATCGCCCGGCAGATCGGCGTGGAGAGCTATGCGCTGGATCTCGACGAGGCCAAGGCGGCTGAGCTTGCCAGCCTGTTCGATCCCGCCTGGCAGGAGCGTCAGAAGCGCGAAGCGGCGCTGTTTCCCGAAATGATGCGCGACATGATGGCGACGATGGAGCCGACCATGCGCAAGGCGATGTCAGAGCTTTACGCAATCCGCTTCACCGACAGCGAACTGGCCGAGATCGACCGCTTCTTCGCCACCGCGACAGGGACCAAATATGCCCGCGAATCCTTCCTGATGGCGAGCGATCCCCGGGTTGCCTCCGCCTCGATGGAGGCGATGCCGGCCATGATGGGCATGATCGGCAGCATGGAGCAGCGCATGGCAGAGCGCACCGCCGATCTGCCTGCGGTGCGCAGCTTTGATTCGCTGTCCGCAGCGGAGCAGGCGAAGGTCGCCGAGCTGACCGGCTACAGCATCGACGAAATCAGGCAGAGCATCGCGGTGCGGCAAAGCGATGAGGCCGCGCTCGATGCCATGGCAACGGCTGCCGCACAGCCCGACGAGTGACGTGACCCTGCCCGAACCTGGGCTCGACCCCGCCGTCCCGCCGCTGCCACCTGCCATCGCGGCATGGTTTGCCGCGCGGGGCTGGCGAGTGCGGCGGCATCAGTGGGAGATGCTGACCAAGGCGCGGAGCGGGGCCCATGCGCTGCTCGTCGCCGATACCGGGGCAGGCAAGACACTGGCGGGCTTCCTGCCGACCCTGTGCGACTTTGCGGGGGACACTGCGCCGCCTGATGGCCTCCACACTCTCTACGTCTCGCCCTTGAAGGCGCTGGCGCAGGATGTGAAGCGCAACCTGCTGACGCCGATCGAGGAGATCGGCCTGCCCATCCGGGTCGAGACCCGCAGCGGCGACACGCCATCGGATCGCAAAAAGCGCCAGCGCGAACGCCCCCCGCACATCTTGCTGACGACGCCCGAAAGCCTCTCGCTGCTGCTGTCCTATCCCGAAAGCGCCGATCTGTTCGCCGGGCTGAAGCGCATCGTGATCGACGAGGTCCACGCCTTTGCCACCGACAAGCGCGGCGACTTGCTGGCGCTGTCGCTGGCGCGTCTCCATGCCCTCGCCCCGCAGGCGCAGCGGGTGGCGCTGTCGGCCACGCTCGCCAATCCGCGCGACTTTCAGGAGTGGCTTGCCCCGCAATCGGGCGCGGACGGCGAAATCGCTGCGGCCGCGCTGGTGCTGGGGGAGGAGGGGGCCGATCCCGAGGTCGAAATCCTGCTTCCTGTCGAGGAGCGGGTGCCGTGGGGCGGCCATGCCGGGCGCTGGGCGGTGCCGCAGCTCTATGAGGCGATCAAGGCGAACCGCACCACGCTGGTCTTCACCAACACGCGCTTTCTGGCCGAGTTCATCTTCCAGTGCCTGTGGGAGGAGAATGCCGATCATCTCCCCATCGGCATCCATCACGGCTCGCTCTCCACCGAGGCGCGGCGCAAGGTCGAGGAGGCGATGGCGCGCGGGGAATTGCGCGCGCTGGTGTGCACCGCGAGCCTCGATCTCGGGATCGACTGGGGGGACATTGATCTCGTCGTGCAGATGGGCGCGCCCAAGGGTTCCTCGCGCCTGCTGCAACGGATCGGACGGGCGTGGCATCGGCTCGATGTGCCAAGCCGCGCGGTGCTCGTGCCGGGCAACCGCTTCGAATTCCTTGAGGCCATCGCCGCCAAGCAGGCGGTCGACGAGGGCCAGCGCGATGGCGAGGCGTTTCGCCCGGGCAGCCTCGACGTGCTCGCCCAGCACGTCATGGCCTGCGCCTGTGCGGGGCCGTTCCACGAGGATGCGCTGCTGGCCGAGGTGCGTTCGGCGCTGGCCTATAGCTGGGTGGACGCGGCGACATTCCAGCGGGTTTTGGGCTTTGTTTCCAACGGCGGCTATGCCCTCAAGGCCTATGACCGCTTCCAGCGGATCGTGCGCGCGAAGGACGGCACCTGGCGGCTTGCTCATCCCAATCAGGCGCAGCGCCACCGGATGAATGCCGGGATTATCGTCGATAGCGAGATGCTCACCGTGCGGTTCAAGAACGGTCGCAGCCTCGGCAAGGTGGAGGAGCGGTTTGCCGCCCAGCTCTCCCCCGGCGATACCTTCTTCTTCGCGGGCATGAGCCTTGAGGTCGAGGGGGTGAAGGACATGGACGTGGTGGTGCGCGCCGCGAAGAAGAGCGCCACGATCCCGAGTTATGGCGGGCTGCGCCTGCCGCTCACCACGCACCTTTCCACCCGCGTTCAGGCCCTGCTGGCTGACCGTGCGGGGTGGGGGCGCTTTCCCGATGATGTGCGCGAATGGCTCGAGATGCAGGACTACCGCTCGCGCCTGCCCGCGCCGGGGGAACTGCTGGTCGAAAGCTTCCCGCATGGGGGCAAGCACTACACCGCCTATTACACCTTCGAAGGGTGGAACGCGAACCAATCGCTGGGGATGCTGATCACCCGGCGGATGGAGGATCGCGGATTGCTGCCCGGCGGGTTCGTGGCGAACGACTATTGCCTTGCGGTGTGGGGATTGCGCGCGGTCAGCGATCCTGCCCCGCTGCTCTCGCCCGATATCCTCACCGGCGAATTCGTCGAGTGGGTCACCGAAAGCCACCTGCTGCGCCGCGCTTTCCGCGAGGTCGCGGTGATTTCCGGCCTCGTCGAGCGCCAGCAACCGGGCGCGCGGAAGACCGGCAAGCAGGTCACCTTCTCGACCGATCTGATCTACGATGTGCTCAAGAAATACGAGCCCGATCACGTGCTGATCGAAGCCGCCTGGGCCGATGCCCGCGCGCGGATGACCGACGTTGGCCGGCTCGCGGCGCTGCTGGAACGATCCGAGCGGGAGTTGGTGCACGTCACCCTCGACCGGGTATCCCCGCTCGCGGTGCCGGTGATGACGATGATCGGCCGCGAGGCCGTGCCGCAGGGGGCGGTGGATGACGAACTGCTGCTGGAAGCCGAGGGGCTGATCGCCGCAGCAATGCGGCCGGACCTGCCGCTGGAGGGGGATTGAGGCCTCCAGCGGCTATGGTTCAGAAGTTGCGATACCGGTCATTGCCGACAAATGTGAAGCCTTGCGCGCCCTCTTCCCGGATCAGGGCAATGGTGCGCGCCGCAGTTGCGTAGCTGGCAAGGGCATCTGGCGCGAAGCGCAGCAGGGGTGGCTGCTCAAGAGCACTGGCGGCGGCGACTTGCGCCCGCAATTCCTGGACGCTGACGGTGAAGCCGTTCCACGCAAGTCGGTCGGCGGCATCGATGGTGATCGCGTTCTGGTCGCGGATGGGGAATGGCGCGATCGGCTGGCTCGGCAGATCGACCGGGGTGACGTTCACCTTTACTGGCATGGCGAGTATCATCACGATCAACAGCACCAGCAGCACGTCGATGAGGGGGGTGACGTTCAGCGCGCTGATCGGGCGGGGGCGGGGGGCGTAGAGATTGGGGCGTGTCACAGTGTGCGGCATGTTCGCTCTCCTGATGCAGAGCGAGCCTCCGGCATGGTGCATGCTCTGACGGCTCGGAGAATATCGCAAAAAGAACAGGTTGCCTTACGCGTACCGGTACGGGGTCAGCTACCCATTGATAGCGCTGATCCGATGTTCCTGAAATGTTTCACGTGAAACATTGGGCGGGAGACAGGCGCCCGCCATGCAAAAGGGGCGCTGCGAACTTGCCGCAGCGCCCCCTTTGATGTTCGTCTCACCGCCAGACCAGCGGGCGATGACTGGCCTATGACCGGTCAACCACCGGCCCAAGGCCTCACTTGCCGAAGTTGCGATACTTGTCGTTGCCGACGAAGCCGAACTTGGTCACGCCCGATGACTTGATGTCGTTCAGCACCCGGGCCGACAGCGCATAGCTGGCCAGCGGTTCCGGCTCGAACTGCAATTCGGGCTCGACCGCGAGGGTCAGGCTCCGTTGCAGCGTCGCGATCAGCTCGCCTTCGGTCAGCGGGGTGCCGTTCCACAGGATCTGGTCGTTGACCGTCAGCACCACCTTGTTCTTGACCGGATCGATCGGCGGCGGGTTGGTCGGCGGGGTCGGCGTCGGCAGGTCGATATCGACCGAGTGCGTCGCCACCGGGATGGTGATGATGAACATGATCAGCAGAACGAGCAGAACGTCGATCAGCGGCGTCATGTTCATTTCCATCATCGGCTCGCCGTCAAGCTTGCCTCCAGACATTCCCATGTCAGTTACTCCTTAAGTTCGCTGGCAGGTCAGGCGTTCGGATCGACGGGGTTCGAGATGAACCCGACGACCGGATAGCCGGCGCGCTGGATGTTGTAGATCGTGCCTGCAACGCACTGCCACGGGGCGTTGACGTCGCCGCGGATGTGAACCTGCGGAATATCCTCAGGATTGGCCATCAGCGCTTCGGCACCGCCAGCCCGCTTGACGATGGCGTCAAGCTTCTTGAACGCCTGCTCCTGCAGCTCATCGGACGTCACCGGCGTGATGTTGTTGATGTACACCCGGCATTGGCCGTTGCGCGACGCGCCAGCAAAGCCCGGTTGTCCGGCGCTGATACCGGCATCGTCCGTCGCGCTGACAGTGACGAGCAGGTTTTCAACCTTGTCCTTCGATTCCAGCGATTCGAAAACCGGGATTTCCAGCTTTTCGATGGTCTGGATCGCGACCGGAACCGCGATGAGGAAGATGATCAGGAGCACCAGCATCACGTCCACCAGCGGCGTGGTGTTGATGTCGGACATGGGGGTATCGGCCCCGCCTCCCGTAGAAATCGCCATTGTGAATTCCTAGCCTGTCAAAACATTGACTTGAAACGCCTACCCGGTTCCGCGGCCGTGGCAGGCCGGAAGCCGGGCAGTGGTGGGAGCGGCTATGAGGGACGCTCCCACCGACTGTCGGCCATGACGATCAGGACTTGTTGAGCGTCGGGTTGGCGGCCGGCTTGGCAGCGGGCTTGGCAGCCGGAGCAGCCGCAACCACCGTCGGCTTCACGGCGCCGTTCGAGTTCATGTAGGCCAGCAGATCGGTCGAGAAGGTGCTGAGCATCGCCGCGATCTTGCGGTTGCGGCCCTGCAGCCAGTTGAACGCGAACACCGCAGGCACAGCGACGAGCAGACCGATCGCGGTCATGATCAGCGCTTCACCGACCGGGCCGGCGACCTTGTCGATCGAGGCGTTACCGGCGATGCCGATGTTGATCAGTGCGCGGTAGATCCCGATCACGGTGCCGAGCAGACCGACGAACGGCGCGGTCGCACCCACGGTCGCGAGGAACGCCAGACCGCCGTTGAGCACGGCGTTGATCGAATCTTCCGAACGCTGGAGCGAACCGTGCATGTAGTCATGCGATTCGAGCGCGTCGGTCATCTTGCCGTGGTCTTCCTGGGCCTTGACCGCGTCGTCGGCGAGCTGGCGCCACGGGCCGTCCTTGTCCAACTTGGTCGCGCCTTCCTTGAGGCTGCTGGCGCGCCAGAACTGGGTCTGCACGGCGTTGTACTGCTTCATCACCTTGTTCTGTTCGAACAGCTTGGTGAACATGATGTAGAACGAGCCGACCGACATGATGACCATGATGGCGAGAATCGTCCAGGCGACCGGGCCGCCCTCACGCATGGCTTCGACGAAGCCGAACTTGCTTTCGGGCGCTGCATCAGCGGCGGCTGCGAGAAGATAGAGGTTCATTGCGAAAGTCCTTTTGAAAAATTGTCCCGTGGCGGGCGGCGCGGCGCCGCCAGCCGGATTGATCCGTCAGTTCAGCTTGTAGGTAATGCGCGTGGACCAGCTGGCGCTGATCGGGTCACCGGCGTCGTTCAGGGCCGGGTCGAACCGTCCGTAACGTTCGAGGTCCTTGCAGGCAGCAGCATCAAGGATGTCCGACCCGCTCGAAGAGGTCACCGAACAGCCGGTGGCCTTGCCATCAGGCGTCACGGTGACACGCACGCCCACGGTGCCTTCGATTTCTTCCTGCGCCGCACGGCGCGGGTAGTTATCCTGGATACGGGCGGCCCAGCTGCGCTGGTTCTTGGGCTGCACACCACGTGCCTTGGACGGCGGCCTCGCAACCGGCTCGGCAGGTCGCACAGGCTCCGGGGTCACATCAGGCCGACGGAACACCTCTTGCGGCGTTTCGCGCTGCGTGGTCGTGATCGGCGATTCCCGCGGCATTTCGATCAGCGATTCCGGCGCGTTGGGCGGCGGAGGCGAGACCGGATCGGGGGTATCAGGCTCCGGCGGCGGCGGCTCATCCGGCTCTGGCGGCGGCTCCTCTTCCTTGACTTCCACAGTGGTCACTCGTTCGATCGCCTCCTTGACGGCGTCGACGGCAAGAAAGACGACCATGCCCAGACCGACACTACCGACGATCGCGAGTGCGATGATCAGTGCGACAAGCTTGGGGCCGGTCAACCCTTGTTGTTGGCTAGCGTAGGACATCCAGCGCTTTCTCTCCAAATACTGGCCGATCACGGGGATCGGCAAACTCCCCACCCCCCAGCCATAGCGGCAGGTTGGCGGATCCCGGTCATTTCGGTCCTCCCACGCCGGGACAAGAAATACGGGCCAGCGCAATACGCATGGCCCGAAACCTTCCCCGGCTGGTACATTCTGAGCAAAACAACCCAGTCTGCAACCTGAACTGTTCCCGCGGCAATGTCCCCAGTCCCGCGCAATCAGTCACCCGGGCTTTAACGGGCATCCCCTAGCCGATCAAACCCTTTTGCGGTTCATGGACAATTCACTGCGAGCCATGTGCAACAAGCACTGCTAAACGGCGGTCGAGCGGTCGTTGATCAGGGGCTGTCGCAGGGCCATTAGTTAAGGGTAAATTAATGCCGTTTTTCAATACGCTGAAGGTGTCGATCATGGCCACCGCCGGGCTGGCGTTGGCGCCGGTTGCGACTCACGCACAGGTGCCTGCGCCACTGGCTGCACCAGCCGCGGATGGGCCGACATATGCCGATCTGGCGACCTTTTCCGACGCGGCGGAACTGGTCATCCGGGCACAGATTCGCCGCCAGACGACACTCAAACCGGATCGCGCACCCGGCCTCGCACCGGGATTCGCACGACTTTATATCGAAGCCAACACGCTTGCGTTGATCGCCGGGCGGAGCACGGTGGGCGGCACGCTGGCCTATCTGGTTGACGTTCCGCTGGATGCCAAGGGCAAGGTTCCCAAGCTGAAAAAGCGCGAAGTCCTGCTGTTCGCGCGCAATGTTCCGGGCCGGGCGGGTGAGGTGCAACTGGTCTCTCCCGGCGCGCAGTTGGCCTATACGCCGGAACTCGAAGCGCGCCTGCGCCCGATCCTGACCGAGCTTTACGCCGGGGCCAGCACGCCCCCCCGCATCACCGGGATCAGCGATGCGCTGGCGGTGCAGGGCACCTTGACCGGCGAATCGGAGACTCAGATCTTTCTGGCAACCGAAAACCGCTCGCCCGTGTCGATCACTGTGCTGCGGCGCCCGGGCCAGCGCCCGCAATGGGGCGTGTCGTGGGGTGAGATCATCGATTCGGCGGCGCGTCCGCCAAGCCCTGAGACCCTGCGCTGGTATCGCCTCGCCTGCGCGCTGCCGGCACAGCTGCCCAGCAACGCCAACCTCGCCCGCGAGCCGGAGGAGCGGCGGCTTGCGGCGGCGGATTACGCCTTCGTCCGGGAGGCGCTGGGGCCGTGTGTGCGGCGGATCACCAAAGGCTGATGCCAAGCATCCGCGCTTGACCGCCGGAATTGCACGGTTAAGCGGCGCCCTCAGTCACTGATGGAGGACCGCTTGGCCGATACCGCCGCTCAACCGCCCTGCCCGCATTCGCCCGCGAATCCGCTGCGTATTGCCATCGCCGGTCTCGGCACGGTCGGCGCGGGCGTCATCCGGTTGCTCGACACCAACCGCGCTCTGATTGCCGCGCGCGCGGGGCGCGGGATCGAGGTCGTGGCGGTGAGTGCGCGGGATCGCGGCAAGGATCGCGGCGTCGATATCGCCCGCTTTGCGTGGGAAGACGACATGACCGCGCTGGCCCGGCGCGCAGATGTGGACGTGGTGGTGGAACTGGTCGGCGGATCGGATGGCCCCGCGCTGGCGCTGTCGCGCGCGGCCTTGGGGGCGGGCAAGGGCCTCGTCACCGCCAACAAGGCGATGATCGCGCATCACGGGCTGGAGCTCGCCGAACTCGCCGAGGCGCATGACGCCGCGCTGAAGTTCGAGGCAGCGGTGGGCGGGGGCATCCCGGTGATCAAGGGGCTGCGCGAAGGCACTTCGGCCAACGCGCTCACCAAGGTTTACGGCATCCTCAACGGCACCTGCAATTATATTCTGTCCGAAATGGAAGCGACCGGCGCGGACTTTGCCAATGTGCTCGCCGATGCGCAGCGGCTGGGCTTTGCCGAGGCGGATCCGGCGTTCGACATCGAAGGCGTGGACGCGGCGCACAAGCTGGCGATCCTCGCGGCCATCGGGTTCGGCACGCGGGTCGATTTCGCGGGTGTGCGGGTCAATGGCATCACCCAGGTCCGCGCCGCCGACATTGCGCAGGCCGCCGCTCTGGGCTTTGTGATCCGCCTGATCGGTGAGGCCGATGTCGAGGAAACGCCCGAGGGGCCCCGCCTGCTCCAGCGCGTGCGCCCCTGTCTGGTCGCGCGCGGTCACCCCCTCAGCGCGGTCGACGGGCCGACCAATGCGGTTGTGGCCGAGGGCAATTTCTCCGGCCGCCTGCTGTTCCAGGGCGCGGGCGCAGGCGACGGGCCGACGGCGAGCGCGGTGGCCGCGGACCTCATCGACATCGCCCGCGACGAAGTGGGCGCACCCTTCTCTATCCCCAGCGCCCAGCTTGCGGCGCTGCCGCCGGCCGAGCCGGGCCACCGCACCGAACGCACCTATATCCGCTTCATGGTCAAGGACCGCCCCGGCGTGCTGGCCGAACTCACCGCCGCGCTGCGGGACGGGGATGTCTCGATCGAGAGCCTGATCCAGCAGGGCCGCTCACAGAGCGGGGGCGAGGTGATGGTGGCGATGGTGACGCACGAAGGGCCGGAGCGCTGCGTGACCAAGGCGCTGGCGCTGCTCGAAGGCTCGGACAGCCTGACGGGCGAGCCGCTGGTGCTGCCGATCCTGCCTTTGTAGCCCAGGGTGAGTCCCCGGCTGCGCGGGGAATCACGACTATTGCTTCGGCCCTGCCCCCTCCGGCAAACCCAACGCCGCCTCGATCCGCCCGCGCGCCTCGGCGGAGAGCGGCGCATTGTCGCCCTCGACCGGTTGCAACCCCTGCGCCACGCGCTCGGCGTCTGAGCCTTCGGGGGGCGGCGGGATCGCTTCGACGTCGATCAACAGCGCCGGGTCCTTGGGGCAGGGCGGGATGAAGCATAGTCCGCTGATGGTCGGCTCTCCGCGAAAGATACCCGGTCCCGCCACATCGGGGGGCGGAAGGGTGTTCGCGCCCTGCGTACGTTCGGCGTAGTCCCTGAGCCACGCCTCACGGCTGCCGCTGTAGAGCTGGTCGGTCGGCACTTCGAGCTCGCGGCACACCACGATCTCCCCGGCGACGACGCCCGCCTCGCGCTGGTCCTCGCATTCCTTGAGCACGGCTTCGTTGGCCGCCTCGGTCGCGGGCGGGGGGACGAGGATGTCGATCTGTTGCGGCGGCTCGCCCGTCGGCGCATCGGGACCGAGGTCGATCGGGATGCGTTCCGGCGCAGGGGCTTGCGCCGAAACGGCGGGGCGAGGCGGCAGGCGTGAGGTGCTGGGTGGCTGGCCGGGTGGCGGGCCAAGGCGGCGGTCAGCCTGGGGCTGACCCTGCGCGCCTGCGGACAGCAGCAGCGCAGCGATGACAGCATAGAGCCGCACCGCGCCGCGCCCTAACCGCCCTTCTTCTTCGGGCGCGGCGGGACGCTGGTCTTGATCCCCGCAGCTTCGCGCCGGGCCCGTTCCTCTTCCTCGGTCAGTTCCCGCTCCTCGCCCAGCGGCGGGAGCCCGCGCGCGATTCGGTCCGCATCGGACCCGGCGGGGGCGGTGGGCAGGGCGTCGAAATCGACCATGTAGGCAGGAGGCGGAACCTTGCCGATGCCCACACAGCCGAACGGATTTCCCTGATCTTTGCAGTCGGCGATGAAATCGGGCGCACGCGGCGCGCCTTTCAGCATGGTTTCCTGCGCATAGCGTTTGCGGGTTTCTTCGCGGTTGCCGGTCGTGTTGTCGCTGTCGTTGCCCACCTCGCGGCACACCACGATTTCGCCGCTGATGGTGCCCGCATCGGCATCATCGCGGCATTCCTGAAGCTGTGCCTGATTCACTTCACCGCGCGGCACCGTGACCATCAGGTTGATACGCGGGGGCGCGGGCGGTCCGGCAGGAGCGGGCGTCGGGGCCGGAGTCGGCTCGGCGGAGGGGGCATTTGTCGCCGCCGTGTCATCCTGCGCGGCCAAGGGCGCGGCGAGGATCGCGGCAAAAGCCGTCAGGCCGAAGCGAAAACGCGGACCGACAGGTGTTGCATTGCTCGACAAACCCGTCTCCATCCGCTTAAGCGCCAGGGCATTCCAAAGGTAGCTGCAACAAAAGCAATAAAGGGCTGAATTGCGCATGAACTCCGCCACCGATACCGACCTCCCCATTGCCGAGCAAGCCGCTGCGGACAATGCCATCCAGCGCGTGCTGGTGCTGGAAATGGTGCGCGTCACCGAAGCGGCTGCCATCGCGGCGGCGCAATTGATCGGACGCGGGGATGAAAAGGCGGCCGATGCGGCAGCGGTGGAAGCCATGCGCCGCGCCTTCGACAATCTCTATATGGATGGCACCGTGGTGATCGGTGAGGGCGAGCGTGACGAGGCCCCGATGCTGTTCATCGGCGAAAAGGTCGGCATGGGCAAAGGCCCCAAGATCGACATCGCGCTCGACCCGCTGGAAGGCACCACCATCACGGCGAAAGCGGGCCCCAATGCGCTTGCGGTGCTGGCCGCGGCCGAAGAGGGCTGCCTGCTCAACGCGCCCGACGTGTATATGGACAAGCTTGCCGTCGGACCCGGCTATCCCGAGGGCATCATCGACCTCGCCAAGTCGCCGACCGAAAACGTCATGGCCGTGGCCTCGGCCAAGGGCGTGAAGCCCAGCGAGATCAATGTCTGCGTGCTTGACCGTCCGCGCCACGCCGAACTGATTGCCGAGCTGCGCGCGCTGGGCTGCGGCGTGGTGCTGATCGGTGACGGCGACGTTGCCGGTGTGATCGCGGTGACGGATGAGGAAACCACCATCGACCTCTACATGGGCCAGGGCGGCGCGCCCGAAGGCGTGCTGGCGGCAGCGGCGCTGCGCTGCGTCGGCGGGCAGTTCAACGGGCGGCTGGTGTTCCGCAACGACGATGAAAAGGCCCGTGCGAGGAAGTGGGGGATCGAGGATCTCAACCGCATCTACAAGCTCGAAGACCTCGCCAAGGGCGACTGCATTTTCGCCGCCACCGGCGTGACCGATGGCTCGCTGCTGAGCGGCGTGAAGCGCCGCCGCAAGCACACCGGCGAGACGATCCTGACGACCGAAAGCGTGGTAATGCGGGCGAGTTCTGGGACCGTCAGGTGGATCCGGGGCGAACACCGGATCGGGTGATCCGGGCCTAGCCTGCCACTGCCGCGGGTCGGCGCTCGGCTGCTGCGGCGAGGGTCGGCGCGGCGAGCAAGTCGCCAAGGGTCAACGGCGCGGCGATCAGGCTCGGGTGCGGGGAATAGCCGTCGTGCCAGTATTTAGTGTCGATAATGTCGCGCGCGATACTCATCCCGAAGAACCGCCGCGGCCGGGCGGAGCGATTGTCCGGCCCTGCATGCAACAGGTCGCTGCGGTATAGGATCACCGTCCCCTTGCGCGGTGCGACCTGCACCGGGCGGAACTGCGCGTCGAGCACCGCGCGCTCGCGCCGCAGCCGCCACAGGGTGCCCGGGCTGCAATGGCGCAGGCTGAACTGCGAATTCTTGCCCAGCAGAAAGCGCAGGATGTTGGGCTGGTGCTGATCCCACAGACGCGAAAACACCCGGTCGCGGAATTCTCCCGGTGCCAGCGGCGCCTCGGATGATCCGCGCATCCGCCACAGCTTGGCAAGGTTGTGGCGGAAGATGCCCGCGTTGCAGCGCGTGCGGAACAGCTCCATGCGGCGATAGGCCCCGCCGCCCTGCTGGTAATCCGCCCCGCCATACTGGTGCGTCCCCGGCACGAACACCGTCCCCCCCTGCTCAGGCGACACATCCTCAAGCGCCGCAAACATGCTGATCACGCCCGCCGGGTCGCGGTGGATATACTGGTGCGAGGAGCCGAGATAGCTGGTGAAGGTCGCAATCTCGAGCACCGGGCGCGTCCGGCCACAATATTCGGTCAGCACCCCCGCCAGTCGCTGCGCCAGCGTGGCGGCGAACCCCTTCACGCCCTCGCTTGACGGCAACGAGCAGAAATCGCGCCGGACATAAAGATTGTCGGTCTCGCTGGCGAAGGCGCTGCGGGCACGATCGGGATCGGCGATGGTCTGGCGCACCAGTTCAAGCCCCGCATCGGCCTCGCTGTGGGACAGCAGCCCGATGATCACCACGAGACCATGCCTGTCCATCATGCCCAGCGCTTGGGCCACGCAAGCATCGGTGAGCCGTCCCGCGTCATCGAGGACAGCGGAAACTTCATAGGCCGAGGTGTCGTTCGAGATGCGCAATCCGTCCATGCTGCTGCTATGGCAGGGGAAGTTCACCATCGGGTAAATGCGGGGGAGGCAACCGATCTCGTCCATCGTCACCCCGGACTTGATCCGGGGCTTGGCTTTTCTTCCTGCCCGCCGGTTCGACAAAAGAGCCAAGCCCCGTGTCAAGCATGGTGTGACAAGGTGAATGGCATAGAAAAACCCCGGCGGAGCGGCTCCGCCGGGGTTTTCTTGTGTGGTGCCAGGGCCGACTCCGGCGGAGCCGGAGTCGTCAGACGGGGCGCGGGCGCCCCGCTGGCCGGCCTGCGGCGTGGACGGGTCAGCTTGCGCTGGCCCGCCCGCCTTAGGTCAGAACCCCATCCCGCCCATATCCGGCATCGCGGGGGCGGCCGGCTTGTCTTCCGGACGCTCAACGATTGCTGCTTCGGTGGTGATCAGCAGGCCAGCGACCGAGGCCGCATCCTGCAGCGCGGTGCGCACCACCTTGGTCGGGTCGATCACGCCGGCCTTCACCAGGTTTTCGTAGGTGTCGGTGGCGGCGTTGAAGCCTTGCGTTTCGTCATTCTCGCGCAGCAGGTTGCCCGCGACGACCGCGCCATCGTGGCCGGCGTTCTGGGCGATCTGCTTGATCGGGGCGGTGATCGCCTTGCGGATGATGTCGATGCCGCGGGTCTGGTCTTCGTTCGCGCCCTTGAGGCCTTCGAGAGCCTTGGTGGCGTAGAGCAGCGCGGTACCGCCGCCCGGAACGATGCCTTCTTCCACCGCAGCGCGGGTCGCGTGGAGGGCGTCGTCGACGCGGTCCTTGCGCTCCTTCACTTCGACTTCGGTCGCACCGCCAACCTTGATCACGGCCACACCGCCCGCGAGCTTGGCGAGACGCTCCTGGAGCTTCTCGCGGTCATAGTCGCTGGTGGTGTTGTCGATCTGGGTGCGGATCTCGGCGACGCGCGCCTTGATGTCGTCCGCCGAACCGGCGCCATCGACGATGGTGGTGTTGTCCTTGTCGATCGAGACCTTCTTGGCCTGGCCGAGCATGCCGATGGTGACGTTCTCAAGCTTGATGCCGAGGTCTTCGCTGATCATCTCGCCCTTGGTCAGGATCGCGATGTCCTGCAGCATCGCCTTGCGACGATCGCCGAAGCCCGGAGCCTTCACGGCCGCGACCTTGAGGCCGCCGCGCAGCTTGTTGACCACGAGGGTCGCCAGCGCTTCGCCTTCGATATCCTCGGCGATGATCAGCAGCGGACGGCCCGACTGCACCACGGCTTCGAGGATCGGCAGCATCGACTGGAGGTTCGACAGCTTCTTCTCGTGGATCAGGATGTAGGGGTTATCCAGTTCCACGGTCATCTTGTCGGGGTTGGTGATGAAGTAGGGCGAGAGGTAGCCGCGGTCGAACTGCATGCCTTCGACGACATCGAGTTCGAATTCGAGGCCCTTGGCTTCCTCGACGGTGATCACGCCTTCCTTGCCGACCTTTTCCATGGCCTCGGCGATCTTTTCGCCGACTTCACGGTCGCCGTTGGCCGAGATGATGCCGACCTGCGCGATTTCGCTGCTGTCCGACACGTCCTTCGAACGGGCCTTGAGGTTTTCGACCACGGCGAGCACGGCCTGATCGATGCCGCGCTTCAGATCCATCGGGTTCATGCCGGCGGCGACCGACTTCATGCCTTCGGTCACGATCGCCTGGGCGAGCACGGTGGCAGTGGTGGTGCCGTCGCCAGCAGCGTCGTTCGCCTTCGAGGCCACTTCGCGCAGCATCTGCGCGCCCATGTTCTCGTACTTGTCCTTGAGTTCGATTTCCTTGGCGACGCTCACACCGTCCTTGGTGATGCGCGGCGCGCCGAAGCTCTTGTCGATGACGACGTTGCGGCCCTTGGGGCCGAGGGTCACCTTGACAGCGTTGGCGAGGATATCGACGCCGCGCAGAATGCCTTCACGGGCTTCGCGGCCGAACTTCACGTCCTTGGCAGCCATTTTGTTTCTCCTGTTTCTCGTCATCCCGGCGAAGGCCGGGATCGTTTGCGGCCCTGTGCGGGCCATCGAATGTTCAACTGGACTTCACGAGACCCTGACGTTCGTCAGGGTGTCCGTGCTTGGCTGATGAATCAGCCAACCACTCCCATGATGTCGCTTTCCTTCATGATCAGCAGGTCTTCACCGTTGATCTTGACTTCGGTGCCCGACCACTTGCCGAACAGGACGCGGTCGCCGACCTTGACGTCGAGCGTGATGCGGTTGCCCGAATCGTCGCGTGCGCCTTCGCCAACGGCGATGACTTCACCTTCGCTCGGCTTTTCCTGAGCGCTGTCAGGAATGATGATGCCGCCAGCGGTCTTCTGGTCGGCTTCGATGCGACGGACCACAACGCGGTCGTGCAGCGGACGAAATGCCATGTGTATGACCTTTCCTTAAATGGGTGAGTTGGCTTGGCACTCTCCCTCTGAGAGTGCCAACGGGGGGCCATTTGGTCGTGGGGGACGAATGAATCAACCCCTCGACCCGCAAAAAATTTCACTCGGCGAGCGAATGGGCCGCCGGGGTGGTCAGCGCCCGCTTGCTTCGTTATCGGACCCGCATCGCCCTCTTCTTTCCCGCCGCGCCCTCTGCGCGGTCCCGTCACCTGGAGCCTGTTCGCCCGATGACTTCCCCCAAGCTTCCGCCCAAAATCGCCTCGCGGCTTGGCGATGAGATCGATATGGCCACCCGCGCCTGGCAGTGGTTCCTGGAGAGTATCCCACAGATCGCGGGCGCCATCGCCGTGCTTGTCATCGGCGTGATTCTGGCGCGGCTGCTGTCACGCGGCGCGGACCGCGCGCTGACGCGCTCGGGCCGGATCGAGCCGACGGTCGCCAAATTCCTCAGCAACATCATCAAATACGCGCTGTGGGTGGTGGTCGCGGTGACCGTGCTGACCCAGTTCGGCGTGCAGACGACCAGCATCATCGCGGCCCTTGGTGGTCTCGCGCTGGCGGTGGGCCTGGCGCTGCAAGGCACGCTGTCGAACGTGGCGGCAGGCGTGATGATCCTGATCCAGCGGCCCTTCCGGGTGGGGGAGGCGATCACGGCGGGCATCGTCACCGGCACCGTGCAGGCGATCGGGCTGTTTACGACCGAGATCCTGCAATATGACGGGCTCTACGTGATGGTCCCCAATAACGAGCTGTGGAACAAGCCGATCATCAATTTCTCGCGGATGCCGACGCGCCGGTTCGAGCTGCTGGTCGGGATCGGCTATAGCGACAGCATCGAACAGGCGCGCCGCGAAATGCTGGCGCTGGCAGACAGCGATCCGCGCGTGCTGGCCGAACCGGCTCCCGTCGTGTTCGTTTCGGCTCTGGCCGACAGTGCGGTGACGATGGGGATGCGGGTGTGGTGCAAGACCGAGGACTATCTCGGCCTGTCATGGGCCCTGACCGAGGCGGCCAAGATCCGCTTTGACGACAAGGGCATCTCGATCCCCTTCCCGCAGCAAGAGGTGCACCACATCACCGAACCGGCGAAGAAAAAGCCTAAGACGCCGGCTGCCCCCGCGTCAGACCCAAAACCTCGCGGCGGTTCCAGCGCCAGATAAGCCCGGCGGCGGCGAAGAACAGCCCGGTTGCCAGCCCGATCCACACACCGGTGCCCTCCAGCGGAGTGAAGAACCCGAGCCCCACCGACATGCCGATTCCCGGCACCCAGTAGCTGAAGATCGCGATCCACATCGGGATGCGGGTGTCCTGCAATCCCCGCAGCGCTCCGGCGGCGACGGCTTGCACCCCGTCGGCCAGCTGGAAGATCGCGGCGAGCACCAGATATTGCAGCGCAAAGGCCACCAGCGCGGCATTGGCCGGTGCGCTCGGATCGACATAGATGCGCAGCAGCAGTTCGGGAAACAGGATCATCGCGCCCGCCGTCAGCGTCATGAAGCCCGCGCCGATGGCCAGCGCGACCCAGCCCGCGCGGCCCGCACCCACACGGTCGTGCGCGCCGTAGTGATAGCCCACCCGGATCGCTGCGGCCTGTCCCACGCCAAACGGCACCTGGAACGCGAGCGCCGCCAATTGCAGGGCGACCGTATGCCCGGCCAGCTCCGCCGCGCCGAACCGCCCCATCAGGAACGCCGCCGCGCCGAAAATACCCGCCTCGGCGGTGATCGTCAGGGCAATCGGCGTGCCGATCGCGACAATCTGCCGGAACCGCGCCCAGTCGGGTGACCAGATCCGGCCCAGCACATGGTAGCGGTGCAGCCGCCGGTCGGCGCGGATCGCAGCGATGTAAGCGCCGACGGTGAAAAAGCCGGTGAGGATCGTCGCCACCGCCGCGCCGGACAAGCCCATCTCGGGCGCGCCGAATTTGCCGTAGATGAAGACATAATTGGCCCCCGCGTTGACGAAGATGCCAAGGCCGGTGATCGCGGTCGCAAAGATCGGGCGGCCCAGCGCCGAGACGAAATTGCGCAGCACGCCCGCCAGCAGCATCGGGACCATCGAGAAGATGATGACGCTGTTGTAGGCGTTCGCCAGCGCGCGGATGCCGGGTTGCTGGCCCGAAATCTGCATGATCGGATCGAGCAGCAGGCACAGGCCCATGCCCGCTGCGCCCGCAAGCACAGCCAGCCACAAGGCCATCCGTACTGATCGGCGCACCGGCCGAAGCGCTGGCGCGCGGGCGCCGACCGCTTCGGCAATCAGCGGCGCCACCGCGCCCGTCAGACCGGTCAACGCCCACAGCACCAGCCCGAACAGCGAGACCGCCAGCGCCGAGGCCGCCAGCTCCTGCTCGCCAAGCCGGGCGATGAAAATCACGTCGACGGCATAGGTCAGCATCTGCAACAGATTGGCAGCCGCCAGCGGCCCCGCGAGCCCGAGGGTCGCGCGCAGTTCCTGCCCCCAGCTGGGCGTATGAAGAGTATGGGCCTGTTGCATGATCGCTTCGTTACCCGCCGGCTGGCGGGCCGGCCCGGATAGGCGCGGCGGCGATTCGGGGGAAGTGCTAATACCGCCGCCGGGGGAAGGGTGTCAGGGCTGGGCGGGCGCTTCCGGGGCAGGCAGGCTGCAAAAAGGGCGACGCCATCGCTGGCGCCGCCCCTGTGTCTGCGAGCGTTTCAAGACACCCGCACATCTTGCGATGAAGATTACTTGAGTTCGACGGTGCCGCCGGCTTCTTCGATCTTCTTCTTGATGTCTTCGGCTTCCGCCTTGTTGACGCCTTCCTTGATGGCCTTCGGAGCCGATTCCACGAGGGTCTTGGCTTCGGTCAGGCCCAGGCCGGTGATGGCGCGGACTTCCTTGATGACCTGGATCTTCTTCCCGCCGTCGCCGGTCAGGATGACGTCGAATTCGGTCTGCTCTTCGGCAGCTTCGACCGCAGCGGCGGGGCCAGCCGCAACCGCGACAGCAGCAGCGGCGCTGACGCCCCATGCTTCTTCGAGGGCCTTGGCAAGGTCAGCCGCCTCGAGGACGGTCAGCTTCGAAAGTTCTTCAACAAGCTTGGCGATATCGGCCATGATGGTTCACTCCAAATTGTGGCGGGGCACCAGAACCGTTCCGACTGCCCCAATAGATTGTTTCGTAAAACGAAAAACGTCTCTTAGACTGCCTTGTCCGCGTAAGCGGCAAACACACGAGCGACCTTCGCGGCGGGTGCGGTAACGACCTGAGCGATCTTCGTCGCAGGCGCGTTGACCAGACCGATGAGCTTGGCGCGCAGCTCGTCGAGGCTCGGCATCGAGGCAAGTGCCTTGATCCCGGCTTCGTCGAGAACGACCGAACCCATCGAACCGCCGACGATTTCGAGCTTGTCGTTCGACTTGGCGAATTCGACAGCGGCCTTGGCAGCCGCGACCGGGTCGTTCGACCAGGCCAGCCCGACCGGGCCGGTGAGCATGTCACCAAGGCCCGTGTAGTCGGTGTCTTCGAGGGCGAGCTTGGCGAGACGGTTCTTCGCAACCTTGTAGGTCGCACCAGCATCGCGCATCTTCCCGCGCAGATCGGTGGACTGAGCCACCGTCATGCCGAGGTTGCGGGTGACAACCACCACGCCGACCTCGTTGAAGACCGCATTGAGCTGGGCAACCGCGTCGGCTTTCTGCGAACGATCCATGCCATACTCCTTCACATTTGGCCGTTCGGGATGGCTCCCGGACGACCGGCTACGTTTTGTCCATGGCGAAGCCGAGGCTCCGACACGGGCGAGTCCGTCGATAGGGAAGGAGGGTGTGCCATCAGGCACGAGCAGGGCGGACCGCGCTGAGCGGGCGCCTGCGAAATCTCGTTTCCCCGTCTAGGCTGGAGATTAAGAAGGCCGTATTGCCTTCACCAACTGTCTCGGACGGATGACCCCGAAGGGATCGCGGCGGCCAATACGGATTTGTCGCCGCGGGTCAAGCAAAAGCAGCGACGCCCCGCCATCAATGGTGTGAGCCCCCGCGCAGGCGGGGGCTCCCGTCGGAGTGGCGCAAGCCATCCAGAGGTCCCCGCCCGCGCGGGGAAGCGCAGGGCGTTACTAGTCTCTCTCGTAGGCCAGCAGGTCGCCCGGCTGGCACTCGAGCTCGCGGCAGATCGCGGCGAGGGTGGAGAAGCGGATCGCCTTGGCCTTGCCGGTCTTGAGGATCGACAGGTTGGCCAGCGTCAGATCGACCCGTTCGGCCAGTTCGGTCAGCGTCATGCGGCGGGCATAGAGCAGGTCGTCAAGCTTCACCATGATGCGGGTTCCTTCGAGATCATCGTTGATGGGGGGCATCACACGGTTCCTTCCAGGTCTTCGCGCATCGCTGCGCCGTGGCGGAACACGCGGGCGAGGATGAACAGGGTCAGGATGAGGAGCACCGGTGTCACGTTAACGTCGAAGTCGCCCTTGATCGAGGTTTCGGCGAACTGGCTGGCCCAGCGGGCGACGAATGCGGCGGCGCCGGTGGCGACAAAGGACAGCGCGTAAATGGCAATCTGGATCCACCCCATGGCGCTGAGGCGGTCGGCGTTCTCGGGGACGAAAGGGTCTCCTGATGCGACCGTATCAATGATGCCACGCAGCTTGCCGAAGAACAGGAACACCAGCACGCACAGGGCGCAAACCACCGCCAGCAGGCCGAGCACGGCGCCGAGGGGCATGGCGGTGATATCGGGGCCGAATTCGGTCTGCATCTCGGTGTGGATGGTGTCCTGCACGAAGGGGAGCGTGACTGCGACCAGCGCGACCACTCCGGCAGCGAAGGCCATGGCCCCCTGAATCAGCAGGGTCAGCGATTTTCCTGCAAGCAACAGCAGATCGTTTCCAGGGGATTTCATCGGGCAATTCCTTTCGGAGGGCTCAGGCGAGGGTGGGCAGGTCGAGCGCGACGGGGGCAGCGGCCTGGGCCGACGGGACGGTGACGATCGCGCCGATGGACGCGAGCGAGAGGACGAGAGCAGCGCAGGCGGCAAGCGCGGTATTGGCAATGCGGTTCATATCGATTTCCTTGGTTGGGCACATCGTGATTCGATAAAACCCCTCTAATCCGATTCGCGACATATCGTCAATCAATAATATTGAAAAACGATATTGCCCGTGTCGTTTTACGGTAAGCCCGGCGGAACAGCCCCGCGGCCTGCCGCGCCTGCATTGACATCGCGCAGGGGCACTCCTACATCGCCGCCTCGCGCTCGCTTCGAGCAAGACCGATTCATGCGCGGGAACCGGTCTAGGAATGGAAGCAGCGACAGCCAGTTTCGCGACGCAATGATATGCTGCTGCCAGCACCGACCAGATGGGCGGGGCTGGGCATGCAGCGTTTGTGCGTTGGAGAACGGCCAGTTTTCGCGTGGAACGACAGCGATTTTTCCCGTCCGCGCGAGCCTCTCTCGCGTGGCCCAATCAAAGAGGCCTACTCCTCCATGGCAACCAAGGCGAAGCCGCCCGTCACGCGCAGCCGCAAGGCGCAGGGCACCGCTAAGAAGCGCATCCGCAAGATCTTCGGTGACATTCACGAAGTGGTGCAGATGCCGAACCTGATCGAGGTTCAGCGCGAAAGCTACGAGCAGTTCCTGCGGTCGGACAAGTCGACCGGCTATGTCTCGGGCCTCGAAAAGACCCTGCGTTCGGTCTTCCCGATCCGCGATTTCGCCGGCACCGCCGAGCTCGATTTCGTGCACTACGAACTCGAAGAGCCCAAGTACGACACAACCGAGTGCCGTCAGCGCGGCATCACCTATGCCGCCCCGATGAAGGTCACGCTGCGCCTGATCGTGTTCGAGGTGGACAGCGAAACCGAAACCCGCTCGGTTCTCGATATCAAGGAGCAGGACGTCTACATGGGCGACATGCCCCTGATGACGGACAATGGCACCTTCATCATCAACGGCACCGAGCGCGTGATCGTCTCGCAGATGCACCGTTCGCCGGGCGTGCTGTTTGATCACGATCGCGGCAAGACCCACTCCTCGGGCAAGCTGCTGTTCGCCGCGCGCGTGATCCCCTACCGCGGCTCGTGGCTCGATTTCGAATTCGACGCCAAGGACATCGTCAACGTCCGCATCGACCGCAAGCGCAAGCTGCCGGTCACGGCGCTGCTGTATTCGCTCGGCCTCGATGCCGAGGATATCCTGCACCACTTCTACAACACCGTGACGTGGGAACGCGCCAAGGATGGCTGGAAGATTCCGTTCCAGGCCGAAGCCTGGCGAAATGCCAAGCCGACCTTCGCGCTGGTCGACGCTGCCACCGGTGAGGAAGTGTTCCCCGCCGGTCTCAAGATCTCGCCGCGCGCTGCCAACAAGGCCGCCAAGGATGGCCTGAAGGAGCTGCTGCTGCCGACCGAGGAAGTCGTGAGCCGCTACGCCGCGGGCGACATGATCGACGAGAGCACGGGCCGCATCTATATCGAAGCGGGCGATGAAGTGACGCTCGAGCACATCGAGACGCTCGACAAGGCCGGGATCGATACCCTGCCGCTGCTCGACATCGACGAAATCAACACCGGCCCGTGGATCCGCAACACGCTGAAGGCCGACAAGGCCGAGAACCGCGACGAAGGTCTCGAAGCGATCTACAAGGTCATGCGTCCGGGCGAACCGCCGACGAAGGAGACCGCTGAAGCGCTGTTCGAAGGCCTGTTCTTCGACGCCGAACGCTATGACCTTTCGGCTGTCGGCCGCGTGAAGCTCAACATGCGTCTCGGCCTCGAGTGCGAAGACACCATCACCACGCTGCGCAAGGAAGATATCCTCGCGGTGGTGAAGGAGCTGGTCGGCCTCAAGGACGGCAAGGGCGAAGTCGACGACATCGACAACCTCGGCAACCGCCGCGTGCGTTCCGTGGGCGAACTGCTGGAAAACCAGTACCGCGTCGGCCTGCTGCGCATGGAGCGCGCCGTGAAGGAGCGCATGAGCTCGGTCGACGTCTCGACCGTGATGCCGAACGACCTCATCAACGCCAAGCCCGCCGTGGCTGCGGTGCGCGAGTTCTTTGGCTCCTCGCAGCTGTCGCAGTTCATGGACCAGACCAATCCGCTTTCGGAAGTCACTCACAAGCGCCGCGTTTCGGCGCTTGGGCCGGGTGGTCTGACCCGTGAGCGCGCGGGCTTCGAAGTGCGCGACGTTCACCCGACGCACTATGGCCGCATCTGTCCGATCGAAACGCCGGAAGGCCCGAACATCGGTCTGATCAACTCGCTGGCGTCGTTCTCGCGCGTCAACAAGTACGGCTTCATCGAAACGCCATACCGCAAGGTGATCGACGGCAAGGTCACCGCCGACGTGATCTATCTGTCGGCGATGGAAGAGCAGAAGCACACCGTCGCGCAGGCCTCGGCTGAGCTGAACGCGGATGGTAGCTTCGTCGAAGAACTGGTCTCGGCGCGTCACAACGGGGACAACCTGATGGCGATGCGTGAGAACGTGACGCTGATGGACGTGTCGCCGAAGCAGCTCGTTTCGGTCGCGGCCTCGCTCATTCCGTTCCTCGAAAACGATGACGCCAACCGCGCGCTGATGGGCTCGAACATGCAGCGTCAGGCGGTGCCGCTGGTGAAGGCGGAGGCGCCGTGGGTCGGCACCGGCATGGAAGAAACCGTGGCGCGCGATTCGGGCGCGGCGATTGCGGCCAAGCGCGGCGGGATCGTCGATCAGGTCGACGCCACCCGTATCGTGATCCGCGCCATCGGCGATGTCGAACCCGGCCAGTCGGGCGTCGACATCTACACCCTGCAAAAGTTCCAGCGTTCGAACCAGAACACCTGCATCAACCAGCGTCCGCTGGTGAAGGTGGGCGACGTGATCGAACAGGGTGACATTATTGCCGATGGCCCCTCGACCGATCTGGGCGAGCTGGCGCTGGGCAAGAACAGCCTCGTCGCGTTCATGCCGTGGAATGGCTACAACTACGAAGACTCGATCCTGATCAGCGAACGCATCGTGAAGGATGACGTCTTCACCTCGATCCATATCGAGGAGTTCGAAGTCATGGCCCGCGACACCAAGCTCGGGCCGGAAGACATCACGCGCGACATCCCGAACGTCGGCGAGGAAGCCCTGCGCAACCTCGACGAGGCGGGCATCGTCTATATCGGTGCGGAAGTTCACCCCGGTGACATTCTGGTCGGCAAGATCACACCCAAGGGTGAATCGCCGATGACTCCGGAAGAAAAGCTGCTGCGCGCGATCTTCGGCGAAAAGGCGAGCGACGTGCGTGACACCTCGCTGCGTCTGCCCCCGGGCGTGGCTGGCACCATCGTCGAAGTCCGGGTGTTCAACCGCCACGGGATCGAGATCGACGACCGTACCCGTGCGATTCAGAACGAGGAAATCGAACGTCTCCGCAAGGACGCGGCGGACGAGCGCAACATCCTCAACCGTGCGACCTACAACCGCCTGCGGGACATGCTGATCGGCCAGACCGCATCGGCTGCTCCCAAGGGCGCGAAGAAAGGCGTGGAGATCACCGCCGAGATGCTCGACGAGCTTGAGCGTTTCGAATGGTTCAAGTTCGCTGTCGCGGATGATGGCCGTCAGGCGCAGATCGAAGCGGTCAAGACCCAGTACGACGAAGCCGTCGCGGTGATCGATGCCAAGTTCCATGACCGCAAGGAAAAGCTGGAACGCGGCGATGAACTCGCGCCGGGCGTGCTTAAGATGGTCAAGGTGTTCGTCGCGGTGAAGCGCAAGCTGCAGCCGGGCGACAAGATGGCCGGCCGCCACGGGAACAAGGGTGTGATCAGCCGCATCCTGCCGATCGAGGACATGCCGTTCCTCGAAGACGGGACCCCGGTCGATCTCGTGCTCAACCCGCTCGGCGTGCCGTCGCGTATGAATGTCGGTCAGATCTTCGAGACGCACCTCGGCTTTGCCGCCCGTGCCCTCGGCCATGAGATCAAGGACATGCTCGATGCCTGGCGCGCGGCGAACCCGAATGCTGCCGAAGATTACGCCGGTGTGAAGCCCCCCGAAGCGGTGGTCGATCGTCTGAAGGACATCTACGGCGACCAGTATTTCGAGGATCTCGACAGCCGCTCCACGGCCGATATCGTCGAACTGGCGGGCAACCTTGCGGCGGGCGTGCCGATGGGGACCCCGGTGTTCGATGGCGCGCGCGAGCAGGACGTGTCGGACATGCTGGTCAAGGCCGGGATCGACTCGTCGGGTCAGTCGACGCTCTATGACGGCCGCACCGGTGAGGCGTTCGACCGCAAGGTCACTGTGGGCATCATCTACATGCTCAAGCTGCACCACCTGGTCGACGACAAGATCCACGCGCGTTCGATCGGGCCTTACTCGCTCGTCACCCAGCAGCCGCTGGGCGGCAAGGCGCAGTTCGGCGGCCAGCGCTTCGGCGAAATGGAGGTCTGGGCGCTTCAGGCCTACGGCGCGGCCTACACCTTGCAGGAAATGCTGACGGTGAAGTCCGACGACGTGGTCGGCCGCACCAAGGTCTATGAAGCGATCGTCAAGGGTGACGACACCTTCGAGGCTGGCATCCCTGAGAGCTTCAACGTGCTGGTCAAGGAAATGCGCTCGCTGGGTCTGAACGTCGAGCTGAAGTCGATCCTCGACGACGAGGACGCCGACCAGGCCGACTACGGCGCGATTGCAGCGGAATAAGGCGCAGGGCCGGGGGTAAAACCTCGGCCCCGCCCCTCCGCCTGAGAGTTTCATCCCCCTAAGGGAACACAGTCATGAATGAACTGAGCAAATTCAGCAACCAGCTGGCGAAGCCCGAAACCTTTGACCAGATCCAGATCGGCATCGCCTCGCCCGAGCGTATCCGCTCGTGGTCCTATGGCGAGATCAAGAAGCCGGAAACCATCAACTACCGCACGTTCAAGCCCGAGCGTGACGGGTTGTTCTGCGCGCGCATCTTCGGTCCCGTGAAGGACTACGAGTGCCTGTGCGGCAAGTACAAGCGCATGAAGTACAAGGGCGTCGTCTGCGAAAAGTGCGGCGTTGAAGTGACCGTGACCAAGGTCCGCCGTGAGCGGATGGGCCACATCGAACTGGCCGCGCCCGTCGCGCACATCTGGTTCCTGAAGTCGCTGCCCTCGCGCATCGGCCTGCTGCTCGACATGCAGCTGAAGCAGCTTGAGCGCGTGCTCTATTTCGAAAGCTACATCGTCACCGAACCCGGTCTGACCCCGCTGGAGAAGTTCCAGCTGATGACCGAAGACGAACTGCTCGAAGCGCAGGACGAATATGGCGAGGACGCCTTCACCGCCGATATCGGCGCGGAAGCCGTGCGCACCATGCTGATGCAGCTCGACCTTGAGGCCGAGCGTGATGCCCTGATGGAGGAGCTGGCGACCACCAAGTCGGCGCTTAAGCCCAAGAAGATCATCAAGCGTCTGAAGGTTGTCGAAAGCTTCATCGATTCGGGCAACCGCCCGGAATGGATGATCCTTGAAGTGATCCCCGTGATTCCGCCCGAGCTGCGCCCGCTGGTGCCGCTCGATGGCGGTCGCTTCGCGACGTCCGATCTCAACGATCTCTATCGCCGCGTGATCAACCGCAACAACCGCCTGAAGCGCCTGATCGAACTGCGCGCGCCGGACATCATCGTGCGCAACGAAAAGCGCATGTTGCAGGAAGCCGTGGACGCGCTGTTCGACAACGGCCGCCGTGGCCGCGTCATCACGGGCGCCAACAAGCGTCCGCTCAAGTCGCTGTCCGACATGCTCAAGGGCAAGCAGGGTCGCTTCCGTCAGAACCTGCTCGGCAAGCGCGTCGACTATTCGGGCCGTTCGGTGATCGTGACCGGGCCGGAACTCAAGCTGCACCAGTGCGGGTTGCCGAAGAAGATGGCGCTCGAACTGTTCAAGCCGTTCATCTACGCCCGTCTGGATGCCAAGGGTCTCTCCATGACCCTCAAGCAGGCCAAGAAGTGGGTCGAGAAGGAGCGCAAGGAAGTCTGGGACATCCTTGACGAGGTGATCCGCGAGCACCCGGTGCTGCTGAACCGCGCGCCGACGCTGCACCGCTTGGGCATTCAGGCGTTCGAGCCCGTGCTGATCGAAGGCAAGGCGATCCAGCTGCACCCGCTGGTCTGCTCGGCCTTCAACGCCGACTTCGACGGTGACCAGATGGCGGTCCACGTGCCGCTGTCGCTGGAAGCCCAGCTCGAAGCGCGCGTGCTGATGATGTCGACCAACAACATCCTCTCGCCCGCCAACGGCAAGCCGATCATCGTGCCCTCGCAGGACATGGTGCTGGGGATCTACTACCTCTCGATGGAGCGGCAGGAGAAGCACCCGGAATACCTCGAAAACGCCGATGGCACCAAGGTCGAGCGTCTCCCGCGCTTCTCCGACATGGCCGAAGTGCACCAGGCGCTGGAAGCCAAGGCTGTCACGCTCCACACCCGCATTCTCGCCCGCGTTCCGCAGGCCGATGAAAACGGCAACGTGGTGATGAAGCGGTTCGAGACGACCCCGGGCCGGATGCTGATTGGCGAATGTCTGCCCAAGAACCACAAGGTTCCGTTCGACATCATCAACCGCCTGCTCACCAAGCGTGAAATCGGCGACGTGATCGACCAGGTCTATCGTCACACCGGTCAGAAAGACACGGTGCTGTTCGCCGACGCGATCATGAGCCTCGGTTTCCGTCATGCGTTCAAGGCGGGGATCAGCTTCGGCAAGGATGACATGATCATCCCCGATGCCAAGATCGAACTGGTCGAAAGCACCAAGGCGCTGGTGGCCGAGTACGAGCAGCAGTATCAGGACGGTCTGATCACGCAGCAGGAAAAGTACAACCGCGTGGTCGATGCCTGGTCGAAGTGCGGTGACCTTGTGGCCGACGCCATGATGGAGCGCATCAAGGCGACCCCGATCGATCCCGAGACGGGCAAGGAAGCCCAGATCAACTCGATCTACATGATGAGCCACTCGGGCGCCCGTGGTAGCCCGGCGCAGATGAAGCAGCTTGGCGGGATGCGCGGTCTGATGGCCAAGCCGTCGGGCGAAATCATCGAGACCCCGATCATCTCGAACTTCAAGGAAGGTCTGACCGTTCTTGAATACTTCAACTCGACCCACGGCGCCCGCAAGGGCCTCGCGGACACCGCGCTGAAGACCGCCAACTCGGGTTACCTGACCCGCCGTCTGGTCGACGTGTCGCAGGATTGCGTCATCGTCGAGGAAGATTGCGGCACGCAGAACGCGCTGGAAATGCGCGCGATCGTGCAGGGCGGCTCGGTCATCGCCTCGCTCGGCGAGCGTATTCTCGGCCGCACGGTCGCGGAAGACATCGTTAACGCGGCGACCGGCGAAGTCATCGTGACCGCAGGCACCCTGCTCGACGAAGCGATGGTCAAGGCGATCGAGGCGGCGGAAGTCCAGTCGGCCAAGATCCGCTCGCCGCTGATCTGCGAAGCCGAACAGGGCGTCTGCGCGACCTGCTACGGCCGCGATCTGGCCCGCGGGACCCCGGTGAACATCGGCGAAGCGGTGGGCGTCATTGCGGCGCAGTCGATCGGCGAGCCCGGCACCCAGCTGACGATGCGGACCTTCCACATCGGCGGCGCGGCGCAGCTCAACGAAACCTCGCACCTCGAGGCGATTTCGGAAGGCCGCATCGAACTGCGCGACATGCCGACCATCTCGGACAAGCAGGGCCGCATCCTCAGCCTTGCACGCAATGGCGAAATTGCCGTGATCGACGCCGAAGGGCGAGAGCGTGAAATGCACAAGGTGCCTTACGGGACCGTCATCAAGTTCAAGGATGGCGATCACGTGAAGATCGGCGACCGTATTGCCGAGTGGGATCCGTTCACGCTGCCGATCATCACCGAGCAATCGGGTGTGGTGAAGTATCAGGACCTGATCGAGGGCATCACGCTCGAAGAGCAGGTCGATGATGCGACCGGCATTGCCCAGCGCGTCGTCACGGAAAACCGTGCGACGGGCCGCAAGAAGAAGGAAGACCTGCGTCCGCGCATGACCCTTCTGGCCGAAGGCAGCGGGGAAATCGAAGCGGCGCGTTACATGCTCGCTCCGGGCACGACCCTGTCGGTATCGGATGGCGACACGGTGCAGGCGGGTGACATTCTCGCCCGTGCCAGCCGCGAAGCCGCCAAGACCCGCGACATCACCGGCGGTCTGCCGCGTGTGGCCGAACTGTTCGAGGCGCGGATGCCCAAGGACGTCTCGGTCATCGCCAAGATCTCCGGCCGGATCGAATTCGTCCGCGAATACAAGGCCAAGCGCAAGATCGCGATCATTCCCGAGGAGGGCGAACCGGTAGAATACCTGATCGCCAAGACCAAGGTGATCGACGTGCAGGAAGGCGATTACGTGAAGAAGGGTGACACCCTTGTTTCCGGCTCGCCCAACCCGCACGACATCCTCGAAGTCATGGGCGTGGAGGCGCTGGCCGAATATCTCGTTGACGAGATCCAGGAAGTCTACCGCTTGCAGGGCGTGAAGATCAACGACAAGCACATCGAGGTGATCGTTCGCCAGATGCTGCAGAAGGTCGAGATCACCGATGGCGGGGACACCACCCTGCTGCCGGGCGAGCAGGTCGATCTGGCCGAGATGCTCGAAATCAACGCCAAGCTCGCCAAGGGCAAGCAGGGCGCATCGGGCAACCCGGTGCTGCTCGGCATCACCAAGGCGTCGCTGCAAACCCGCAGTTTCATCTCGGCGGCCTCGTTCCAGGAAACCACGCGCGTGCTGACGCAGGCGGCGGTCGAAGGGAAGAAGGACACCCTGATCGGTCTGAAGGAAAACGTGATCGTCGGCCGTCTCATCCCCGCCGGTACCGGCGCGGGCATGAACCGTCTGCGCGTCACCGCCAACAGCCGCGACGCGGCGCTGAAGGCGGCGTGGAAGAAGCAGCAGGAAGCCCTTGCGGCGACCGGTCAGCGCGAAGCTGAACCGGCCCCGGACGCGGTCGGCTCGGAAGAGAAGATGAAGGCAGCGATGGCAGCCATGGCGGCTGCTGCGGCTTCCGCCCCCGACGCGGATGACGCTGGCGAGGAGTAATCCTCGCCAGCCCGCGCGGTAGAAAATCGCCCCGCCTGAGCTTCGGCTCAGGCGGGGCTTTTCTTTGGCACAGCTTCGGGATGATCGCCTAAGACGCTATTGCAAATCACTCGCATGTAACCTAAGCCTGAGTCTGTCTCCACGGCACGCACACGCGAGGTCTCATGTCCCGGCACCACCCCCCCTCCGCCACGATCCAGAATATCATCGCGTCTCTCGCCGCACCCCCTCGCCTCCAGACGCTGGGACCAATTGCCGGGCGCTTCATCCATGCTCTGCGCCTAATCGCGCTGCATGAGCGGATGGGGCGCGATCCGGTGCCGGAGTTGGCGGCGCGGCTCGGCAGTGTGGAGGTGGCGGCGCGGGCGCTGATCCTTGCCCAGACGATTTCCGCCAGCTGGCCCGAGAACATCCATGTCTCGCGCTTCTGCTGCGGGTTGCTCAGCCATGACGAGGCGACCATCGGCGCCTTTGTCGATGCGGCCGCACAGGGCGAGCGGGCGACGTTCGAAGCGGCGCTCTCCGGCCTGATCCGCACCGACCGCACACACCGCCTGTGGGAAGGCGCACTGGCGCTTGCTGCGGCGGAACTGCGCGCTGTGTGAGCGCTTGCGGGCGCGGCGCGCGCGTTCTACCGCACGCCGCATGATCACGACCCGCTTCGCCCCTTCGCCCACCGGCCGCCTCCATGTCGGCAATATCCGCACTGCGCTGCATAACTGGATGCTGGCGCGGCAAGCCGGCGGGCGCTTCATCCTGCGGATCGACGACACTGATGCCGAGCGCAGCCGCGAGGACTATGTGGATGCGATCCGCGCCGATCTGACCTGGCTGGGCCTCAGCTGGGACGCCGAGGAGCGGCAGTCCGCGCGGCTCGACCGTTACGAAGCGGCCTTTGCGGCCCTACGGGCGGCGGGGCGGATCTACCCCTGCTACGAAAGTGCGCAGGAGCTTGAGGTCAAGCGCAAGATCGCTCTGGGTCGCGGCCTCCCGCCGATCTACGACCGGGCGGCGCTCAAGCTGACCGATGCCGAGCGTGCCGCCAAGGAGGCCGAAGGCACCCCTGCGCATTGGCGCTTCATGCTCGACCATGCCGAGCCGATCCAGTGGGATGACGGCATTCGTGGTCCGCAGAAGTTCGATGCGGCGCAGCTCTCCGATCCGGTGATCCGCCGCGCCGATGGTTCATGGCTCTACATGATGCCGAGCGCGGTCGATGACATCGACATGGGCGTCACACAAGTGCTGCGCGGTGAGGATCATGTGTCCAATACTGCTGTGCAAATTCAGATCTTTACCGCACTTTTTGCTGCGGGCTTTGCTGCAGGAGAAAGTGCAGCAAAAACGCTCCCCGCCTTTGCGCATGAAGCGCTGCTGGTGGGGCGTGAGGGCAAGCTTTCGAAGCGCCTCGGCTCGCTTGGTTGCGATGCATTCCGGGAACGCGGAATCGAGCCTGAGGCGATCATCGCGCTGCTGGCACGGCTGGGCACGTCACAGCCTGTCGAGCCGATTGCTGACCGCGCCGCACTGGTTGCGAGCTTTGATCTCACCACCTTCGGCCGCGCGCCAGCAAAGTTTGACGAGGAGGATCTGGAGCGGATCAACGCCGGGATCGTCCACCAGCTACCATTTGACGCGGTCGCCGATCGCCTCCCGGACGGGATGGACGCGGCCGGGTGGCACGCGATCCGCCCGAACCTTGCCCATATCGGCGAGGCGGCGGACTGGTGGCGGCTGGTCACCGGGCCGATTGTGCAGCCCGCATTCAGCGCTGAGGACAAGGCCTTTCTGGCCGAGGCCGGACGGCTGCTGGCGTGGGGCGATAATCCGTGGGGCGCGCTGACCACGGCGCTCAAGGAGGCCACCGGTCGCAAAGGCAAGGGATTGTTCCTGCCGCTGCGCCAAGCGCTCACCGGCATGGATCACGGCCCAGACATGGGCGAGCTTCTGCCGCTGATCGGCGAGGAAGAAGCCCGTGCGAGGCTGGATCAAGCCGCGGCCTAGCCCGCTGTGACCGCCAGGTAACGGCGCGCGACCCAGCCGGACGGGCAGACCCCGTCAGAGGTCGGGGTCGGGCCTTCCGCGCTTTGCGACAGGCCGCAGTCGTCGGCAATCCGTCCCATTCACGGTCAGCCCGCCAACACGGGTCTCCGTGGACTAGGACGACTTGTCGCTCCCGGCCTGGCGCATCGCGTCGATCACCTGATCGAGCGAGACCTCAGAATCCGTCGCCGCAGTTGCTTTGTCGTGAGCGCTGGACAACACAGCGATGCATGAAGCTGGCACAAACCCCCGCATGGCGCTTTGCTGTCGATCGTGGCGGCACGTTTACCGATGTCGTGGCCACGACGCCGGACGGGCGGCTGGTGACCGAGAAGCTGCTGTCGGAGAACCCCGGCCACTATGCCGACGCCGCCAGCGAGGCGGTGCGACGGTTGATGGCGCGTCATGGGGAGGGCCCGATTGCCGAGCTCCGCATCGGCACCACGGTCGCCACCAACGCGCTGCTCGAACGCAAGGGGGAGCGGCTGGCGCTGGCGATCACGCGCGGCTTTGCCGATGCGCTGCGGATCGGCAACCAGGCCCGGCCTCACATCTTCGCGCGGCATATCGTGCTGCCCGAGCAACTGCCTGCGACTGTCATCGAGATCGACGAGCGCGTGGCGGTGGATGGCACCGTGCTGCGCCCGCTCGACGAGGACGCGGCCCGCGCCGCCTTTACGCAGCTTCGCGCGGCGGGCTTCGATGCGCTCGCCATCGTGCTGATGCACGGGTGGCAGCACCGCGCCAACGAGGCGCGGCTGGCGGAGATGGCGCGCGCGCTCGGCTTTGCGCAGGTCAGCGTCAGCCACGAGGTCGCCCCGCTGATCCGGCTGATCCCGCGCGGGGATACGACGGTGGTCGACGCCTACCTCTCCCCCGTGCTGCGCCGCTACACCGATGCGCTGGCGGCGAGCCTGCCTGCGGCCGGGGCGCTCCGGTTCATGCAATCGAACGGAGGCCTCGCCGAGGTCGGCGCGTTCCGGGGGAAGGACGCGATCCTCTCCGGCCCGGCGGGCGGCGTGGTGGGAATGGTCGCGGCCTGCGAACCGCTCGGCCACACGCGGCTGATCGGGTTCGACATGGGCGGCACCAGCACCGATGTCGCGCATTATGCGGGCGAGGTGGAACTGACGGGCGACAGCGTGGTGGCGGGCGTCAGGGTGGCCGCGCCGATGATGCAGATCCACACCGTGGCGGCAGGTGGTGGCTCGATCTGCCGCTTCGATGGGTCGCGCTTCCGCGTCGGCCCCGAGAGCGCGGGGGCTGACCCCGGTCCGGCCTGCTATCGCAAGGGCGGGCCGCTGACGGTGACCGATTGCAACCTGTTCCTCGGGAGGATCGACCCGGCGTTCTTCCCCGCCGTGTTCGGCCCCAGCGGCGATGAACCGCTTGACCCCGAGGCCGCCCGCAACCGGCTGGAAGAGGTCGCCGCCGCGCTTCCCGAACCCACCGCGCTGGAGGCTATTGCCGAGGGTTTCCTCGCCATCGCGGTGCACAACATGGCCGGCGCGATCCGCAAGATCTCGGTCGCGCGCGGGCATGATGTGACGACCTATGCGCTTGCCTGCTTCGGCGGGGCGGGCGGGCAGCATGCCTGCCGGGTGGCTGACGCGCTGGGGATGGAGACGGTGCTCATCCACCCGCTCGCCGGAATGCTCTCGGCCTATGGCATCGGCCTTGCCCCGGTAAAGGCGATCCGCGAAGTCAGCCTGATGCGGCCGCTGGAGGAGAGCTTTGCGCGGGAGCTGGCCGCGCTCGAAGCAGACGCACGACAGTCGCTGCGAGATCAGGGCATTGCCGAGGACGCGATTGTGACGGAGCCCCGCGCGCGCCTGCGCTTTGCCGGGAGCGACAGCCTGCTTGCGATCCCTTGCGAGGCCCCGGCGCAGATGGATGCAGCCTTCCGCCAGCTGCATCGCCAGCGCTTCGGCTATTCCGACGCGGAGGGCGCGATCATCGTCGAGGCGCTGAGCGTCGAGGCGCTGGGGCAGGCGGGCGGGTTGGCCGCCGCTTCCGGCATCCCCGAAATAGGTGCCGCCACGGCGCCGTTGCTGCCCGGGGATTGGCCGGTCATGGCCCGCACCGCCTTGGCCACCGGCGAGATCGCCCACGGCCCGCTGCTGATCATCGACCCCGGCTCGACCACCGTGGTGGAGGAAGGCTGGCAGGCGCGTTTGGACCACGAAGGCAGCCTGATCCTGACCCGCGCCGTCCCGCTCACCCGCACCCGAGCCGCCGGGACGGCGGCCGATCCCGTCCGGCTCGAAATCTTCAACAACCTCTTCATGGCCATCGCCGAGGAGATGGGCGTGGTGCTGCAATCGACCGCAACCTCGGTGAATATCAAGGAACGGCTCGATTTCTCCTGCGCGCTGTTCGACCGGGAGGGGGCGCTGATCGCCAATGCGCCGCATATCCCGGTGCATCTGGGGAGCATGGGCGATTCCATCGCGCGGGTGATTGAGGCCCGAGGCGGAGTGCGCGATGGTCGCGGGTTCCGGCGCGGGGATGCCTATGTGCTCAACGATCCCTATCGCGGCGGGACGCACCTGCCTGACATCACGGTGATCGCGCCGGTGTTCTACGGCGAGGACGGCAAAGAGCCCGACGCCTTCGTCGCGGCAAGGGGCCACCATGCTGACATCGGCGGGATCGCGCCCGGCTCCATGCCGCCCGAAAGCCGCACCATCGCCGAAGAGGGCGTGCTGCTCGACAATGTGCTGTTGGTGGACGCGAGCCGCTTTCGGGAGGCCGAAATCCGCGCGGCGCTGGCGGCGGGCCCCTATCCGGCGCGCAACCCCGACCGGAACCTTTCCGACCTGCGCGCGCAGTTGGCCGCCTGCACGCGCGGCGCGGAATTGCTGGCGGCCACGGCGCGCGAGCATGGTCCCGAAGTGCTTGCCGCCTACATGAACCACGTCCTCGCCAATGCCGAGGAAAGCGTGCGCCGCTTGCTCGGCGGGCTGGCGGACGGGGCGTTCGCCTATCCGATGGACAACGGCGCGGTGGTTGAGGTGGCGATCCGCGTCGACCGCGAGAGGCGCTCGGCCGTGTTCGACTTCACCGGGACGAGCGGTCAACTGCCCGATAACTTCAACGCCCCCCGCTCCATCACCCGCGCCGCCGCGCTCTATGTGCTGCGCACGCTGATCGACGATGCAATTCCGATGAACGACGGGTGCCTGCGCCCGGTGACGCTGATCGTGCCCGAAGGGTCGATGCTGAACCCAAGGCCCGGCGCGGCGGTGGTGGCGGGCAATGTCGAGACCTCGCAGGTCGTCACCGACGCGTTGTTCGCCGCGACGGGCCGCCTTGCGCCGAGCCAAGGGACGATGAACAACTTCACCTTCGGCAACGAAGCCCACCAGTATTACGAGACGATCTGCGGCGGATCGGGCGCGGGGCCGGATCATCCGGGGACCAGTGCGGTGCAGACCCACATGACCAATTCGCGCCTGACCGATCCCGAGATCCTTGAAACGCGCCTGCCGGTGCGTCTGGAGGAATTCGCAATCCGGCGCGGCTCGGGCGGGGCGGGGCGGCAGCGCGGCGGGGACGGCGTGGTGCGGCGCGTGACCTTCCTCGAGCCGATGCGCGCCAACATGCTCGCCAACCGCCGCAAGGTCGCGCCGCGCGGGCTGGCGGGCGGCGGGGACGCGCTTGCCGGACAGAACTGGGTCGAGCGCGCCGACGGCAGCATTGAAAGCCTCGGCGCCACTGGCTTGGCGGACATGCAGCCCGGCGACAGTTTCGTGATCCTGACGCCTGGTGGCGGGGGTTTTGGAGGGGCAGAGGGATGAACTACTGGCCACTGGCGGGCATCGCCATCGTCGTTCTGGGCTTTGCCCTGCGGTTCAACCCGCTGCTGGTGGTGGTCAGCGCTGCGCTCGCAACCGGCGTATTGGCAGGACTTGATCCTGTTGCGGTGATCGAGGCGCTGGGCAAGGCGTTCAATGACAACCGCTATATTTCGGTGACGTGGATCATCCTGCCGGTGATCGGCCTCTTGGAGCGCTACGGCCTTCAGCAGCGCGCCCGCACAGTGATCGAGGGGATGCGCGGCGCAACGATGGGCAAGCTGCTCGTCGCCTACCTCGCCTTCCGCCAGCTCGCCTCGGCACTGGGCATGAAGGACATTGGCGGGCACCCGCAGGCGGTCCGCCCGCTGGTCGCCCCGATGGCCGAGGCGGCGGCGGTCAAGACCCACGGCGATCTCACCGAAGAGGCCCGCGACGAGGTAAAAGCGATGGCCGCCGCGACCGACAATGTCGGGCTGTTCTTCGGTGAGGACATCTTCTTCGCCATCGCTTCGATCCTGCTGATCCAAGGGGTGTTTGAGGCTGCGGGCTATCCGCTGACGCCCTTGCAACTGTCGGTCTGGGCGATCCCCACTGCAATCTGTGCCTTCGTGATCCACGCGGGCCGCATCCTTGCCTTTGATCGGCGGCTGGGGAGGGCACCCCGGTGATTACCTATGAATGGCTCTATGTGCTGGCAGGCGCGGCCTTTGCGCTTTGGGCGGCGCTCTCCGCAAAGGACGGACGCTTGGGGAATGCCGCATTCTGGGCGCTGCTGGCGGCGAGCTTCCTGCTCGGCAGCCACCTCTCCGATCTTGCCAACGGCGTGCTGGTGCTGGCGCTGGTGGGCATAGCCGGGCTCGGCGGCCTCAAACGCAGCGATCCGCCAACCACCTCGCCGCGGGAGCGCGAGGACCATGCCGTGCGGCTTGGCAACCGGCTGTTCGTCCCCGCGCTGGTGGTGCCGCTGACGGCGGTGGTGGGAACCTTGCTCTACAATTACACCCCATTGGGCGAGACCGGGCTGTTCGAGGCGCGGCGCGAGACGCTGATCCTGTTCGGCATCGGCACTGTCGCGGCATTGGTCGGGGCGATGGTGTGGCTGCGCCCACCGGTGATGGCCCCGGCTCAGGAGGGGCGGCGGCTGATCGATTCCATCGGCTGGGCGGCGATCCTGCCGCAGATGCTGGCAGCTCTTGGCGCGGTGTTTGCGCTCGCCGGGGTGGGCGAGATCATCGGCGGGATCGCGGGCAGCATCATTCCAGAGGGCAGCGTGTTCCTGACCGTGGCGGTCTTTGCGATCGGCATGGCGGGCTTTACCATGATCATGGGCAATGCCTTTGCCGCCTTTCCGGTGATGGCCGCGGCGATCGGCATTCCGCTGCTGATCGGACAATATGGCGGTAACCCGGCGGTGGTCGGTGCGGTAGGGATGCTGGCCGGGTTTTGCGGCACGCTGCTCACCCCGATGGCGGCGAACTTCAACATCGTGCCCGCCGCGCTCCTGGAGCTGAAGGACCAGAACGCGGTGATCCGCCAGCAGGTGGGCACGGCGGTGCCGCTGCTGGTGTGCAATATCGTGATTATCTATGTGGGGGCGTTCTGGCTGTGGAACTGACCGAGGACACCGCCCGTCGGTTCGCCCGCGTGGCGCTGGGGCATGTGGCGCGGCCCTTCCCCTACAAGGACGATCACGTCTTCACCGGGGAGGGTGACCTGCGCCTGCCGCAAGACGCGCATCCGGTGTTCTTCGGCAGTTTCGACTGGCATTCCTGCGTCCACGGCTGGTGGACCTTGTTGACGGTGCGGCGCCTCTTTCCCGAGATGCCCGAGGCTACTGCCATCGAGGATTTGGCAGATGCAACCTTCACCGAGGAGAAACTGGTGGTGGAGCAGGCCTACCTCGACCGTCCGGCAGCACGGGGGTTCGAGCGGCCCTATGGCTGGGCGTGGCTGATGTACTTGCACCACGAAGCCGCGCGGCATGAGGGGCACGCATGGGGCGCGCGGCTTGAGCCCTTGGCGCGCGCCTTCGCCGCGCGGTTTCGCGATTATCTCGCCATCCTCACCTATCCGATCACCGTCGGCACGCACTTCAACACCGCTTTCGCCCTGGTGCTGGCGCGGCGCTGGGCCCTCGGGCGCGACCTCGACCTCGTTATGCTGATCGACGAATGGGCAGAGCGCGCCTTCGGCCACCGCCGCGATTATGCGGGGTGGGAGCCGGGCGGGGACGAGTTCCTCTCCCCCGTCCTCACCGCTGCGCTGCTGATGGCAGAAGTCCGTCCGCATCTCGCCTTTGCGCCGTGGTTCGAGGCGCTGGTGGAGGCCAATGGCTGGCTTTCGCGCGAATGCCGCCCCGTGACCGTCTCCGACCGCAGCGACGGCAAGATCGCCCATCTCGACGGGCTCAACCTCAGTCGCGCCTGGTGCTTGCGCGACATTGCCCGCGCGCTTGGCCGCACCGCGCCGGACGATCCCTTGCAGCGGCTTGCCGACCAGCACCTCGCTGCGGCGCTGCCCCATGTCGAGGGCGACTACATGGGCGAACACTGGCTCGCGAGCTTCGCCTTGCTCGCGCTGCTGCCGCATAGCCGACGCCCGTAGCGGAAGGGCTTAACGGGGGCGGCAAGTTGACCGCCGCCCCGCGTCTGTTAGCCTCACGCTCACAAGCCTCGCCAAAAAGGGGCAACAGGGGGAGAGGGCCTTGCGACAATTGCAGGGAATGGATGCGTCCTTCGTCGCGCTGGAAACGCGCAATTCGCCGATGCATATCGGCTCGATCCTGGTCTACAACCCGGAAACTGCGCCCGGCAGCTTCGTCCGTTTCAAGGACATTTTGCAATTCATCGGCGCGCGGGCGCAGCTCAGCCGCACGATGCGACAGCGGCTGGTGCGGGTGCCGTTCGATCTCGATTATCCCTATTGGGTCGAGGACCCGGACTTCGATCTCGAATATCACGTCCGCCACGTGGCCCTGCCGCGCCCGGGCGACTGGCGACAGCTGTGCATTCAGGCAGCGCGGATCTTCGCCCGGCCGCTCGATCTCGACCGTCCGCCATGGGAGTTCACCGTTGTCGAGGGGCTCGACAACATCCCCGGCGTCACCCCGGGCAGCTTTGCGATGGTCACCAAGGTGCACCACGCTGCGATTGACGGGATGAGCGGGATCGACCTGATGGAGGCGCTCCACACGCTGCGCCCCGGCGATCCGCCCCCCAACCAGCCCGACACCTGGAAGCCCGAGCGCATCCCGAACCCCATCGAACTGCTTGGCAAAAGCTACTTCAACGCCGTCACCAATCCGTGGAAGCAGCTGGAGGTCGCCGCCAAGGCTGCGCCGGGTTTGGCCAAGGCGATCAAGGGCCTGGTGGTCGAGGACTTCACCGTCAGCGCCGACATGCTGGCGCCCAAATCGCGGTTCAACCGCAAGATCAGCCCCCACCGCGTGGTCGAGGGGCGCAGCTTCAAGCTGGCCGACATCAAGGCGATCCGCCTGCTTGTCGAGGGCGCGAAGGTCAATGACGTGTTCCTCGCGATCATCGGCGGGGCGATGCGCAAATATCTGCTCGCCAAGGACGATCTGCCGAAGAAGACCCTGACCGCAATGGCCCCGATCTCGGTGCGCGCCGGCGCCGAGAAGGGCGACATGGGCAACCAGGTTGCCGCCATGATCGCGCCCCTCGGCACGCATATCGAGGATCCGACGGAAAGGCTCGCTTTCGTCTTCTCGCAAACCGCCAACTCCAAGGCGATGTCCGACGCGATCGGCGCGCGCAACATGACCGAGATGAGCAAGGTCTCGCCTGCACTATTCATGGCGCTGGGCGCGCAGCTCTATACCCGCCTCGGCCTCGCCAATCGCGGCGTGGCGCCGCCGTTCACGACCGTGGTGACCAACGTCCCCGGCCCGCCGGTCCCGATCCACTTCACCGGCGCGCGGCTCGAAAGCATGATGGGGCTCTTGTGTCTTACCGACGGCCTCGGTCTCGGCCATGTGGTGCAGTCCTATTGCGACGAGGCGACCATCGCCTTCACCGCCGACCGCGAGCTGCTGCCCGATCCCGATTTCTACGTGAAATGCATCGAGGATAGTTTTGCCGAGCTGCTGGCTGCTACACAGCAAGCGCAAGCCGCTCCGACAGCGGAAGAAGCCCCCGCCAAGCGCAAGCGCGCCGCAGGCAAAGCCAAGCGGGCATGACTGGCCGAAAGCCCCGAACAGCGAAGGAAAACATGATGACAGCATCAGCATCGGCCGCCGCACAATTCGCCCCTCCGCCGCGCCCGCCGAGTCGGGTCTGGACCTTTATCGAAGGGCGTGCCGTGTTCGAACTGGGCGCCTTCTACATGACCCGCCCGCTCCTGTCGCACCTGCCCAAGGGGGATGGGCATGCTGTGCAGGTTCTGCCCGGCTTCATGGCGTCCAATTCCTCGACCGTGCCGATGCGGCGCTTGCTCAAGGGGCTAGGCTATGACGCCCACGGCTGGGACAGCGGGCGCAACATCCGGGTCGACAATGCGCTGATCGCGCGGCTGGAGAACCAGCTCAAGCGGTTGAATGACGACAGCGGCCGCAAGGTGTCTCTGGTCGGGTGGAGCCTTGGCGGGGTGCTGGCGCGTGAGCTTGCCAAGCTGCACCCGGATCGCGTGCGGCTGGTGATCAGCCTCGGCAGTCCGATCTCGGACGACCGCAACCACACCAGTGCGGCACGGTTGTTCGAGCTCTTGAACGGCAAGGACCCCGAACCGATGCGCGGGGGGCGTTTTCGCCGCCTTGATGAGGCGCCGCCCGTACCGACCACGTCGATCCTGACCAAGACCGACGGGATCGTCCACTGGCGCGGGTCGGTCCAGAAACCGTCTCGCACGCCGAGCGAGAATATCGAAGTTCATGCCAGCCATTGCGGGCTGGGGGTCAATCCCAGCGTGATGATCGCAATCGCCGATCGCCTCGCGCAGCCCGAAAACGCCTGGACCCCATTCGCGCCTTCGCTGGCGGTCCAATGGATGTTTCCAAAAACCAGTCTGGATTAGGAGTTCCCGGCTGCCTCAAGGTTGCCCGTGGCAGACATCTGCCTGCGGAGCCCGTAATCGTGGCCTCAAAAGCCTCAGCGAAGGGCATTGCGTTTGGCGAGGGCAATGCCTGCCAGATTTTGCTGACGCGGTGTCCAGACAAGACGCCTTGGCCGCCCTGACGCCGCGCATTCCTCATATTGAGCGAGGTGTTCCGCGGCTGCCATCGAACGACAACGGAATGAACCGCTCGCCTGCCGGATGACTTCCAAGGAGTCGCCAACCAGATCAAATTCGGGCTCGCCCAGAGATTGCGCCACTTGCAGCGCAAGCCGGAGGGCGATCCATTCGGCGTCACTGCTCGTGCCGTATCCCAAGTCGTCGAAAAAGTGGGTTACGCCGCGCGCGACAACGGCCGCCTCCAAAGCGCCGGGATTGGGGCGGCAGCCGCCGTCGAAGTAGACTTTAAGCGATCTGCGCTGTGACACGCGACGTTACCTTGTGAGGCCTCACAGAGAAGGCTTGATTGGCCGAATGCCTGCCAGTCCGACCGGCATCCTTGCCGCGCGGCGACAAAGGGCAGACTGCGCCATCGGTAGACCCATAAACAAGACAAAAAGAGGGATCTGATTGACCAGATCCCTCGAGGTATTCCGCGAATTGCGGGAGAGATGTCGCGGAAATATCAGGAAAGGCTTTGCGTATCAGGCGTCTTTCGGGATTTCATCCGGTGCAGGCGATCGTTGCGGCGGGGCCACCTCAATAATGCCATTGCGCTCGCGGATCGGCATTCTGAGCAGCGGCGCATAGCCTGCCCCCACACATCGACCTGAGCCGATGTCGAAGCGGGCCCCGTGAAGCGGGCACATAATGGCACCCCGCCTTAGCCGCCCCGTCGATAGCCGCGCCGATTGGTGCGGGCAGCAGTCATTGAATGCACTGAGCCCATCGCCCGATCTCACCATGAGAATCTGCCATTCGCCGACGCGGGCTGTCAGCATCTCTTCATCGCCAAGTTCCGCCGACGCGCAAATGGCGGCCCAATCCTGATCCTCGGTCTGGATCACCGGGTCAGCCATCCAAACTACCGGGTACGCCGACCCAAGCTGTCGGCCTTGCTTTCACCCTGTCGAAGAATCGCCGGAGCGCAGGTGCCTCCGGGGGGATGGGCTGATTATGGTTTTCACCAAATTGCAGGAAGCAATAGAGGTAGATGTCGGCGAGCGTGAAACGCGATCCACAAACCCAGCCATCATCCGCAAACAGGCGGTCGAACCAGATCATTTTCTCGTGCGCGCGCTGCTTGAGCACGGCCGCGGCTTCCAGCGGTAGAACTGTCTTGGTGAAGACCCCCTCCAGGGAGTGGTCCTTTTCGAAGAATTCGCGCCCCTCTTCGGCAGAAAAGCCTTCGCCCATTGGCTCGGCAATCTTCTGTTCGATCCTGCGGACCCACATTCGTGTCTGGGCGCGTTCGACCGGCGTGGTGCCGATAAGCGGGGGGCTGGGGTGGAGCTCTTCGATGTACTCGCAGATCGGCGTAATCTCGGTAATCGCCGTGCCGTCCTCGATCACGATAGCGGGAAGCTCACCGAAGGGGTTTACCTGCGATAGGAACGGCTCACGCCGGTTTTCGCGGCTGAACAGATCGACAATGCGTCGTTCCATTGTGACGCCCTTCTCTTGCGCAAAGATCCAGACGATCCACGGGCTCGGAGCGAACAGGTCGAAATCATAGAAAATCATGAAGGCTCCTCAGGATCAGGCGGCGGTGAAGCCGTTGTCGATCACGAATTCACTGCCGTTTACGAACGCAGCCGCGTCAGACAGCAGGAAAACGATCCCATCGACGACGGCTTCAACGGGAATGAAGGCGCCCGATGGCTGGAGGCTCCGCATCTGATCTTCGATTTCTGCGGCACCGCCCAGCTGCTGGACGATGTCCTGAACCATCGGCGTTTCGGTCATTGCCGGATGGACCGAATTGACGCGCACAGACGAAGGGTAAGCAATGGCTTCGAGTGCAGCGGACTTCGTCAGCATCCTGACTGCCCCCTTGCTGGCGCAATAGGCACCGGCCCCGGCAGCGCCTGCTATCCCCGCTGTCGATGAGATATTGACGATCGAACCCCTGCCGGCATCCAGCATGACGGGCATGACATGCTTGAGGCCGAGGAAGGTCCCTTCGACATTGACCCGCATCACGAGTTGGAAATCTGCGAGGGACATGCCGGTGATCGGCCCCATCCTGATAACGCCGGCGCAGTTGATCAGTCCGTCGATCCTGCCAAATGCCTGCAACACCTGTTCCACGGCATCGCGCCACCCATCCTCACTTGTCACGTCGAAGGAAAGCGCGAGACTTGCCGGGGCGCTCACGGGGCTGCGGTCAATTGCGACGACCTGCGCACCATGATCGTTGAGCCGGGTCAATGTGGCCGCGCCGATCCCTGAGGCTGCGCCCGTGACCAGATAGACTCTGCCGCTGTGCTCCGAACCCGCCATCATCCCGTGACCTCCTCGAACCGGCGCACCGGCGCGCTGGTCCCGTCCCAGGATCGGGCCAGGCGTTCCGAAAGCTCGAAGAAAGCTTGTACGGATGGCGTGTCGGAAATCAGCTCAAGGCGCACGCCAAAGCGCTCTCGGCAATCGAAGTAGCGAAGCTGGGACGCCGCATCGATCTGCGCGGTCGTCACAAGCGGCGCATCAAGGGCCGCACTGGCTGCCTCGATATCGGCTACCAATAGCCCGAAGTGATGCAGCACACATGTCTCGGTGGGTGGTGCATCACCATAGACATTGGGCCACGGGCCTTGGGCCTCGATCAACTCGATCATCATCGGTCCCGCCTGGGCAAAGGCGATCTCAAGGATCTGATCCTGAGGCTCACCGAGATAGGTCCACCCGTCGAAGCGCTGGCCGCGCATTACAACGAAGGGCCCCGCACTGGTGTGCGCCAGCCACTGCGCGACCGCCTCATCAAGGTCACGCACAATGAAGCCCAGTTGGCGAATATTGCCCGGTGCGTTGATCATGGCCGGGCGCTCTGCCGGGGGGCATCGCACAGCCATGCGATGCTTCGCTGCAGAATGCCGAGATAGGCCTCGTCTTCCCACGGGCCGGTCACCTTCGGCGCTTCGTCCATGAGCGGCACCATGTCATATTTGCCGCAGGCATGACCCAGCGGAGAATAGAGCACAGCGCCCTTGCCGTGATCCTTCACATAGAGCTGCGGGCGCGGTGGATCATCCGCGACAAACTCCGTGACGTAACCCGGCGTCGGGCCTTTGTAGCGGGCTGAGAGAAGGGTTCGGATTTCGCCGATGGGCACTGCCACGTAGGGTTCGTCCGTGATGACGAAGTCCTTCATCCCGCACGTGACAGGATGATCGTCGTCCTCGACATGGACATGGATCTCTTGCGCCGCGAGATGCGTGACAAACCGGCTCCCCAAAAGCGCCATGAAGGTCGGCGCGACGTGTTCCGGGGTCGATTTGACCAAGCCAGGAATCCGCACACCGCTGGTCACGATTTCAGGACCATCGGTGAATTCGAGGTGGGCGTTGACCGCGTGAAGCGCCAACAGCCGCCCGCCATTTCTAACGAAGGCGTCAAGCGCCTGCGCCTGCTCTTCTGACGGCATCAAGTCACAGGTGTACAGGATCACACCGCAGCATTCATCGAGCCTTTCAAGCCCGCTGAAGTCCTCGGCGCAGCTCGCCCGGATGCGCTCGTCCTGCATCATGAGCTGCAAGAGCGTGAACCTGGCCAGATCAAAATCGTGATACTTGCCACCGGTGATGACGTGAATGCGGCGTCGCATACTGGGTCGCCCTTCGCTCATCGGTCGCCGTGGCGCGGGAAATTGCCCATCAGGTACCGATCGATGGTCTGGTGAAAGTGCCGGATCCTCACCTCTTGGTCACCCAGGATCATGCCTCGGAAGCCGCGCGAAGCCGTGCCTTGCTGCATTGTCGGCATATTGGTCCCATCCTGCTGCAGCACATTGGCAAGCACCGGATCGAAAGTGCCGTCAAAGGCATCAGCATAGCGGGGCAACTCGTCGTGCCGGTACAGTCGATACTCGTAATCAGGCCGCGGCTCACCGGGCGGATCATGCCGCGTGATCAGGAAATCATAGTAGCAATAGGTGGGGTCGGTTTCGTGTGGCCGGTACCGGAACACAATCGACATTTCCGGGGTCGACGTGATCGTGGTGCCCGGGAAAAAGGTGTAGTGATACTGATGCGCCAGCTGTTCGTCATTGAGCGCCTCGTATGGGATATGGGATTTTCCCTCGAGCGCGCGCTTTTCCGCAATCACCGCAAGATGCGCTTGATGAGCGGGGCCCTCATATCCCTCTGGCAAGCCCAGCATGGCCTTGCGGATCGGTGTGATTTCGTCGCGCTCGTGCCGCAGTTCGCTGACCGTGTGGTTGAAGTTCAGCATCCGGCTGTGGATGCCGAGCAGCTCGATCGGCACGTCGAAGCCTTCGGCAAAATCCAGAAATTCGGGATGCAGGGCTTCGAAGTGGTAGCTTTCGTTGAAAGCATCGTGCGCGTGCTTCCAGTTTCCGGCCCATTCAAAGCTCTTGTAGTCGATCAGATTGTAGCGCTCGAGCTGGAAGCTTTCGAGATGCCGCCCCGCTTCCCCCAGAAAGTCGCGCAGGGGGGCCGCGTTCTCGTCCATATTGAACCAGACCCAGCCACCCCAGGTATCAACCTTGAGCTGTGGGAGCGCGAGCTCTTCAACAGGAATGCCATCGCGGAATTGCGCAAACAGGTGGGGGTGCATGACCTGTTTCAGGCTTCCGTCGAGGTTCCATTCCCATCCATGGAACGGGCACTTGAAGCGATCGACAAAGCCTTCCCGCGTCTGGCACAGAATGTTGCCGCGGTGCTGGCAAACATTGAAAAAGCCCCGGATGACCTCGTCCTGGCCCATCACAAAGAGCAGCGACTCCTTGCCTAGCGAATGCACGCGAAAGTCACCCGGCTCTTCGAGTTCGCTCACGTGGCAGCCGATGTTCCACGTGCGCGTCCAGATCATGTCCCATTCGCGCTGCATGAACTCGCGCGAGTGGAAGCGTTCGCCGTCGATGCGTTGCTGTCCGATGTCGGCAATCGGCTTGCGCGGAAGAAAAGGGGTCGCCTTCCATTCCCGAGCTTCGGCGGTGGACGCGTTGGTGAGGTCGTTTTCAATCTTTGCCATTTTCGCTTCCCGAAGGTTCAGAACCGCTTCTCGACAGAGATTCCGATGGTGCGCGGATAGGGAACCTGGTTTTGCCCGCCGGGCCGGGTGATCGGTCGCTGTGCGTTTCCGATGTTGTCGGAGAAGATCCCGATCTCGAGCCCGTTCTTTTCGACCGCGATGCGAGCGAAGCCGAGACCGAACCATGGGGCGAAAACGCCGTTGAACACGCTTTGCTGTTGAGAGCGATAGGAATAGCGCCCGCTCAGCATCAGGTCCCAGCCATCACCGATTGTTCCGGCATAATTGCCCGAGAAGGTGAAGGTATGCTTCGACGTGCCCGGCAGCTGATTGCCTTCCGATAGCCACGGCAGGGCCGTACCAACCTCGGGGATCACGTCGCGGATCTTGGTCGAGTTGATATTGCCGGAAGCCTGAAGCGAAAGGCCGGGAAGGGGCGTGCGCCAGGCCAGTTCGGCATCGATCCCCTTGCCGCGCACATCGCCAACCGGCACCACAATCGACTGGAGCGTGGGTGACAATTCGATCTGGGCATCGTTCCAGTCGAAGATGTAGGCCGAGACCGCGACGTCGACATCGCCCAGCCCCCACTTGATGCCGCCTTCATAGTTCCACAGGGTGTCCGGCGGCGAGCTGTTCTCGAAGTTGGTGCCGAGCGCGCCGTTCGCGCCCGCGATGATCGAACTCGAGGTGATCGCCCCTGACCGGAAGCCCTTGGCCACTTCGCCGTAGATCATCAGATCGTCGTTGGGTTTGATCGAGACGTTGAACCGCGGATTGAAGGTGTTGTTCTTGGCGCGGTCAATGCCGACCGTGGGAATGGTCACATTGCCCTCGATAAAGGTGATCGAGCTGTTCTCGGTGAAGGTTCGCTCTTCCTCGAAATAGCGTCCCCCTGCGGTAAGGTCGATGACGCCGTCGGCGAGGCTGTAGGTGAATTCTCCGTAGACAGCCCAAGCCTCGCTTTCGAGGAGGTTGTCATTGAAGGTCGCAAGCCCGGTCTGCCCGGCCACCGGGAAATCGTCGAGATTGACGCTCTGCCCGCCCTTGGTTTCGCCGTTCTGGTAGAACAGGCCTACGATCCAGGTCAGCGGCCCGGAGCCGTTGGATGAAAGGCGCAGGTCCTCGTTGAAATTTTTGGTCCGCAGCGGCCAGAAACTGGCGAAATCGCCGATCCCCGGGATAAAGCCGCCATTGTTGACGATGACATTATTGTCGATCCAGCCGGTGGTCGACAACAGGGTCGCAAAGTCGAGATCATAGGCGATGTCGGCAGTGAGCAGCGTGTAGCGCGAATCCGCAATGCCGAATGTCTGGTCGAGGATAGGCGGATCAGCCGTGGTGATCCGGTTGGAAAAGTCCTGCTTGGAGCGATTGTGCCAGGCTGCAAGCTGGACCATCAGGCGTTCCGTCGGCTCCATCCGCAGCTTGACGCGCCCATTGAAGGAACTGGCACCGTTCGCATCGTCTTCGCCGGTTGCGACATTGTCGGCAAAACCACCGATCTCGCGATAGGACACGACGGCGCGGAGGGCGACTTTGCCTTCCGATATCGGGACATTGATCATGGCATCGCCGCTTCCACCGGGATCCCCGCCGTCGGTGATGTTGCCTGTCAGGCGCGCCGCGCCTTCGACGGCATAAAGTTCGGGATCGTTGGTCAGAACCTTGATTGTGCCGCCAAGTGAGCCAAGGCCGTAGAGGGTGCCTGAAGGTCCGCGCAGCACTTCGACACGCTGAAGGTCGTAGAAATCGGCCGCTGGCGCGTAGGGCCGGCCCGGCAGTGAGAAGGCGAAGTTATCGAGATAGAAGCCGATGGTGGGATCACCGTCCGTCTCGGCTGCAGCAACGCCGCGGATCTGGAACACGTTTGAGCCGACGGAGATTGTCGAGCCGATCGTGGCGCTGGGAACGAGAGCGATGACGTCGTCGATCTGTTCGATCCCGAGGGCTTGAAGCCGCCCGCCGCTGATGGCCTGAACGGCTTGCGGGACGTCGCTGATCGCTTGCTCTCGGCGCTGCGCTGTGACCACGATCGCCCCCGCGTCCTCCGGCTGCGCTTGATCATCCGTCGCTGTCTCCTGAGCCAAGGCTGGAGTAGCGGACAGAACCACGGCGGATGCGAGTGAGGTCGCGGCACACAGACGCGCAAAGCGTTGCATTGAAGACATCATGAATTTTCCTCCCCAGTGGCCACTTTTAAGCAGCTCTGCTTTTTTGTCTGCCTGGTCTGGCGAAGTGTCAAGCAGCGTTGCTTTATTTTAGCGCTTTTGACAGGATTCGCCGGTGGGGCTTGCAATCGCCGACAAGATCGTTGCGATCCGCTTGAGCCCGATCAGTTTTGCAAAGTACAAGAGCGCGATGAGCAACTCGATGACTATCGATCCGACCCCCGTGCGCAAAGCGCGCTCGGGACGGGGTGTTCGCGGAAGCAGCGAAAGGCAGGCCGAGAAGGGTGAGCTTTTGCGCAAGGCTGCCTTAAACTCCGCGATCGAATGTCTGGCCGCCATGCCCTACTCCGAGGTCTCGACCACGCTCATCGCTGAGCGGGCGAACATTTCTCGCGGCGGCATGCAGTATTATTTCCCGACACGACTCGACCTCTTGCGCTCGGTCGTGGCGCATCTGCATGCGCGCCGCCTCGAGATTTTCCGAAAAGACTTGTTGGCCATCCGTGACCATAGCGACCTTATCGGGACGATGATCGACCTGCACTGGCAGCATCTCAACGAACTGGAGTTCAAGGCCTATCAGGAACTTGTTCTGGCAGCGCGGTCAGAGCCCCAGCTGGCGGACCTGCTGATGTCTAGCTACCGCAGCTTCCTCGAGGAATGGCACAGTATCGCGCGTGAGCTGATCGGTTGGGATGCTGAAAACCCTGCCGCAGCGCGGGCGGGGAACGTGGCGCATTACCTCCTCGAAGGGATGGCCTACGGACGACTTGGTGGACAGCTTCGCGACGACGAGATCGACGAGATAAAGGAATTTGCCAAGCAGACCATGAGGGCCGCGTCTCGCGACACCGACACTGCCGGACCCGTCAACGATAGCGACAGGTAGCAAGAGGCATATCCAGCAGCTCGCCCAGATTTTCCGTCTCAAGGATCGCGTCAAAGCAGGGTCTTTGCCCGTAGTAATACGCAGCCTGAGTTCGTCGCGCTCGAGCCGGGCCGCCTGAAGACTAACTTCAGACCAGACCCAGAAGCGATCCGCTTTTCTTTGTCGCCGAGGTGATGCTTCAACCGCCCGAGCTTGGAGGCGTTTGGGGGCGATTTCGCGCTATACGCCACGCTGGTGGTAGGTAGCACCGGGCAGCCAAGCTCGGATGCGCAAGGTTGTGAATGGAATTTGAGGACACGGCCTGGAACAGCGCAAAACGCGCGGCATCAAAACCTGCCCAAAAATGGCAGATTCCTAGGGTTTTTCAATGCTTTTGATGCCACTCCCGCAGGAGTTTTGGTGCCAGAAGAGGAACTGCATCACACCACTAAGTGACGACAATATATAAATATTTGAGCGGCCAAAATAGGCATGACCCCCACTTTGACCCCCAAGGGTATTCGGGGGCTCAGATTAGGCTCGGTCGGCTAGATTTGCGCGGAAGTATTTAAACGCTTCGGCCGCTTTAACGACGATCGCGCAATGCTGGGCTGCGGCACACCTAGCTCACTGGAAACCTGAAATGAGCCTTGCTTTCCAAGCGACAGGCAATGGATCTGCTCGTATTTAGGAAATTGGTGGCGCACATTTAGAGCCGTAGATTGACCAACAAGCAAGAAGCGCCGACGCCCACATGAGGCAATTATGTCTGGCACCTCTGCCAAACCCAGTTTGGGCTTTGACGGCATAATGATGGAGAGGAGAACCTAGTGAATCCCGGATCTGACATGCTAAACGAGTTTGGGCTTCGATCATTTGAGATGCCCGATTTGAACACAAAGCAGGATGACAGCTTTTGGCGGATTCATGTCACTTTCCGTCCGAACGGGCGCAGTTATCCGGTCAACGGTCATCCAACCTCGGTAGGAACTGAGGTATTAGTAAAAATGGAGAGCAGCGGGGCACTCATTAGAGCCACTGTTGCGAGGATTGAAAGAGCTTCTAAGCCATGCAAAAACTCGATTGTGTGCTACGGGGAAATGATAGCCCGGTATGGCCGGGGGCCGGTAGATGTTGTTGATTCTTGCACTCTTGCAACGTTTCTTTCCTCTTTACGCTGGAAAATCGTTTCTACTAGTCCAAGCACACAATTTCATGCTGAGAAAGATCTCAATGTTGAAGCTTCAAACATTTGGCAAAAGGCTTGGGTTTTAGAAAATAACGGCCCTGATCGACTCAGTTTCCCTCTGAGAAAGACTTTGCTTTTTTCAGAAAACAAAAAATCTCCGTTGGCAAAGTATCGAATCGGGTGGCAAAAATTGAATTCCGGTATCCTTGAATTAAATAATAGATCTATCGACCGTTCATCGTTCACGGATGAGCGAAATCCTTGGAAAGCAGCGGCGGAATGGGCTGAGGATTGACCGGTTCTCCCAGATTAGATGAAGAAAGGCCCTGGGCCCTAGAACTCGCTAACACACGTTCCGAGAACAAATCTCAAGTTAGCCAGCGGTGGATGGCTCAAAGCAGGAAGGACCGCCGGATAGGCAGCACCAGAGTCGAGAACCCTGGCAGGGTCTAGGACTTCTTCTATTTACAGCGCAGCGACTATGTTATCGTGACGTGCTCTTCGCTCAGCGCTCGATAGACGCTCGCTCGTGCGATCCCCAAAAGCGCCACGGCGGCTTTGCTCCCACTTCTGGAAAATTCCTGCCATTCAGGAAGCGACCCCGAAACCGTCATTGGCAGAGCGGTTTGAGATTGTTCGAAATGAACAGTTTCGGGGTGGTGGCTGCTCTCACGTCACGTTGAAGGTCACACTCCCGTTCATGGTATGCCCGTCCGCAGCGGCGGCCTGCCAGCGCACCTCGTAGGTGCCGGTAGGCAGCGGCTTCTTGAGCGTCAGGGTCATGGTCTTGCCCTCATCCGACCAGCTTGCGGTGAAGTTGCGGATCGGCATTTCGCCATGGTTCGCCATCTCCGGCATTGCGGTCATGACGATGCTGGCCGCGGCCGAGGACGGATCAACGGGCTGGCTGAAGGTCAGGGTTATGGCCTTGGGCGCCTTGGCTTCAGCGCCCGCAGCGGGCGTGGATGTCGTCAGTTGGACATGGGCCAGCAAGGAGGCGGGCACGAGCGCCGAGAGGGCAAGGGCAGCGAAAAAGGCTGGAATGCGCATGAGTGATCTATCCCTTCAATGTGATCAAAACCAGAAACGGATGCCGGCTAGAAAGCTGGTCGCGGATGGGTCTTTGCCGCGAACGCGGGCGAGAGCGGCGCTGCGTCCAGTGCGCCAGGACTGTTCGATGCCGACATAGGGGGCGAATTCGCGGCGAATTTCGTAGCGCAGCCGCGCGCCGACCTCGATCTGATCGAGTCCGGCACCGATGCCCAGTTGGGGAATGGTTTGCGCCGAAAGGTTCGCCTCGATACGAGGCTGAAGGATCAGGCGCTGAGTGATGCGCTGGTCAATTTCGGCCTCAATCCGAGCGGTCACATCGCCGCGGTGCGACAGAAACAGCGCGGCATCCACCTCGAACATATAGGGCGCAAGGCCCTGCAAGCCGATCACCGCATGTGTGGTGTCTGGCCCGGCGATGTCGTGCCGCACGCCTGCCTGCACGTCCCAGAAGGGCGCGAAGGCTTTGGCATAGAGCACCTGCAGCTCGGCATCTTCGGGATTTTCGCCGAATGCACCTTCGCCTTCGCTCTTGAACCATAGCCGCTCGGTCGGGCCGCCGTAATAGCCTTGAATGTCCCACAGGTAGATGTCCGCGCCATCGCGCATCTGCGCCTCCACCCGGTCGCCCTGGAACCAGAACACCGGGAAATCGCCATGGGTGCGGCGCAGATCCTCGCGTGAGGCTTGCATGGCATCGGCGCCCCAGATCGCATCGGCGGCGCGCGGAGCGCCGCTGCCAGCGACGGCAGGGGGCGGGGTTTCCATGACCGGGCCGGGGGAAGCTGGCTTCCTCTCCGCATCGCCATGACCGTGGTGCTGCTGCTGGCCAGCAGCAGGCACCGCGCCGAGCAGTGCCATCAGGACGAGGCCGTGTTTCACGCGCCCCGCTCCGGCCCCATCACCGTCACGGTCTGCATCATCCCGCCGTGCATATGATACAGCAGGTGGCAGTGAAACGCCCAGTCGCCCGGTTCATTGGCGGTGAGATCGAACTGCGCGCTCGCCCCGGGCTGGACGATGACGATGTTCTTCCTCGGTTGGTGGGCGGCATCCTCGCCATTGACCAGCGTGAAGAACATCCCATGCAGGTGGATCGGGTGCGCCATCATGGTGTTGTTGACGAGCTTCACCCGCACCCGCTCGTTCCACGCGAAGCGGATCGGCTTGTCGCGAACGGTGGAATACATCTCCCCGTCGAACGACCACATGTAGCGCTCCATATTGCCGGTAAGGTGCAATTCGAGCAGGCGGGAGGGCGTGCGCGTATCGCGGTTCGGTTCCAGCGCCGAGAGCATCCGGTAGGTGAGCACGCGGTGCCCCACATCGCGCAGGCCAAGCCCCGGATCGCCCAGCTTGTCGACTGGGGTCATGGAGACCATGTCGATGCCCGGGCCGATCTTGACGTCGGGGGGCAGCAGCAGCGTATCGCGCATTTTCATGCCCTTCATGCTGTGCCCCGCGCCCGTGTCGCCGTGGTTCATGCCCATATCGCCCATGTCGAGCAGGGGCGGCTTCCTCGGCGGCGGAATGGGCGCGCGCGCGCCGGGGCGGCTTGCGAGGGTCGCGAGCGCCATGCCGGACCGGTCCATGCTCTCCGCGACTATAGTGTAGGCTTCGCCGCGCGGCTCCACGATCACGTCGTAGGTTTCCGCCGTGCCGATCTGGAACTCATCCACCTCGACCGGTTTCACGTTCTGGCCATCAGCGGCGATCACTGTCATGGCGAGGCCGGGGATGCGCAGGTTGAAGAAGGTCATCGCCGAACCGTTGATGACGCGCAGCCGCACCTGCTCGCCGGGGTTGAAGAGATATTCCAGTCCCTCCTTCGGCCCGCGCCCGTTGGCGAGGTAGGTGTAGGTCGACCCGGTCACATCGGCGATATCGGTCGCTGGCATGCGCATTTCGGCCCACATCCGGCGATCCTCGGCGGAGAGCGGGTAATCATCGGTCCAGGCGGTCTGCTGGTAGTTGAAATAGCCTTCGCCCTTCCGCAGCCGGTCCATGATCTTGTGGGGGTGGAGCGGGGTGAACTCGCTCAGGAGGAGAATATAATCGCGGTCGTATGCCGCCGGCTCCGCGCCTGCCGGATCGATGATCAGCGGGCCATAATGCCCCTGCTGCTCCTGAAGGCCTGAATGCGAATGATACCAGTAGGTGCCCGCCTGCCGCACCGGGAATTCGTAGGTGAAGGTCTGGCCCGGCCTGATCCCCGGAAAGCTGATCCCGGGCACGCCGTCCATGTGGAACGGCACCAACAGTCCGTGCCAGTGGATCGAGGTGTCCTCGGCGAGATGGTTGGTGACGTTGAGGCGAACGGTCTGCCCCTCTTTCAGACGGATCAGCGGGCCCGGAACGCTCCCGTTGACTGCAATGCCGTGCCCCTTGCGCCCCTGCACCACGCGCGGGCCGTGGCCCACCGCTAGGTCGATCGCCATGCCCGACACCTCATCAAAGCCGACGCGGATCGGCGCGCCGCCTTGCATGCTGTGCCCCGAACCGCCCAAGGTATGCCCCTGTGCCCAGGCAGGCAGCGCGGCAAAGGCCGAAGCGGCCCCCGCTCCGGCAAGCAGGCGGCGACGGGTAACAGGTGGAGTGGTCATGCCCCCTATACGCGGGGGCGCGGGTCACCCCTCACCAGCTGCGACAATTTCTGCCGCGCCCGATAGAGGCGGGTCTCCACCGCCTTGGCGCTGATCCCCAGTGCCTCGGCGGTCTCCTGCTGATTGAGGCCTTCGATCGTGCGCAGGATCAGCACGTCCTTCAACGAGGAAGGCAGCTCGGCAATGGCGCGAGCGGTGGCCGCCAGTTCATCCCTGCTCGCGACCTGCGTTTCGGGAGAGGGTGCATCATCGGCAATCCAGTCGGCGGCAAGCTCGGGCAAGGTCAGGCCGAGGAACCGACGCACCGCCCGTCGCCGCGCCCGGTCGCGGCACTTGTTCAGCGTGATCGCGGCGATCCACCCGCGAAACGGCCGCGCCGGATCGTAGCGCGAAAGCGCGCCGAAGGCTGCAACAAAGGCCTCCTGGGTGATGTCGAACGCCTCGTCAGCATCGCCCGTCGCACTGCGTGCAAGCCGATAGACCGCCTCGCGGTGGCGCTCTGCAAGGGCACGCGCTGCCTGCGCCTCGCCCGCCAGGACCCCGCGAACCAGCGCCGCATCCGGATTGTCGCTGCTCACTGGCCCGTTTGCGCAAGGCTTTCGGCAACCGCCGCATCGAACTTCGCCTGCTGGTCGGCACGCAGGATCGCCCGCATCGCAAAGATGTGTTCGAGCGTCGCCTTCTGAAGTTCGCCCATAGCCACATGGGTCGCATCGACCGCTGCCGAGACGCGCGGGCCATACTGGTGCTCGGCTGCAATCGCTTCTGCCAGCTGGGCATTATCGGCCTTGAGCCGTGTCTCTAGCGCTGCGCGTCTGGCGGCGAAATCCCGCTCCAGCGCCTCAAGCGCGCGTTCCTGTGCCGGGTCAAGATCAAGCCCCTCATGCATCAGCGCGTGGAGCTCTGCCCCGCTCTGATGCGCTTGGGGCTGCATCATGCGTCCGATCCAGACCCCGACCAGAGCCAGTGCGACCACCGCAACAGCAGCCATCACAAGGGCGCGCAGGCTCATGGCTGCCCCAGCGCGATCAGCGGCGTCAACGATGGCGCGGGGCCAAAGGCAACCAGCGGAGTTTCCGCCCGTGTCTCTCCGGACAGCCCGCTGACCACCCCGATGCCAAGCGCAGCAAGCATGGCTACACCCAGCGTGGTGCGCGCCCGCAGTGCCTCAACCCGCGCCTGCGTCGCCAGCGCAGCGCCGTCGATTGCAGCGAGGCCGGGCACCGGGACCGCAGCCAGCCGCGCGAGATTGTCGTCGAGATCCATCACTTTTCTCCTGCGAGGTGTAATACGCAAGACGGCAGGAAATCCCTCACCACTTCTGCTGCACAAAGCAATGGTTCGAGCGGATGATGGCATGCGAAGCCCCAGAACCGGCCATTCGCCTCCCCACTTAGTTGCGGAAATGAGCGCCGCCGATCTGTGATCCCGAAACCGGTCGGGCGGCTTTGCCTCAATTCTGGAAAATTCCTGCCCTTCAGGTTCCGC
>NZ_JBKFDH010000002.1:0-160104 GCF_046452395.1 Erythrobacter sp. W302b | reverse complement strand
CCCCCCCCCCCCCCCCCCCCGCACCAGTTCGCCCATCATCTGGCGGGCGAGCGCGAGGGTGCGGGGGGAGGCGTAGTCGATCTCCTCCCAATAGACCGGGATTTCGGCCCACAGCATCAGGCCCATCTCGTCGGCGAGGCGCGCGACGTGATCGGCATGGGGGTAATGGGCGAGGCGCACGAAATTGCACCCCAGCGCCTTGGCCTCGGCCAGCAGCGCGCGGGCCTCGGCAGGGCTGACAGCGCGCGCGCCTTCGGCCCCGAAGGCTTCCTCATGCATCGAGATACCGCGCAGGAAAACGGGCGCGCCGTTGAGCAGGATCTCGCGGCCCCGCGTGGCGATGGTGCGCAGGCCGATGCGCTCGGTCAGGCGGCCGCTGGCGGCGGTGACGGCAAGCTCGTGCAGCACCGGCGCTTCGGGCGACCAGCGCGCAAGGCCCTTGGCCGGGAGGCGCAGCTGCGCCCGGCCCTCGGCATCTGTCACCGCACGCGCGCTGCGCCCGGCGAGGCTCGCCGTCACGGTCTGCCCCCCGCGCGCCGGGCCATCGAGCGTTACGTCGATTGCCAGCACATCACCTTCCAGCCGGGCATAGGTGTCGCGGATATGGGTCTCGGGCACCGCCACCAGCCATACGGAGCGGGTGATCCCGCCGCGGTTCTTCCAGTCGAAATCCAGCCCCGGCACCGTGTCCGCCCGGTGGCGGCTGTCGGCGCGCACCACCAGACTGTGCGGGCCAGCCCCGGCGCGGGCGAGGAGATCGGTGATCTCGACCGCGAAGGGCGTGAAACCGCCCTCGTGCCGGGCAATCTCGACGCCATTGAGCCACACGGTCGCAGCGTAATTGACCGCCTCGAAATGGAGGAACTGGCGCCAGCCGGCGCGCGGGGCGGCGTCGAGCAACCGGCGGAAATAGGCCGGGCCTTCGTAATAGGTCAGCTCTGCCGCGACATCGTTCCATGCGGCGGGAAGCTGCATTTCGTCGCTGGAGGCCCATTCATATTCGACGAGGCCCGTCTCGGGCGTTTCGATGGTATCGAGCCAGAACGAACGCCGCTTGCTCGGCTTGCGGCCGGCGACATCGAAGGGATCGAGGATCACCTTCCACGGCCCGTCAAGCGCCACCCGCTCGCGCCCGGGCAGGTTGGTGAGGAAGGAAGCGGCGGCCGCAGGGGCGGGCGTCTGCGCCAGCGCCGGACGCGCCAGCGCGCCGATGGCCGCCCCGGCCACCCCCGCCGTGATCGCGCCGCGCCGGGTCAGCCCGCTCATGGCGCGCGCCCGTTGAGCCATGCGTTGACATCCTCGCACTGCCGGTCGCGCAGGTAGAGCGACAGGAACCTGATGCCGAAGGTGCTGCCGACGTCGCGGTTGATGAGCGCCACCTTGCCGTCCGCCAGCTTCAGCCGCGTGTCGATCACCGCGCCCGCCAGATTGCTGTCGGGATGATCGGCGGCGTAGCGGTTGGCGATCAGCCACCGGGCAAAGACATCGATGGTCGGCGCGAATTCGGTGAAGCCGTAGTCCTTGAGGCGCAGCATCAGGATGCCGTTGAAGGCGACCGCCGATCCGGTCACCTCGGCGCGGTTGGAGGCGCCGTCGATGCTGGTGCGGTAGAACAGCGTGCCGTCCTTCTGCATCACCTTCTGCGCCCAGCGCGCGGTGCGGGCGGCGCCTTCGAGATACTTGCGGTCGCCCGAGACTTCGTAGGCCTGCAGCAGGGCTTCGGCGTTCCAGATGTTGAAGCGCGGGTGGATCTGGCTGCCGTCCGCTTCGTTCGGCTCGAACTCCAGCCACAGCCCGCTTTCATGCTGGCGGGCGAGCAGCGCGTCGGCCTGGGCGATGAAGCGGTCGCACCACACCTTGTCGCCGGTGTGGCGGCACATATCGTGGAACAGGAAGCCTTCGATATTGGGTCGGGCAACGCGGGTGATGGGGGCGGGAGCGCGCGCTGCCTTGTCCGCGTCGCGGATGGGCCCTTGGGTGTGCACGTCCCAGTCGCGCCAGACTTCGCCGGTGGCGGGATCGATGATGTTGTAGAACAGCCCCTCGCCGCCCGGCGTGCCTTCGGGGACGCGGGTGTTGGCCCACAGCCAGCGGCCTGAGCGGGTGGCGGCATCGGCATAGCGCGGATCACCAGTGGCGCGGGTCAGCGCGAAGAGGCCGGGAGTGCCGTCGGCGATGGTGGTGAAGTTGATCAACTCGCCCAGCCGGTCGCCATGCGCCGCCGCGACCAGCCCGGCGAGCGGGTGCCCTGCCGGATATTCGGTCGCAATCCACCAGTCCCCGCCGCGCCTTGCCGTGGCGACAAGATCGGGCCGGTCCAGCACCGCGCCTGCCTCCAGCAAGGCCCAGACCAGCTGGCCGGTGTGCCAGTGATCCTCGTAGGAATGCCAGCGCACCGCGACCATGTCGTAATCGGCGCGGCCCCGGCCTTCCTCGGTCATCAGCACCTGCGCGGCATGATCGGCGAGGGTGGCGAGCGCCGCTTCCACCGCCTCGACCCGGGGCGCGGCATGGGCCGGCACCGGCAGCAGCGCCAGCGCGAAAGCGAGCAGCGCCCGCCTCACATCACCGCTCCCATCTGCCAGGGCACGAATTCGAGATCGCCGAGGCCGAGGCCTTCGGACTTCGACCGCTCGCCGCTGGCGGTGCGCAGCAGCAGATCGAAGATCGCCTCGCCCATCGCATCGAGGCTCACCCCGTCCAGCACCGGGGAGCAGTCGATATCCATGTCCTCGGCCATGCGCGCGGCCAGCGCGCGGTTGCTGGCGAGCTTGATGCAGGGCGCGGGCTTCGATCCGAACACCGATCCGCGCCCTGTGGTGAAGGCGAGGATATTCGCCCCCGCCGCCATCTGCCCGGTCGCCGAACAGGGGTCGTAACCGGGCGAATCCATGAACACGAAGCCGCGCGCCGTGATCGGCTCGCCATAGCGATATACGCCGCGCAAGGGGCTCGATCCCGACTTCGCCACCGCCCCCAGCGACTTTTCGAGGATCGTCGTCAGCCCGCCCGCGATATTGCCGGGGGAGGGGTTGTTGTTGAGTTCTGCGCCGTTGCGGGCGACATAATCCGCCCACCAGTCGAGCCGCTCCTGCAAGGTCGTGCGCACCGCATCGCTCTCAGCGCGAGCGAACAGCAGCTGTTCGGCACCCCAGATTTCCGGCGTTTCGGAGAGGATCGCCGTGCCCCCTGCCGCCACCAGCAGATCCGCCGCACGGCCCAGCGCCGGGTTGGCGGTGACGCCCGACCACCCGTCCGACCCGCCGCATTGCAGGCCGAGGATCAGATGCTCGGCAGAGACCTCCTCGCGCGTCGCCGTGCTGGCCTCGGCGATCAGTTCGTGGATGATCGCGCGCCCGGCCTCGATCGCGGCGCGGGTGCCGCCTTCCTCCTGAATGGTAAGGGTGCGCAAGGTGACGCCCTGCCGCGCCGCCTCGACCGCGTCGGCAAAGCCTGCGATCTGCATCATCTCGCAGCCCAGCCCCACCACCAGCACGGCGGCGAAATTGGGGTGGGCGCAGTATCCGGCGAGCGTGCGCTGGAGGTTGGCGGTGCCCTCGCTCGCCGGGGTCATGCCGCAGCCGGTGGTGTGGGTCAGCGCCACGACGCCATCGACCGCGCCGCCATCATGGAACATCGCATCGGGGAAGGCGGCGGCAATCGCGCGGGCGACATTGGCGGAGCAGTTCACGCTGGTGAGGATGCCAATATAGTTGCGCGTGCCGACCGTGCCCGAAGCGCGGCGGTATCCGCGAAAGCGCGCCCGGCGCGCAGGCAGGGCGGGCGCAGGAGGCGCTCCGGCGGCGCTGCGCAAGGCGCCGACATCGGCGCTGACATTGTGGACATGGACATGCGCGCCGGGCGCAATCGCGGCGGTGGCAAGGCCGATCACCTGCCCGTATTTGCGCACCGCCTCACCCGGCTCGATTGCGACAAGCGCGATCTTGTGGCCGGGCGCGATGGCTTCGCCCGCGATCACCCCGCCCGCCAGCGCATCGCCCGCCGCCACCGGATCGAGGCACAGCGCGACATTGTCATCCGGGTGCATGGCAAGGATGCGCGCCTCACCCATGGCTCAGCCCCGCCCTTCCGCAAAGGCCCGCACCGCCGCCCCGGCAGAACCATCGGCAATGGCCGCATAGGCGCGGGCCAGCGCGGCGACGAACTCCGCGTCGGCAGGCAGTTCGCTCCCGAAGATCGCCCCGATGCCGAGCAATCCGCGCACTTCCGCAGCCCGGTCGCCATCAGCGGCGGCGAGGGCGGCGGCGCTCTCGCGCGCGAGCGGATCGTCGACCACGAAGGGCACGCCTGCATCGCTCACCCCCGCCTGCCAGCGCATCCACCCGGCCAGCGCCAGCGTCAGCGCAGGGGGCACCGGGCGACCGGCGGCGCGGGTCGCAAGGATGGTCTGAAGCCAGCGCTGCGGCAGCTTCTGGCTCCCGTCCATCGCGATCTGGTGGGTCCGGTGCATCAGCGCGCCATTGGCGAAACGCGCGCGCAGCTGGGCGCGATAGGCGGCGGGATCGAAGCCCTCGACCGGATCGAGCGTCGCCTGTGCCTCGTCCCACAAGGCCTCGATCAGCGCGCCGAAGCCGGGGGCGGCCATGGCCTGATGGACATAGGCATAGCCCGCCAGCCCGCCGAGATAGGCGATGGCGGAATGCGCGCCGTTGAGGAGCCGCAGCTTGGCCTTCTCCCACCCGGCGACATCGCGGGTGAACTGCACGCCGACGGTGTCCAGCGCAGGCCTGCGGTTGCAGAACCAGTCCTCCACGACCCATTGGGTGAAGGGCTCGGTCTTGACCAGCGCCTCGTCACGCCAGCCGCTCGCGCTTTCGAAATTGTCGAGATCGTCCGGGGTGGTCGCGGGCACGATCCGGTCGACCATCGAAGAGGGGAAGGCGACCTCGGCAGCGATCCACGCCGCCAGCGCCGGGTCCACCGCCTCGGCCAGCGCGATCACGGCGGCGCGGGTGCGCTGGCCGTTTTCGGGGAGGTTGTCGCAGGAGAGCACGGTAAACGGCGCCAGCCCCGCCGCCCGCCGCGCCGCCAGCCCGGCGACCAGAAAGCCCGGCGCGGTCTGGGGCGCGGCTAGGTTGGCAATATCGGCAGCGACCGTCGGATCGTCGCTGCGCAGCGCGCCGGTAGCAGGGTCGAGGCAGTAACCCTTCTCGGTCACGGTCAGCGTCACCAGAGCGACCGCCGGATCGGCCAGCGCCTGCACCAGCGCGGCAGGGTCATCGGGCGCGACCAGCACGTCGCGCACCGATCCCACTACCTGCGCCCGCTCATCCCCGCCATCACGGACCAGCACGGTGAACAGGCCGTCCTGCGGGTTCATCGCTTGCGCCACGGCGGGCGAGCGCAGGCTCGCGCCCCGGATCATCCAGCCCTCATGCCCTGCCGCCAGCAGCGCATCGAAGAAGCACGCCTGATGCGCGCGGTGAAAGGCTCCGGTGCCCAGATGCACCACCCCGCAAGGCTGGCTGCGGTCATAGGCAGGCCGCGCCCAACCGGCAGGCAGATCGCCCAGCGCGGCGGCGGAAAGGCGCGCGGTCCTGCTCATGCGTCGATCCTCGCCGGATCGAGCCGGGGCACCAGCGCATGGATCACCGCCAGCGCGATCAGATACATCGAGCCGATGAGGAGGAAGATCGGCGTATAGCTCCCGACATTCTCCAGCACATAGCCCGCATACGTCGCCATCAGCATACCCCCCACAGCCCCCGCCATGCCTCCCAGCCCCACCACCGAGGCAACCGCGCGGCGCGGCATCAGGTCGGAGGCGAGCGTGAACAGGTTTGCCGACCAGCCCTGATGCGCCGCCGCCGCCAGCCCGATGATGCCCACGGCAATCACAAGGTTCTCGGCATAGATCGCAAGGCTCACCGGCAGCACGCACATGGCGCAGAGCAGCATGGCGCTCTTGCGCCCGGCATTGACGCTCCACCCGCGCTTGATCAGGAAGCTGGAGAACCACCCCCCGGCGATGCTGCCGACATCCGCCAAGAGGTAGATCGCGATCAGCGCCGGGCCGAAGGTCTTGAGGTCCAGCCCGTAATTCTTGCCGAAGAAATCGGGCAGCCAGAACAGGAAGAACCACCAGATCGGGTCGGTCAGGAACTTGCCCAGCGCAAAGGCCCAGGTCTGGCGGTGCCTGAGCAATTCCCCCCAGGCGATCGGCGTGGTCGCCTCCACCGGGTCGCTGCGGATATGGGCAAGCTCGGCGGCGCTGACCCGGGCGTTGCCTTCGGGCTCGCGGTAGATCAGCCACCAGGCGATGATCCAGAGGAACCCCAGCGCCCCGGTGATGATGAAGGCCCCCTGCCAGCCGAGCGCCCAGTCGATCACGATGATCGGCACCAGCAAGGGCGTCAGGATCGCGCCGACATTCGATCCCGAATTGAAGATGCCGGTGGCAAAGGCGCGTTCCTTCTTGGGGAACCAGTCGGCAGTGGCGCGCACCGCGGCGGGGAAATTGCCCGCCTCGCCCAGCCCCAGCCCGAAGCGCGCCATGGCAAAGGTGGCGATGCTGAAGGCGGCCGCGTGGGCCATGCCAAACAGGCTCCACACCATCACTGCAAGGGCATAGCCCCACTTCACCCCCACCCGGTCGATCAGCCGCCCGACCAGCAGCAGGCCCAGCGCATAGGCCGCCTGAAACCAGAACACGATGTCGGCATAGTCGGTCTCCGACCAGCCGAATTCCGCGCTCAGCGTCGGCTTCAGAATGCCGATCACCTGCCGGTCGATGTAATTGATGGTGGTGGCAAAGAACAGCAGCGCGCAGATCACCCAGCGGTGGCGGGTCATGCGGACGGGGGCGGCGGCGGCAGTGCTCATGCGCCGAGCCGGTAGGCCGCCTTGGCGAGGTTGTAGGCGAGATCCTGCGCCACGGTGTGCGCATCGTCCTCCAGCATTCGGTGCTCGGCCACCAGCCTTGCGAGGAACGCGCAATCCATCCGCCGCGCCACATCATGCCGCGCCGGGATCGACAGGAAGGCCCGGGTATCGTCGTTGAAGCCGACCGTGTTGTAAAAGCCCGCTGTCTCGGTGGTGTTCTCGCGGAAGCGGCGCATCCCTTCGGGGCTGTCATGGAACCACCACGCCGGGCCAAGTTTCAGCGCGGGATAGTGCCCCGCCAGCGGCGCCAGTTCGCGGGCATAGGTGCTTTCGTCGAGGGTGAAGACGATCACGTTCAGGCGCGGGTCATTGCCGTGGCGCGACAGCAAGGGGCGCAGCGCGGCGACGTAATCGGTGCGCATCGGAATATCCGCGCCCTTGTCCCGCCCGAAGCGGGTGAACACTTCGCCATTGTGATTGCGCGAGGAGCCGGGATGGATCTGTATCACCAGCCCATCCTCAAGGCTCATGCGCGCCATCTCGGTCAGCATCTGGCCGCGGAAGGTCTCGGCGTCCTGCGGCGAGCACTGGCCCGAAAGCGCGCGAGCGAACAGCGCCTCGGCCTCGGCGCGGGGCAGGTCGGCGGTAGTCGCGGTGGGGTGGCCGTGATCGGTCGAGGTCGCGCCATGCGCCTTGAAGAAGGCGCGGCGGTTCTTGAGCGCGTCGAGATAGCCGTCAAACGTCCCGGTATCGCAGCCGGTGATCGCGCCCAGCTTGGCGACATTGTCCGCAAATCCCTCGTACTCGGGATCGAGCACATTGTCGGGACGGAAGGCGGTGATGACCTTGCGCCCCCAGCCATCGGCTTGCAGCTTGGCATGATGCACCAGCGGATCGAGCGGGTCTTCGGTGGTGCAGATCACCTCGATATTGAACCGCTCGAACAGCGCGCGGGGGCGGTAATCGTCCTGCGCGAGCCTCGCGTCGATCACGTCGTAATAGTGATCGGCGGTTTCCGGCGAGAGCACCTCGGTCAGGCCGAAGACTTCCGAATAGACCCAGTCATGCCAGATCCGCGACGGGGTGCCGTGGAACAGGTGGTAATTGGCCGCAAACAGCCGCCAGACCTTGCGCGGATCGGTCTCGGTCGGCGGGCCGTCCGCGCCGGGCAGCTTGGGCACGCCCAGAGCCTCCAGCGGGATGCCTTGCGAATAGAGCATCCGGAAGACGTAGTGATCGGGCGTGATCAGCAGCGCCGCCGGATTGGGGAAGGGCTGGTTGTCGGCAAACCACGAGGGGTCGGTGTGCCCGTGCGGGCTGATGATCGGCAGATGCCGCACCCCGGCATAGAGCCTGCGGGCAATGTCGCGGGTGGCGGGATCGGCCGGGAACAGCCGGTCCTCGTGCAGGTGGAGCCTCGGCACTCTCGTCAATCTCCCAGCTGGAACCGGCGGCGTTCCCCGGCGATTTCGGCGCGGATGCGCTCCATCGCCTCGGCCTCGGTCGCGGCGAACACCATGTCGGCAACCCCGCGCAAATGCGTGCGCATCGCATGGCGGGCGGCGCGCGGATCGCGGCTGCGCAGCGCGGCAACAATGGCGGAATGCTCCTCGATCCGGGGCTTCACCCCCTCGGCGCGGGCCTTTTCGAGGAAGCGCAGGTTCTGGAGCGACTGGTTGCGCGCCTCCCACAGGCCTTCGATCACCTGCTCCATCGCCGAATTGCGGGTGGCGGCGGCGATCGCCATGTGGAAACGCCGGTCGGCATCTTCCGACATCACGACATCGCGCGCGTTCTCCGCCTCCATCTCGGCCACCAGCGCTTCGAGCGCGGCGAGTTCCTCGTCGGTGATGTGCGAGGCGGCGAGCGCGGCAGATTCGCCCTCGATCCGGGCGCGGGCCTCCAGCAGTTCGAAGGGGCCGACATCGGCGGGGGCGGGCTTGCCGTGCTTTCGCCGCAGCGCGCGGACATAGACGCCAGAGCCGGTCACCACCTCGACCAGCCCGTCGACCTCCAGCGCGATCATCGCCTCGCGGATGGTCGGGCGGCTGACATCGTGGAGCGCGGCGAGATCGCGCTCGGACGGCAGCCGCTCGCCCAGCTTGTAGCGGCCCGCGACGATATCGCCCGCCACTGCCTGCGCTACACGTTCGTAGAGCCGCTTGCCCTGCATCACACACCCCGAAATGGCCAACCTCAAACTGGCCTGACCTCTGGTGAACGATTGGCAGACCAATCACCCAGCGTCAAGCCGCCTTCGGCCTGCCGCCGGTCAATAACCGCCCGGCACGCTGGGAGGCACCGGCTCGGCATCGGCGAGCGAAATCATGCGCGTGCCGTGCATGACCCGTTGCAGCATCGTACCTGGGGCGTTGCTGATCTGTAGCGGGTGCTTTGCTGCGCCCATCGTGACGTCGCGGATCACCACATCGCGCACCGGGGCATCGGGGTGACCGGCGATCGAAATCCCCGCTCCGGTGCGGGCGACGGTGACGTTCTCGACCAGAATGCGCTCGAACACGGTCGGGAAATTGCCCCCGCGATAGGAGTGATAGTCGTTGGTGAAGACCAGCAGCGAGGCGGTCTCTCCCGCCGTGATGTTGCGGATGAAGACATCGCTGATCCGCCCGCCGCGGTCGAGATTGGCCTTGAAATACAAGGTGTGCCGCGCCTTGGGAATGCGGAACCCGTCGACGAAGACATGGCGCACCCCGCCCGACATTTCCGATCCGATCGCCATGCCCCCGCCAGCATGGCCGCTATAGGTGCAGCCCCGGATCACCACATCCTCGGTCGGGATGCCGACCCGCCAGCCATCCTGATCGCGCCCCGATTTGAGCGAGACGCCATCATCGCCGACGTCGAAATCGCAGTTCTCGATCAGCACCCGGCGTGAGCTGTCGGGGTCCACGCCGTCGCTGTTCACATGATCGGATTTGCAGGTGATGTTGCGGATGATCACGTCCTCGCACAGCAGCGGGTGGACCATCCAGAAGGGGGAATCGATCAGGCGCGGCCCGTCGACCAGCACGCGCTTGCAGCGGTTGAACTGGACGAAGTGCGGGCGCAACCGGCGCTCTCCGGTGAAGATGCGCTGCTCCACCGGCACCCCGTCACGGCCCATGTCGCGCAGGGCGGTCTGGGCGGCTTTCTGCGTCTCGCGCCAGGGCAGCCAATGCGCCGCGCCCTGCCCGTCGATGGTGCCGGGGCCGGTGAGCGCGATGTTCTCGCAATCCTCGGCATAGAGTAGCGGCGAGAGGGTGTAGCACTCCGTCCCCTCCCAGCGGGTGCGAACGGGGGGCAGGTAGAGCGCCTCGCCCGGCAGGAAACGCAGGGTGGCACCCGCTGCAAGGTGCAGCTCGACATTCGAGCGCAATTGGATCGGACCGGCGCTGAGGTGCAGCCCCTCAGGGATCACCACCCGCCCGCCGCCGGCCTCATGTGCGGCGCGGATCGCGGCGAGGATCGCGGGGCGGGCGTCGTCGGCAGCGGGGGCGAAATCGGCGAGCGGGAAGGTGCGCGGCGGGATCGCCACGCGCCGGATCGCGGCAACAATCCGTTCGGCGTCGCCCCAGGGGGCGACCAACCAGTCGGCCTCCGCGTGCATAGGTGTGCGGCATCCCGACACCGACAACGCCGTGGTCGCCAGAAGGGAGGCAAGCGCCGTGCGTCGATCCAGCATTGTCGTTCGCTCCCCGAAGACTATCTGACCAGTCTATAATTTGGTCAGGACAATTTGCAAGGCGGCCGACTTAGGGGTCGATCAGGATAATCCTCAGGTCGTTGACATTGGTGAGCGTCGGCCCGGTCATCACCAGATCGCCCAGCGCGGCGAAACTGTCATAGGAGCGGTTGGCGTCCAGAGCTGCGGCCCAGTCGATTCCCTCGGCGACGGCGCGGGCGACCGTCGTCGGGTTGATCATCGCCCCGGCATTGTCGCCGCTCCCATCGATCCCGTCGGTATCCACCGCAAGGGCGCTGATTCCCTTTGCTCCGTCGAGGCCGAGCGCCAGCGCCATCAGATATTCCGCATTAGGTCCGCCCCTGCCTGCTCCTGCACAGAGCCGGACCGTGCACTCGCCGCCTGAGATCAGAGCAACCCTTTGCCCTTGCGCATGATGCGCCAGCGCCAGCGCCGCATGCTGTGCTCCGACGGTTCGCGCCTCGCCTTCGATCGCATCGCCGAGGATCACGGGAGCATACCCCGCTCCGGCCAGCACGCCAGCCGCCGCCTCCAGCGCCGCCAGCGGCCGGGCAACGACTCTCACCTGCGCCCCGGCAAAGGCGGGATGATCGGGGGCGGGAAGAGCATTGAGGGGATCGGCCAGCGCGGCCGTCACCCCCGACGAAGGCACAATCCCGTAGCGTTCGAGCACCGCGCGCGCATCGGCCTGTGTGGTGGTGTCGGGCACGGTCGGTCCGGATGCGATCAGGGCCGGATTGTCGCCTGCCACATCCGAAATGCAGTAGGTTTCCACGCGCGCCGGATATGCCGCCAGCGCCAACCGCCCGCCCTTGATTGCCGAGATATGTTTGCGCACGCAGTTGATCTCCGCAATCGAAGCCCCGCTCGCCAGCAATGCGCGATTGAGCGCCTGCTTTTCGGCCAGCGTGATCCCAGCGGCGGGCAAGGTCAGCAGCGCTGAGGCCCCACCCGAAATCAGCGCAATCAGTCGGTCGCCAGCGGTCAGGCCGGCCGCGAGCGCAAGAATCCGGCGCGCGGCCGCTTCGCCGTTCGCGTCGGGAACCGGGTGTGCGGCCTCGGCGAGCTCCACACCGGCCGGCAACTGGATCGCGCCGCAATGCCCATATCGGGTCAACACGATCCCCTCGACGCGCTCGGGCCCGAGTATGTCGCACGCCCCGGCCATCATCGACACCGCCGCCTTACCCGCGGCGACAACCACTGTCCGTCCCCGCACGAGTCTCGGGATCAGGTGCCCCTGCAGACAGGCTTCTCCGCGCACAGCGGCAAGGCCCGCGTGCATCGCGTTCAGCAGAAGGGAAGCATTGTGCCGGTGGCTATCGGCGGTTCGATTGACGCGAGGCATATGCTATTCAACCTTTCCTGATGCCGAGCAATATCGAGCGCGCCCGCAGGCAGGCAGGCAGGCGATGCATCAAGTAAGGTCAAGCGGCTGTCAATTGGCCTGACCAACCATTTTCTTGTACAGGCCAATTCTGGACGGTCAAACGTCCGTTTTCCATGTCCTGAACGGGGTCGATTCCGGAATGGCAGATTTTGGGAAACGAACCCACAATAGCCGCCATTCGCGGCCCGAGTTGGGCAGTGGCCGCTGTCGAGCCAGAATTGGTCGTTCTTGATCACCGAATTCAATGTCTTCATCCGTCCGACGCAGTCGTGTCACTTGCAGGGTCGTGCATCGGAGCTACTTATGATCGATGATGGATAGTGACTAGGATCACCGATTTGCGAATTTTGCAGTGTCGTTTACATTGTCGGTATTATTGACCTCAACCAAGATCTCTTTCTCTGAGACATGGCGTTCAGCAAACTCAGTATCTGTTCGCGCAAAAAAGCTCGCATAGGATTCAGGTTCTAGCACGATCCTTTCGCTATTTCCGGATATGCCGCTGGACGTCCGGCCCAATGCAAAGCTCGTGCGCACGCTGCTGCCATCTGGCAGTCGTTCGATATAAACTGAGGCAACTGGCGCTTCGCGTGTCACCACCAGGCCACGCAGATCAAGTTGCACTTTGTAGGCGCTTGACGCTCCAGCAATGATGAGGCCCGTGCCGATGCCGGCATCTTGTATCCGGTATCGATCCAGCGCTCAGCCAGCAAGTCATCAACGTTTCGAAGGCTCAGCGGGAACTGCACGTACATCATAACCACCAAACGGATGATCTCGGGCGAACAGTTGAAGTACCGAACCGGGCTTACTGGCTTGCGAGGTCTGGGCAATGCACCGTCCTGCCCTCAATTCTTCACTGGCCGGTGCATTTGCTCTGACAGATCCCTGGGCTGCTATCTCCGCTCGTCGAAACGTGCGCGTTAGGCACTCTTGTCCTCGTCCTTGGCCCGCCGAAACCGCAGCCGACTCCGAATGCGTCGAAATGACGACACTCCGAGCACTACCGCGCCCAAGTAGAGTCCTGCTTCGGTAGTCACCGCGGCTGCGGCGACCATCATCGTCCATTCGGTCAGGCCTGGGTCCAAAATCAGCCAAGCGGCGGCGAGTGTCGGCCACGGCAGGAAGATCAGCGCCGCCACTCCGAGCACAGCGACCCGGCGCTTGGTGCCCTGAACCATTATTGCGGCTCCGCGCGCGCCTGCCGAAGCTCGGCAGGGCACAGCAGTTTGCCATTGTTCAGCACCGCACGGACTTGCCGAAGGTTCGCGAAGTCAGCGAGCGGGTCAGCCTTAAGTATCAGAATGTCAGCTTCGTGGCCGGGCTTGATCCTGCCGGTGCGCCCCTCGATTCCGAGCAGTCGAGCGCCGTCAACCGTCGCCATCCGCAGTACTGCCCAAGCTGGGATTCCGGCCTCGAGGTGCAACTCCATTTCACGCGACAAGCTGATCCCGGGAGCGATGAACGGATTCGCGAGGTCAGTACCGATCGTCATCGGAACGCCCGCCTCGTGGAGCCACCGGGTCAGGCTGAGCACCTTAGGCCAGACTGCCTGCGCCCGGCGGTAGTCCTGCTCCTTCCATCCGAGATCGAAGCGGAAACCGGCTTGCCAGTTTGCCGCCATGTCGGGGTGCACAAAGGCGAGATCGCGATCGCGGATCTCGGGCCTGTCTCCCCAAAAGGCTGGTTGAAAGGCGACCAACGTCGCATCGATGAACACCTTTTCGCGCGCCAGCGTCTCAATCATCTCCCGCACCGGCTCGGCGTCGAAGTCCGCGGCCTCATACCACTCGAAGGACTGGAAGAATCCCTCGCGGCGCTCTTTTCGATACTTCATGCGCCGATCCTCCGGCAGGAGGTCCGGGCTGATCGGCATCATATGAACAATCGAGTCGATTCCGATTTCGGCTGCACGGGTCCAGCTGACATCCGACAGATGGGCAATGGTCTTCCGGTTCGCTGCATGTGCCGTATCAATGCCCTGCTTCAGCTCTTCCTCGGACAAGTTGGTGTAGAGTTTGATGAAGTCTGCGCCGGCCGTTGATTGCCTGCGGACGATGTCGGAGACGCTGAGGTCCGGCCCCGGCCGGGATACCAGTCCCTCGATCGGTATCGGTGAGCGATCAATCACCTCTCCCGCGTGAAAGGCTTCGGGGCCGTCGAGCAGGCCTGCGGCAATGCGGGTGTCGTAAGCTTGGTTCGCTGCCATGTCGCCGCCGGGATTGCGGATCGTGGTCACTCCGAACGCCAGCAGATGGCGTGCGTTGTGGGTGACGACGTCGGGCCTGTGCGCGGCGACCATTTTTAAACCGTCCTCGGTTTCGATCCGCATCGGTCCGAGCGTCACATGGGCATGGGTGTCAATGAGACCGGGCATTGCGAAATGACCACGATAATCGTGGAGCCGGACGTTCGGCGCTGCGGGCGGCTGTCCGCGACCCACCTCCACAATCTGCCCTGCCTCTACTGCGATGTAGCTGTCAGGCTGCACCGTTTCGGTAGCTGGGTCGATAATTGTCACGCCATAGTATAGATCGCGCACTGGCGATTGCGCTCCGGATGGTGTCAGTATCAGCGTGGCCGCCGCCAGGGCGATTGTCATTCGAGTCTTCACGAGCAGTCTCCAACTTTGGATTTGCTTGTACAGTCGGTATCAGAACTGATTTTCTTACGCGGCCGCGGAACAAATATTTTGTAAGTTTCCGGACCAGGCGCAGACTGAATCACGCGTGAGCCAGCTCGATGACATCATACGCGACTATGGCGCGTCGCTCGCTCGAATCGCCGCCTCGTACGAAGCGGACAAGGTGCTGCAGGAGGATCTGCGACAGGATATGCTGCTTGCGATTCACCAGGCGCTGCCCCGCCTTCGCTCGAGGGAGAAGCTGGCGCCTTTCCTGTTCCGGATCGCCCACAATCGCGGAGTCTCGCATGTCATCCGCGAGTCTGAGGCCAAGCGCCGGAAGACCCAGTCGCTGCCGTCCGCCGACCCGGAAACACCGGAAGCGCGATTGATCGAATCGGATCGGTCGCGCCAGCTGGCAGCGGCGGTCCGGCGACTGCCGCTGCCGTATCGGCAGGTGATAACTTTGGTCCTTGAGGAGCTGGCTTATATGGACATCGCCGAGGCGTTGGGAATCAGCGTCTCCAACGTCGGAGTGAGGATCAAGCGTGCAAAGGCGCTGCTGAAGGAAATGCTCGATGAATGACCACGATCTCCTGGAGATGATGAAGGTTCAGTGGCGGCAGCAGCCAGTCGACATAAACCAGGCGCGCAGCCTGATAGCCCGGCGCGAGCAGCAGATCAGACTCTGGACATGGTTGAATAGCATTGGGGTCGTGGTGACGATCGGCGCCTGTGCGTGGTTCATCGTGAGCGCCTGGAAAGGGGAGGAGGCGCTCTTTCTGTTTGGAGCGGGGGCGCTGCTTGTCGCACTGCCGTTCATGCTCATAGAACATTGGTGGCTTCGCAAGCATCGGACCGCCGGGTCTCTCGAGACCCCGGACGCGGTCGTGGGCCAGGCACGGCGTCAGGCCGAGCTCATGCTGCTAATCCTTAAGGGCTCGCGGCTTGCAGCAGCGATACTAATCACTTGCGCAGCGGCTGTCTGGGCGCTCCACGCGTTCGCAGCGGTGAGCTTGGGCTCCGCGTTGGTTCTGTCCCTGGTCTGGGCCGCCACCGCCGGGTTGCTGCTGCTTTGGCAGTGGCGGCGGCGCCGGTTGACTGAGGCGGAACTTGCCACGTGCGACCGCTTTACTGCCGAGCTGAAGGGCGCGGAATAGGACTAAAAGTTTCCCGATTGCCCAACACTCGGGGAGCCGTCAACACAGGGGTCGATTTCTGCATGTCGGGTTTCAGGAAGCCGGCGTTTATTAGCTACCGTCTATGCTCGCGGGCTGAGGCGTGTCAGCTTTTGTCAAAGTCAGGCATTCAACATGCCGATTGGAAAGGGCCGCTTCGTCCCAGACCCGGTCAATTGGACCATGCAGCGTGCTCAAAAACACGCACTACAGAAATCTCTCACCCGCATGGTTCTCGAACAGCGCTGCGTCGCGGACATAGCCAAGCAGCACCTCGACCTTTTTCTGCCGCGATACCTCCTGCATCTTCGGCAATGAGGCCCCCGCCTTGGCTGCCTCGGTCAGGAACCCTGAGCGTAGCGAGTGGGCACCGAATGCGGCAGGATCGAGCCCAACCTTTTCGGCGTAACGCTGGATCAGGCGGGCAACCGAGCGATCCGACATGGGCTCCTTGGTCATCATACCTTGTGCGTCGGTGCGGTAAAACAAAGGTCCAGCCTCCCCTCCCCTAACGCTGAGCCATTCGTTGAGGCGCGCGCCGGGCTTTAGCACCTTACCAGAAGGCACCGCGATGACCTGCCCTGCGCCCTCCTGGTCGGTTTTCGAATGCCGGATCGTCAATTTGAGACCCTCCCGCACCAGCTCAAGGTCAGCCAGCTGTAGCGCGACAAGTTCGGAACGCCGGAGCGCCGCCGCCAACCCCAGTACCATGACCGCTCGGTCGCGGATCGCTCGCGGACTCTGGCCTTCGGCAGCTGCAATCATCCGCGCAAGATCGGCCGCCAGAATTGCGCTCTTCTTGCGCGTCGGCCGAGCACGTTGCTCACGCCGGATCCCAGCAAGTGTGTCAGCAATCACATCACGTGGGTCGCGATGCTGGGGTGCGACCTGTCCCGCCTGCCTGTGATGCCAGGCGATGGCCGCAAGGTGCCGCCCGATGGTGCTGTCCGCCCTCCCCGCCTGCGCCAGCGAGGCAAGGTATGTGGCAACTGCCTCCGGCATGGCAGGCATAGGCTCAAGATCGCGCGTCCAGCACCATTCCTCGAACTGCCGCCAGTCACTGTCATAGGCCCGCACAGTGTTGGCCGCCTTGGATCGCGCCCGGTACGAGCGTGCCGCTTCGATCTCAGCTGCGAGCTGCGGCGGGATCGCATTCCCCAGCGGCGAAAGCGCGACTTCATCTGAAAGCCCCAAAGCCCTGCTGCTGTCATCGTCCACGGCGACACTCCTCAAGCTTCATTGCCGCTGGTGTGCCCTATCCCTGCGTTGGGCGCGGGCGTCATCGCGGCCAATTCAGGCTGCTTTATATCGAATACCTTATCGTCCGTGAAGGGCTCTTATCGGACAGCAAATGGACCGTACAAGCCGGGTATACTTTTCAGGCCATTTATATACTATCTGCCTCATGGTTTCTGCGCCCGCCCCCTGGCAGCTGACGCTCGCGCGGATTGAGGGCGCCCTTCCCTTCATCTCAGCCGAGCTCGCCGAATGCCTTGCGCTGGCCTCTCTTCGGCGCCTCTGGCGTGTGCAAGTCCGCGATTATCCGTTTGATAATCTTGGTATCGAACATAATCCCGGGCTCGAAGCGAGCGAGTTAGTGCGCACGTGGTACTCCGAAGAGCGCCGACAGTTTTTGTCGTGGATCAGCCGGCGAGGCCATCCTCCCCTCGCCCATGCCGCCAAGCTGGTCATGGCCGCCAAAAACCACTCCGAAGGGTTCAGCGAGGCCTATTTGCCCGCCGATCGCGCGCTCGAACGGCTTGATGCGCTGCTGCCGACCCGAGATCCGGTGGGCACCCTGCTTGAGTGGCTTGAGGAACTGCGAACCGAGGAACTCGACTTCTTCGAAGGCGGGAGCGAAATGGTCAAGGTCGGCGGGTTCGCGATCACGCGCTCGGCGCCGCGTGGCGCGGCCTGGGCCGCCTCACTGGCGACGGCCATACGGCCTCATCTTTTTGGCTTGGGGTCGGCCCCGCTGGCCCTTGCAGGCGTGATGCCACGGGTCCTGTTCCGCGAATTCCACGAAGAACCCCTGCCCGCGCTTCTCCGTTCAGCGATTCAGATGGCCGCTGACAAAGCCGCGGCCGATTTGCGGATGATGCGAGAAGCTGTCGCTTTGGCCGACAAGCAGCTGGCCGGACGACTGTATGCCTCCTCCACCGCTCCGCAGGCGTGGCGCATGATTGTCAGCCTTGGCCCCCTCACCAGAGCGGAGCTTGCAAGAAGCCTTGGCGTGACAAAGCGAACCGCTTCGCAATCCGTATTGTCGCTGCAGGAGGCAGGCATGGTGCGCTTGCGCGAGATCGATAGCGCTATGCTACCGGCCAGTGCTGATCTAGTACACCGCGGATAGCCTCTTCGGCTTCCTGGCGCGTCGCACCACCCTTGCTCAACAAGGTGATCCGAACCCCCTTACGATCAGCTCCCTCAATCCGAAGTACAGGCTGGCCCACAGCATTGGCGACAGTCTCGGCCTTTCCTGACTTCTTGGGGGATCCTGACTTCTTGGGGGGATCGACCGCAAGAGAAAGCGCCTTGATCACTTCCAGCACAGAAGGTGACTGGCCACTTCGCTCGCGCTCCGCGGCAAGCCGGGCTGCCTCCCGGAAAGCTCTCTCCTTTCGGTCCTCAGGCTTCATGAGCGCCTTGAGTGCGATCGCATTGCGAATTCCGAGCTCCTGCGGATTAGCAAAGGCTCTGGTCAACTCCTCGGGCAGGCGGGCCAGATCCAGGTACCGTGTGAGCCAGCTTTCGGACACCTTGAGGCGTTCGGCCATCGTCTTCTGCCGACCCTCGTAGTAGGCCGTCAAAGCTCGCAGATAGTCCTTCGCCCGTTCAAAATCGGTGAGGTCGTCTCGTGCGCGGTTCTCGAGATCAGCGAGCCGGAACGCCTCCTCGTCGCCGATTTCGCGGACGTCCACGAGGAACTTGAAATCTGGATAGTTGTGCGTCCGCAACCAACTGATCGACCAGTGCCGCCTCGCGCCGCAGATGACCTCGAAATCATATCCATCGTCACCAGACAGGCGCCTGACAATTGCCGGGATCTCCTGCCGGCCCTGCGCCTTAATGCTCTCGATCAAATCTGCGCAGCGTTCCTCATTGAGGAGCGCATAGTCGCGATTATGGCCAGACCACATCCGACACCTTGCCGGGTCAACGAGCTCATGCGTGCGCGAGACGATTGCTCCGGAAGCGAGATCGGCCAAACGGTTTGAACGCCCGGTAAGCACGTTCGACGCGATGCTCGATCGACGCGGCGCGGCGGACTCTTCGGTCAGATCGATTCCTGCCGCCAAGTCGGCGGCAAACCCGCTGTTCTTCCTACTCATGCATGCCTCCCATCAGCAGAATTGCACGCGTGCAATTTTTCCAGCAGCTCATACCAAGGCCTCCTGGCGGAGGCGCTTCTGATGGCTTGGCCACATCGAACGAATGTCGACTTCGATCTCGGAGTTCACGCCATCAAGATAGTTCAAGCAGCGATTGCGCACCGCCGAGCTCGTAGCCGGTCCGTCCAGTTCATAGACGGTCATCAACCGCGCAGTCGCATTATCGATCTCGGCAGAATCCTTTAGCGGCGTGCGAACCATGGCGTGGCCAAACAGGGTCCGCATCAGCTGCAGAAGCTCTTTCTGCATGGACTTGTTCTCATCGACCTTGGAGGCGACGAAGCGTAAAAACGTCAGTTCTGGCGCGAGACCCCGGTCGGCGAGCTGCTCAATTGTTTCATCAAGCATGGATAGGAAAGCCGCGGTCGACGAGAAGTCCATCACGGTTGGGGGAACCGGAACCACCAACGCATTCGCTGCCCGCAGCACGGAAAGAGATATGGCTCCGAGCGCCGGCGGCGGGTCCATGACTACCACATCGAACCGGTCCGAGATGCTCTCAATCCCTTCCTTGAGGCGGTCGAGCAAGGCACCGTTCCCTTGCGCCATTCTGGCGGCCAATTCATACTCGGAATTGAACAGGCGAAGATTGGCAGGGATCAATTCAAGGCCGTCGAAATGGGTCTTGCGGAGGGCGTAGTCGAGCGATGACCGCTCACCCTCACGAAGGAACGGGTAGAGCGTATCGTCCTCTGTCAAATCGAGGTCTGGCACATAGCCGAACAGCGTCGTCGCAGACGCCTGGCTGTCGCAGTCGATCAACGCAACACGATAGCCCTTGATCGCGAGGTACTGCGCTAGATGTACGGAGAGCGTCGATTTGCCGACACCGCCTTTGAAATTCTGAACCGCAACCACGCAACATGGATCGCTCGGGGCACGATACGGCCTCGTGCCGAACACGCCGCGCATATCGTTAAGCTGGGCAAGAGTGTATCTCTCACGCCGATTGCTATCTGTCCTCGCTGGCTCGGGCAGCCTTCCATCTTTCTCGGCGTCCCGAATGGCCGCCGGTGTCCGCCCGACGAGCTCGGCTGCCTTCCCGATCGTAAAGGTAGGCTCCCGACGCGCATCTGCCCGAGCGCTTCGTGCGGAGTCGCGCAGCTTTTCGAGCACTGAAGATGTTCGACTGGCCAGCGTTGCGACCGAGACCAAACGCTCGGCCTCTTCGATCTGAAGTCCGTTAGACACATGTCGTCCTTTCGCAATTCGGAGTGTGCTACACCCACTTGCGCTTTTCGGTCAAGAAAATCACAAATTTCGAAAGTCGCGACGCCTTGTCAGGCCGATTTTAGGATGGATGCGCGCCATCCTGACTCGGTGGGGGCAAGGAGAATTGCACGCGTGCAATTTAGGCGGCTCAGGGCCGCCCCCGCCGGTTTACCCACCCCTCACAAAAGCCCTTCCAGGCAGCGAGCAACTTGGCGCCACGTAGCTTGTCCAACCGATTGCCCATATGTTCGCGGAACCCGCTCGCGATAAGATCGACATCCCATCCGCCGCCGTGCTTTCGGGCGACTTCAAGCAGATCGGCGTGTCCGAAGCGGATCGAACCTGACGAGGGGAAAGTTGATTCTAGCTGCTTGGCGACAGGCGCGGCGGTGGTTGGTGCGGCGATTGCCCCCTGCCCCGCTGTCACAGTTTCGACGGAACCAGCACGCCTTGCTTGGCGTCCCGCGGAGTGCCTATCCAGTTCATCTACCGTTTCGAGGACTTCAGGCGCCCCTTTCGGCTCAAATCGGAACTCAAGCTCGGTGACCGTTCGCCCTTGTCGGATCTCACGCCATTCGACGCGAAAGTGCGCCAACTGGTCAATCTCGGACTTTGCCTTCTCCAACACCTTGCGCCGAAGTTGAGCAAAGTCGGTGTAAACGTCAGGCGGAATGCCAAGCGCCGCCCGCAGCGCTTGCATATCTCCTCTCCAGGTTGCCTGCCGTCGGTGAAGGCGAAGCGCTCCTAGCTCGTAAAGCTTCAGGGCATAATTCGAGCGGAAGCCCAGGACCGCTTGCCGATTAAGCACCGCATAGGTCTCAGACGCCTGGATCAGTTTGCGCGCATCAGGCGTGAACTCCCATTCGATCCAACCCGTCTCACCGCCATCCTCGTCGGTCTCCTCTTTGGACCGGGAGATCAGGGAGAACAGGAGGGTGGCCTTCTTTCCACGCCAGGATTTGTCATCAACGGCAAAGAGAGTCCGGTGAAGTTCCTGAAGCATGTCGCTGATCCGCTCGTTGCCTTTATGGCCGCGACGGATATCGGCCTTGCGAATGCGGTGAGGCCGGTCCTCCCACGCATCACCACCGGCAGTCAGAATCATGAGGGCAAGGAGCCGGGATGCTGTCAGACTCAGCGACTCACCTTTGACGAACTTGATCTCGATGATGTTGCCCGGCTTGGCGAACTCGTCCCCGCCTTTTGCCTTCAATGCAGCAGCAACGCGCATCGCACGGCCCGGTGTTACCTCTTCAGGCTTCTCTTCGAGAGCCTCAGCTATTGGGCTGTCATCCGTTTCCATGCCATAGTGCGATCAGAGCTTGATTCTTTGAAGAGCTGATTGCTGCCTGACCTGACCTCTCGCGTCAAGTCAGGTCAGGATCGAACCCTGAACGCAGCCCCCAAAAGGTCAGGATTAGACGGCCGTGATGGACTGGCGGAATCGTCGGATTTCCCGCGAGTCGTCAAAGCTTGTAAGGAGATGCAGGCTAGGTTTCAGTTTTTGCGAGAACTGGCAGCGCGATCCTCTCGAAAGGGACCTCGCAGATCAGACATTGGCGCTTCCCCCAATTGGTCAGGAATGCCCCAGAAGGTCAGGGGGAAGCCCCCACTCGGTCAGGTGACAGCCCCCATAGGGTCAGGCAAACACCCCCGCCGGGTCAGGAACATTGTCATAGGCCATTGAACTTACATTAGAATTCAGCCCTGAATCTGAATCTCTAGAATCAGAAATCCTTCCGCTGCAAGCAGCGGCGTTTTTTGATGATGTTTTTGAAAGTGTGGAGCCAGGTCACAGCCTCCAATCGCTTCACTGAATCACTGACGGGACTGTGATTCAGATTTCCGGTTGGACCGCTCACCCATGTCTCTGCCACGCTACCATCATGGAAACACCGTTCAGCCAGTCGTGGCATTGGCAAGCTATCGACCCCTCACGCAATGTTGCGCGCGCTTACGACCTCTGGATCGAAACAGATCTGTTTGGCTGGATAACCATTGAGCGGCGATGGGGACGGATAGGGTCAAAGGGCAGGGCGGTCACCACGAGCTATCCGGACCGAGCAACGGCTGACGTAATCGCACAGCAGATCCGAACACGACGCGAAAGCGCAATCAAGCGAATTGGTGTTCGCTACCGAGCAGTCGGATAACTTCAGTCGATAAGTAGGCGTTCTTCTAACTGAGATCTTCTCCCTGAAACGAGGCAGCTTCGCCAAAGGGGGGAGGGGGATGACCTGATGCGGTTCAGCATCAGGAGCAGACCGTGACCGACCTTTTTCAACAATCCAGTCATAAGCTGGACGCCGCAATCACCGAAATCCAGCACGCCATCGCCACCGGACTGGCGAACAAGCCACGCCTGTTTGAGGCAATGCGCCAGCTCTACGGGGAGGGCTCCGCCAACGGTGCCTGGAGCCAGAGGGACGCTTTTGACCTGCTCGAGGCGGCATTGACGCGCCACATGGCCGGACTGCTGAGCAAACCTCAGATGCTGACCCAGATTTCGGAGACCAGTGCGCTTATCGAGGCACTGCCGACACATACGGTCAGAAGTGAAGACCAGATCAGGTACCAGCAATTCTCGACGCCGGCAGACCTAGCAAGCCTAGCCGTGATTTTGGCGCAGCCACTCGCAACTGATATCGTTCTTGAACCGAGCGCCGGACATGGCGCTCTCGTGGCAACTTTGCCCGATGTCAGCGCATTGCATCTCAACGAAATCGACCCGCGCAGGCGTGAGAAGCTGGCTCTGTTGTTTCCCGATGCCAACATCACAGGGATCGATGGAGCCATGCTGGCCTCCCATCTCGACGCGACTGTACGGCCCAGCCTGATCCTGATGAACCCGCCGTTTTCCCGTTCAATGGGACGAGGGGCAGACGAGTTCGCAGCTGTGCGTCATCTGCGCGCTGCCATCATGCGGCTAGGGAAGGGGGGTCGTATCGTCGCGATCATGCCGGACTGGTTCACGACGAGCGCAAAGCTCGCGAAAATCTACGAAGACACCTTTGCCGCTTGCACGGTCCGCACATCCATCCGGCTCGATAAATGCTATCACAAGCAGGGCACCAGCGTGGCCGTGCGCTTGTACGTGATCGACAAGATCCCGGGGCAGATCAGACCTGCAGTTTTGGCGCGGGAGACAGTTGCAGACGTCGCGTCTGCGGTTCCAATCATCAAACGCGTGACAGCCCAGCCCGAATGCGCGTCACGCGCGATCCCACCGAAAGCAAAGCCGAGTGCGCTCTTCAAAGCCATGCGGGCGACGCCGAACGCAAAGCCCGTCAAGGCGAGGGCAGCCCAAGCCCCCAAGATCAAAGCACTGGCGTTCAGTACCCTGGACAAGCCGCGCGTGCTCGGTGAGCAAAGCGGAGTCTACATCCCGTACCGGCCAAGCCGGGTCGACATTGTTGGCGCACGCGAGCATCCGACGCCGCTCGTCGAAAGCGTGGCCATGGGCTCGATCCCGGCACCTATCCCGGATTACGTCCCGGCGCTGCAGGACCGGGTCCTTCAGGAAAGCCTGCTCTCCGAGGCCCAGATCGAAACTGTCATCTATGCCGGGAACGCGTGGCATCAGTATCTGCCTGGCCTGTTCGTTCCGGCTGAGGAAGGCGTTGGCCTGCAACTCGACGAGCAAGGGCGCGCCTACCGCAAAGGCTATTTCCTCGGCGATGGCACGGGGGCAGGGAAGGGCAGACAGATCGCCGCTTGCATCCTTGATGGCTGGCTTGCTGGACGCCGCAAGGCTATCTGGGTCTCGAAGAACGAGAGCTTGCTTGAGGATGCGCGCCGCGACTGGAGCGCCATCGGCGGCCTTGCGGCCGACGTTCAGCCGCTTTCCAACTGGAGGATCGATCAGGCGATTCCGTTTCGCGAAGGGATCCTGTTCGTCACCTACCCGACCCTTCGCAGCCAGCGTCAGGACGCCACCCGCCTGAAGCAGCTGCTCAATTGGGCGGGCAAGGATTTCGACGGTGTCATCGCCTTCGATGAGAGCCACGAGATGGGCGGTGTTGCAGGAGGCGAGGGCGCCCGCGGCACGAAAAGCGGATCGCTGCAGGGCATCGCCGGCGTGCTGCTGCAGAACAATCTGCCCGATGCCCGGGTTCTTTACGCCTCTGCGACCGGAGCGTCGGAGGTCAACAACCTTGCCTATGCTGTGCGGCTTGGTCTGTGGGGACCTGGCACCGCGTTTGCCAACAGGGAAGATTTCATAAGCCAGATCAGGGCAGGGGGCATCGCCGCGATGGAACTCGTGTCGCGGGACCTCAAGGCACTGGGCCTCTATCAGGCGCGCGCACTCAGCTTTGCAGGCGTCGAATACGAGATTCTGAAGCATGATCTGACCGCCGAACAGATCGCCGTTTACGACACTTATGCCGATGCTTGGGCGATCATCCATCAGAACCTTGAGGAGGCGCTGGCTCTGACCGGCGTCGTCGACGAAATCGATGGCGCAACGCTCAACAGCGGTGCGAAAGCCGCAGCGCGAAGCCGGTTTGAAAGCACCAAGCAGCGGTTCTTTAACCAGCTGCTGCTGTCGATGAAGCTGCCCACACTTATTGCTGCCATCAATCTCCATCTGGACCGCGATGAGGTGGTTGTCGTCCAACTGGTTTCGACCGCCGAGAGCATCCTCGATCGCCGTCTCGACAGCCTCTCGCCAGAAGAGCGCGCGGAGCTCGACCTCGACCTCAGCCCGCTCGACGCCGTGATCGAGTACCTCGAGCGCGCCTTCCCCACGCAACAGATGCAGGTGTTCGTCGATGATACCGGCACTCAGCGCTCTGCACCGATGTTCGACGAGGAAGGCCGTCCAGTCCACAATCAGACTGCGATCGCCCGCCGCGGCGATATGATCGAGCACTTGTGCGCAATGCCGCCGATCAAGCCTGCCCTGGACGGGATCATCGAGCACTATGGACCGGAGAAGGTCGCCGAGGTGACCGGGCGCAGCAAGCGGCTCATAAACCAGAGCGACGGCCAGCAGCGTCTCGAGACCCGCTCGCCGCGGACGAACCAGTCCGAGACAGACCAGTTCATGGATGGCAGGAAGCCGATCCTTGTCTTCAGCGACGCGGGCGGCACAGGGCGGTCCTATCACGCCAGCCTTGACGTAGCTTGCCAGAAGCGGCGCATCCATTTCCTGCTTGAGCCGGGGTGGCGAGCCGACCGCGCCATCCAGGGGCTGGGCCGAACGCACCGGACACATCAGGCGAACACGCCGCTATTCCGGCCTGTCACCACGAACTGCAAGGGGGAATTGCGGTTCACCAGCACCATTGCACGTAGGCTCGACAGCCTTGGGGCGTTGACACGGGGCCAACGCCAGACGGGAGGCCAGAACCTCTTTGACCCTGCCGACAATCTCGAAAGCGAATACGCCAAGGCGGCTCTCTCGACCTGGTTTGCCTTGCTGGCGGAGGGCAAGCTCAAGAGCGCAACGCTAACCGATTTCCAGCGACGTAGCGGGCTCAAGATTGTCTCGGAAGACGGCATTCTCGAAGAGGACCTTCCGCCGATCCAGCGCTGGCTCAACCGCATCCTCGCGCTGCCGATCGGAATGCAGAATGCGATCTTCGAAGAATTTCTGGGGCTGGTCGAAGCGCGGGTGTCGGCTGCGCGCGAGGCCGGATCGCTCGATGTTGGCGTCGAAACCCTTCGGGTTGAACAGGCCGAGGTTGTCGAAGACATGGTCCTGCGGACCGACGGGCGAACCGGCGCTACGTCGCATTTGCTGCAGTTGGCTCTCAAGACCAGAGCACGGCCGATCTCCCTTGAGCGTGTCCTTCAGCGCCGCGACTACGCCGACGGCTGCATTCTGCTCCAAAATACCAAGAGCGGGAAAGCGGCCCTGGCCGAACCTTCGCGGCACTTCATGACCGAACAAGGCGAGCTAATCAGGCGAGTTATCCTGCACCGTCCGCTCCGTCGTGAATACCACCACTTCGATGACCTTGCGGAATCGGCCTGGGAGGAAGCCCCCCGCCGTACCTTCGAGAAGCTGTGGCAAAGCGAGGTTGCGGAGCTTGCCGAACGGCTAACGACAGAGACCGTGTACCTTGCGACCGGACTTCTCCTCCCGATCTGGTCGAGCCTGCCTATCGACTATCTGGAGGTCCGGCGCATCGTGGACGAGGAAGGCAGAAGCTGGCTCGGCCGCATGGTCCACGAACTCGACGTGGCGAAGCTGCTCGAGAAATTCGATATTGCCTCCACCGTAGAACTAACCCCGGATACGATCATCAGGGCGCTCGGCGAAGGCCGGACAGTCCCTATCAAGCAGCCGTTCGAGGCGACCATCAAATGCTCGCGTGTGGCAGGGGAGCAGCGCTATGAAATCGTAGGGGTGCCCGCCGAGCAGATACCTTGGCTCAAGAGCATCGGCTGCTTCACGGAGATAATCGCGTTCCGAACGCGGCTATTTATTCCAACAGCGACCGCTTCCTCGGTGATCAGCGATCTGCTTCACGTGTGATCTGCATATTTTGCAAGCTGCCGCCCCAATGACCGAGGTGTAGCTTCAGGGGTTACACTCCTGTTGACTCTTTGTGTAACTTATGGGATTACACCTCCATGGAAATCGGAAGCATCCGCCACAAGGCGCTTCGCAGGTTTGCTGAAACCGGAAAGCCAACCGGCCTGATGGAAGCTGACCGGCTCCGTCGCATGTTGGCGTTCATTGCCTCGGCAGAGAGCCTGGATGAGCTGGCGGTGCCGCCGAATTTTGGGTTTCATCCCCTCACTGGCGACAGGGAGGGATACTTTGCCATGACGGTAACCCGAAACTGGCGGCTGACATTCACAATGATCGACGAACTCACCGTCGCTGATCTTGACCTGGAGGACTATCACTGATGGCTATCAAGCTCCATGACAGCTTCGCGATCCACCCGGGCCCTTGGTTGCTCGAAGAGATCGTGAAGCCTTACAACATGAATGTGTCGAGCACCGCAGATCATCTCAAGGTTACGCGGCCTGCGTTGAGCCGCTTGCTGAATGGCAGGGCTGCGCTGACCCCAGAGATGGCGATCCGATTTGAGAAGGCATTTGGTGTTTCTGCCGCCACCATGCTGCGGATGCAGTCCGCCTATGATCTTGCGCAAGTCAAAGGCGGATCGGAGACGATTTCTATCGAGCGCGTGCGCGAGCCTGCATAGCAGGAATCGGGCCGCCGGTGACTGCGCTTGTCGATGTTCGACGGTAATCGAACTTGCAACAAGTGGGTGGGCAGCTGAATTTTCGTTTCGACCTTGCAGAGACGTGCTCTGCATTTTAAACTCTTTACGACGGGTCGAAGCAACCTCCCGTTCAGGCCGAGAAAAGCCCAAGCGTTGCCTCGTAGCCTTGCCGTTGTTGGCGAGGCCTTTTGTGCGAGGTCATCTTGGCGTCATCGGCTCTCACCCGTCCCATCGCTTTTGTCGATCTGCTGCGGGCGTTCACGCGCATCGGGCTGCTTAGCTTTGGCGGGCCTGCAGGGCAGATCGCGCTGATGCACCGGGAATTGGTGGAAGAGCGAAAATGGATTGCCGAGGAGGATTTCCTCCACGCGCTCAATTTCTGCCACCTGCTGCCCGGCCCGGAAGCGCAGCAGCTCGCCACATGGATCGGGTGGCGGCTGCATGGTTGGCGTGGCGGGCTGGCAGCGGGGTTGCTGTTTGTCATTCCCGGAGCGCTCATCATTCTGGCCCTGTCGGTGCTCTATGCCATCGCCGCCAATCTCGCATGGGTCGAGGCGCTGTTTCTGGGCGTCAAGGCAGCGGTGCTGGCGATCGTGGTGCAGGCCTTGTTTCGGATTGCGGGGCGTGCGCTTGATACCGCATTGAAGCGCGTGCTGGCGGTGGCGGCGTTCAGCGGACTGTTCCTTTTCGACTTGCCGTTTCCACTGATCGTGCTCGGCTCCGGGGTAATCGGCATGGCGGTGGCTGCCAAGCGGCCTGACCTGCTGGGGCTGAAGCCCGGCAAGGCTTACGAAGTCCTGTCCGAACAGCCATGGCGCACCACGATCCTGTCGATCGCTCTGTGGGGAGCAGTCTGGGCCGCGCCGATGTTGCTGATTGCGCTGACGCTGGGGCAGGATCACGTGCTGTGGCAGATCGGCGAGTTCTTCTCGCAGCTCGCCATCGTTACCTTCGGCGGTGCTTACGCGGTGCTGGCCTACATGGCGCAGGAAGCGGTGCAGGGCTTTGGCTGGCTTCAACCCGGCGAAATGGCCGATGGGCTGGGCCTTGCGGAAACCACGCCGGGGCCGCTGATCCTGGTGACGCAATTTGTCGGCTACCTCGCTGCCTTCCGCGCGCCGGAGCCATTCTCGCCGTTTGTCGCCGGATTGCTGGGCGCGGGCCTGACGACATGGGTGACCTTTGCGCCGTGCTTCCTGTGGATCTTCGCGCTTGCGCCGTGGATCGACCGGCTTGGTAATGCCGTGCGCCTGAAGGGTGGGCTCGCAGCAGTGACGGCGGCGGTTGTCGGCGTCATCGCCAACCTCACCGCATGGTTTGCGCTGCATGTGCTGTTTGCTGAGGTGGGCCAGCGCCATTTCGGCCCGCTGCGGTTATATTGGCCGGACCCGACGAGCTTCGAGTGGCGCGCAGGCGTGCTGGCGGCGATTGCCTGCGTGCTGGTGTTCGGGCTCAAATGGTCCGTGCTGCGGGTTCTGATGGCCGCCGCGCTGGGCGGCATGGTTCTGGTCTTGGCAATCTGAGGAGGGCGACATGAGCATCATCACGCGCAGGCAAGCCATTGGCACGGCAGCGCTATCGGCCACGGGCATCGCACTGGCAGGAACGGCAAGCGCAGCCTCGGCGCAAGGCCCTGCCGCATCCGCTTCCCGCGCCGGTGCCTTTGCCGGCAAGCACACACCGAAGCCGCTGCGGTTCAACCCGGCTAAGCTCACCGGCCTCTCCGAACGGCTGATCACCTCGCACTGGGAAAACAATTATCAGGGCTCGGTGCGCGGGCTCAACACCATCGAGACCCGCCTCGCCGCCGCCATGGCCGATCCCGACTTTACCCCGGTCGCCTATGCGGGGCTGAAGCGCGAGGAACTGCACCGCACTGGATCGGTGGTGCTGCACGAATATTACTTCGATGCACTTGGTGGCAACGGCAAACCGGGCGGCTCGATTTACGAGGCGCTCGATGACTGGTTCGGGAGCTTTGATGCGTGGGCAGCCGAATTCCGCCGCACCGCAATGTCGCTCGCGGGCGGATCGGGCTGGTGCATCCTCAGCTACAACCGCAACACCCGGTCGCTACACAATTACTGGGCCTTCGATCACATGCATGGTGCAGCCACCGGCGCGCCGCTGATCGCGCTCGATATGTATGAACACAGCTTCCACATGGATTACGGCGCGGCCGCAGCGAAATATGTCGATGCCTTCATGGCCAATCTCGATTGGGAAGTGGTGGACGCACGTTATCGGGAGGCAAAAGCGTGAAGGATCGTTCCGCAAATCGCCTCTTGATCATTACCGTGTTAGCCCTCGCGATCGGCGGCGCAAGTCTCGCAGTTCAGGGACCATTGCTGGGCGATGACGGGGCCACGCGCACATTGCAATCGCTGTTTGGCGATGCGCCGCGCTGGGCTGGATGGCTGACCGACACGGCCAAGCCACCAATGGTGATTGCAACTATGGGGGTGGGGGCCGGGCTGGCATGGCTTGCTGCTGGCTGGCGCTCAGCGCTTTCTGTACCGCTCGCCTTCGCCCTCGCCTGGCTGATCGACAAGGGCTTGCGCGCTGTTATCTTTGCGCCGCGACCGTCCCCGGATCTGGTCGCGGTTGCCAGTGCCAGCAGTTCCAGCGGGCTGCCCTCCACCTTCGGACTGGTCTATGGCAGCATCTTCGGTGTGGTTGTCTTTGCGGCAGCGACGGGCAGGTCGGCCATCGTGCTACGCGCTCTTGCGCTCGCTCTGACCCTCGCCGGAGCAGCGGCCCGGGTGGTGCTCGGCGGGCACTGGACAAGCCAGATGGTCGCCTCGGTTTTGCTGGGCCTGCTGGCGGCCGCTGCCGCAAGCGCAGTTGTCTATCGATTGCTCATGAAGGAGGTCGCACGATGACAGAAGAACCCCAGCAGCACTGGTATCGGGTCTATTCCGACAAGGCACCCAGCGAGGTCAGCTGGTTCCAGAGCGAACCGCGCCCTTCGCTCGCCGCGCTTGCACGCTTTGATGTGCCCCACACAGATCATTTCGTCGACATCGGAGGGGGCGCCTCCAATCTCGTCGATGCCTTGCTGGCAGACGGGTGGAGCGATGTGACGGTGGTCGATATTGCTGCCCCTGCGCTGGCGGCGGCATAGGCCCGACTAGGAGAGGCGGCAGCGGGCGTCCACTGGGAGGTCGCCGACATAACCCGCTGGAACCCGCCGCGCCGCTACGGGGTATGGCATGACCGGGCCGTCTTCCATTTCCTGACCGAGCCGGAGCAACGGGCCGCCTATCGTCGCGCGCTGCGAGCTGGAACCGCCCTCGGTGCACTTGTCATCATCGCCACTTTCGCGCCCGATGGGCCAGAAAAATGCAGTGGTCTGTCGGTGCAGCGCCATGATGCTGCAAGCCTTGCAGCTGCACTCGGGAGCGAGTTCACGATGCTCGACGACTGGCGCGAGGAACACCTCACCCCGTGGGGCGCTGCGCAGAAATTTAGCTGGTGCTTATTCAGGCGGGCAAGCGATTGATCAGTTCCGTGCCCGTTTGGTTAGGCCAAACTCGTTATGAGCGACTGAATTGGGGCTGTGACCTGAATGGCAGATCCTTCTCAACGAAGGCAGCTTCCAATCGTTCGGCCTATGGTGGGGGAACCTGCCAGTCAGCTTCTGCGCGTTTCTCGTGGGCAGATGACATTCAGAAATCGACCCCAATCCGACCATCGTGGTGCTGACCGATTCTTCCAACGGAATGCGTCAGAACCGCGCCGAGATGCCTGCATAGACCTGCAAGTCCGGCGACGCCTGATTGAGGCCCAAGTTTCCACCGACGTCGATCTAAAGATTGTTGTTCAACAGATGGCTGATTGCCGCATCAGCTGAGTATTGCCGCACCGTCCCTGACGGATCCCAGTTCTGCGCGGTCCACAGTTCGAGCGCCATCGTAGTGCGCGGGGCCAGCGGATAGGCGAGGTTGACCAGACCCTGAAACTCGATGTGGCGATTGTCGGGCTCCAGACTGTCGGCGAGCAACGCAAATTGCGGCACCAGCGTCAGCGTCGCAGCGCCTACGGGAACCTGAAAGGAAGTCACGAGGCCGCCCTCCCATTCGCCATTGCCGATCCCGCGCTCCGCGGTCGGGACTTTGACGAAGGGGACTACGGCAATTTGAACGCGGTCGCTGGGATCGGTCAGGCGCTGCTTGAAGCGCACCGTCAGATCGCCCACCCCGCGCTGGGTGACGGTCTGCCCGGCAACGCGGCTGCGTACTTCGACCTGCGGGGCGAGGTTGAATTGGATGTCGCTGCTATCGGTCAGGCCGAATTTCACGGTCGGATTGGTGTAGAGCAGCACATCGCTGCGCTGCCCGCCCGTCTCCGACCGAGTCCAGAAAATTGCATCGCTTTCCACCTGGATCATCCCCTTGGGGACGGTGCAGGTCGCGGTGCCCTTAGTAGGGCGATCCGTGCAGATCGGCGCAGGTTCCGCAATCGGTCCGGCAAGGGCATCTTGAGCGGACAGAGGTGCAGCAGCAAACATCACAGCGCAGGCCGCGGCGGCAGGGGAAAACCGGAAACGCATTGTGGAAGCTCCTCATTGCGGCCTGCGCGCCGCTCGATGGCTGCATTCATCGTCCTGCCGCGCCTTAAATCGCCATGCGGAATGCCGCGCCAATGCGTGAAATCTGCGTGAAAAGGCTCCTCCCACGGCCACCCAGGTAGCCCGATTTCACGCAGATTTAATGCACGAGAGCCGTTTCCCCCGGCGAGATTTCACGCAGCCTTGCCCCATTGGCCCTTTTGCGAATGCGAAAGGAGCCTTCATGACCTTCGACCTTCTGCTGGCGGCGCTGGTGGCGTTGGGCCTGCTTGTTTACCTCGGCATCGTGCTGCTTCGACCGGAGCGGTTCTGATGGCTGCCGCTGGCATGTTCGACCGCGCGCTGCTCGCTCCTGCCGCGCGCGATGCTTTCGTCAAACTCGATCCGCGCACGCTAATGCGCAATCCGGTGATGTTCACCACGGCGGTTGTCGCAGCGGCGGCAACGCTGATCCTGTTCTACCACCTATCGATAGGCACCGGCGACGCACTGTTCGAAGGCCAGCTCGTGTTCTGGCTGTGGGTCACGGTGCTGTTCGGGAACTTCGCCGAGGCGCTTGCAGAAGGTCGCGGCAAGGCGCAGGCGGCGAGCCTCAGGGCGACCAAGGATCAGCTGACTGCCTGCCGGATCGGGCGGGACGGGTTGCTGGACCAGGTGCCTGCCACGCAGCTGAAGCGCGGCGATGTAGTGCTGGTGGTCGCAGGCCAACAAATTCCCGCCGATGGGGAGGTCGTCGCCGGTGTCGCATCGGTCAACGAGGCCGCCATCACCGGTGAGAGCGCCCCGGTCATCCGCGAGGCGGGCGGAGATCGCTCCGCCGTCACGGCGGGGACCACGGTGCTGTCCGACGAAATCCGGGTGAAGGTGACGGCGGAACCGGGCAGCGGTTTTCTCGATCGGATGATTGCGCTGGTCGAGGGCGCGAGCCGCCAGAAGACGCCCAATGAAATTGCGCTCACCATCCTGCTGACGGGCCTGACGCTGGTGTTCCTGATCGCGGTCGGGACGCTGCCTGCATTTGCCGCCTTTGCTGGGGGCAGCATTCCCATCCCGGTGCTGATCGCGCTGTTTGTGGCGCTGATCCCGACCACGATTTCCGGGCTGCTGTCCGCCATCGGCATCGCAGGCATGGACCGGCTCATTCGCTTCAATGTGCTAGCTAAATCGGGCCGCGCGGTGGAGGCAGCGGGCGATATCGGAACGCTGCTGCTTGACAAGACCGGCACGATCACGATCGGCGACCGGCAGGCGAGCGAGTTCGTCGCGTTGACCGGGGTGGCGCAGGCAGACCTGATTTCCGCCGCCCGTCTCGCCAGCCTGGCCGACGAGACGCCCGAGGGTCGCTCCATCGTGGTTCTGGCAGGCCAAGGCGAACCGCTTGCGCCCGACGCGGAGGTGGTGGGCTTCACCGCCCAGACCCGGGTCAGCGGCATCGACCAGCAGGGTCGCAGCATCCGCAAAGGTGCGGTCGATGCCGTTCTGAGGCTCGCGAGCTTTCCCGAACCCGCCGTCGTGGAGCTGCGCCGCATCACCGACAAGATCGCGCAGGCCGGGGGCACGCCGCTGGCGGTGACTGAGAACGGACGGCTGCTCGGCGCCGTCCACCTCAAGGACATCGTCAAGGCGGGCATCCGCGAACGCTTTGTCGAGCTTCGGCGCATGGGCATCCGCACGGTGATGATCACCGGCGACAATCCCCTTACCGCAGCCGCCATTGCCGCCGAGGCAGGGGTCGATGATTTCCTCGCCGAGGCCACCCCCGAAGACAAGCTCGCCTACATCCGCAAGGAACAGGCCGAGGGCAAGCTGGTCGCCATGTGCGGCGATGGCACCAATGATGCGCCTGCGCTCGCCCAGTCCGATGTCGGCGTCGCCATGAACACCGGCACGCAAGCCGCGCGCGAGGCAGGCAACATGGTCGATCTCGACAGCGATCCGACCAAGCTGATCGAGGTGGTCGGCATCGGCAAGCAATTGCTGATGACCCGCGGCGCGCTCACCACCTTCTCGATCGCCAACGATGTCGCGAAGTATTTCGCGATTCTGCCCGCGATCTTCGTGGTGCTCTATCCGGGCCTTGGCGCGCTCAACGTGATGGGGCTGGCAAGTCCCAACAGCGCGATCTTGTCCGCGATCATCTTCAACGCGATCATCATTCCCCTGCTGGTGCCGCTCGCTCTGAAGGGCGTGGCTTATCGCCCCATGCCAGCAGCCAGCCAGTTGCTGCGCAACCTGGCGATCTATGGTGGCGGCGGGGTGATTGCGCCGTTCGTCGGCATCAAGCTCATCGACCTCGCTGTCGCCGGCCTCGGCCTCGCCTGAGCCGCAAAGGAACCTGACATGCTTGCAAGCATCCTCACCATTGTTCTCATCGTCGGCGGCACTGTGCTGCTGTCCTGGCCGCTGGGCCGATACATGGCGGCGCTTTTTTCGGGCCGGTTTAAGCGCGCCGACCGGCTGTTCGCGGCAGCCACCGGTGGCGGGGGCGAGCAGGACTGGAAGCAGTATTCGCTCGCGCTCATCGCCTTCAACGTGGTGATGTTCACCTTCGTTTTCGGACTGTTGGCGACCCAGCATCTGCTGCCCTTCAATCCTGACGGACAGGGCGCGGCCAGCCTCGACCTCGTGTTCAACACTGCCGCCAGCTTCACCACCAACACTAACCTTCAGCACTATTCGGGTGAGAGCACCTGGAGCTATCTTGCCCAGCTTGGCGGGCTAATGTGGCTGCAATTCGTGTCGGCGGCGACCGGGATTGCCGCCTTGGCGGCGCTCGCGCGGGGGATCGGGGGGCAGGCCAGCATGGGCAACTTCGTCCTCGATGTGCAACGCGCGAGTTTCTGCGTGCTGCTGCCGCTCGCGATGCTGCTGGCGAGCACCATCGCGCTGGCGGGCGTGCCGATGACGCTGGAGGGCGCGGCCTCGGTGACGACGCTGGAGGGCGCAGCCCAGACCATCGCGCGCGGGCCTGCGGCAGCTTTTGTCGCGATCAAGCAATTGGGCACCAATGGCGGCGGGTTCTTCGGTCCGAACTCCACTCACCCGCTCGAAAACCCCACCTTCTGGTCGAACGCGCTGGAAATGGTCGCGATCATTCTGATCCCGATGGCCTGCGTGTGGATGTTCGGGCGCATCATCGGCCGCCCCAAGCACGCAGCCGTTATCTTCGGGGTGATGGCCGCGCTGCTGGCGATCAAGCTGACCGCCGCCGTGACCTTCGAAACCGCGCCGACCCAAGCCTTCGCCGATCTCCCGGTGCAGCAGGACGTCGGCAACCTCGAAGGCAAGGAGCTCCGCCTCGGCGCTACCACCGGCCCGCTGTGGGCGGTGCTTACCACCGCAACCAGCAACGGATCGGTCGGCGCGATGCACGACAGCCTCAATCCGCTGACCGGCCTGGTACCGATGGCCGGGATGTGGCTCAACGAGACCTTCGGCGGCGTCGGCGTCGGCATGATCAACATGTTCCTCTACATCGCACTCGCCGTGTTCGTGGCGGGGATGATGGTGGGGCGCACGCCCGAATACTTGGGCCACCGCATCGAAGGCCGCGAGATGCGGCTCGTGGTGCTCGCGCTGATCGCACATCCGCTGCTAATCCTTGGCGGCACCGCGCTGTTTGCTGCGACACCGTGGGGCCTCGACACGCTGAACAACATCGGCGCGCATGGCTTTTCTGAAATCCTCTACGAGTTCAGCTCGGCCGCCGCGAACAATGGCTCAGGGTTTGAAGGACTGGGCGACAACACCCCTGCCTGGAACATCGCCACTGGTCTCGTCATGCTGATCGGGCGCTTCCTGCCGATCATCGTGCCACTAGCCATCGCCGGATCGCTGATGGCCAAGCGCCGCAGCGCCGAGAGCGCTGGCACTCTAAGCGTCGAGGGGCCGACCTTCGGGGTGATGCTGTTCATCGTCATCCTGATCTTTGGCGCGCTCACCTTCTTCCCCGCCGCCGCGCTTGGCCCGATTGCCGAGCATGTCACGCTAATGCGCTAAGGAGCACTGACCGATGCAATATCTTCTCCCTTCGCTCCGCCTGTGGCTGGTAACCTTTCTCGTCTGCGTCGTCGGCTACACCGCGCTGGTGCTGGGCTTTGCGCAAGCCATCGCGCCGTTTCAGGCGAATGGCTCGATCATCTCAGCCAATGGCCGGCCAGTCGGCAGCCAGTTGATCGCGCAGGACTTCACAAGCCCCCGATATTTCTGGCCGCGTCCCTCGGCCGTGGATTACAACGGCATGGGTGCGGGCGGCAGCAACAAGTCGTCGACCAGCCCGGAGCTGACGGAGCGGGCAAAAGAGATCGTCGCCCGCTACGGTGCGACGGCGGGTAACCCGATCCCTGCTGATCTGGTCGCAGCCTCGGGTGGCGGGCTTGACCCACATATCAGTCTGGCGGGCACGCTCTATCAGGCTGACCGGGTTGCCGCCGCACGCGGAATGGCCGCTTCCGAGGTCAAGCGTCTGATCGAAGCCAAAGCTGTCAGCGCCGCTGGCCCCTTCGCGCCCGAGCGGATCGTCAACGTCCTCGAACTCAATCTGGCGCTCGACCAACTGGCGCAGTAGGCGAGAGAGATGGACGAGCCGCGCCCCGCCAATGATGCCGAGCGATTCCTGCGCCTTGCACAGCGCGAGGCGCGCGGGCGGCTCACGGTCTATCTTGGCGCGGCACCAGGCGTCGGCAAGACCTACCGAATGTTGCAGGAGGCCGCGCGCAGGCAGGCGGAGGGTCTCGATGTGCTGGTCGGCGTTGCCGAGACGCACGGGCGCAGCGATACTGCGGTGCAGCTCGAACCCTTCGAAGTGCTTCCGCGCCGGGCCATTGCCTATCAGGGCCATGCGCTCGATGAATTCGACATCGACGCCGCGCTGGAACGCCGCCCCGGCCTGATCCTCGTCGACGAACTCGCCCACACTAACGCGCCCGGCAGCCGCCATCCGAAACGCTGGCAGGATGTCGCCGAATTGCTGGTATCGGGGATCGATGTCGCCACCACGCTCAACATTCAGCACATCGAAAGCCTCAACGATCTCGTTGCCGGGTTCACCCATGTTCGGGTGCGCGAGACAGTGCCCGATAGCATTCTTGATTCCGCTGAGATTATTGTCGTCGATCTTCCGCCCGAGGCGCTGATTGAGCGGTTGCGCGCGGGTAAGGTCTATCTCGCCGACACCGCTGGGCAGGCGCTCACGAACTTCTTCACGCCTTCGAAGCTAGGTGCCTTACGTGAGTTGGCACTACGCTATGCAGCGGGCTCGGTGGACCGGCGGCTTACCGATCAGCTCGCGCTCGCCGGCGACGACGGCGACTATGCTGTCGGCGAGCGTATTCTGGTGGCAGTCAGCCCGGGCAAGGGCGGCGCGCAGGTAATCCGCCACGCCAAACGCCTCGCCGATCTTGCCTATGCTCCATGGACGGCAGTGGTGGTCGAGAGCGGCGGTGCGCGCGGGGTCGCAGGGACACAACGCGAGCAGCTCGCCGAGAACCTGGCGCTGGCATCGTCATTGGGTGCGGCGCTGATGACAGTGGCGGCAACCGACGTAGCGCAGGCCCTGGTCGATCAGGCGCGCGAGCTTCGGGCCAGCCAGATCGTGATCGGCAAGAGCCGCCGCAGCCGCTGGTTCGAATGGCGGCACGGTTCCATTGCTCAGGACATGATCCGTAAAGCGCGGGGGATCGCGGTGCAGGTGGTGCCGCTGGAGGAGGCCGATGAGCGCCCGGCACGAGCGAGTGATTATCATCCGTGGCGCGCGCCCCTGTCGGCATTGGCGATTGTCGCGGCAACGGTCGGCCCGGTGTTTGCAGCGCAAGGCTGGCTGCCCCGCGGGGCCATCGACATGCTGCTGCTGGTGCCGGTGATCATCGCCGCGAGCCTGCTGCGGACCTATGCCGGATTGTGGGCGGCGGGGTTTGCGGCGCTGGCCTACAATTACTTCTTCACCGAGCCGCGCTTCACGCTGCTGATGAATGACACTGCCGATGTAATCACCTTTGCGGTGCTGGCGCTGGTCGCCGGTGTGATCGGCGCGCTGGCGGGCAAGGTGCGTCGTCAGGCCGAAACCAGTGCCGGGGTCGCCCGGCTGAACGCCTCGCTCGCGCGATTTGCCGGTTTGCTCGGCGGGCTGTCAGATCGGGACAGCACCGCCGCTGTCGCCTGCCGCGAGATCGGCGCGCTGCTGGCTGTCCAAGCGATCATCGTCAGCCTCGAAGGCGACCGGCTGACCGTGCGCGGCAATCCGGCCCACACCGTGCTCGACCTTGTCGATGAGGCGGCAGCGCGCTGGACGCTGGAGCGCGGCGAGGTGACCGGGCGCGATACCGGCACGCTCAATGCCTCCGACTGGCAGTTCCATCCGCTCCAGACTGCGCTCGGGATCATGGGGGCCCTAGGGGTCGCGCGCCCCGAACAGGGCCGGATCATCCGCGCCGACGATGCAACGCTGCTTGCCTCGCTGATCGATCAGACTGCGCTGGCGCATGAACGTCTGGTGCTGGAGGACGAGGCCCGGCAGGTCGGCACCCTGCGCGAACGGGACCGGCTGCGCGGCGCGCTGCTCGGCAGCATCGCCCACGACCTGCGCACCCCGCTCACCTCGGTCATCGCGGCTGCCGAAGCGATCCCGGCAGAGGGCGCCTTTGCCGAAGAAGTGCTGATCGCGCGCAGCGAAGCACGCCGCCTGCAACGCTTTCTGGGTGATTTGCTGGAGGCTTCCCGAATCGAGGACGGCGGGGTCAAGCCCCGCATCGAGAGCATCGATCTTGCCGATGTGATCCATGCTGTTCTGCGCGATCTGCGGCAGAACCGCGATGGCGCCAGGGTCGTGACCCGCATCGATGATGATGGCCCGCTGATCGCCAGCGATCCGGTGCTGCTCCGCCATGCGCTGATAAATCTGGTCGATAATGCGTTGAAGTTTTCGCCCGAGACCAGTGAGGTGGAGATCGTCCTGGAATATGCCGAAGGCCGGGCGGTGTGCCGGGTGTGCGACCGGGGGCCGGGCCTGCCCGCGCAGCACGATGGGTTGTTCGAGCGCTTCGAACGGCTCGAGGGCAGCGACCGCGTCGGCGGAACCGGATTGGGACTGTGGATCGCCAAGAACCTCGTCGAAGCTGTTGGCGGTGCCATATCGGCCATTAACCGGCCCGAGGGCGGGGCTGAGTTTGCGATCAGCCTTCCGGCCTTGAACCCGCGAGACGAAGCTGACGATGCGTAAGGACGTGCTGATCATCGACGACGAACCCGCCATCCGGCGGCTACTGATCGGTGCGCTCGACCGGGCTGGTATTGCTCACGTCGAAGCCGCCACCGCCGCCGAAGCATTGCGCATTGCAGGGGCTGTGCCCGCGCCGCTGGTCGCCTTGCTCGATCTGGGCTTGCCGGATCGAGACGGGTTGGAGGTGGTGCCGCAGCTTGCGGCGCTTGGCCTATCTGTGATTGTCCTCACCGCCCGCGACGCGACCGAGGAGAAGGTCGCCGCGCTCGACCTTGGCGCTGACGACTTCGTGACTAAGCCCTTTGACAGCGAGGAGCTGCTGGCCCGTATCCGCTCGGCCCTGCGCCGCAAGGCGGGGCCGCTATCGACCACGGCGCGGCGCGAGTTCGCCGGCGGACATATCGACCGGGATGCGCACGAGGTTACTGTCCGGGACACACAAATCGACCTTACCCCGCGCGAATTCGATCTGCTCTGGACGCTCGCCGATCATACCGGGCGGGTTGTGACGCACGAGCGTCTGCTGGAACTGGTCTGGGGACCGGCCCACCGCCATGATCTCAATTACCTGCGCGTGGCGGTGCGGTCGTTGCGCCGCAAGCTGGAGTCCAATCCGGGCGAGCCGCAGCTGATCATCAATGAGCCTGGCGTGGGATACAGGGTCGCAGGGTAGCGACCGGCGGTCAGATCGCCGAAAATCGCTCCAGATCCTTGATCTTGCCTGACACCACCAATTCGTCGTCCGGGAAGATGATCGTGTCCGGCACGGCGTGGATGAAAGCCTCGCCCTTCCTTTTCACGCCCACCACGGTGACATCGTATTTCTTGCGGCAGGCGCTGGTGACGAGCGGAAGCCCGATGATCGGCTGCGGAGCGGCCAGACGCGCGATGGCGAATTCATCGTCGAAGGCAATGAAGTCGAGCAGCCGTTCGTTGAGTAGGTGGGCCACACGCTCGCCCATGCGTTCTTCGGGGAAGACCACATGGGTCGCCCCGATGCGCTCGAGGATGCGTGCATGATTGGCGTTGCTGGCCTTGGCCCAGATATTGGTGAGGCCCATGTCGGCCAGCGCCAGCACGGTCAGGACACTCGCCTCGATATCGCTGCCGATGCCGACTACCGCCGTGGCGAAATCGCCCGCGCCCAATTGGCGCAGCACGGCGGGATCGGTGCAGTCCGCTTCGACCACCTTGGTCAGCGCCTCGGCATGGTCCTGCACCAGATCGGGGCTCATATCGACCCCCAGCACCTCGGTGCCCATGCTGGCGAGGCGGCGCGCGACCGCCCCGCCGAAGCGGCCCAGCCCCACGACCAGAACGGGTTTGCGCGTGTCAGCCGACAATGAGGTTCTCCTTGGGATATCGATAAAGCTGCGGGCTGCTGCCAATCGCCAGCGCGGTGGCGAAGGTAATCGTGCCGACCCGTCCGATAAACATCAGCAGCACAATCACGACCTGCGCCGAGGGCGGCAGATCGGCGGTGATGCCGGTCGACATGCCGACCGTGGCAAAGGCTGAAATGCATTCGAACAGCACTTCGTTCAGCGGCAGTGCGGTGATCGAGACGATGTAGGTGGTGGCGGCAAAGACTAGGGCCGCGGCTATGACGGTGACGGTCAGCGCCTGCCGCTCGACCTCGTGGCCGAAGCGGCGGCCAAACAGCCCTACATCGCGGCGGCCCAGCACTTCGGACAGCACGATGGCGAACAGCACCACGAAGGTGGTCACCTTGATCCCGCCCGCCGTGCCCGCGCTGCCACCGCCGATGAACATCAGCAGGTAATTGACCATCAGCGTCGATTCCCGAAACGCACCGACATCAAGGCTGTTGAACCCGGCAGTGCGCGGCATGACCGAATGGAACGCCGCGTTAAGCACCTTGCCGCCGAAAGCCATCGGCCCAAGTGTGGAATGATTGTTCCATTCCATCGCCAGAATCGCGACGAACCCCAGCACCAGCAGTGCGGCTGAACCATAGACCGTGACCTTGGAATGCAGCGACCACCTTCGCCAGTCGAACCGTTTGTCGCGCAAATCCTGCATCACTGGGAAGCCGACCGAGCCAAGAGTGATCGCGGCCATGATCGGGATCAGGATAAGCGGATCGGTCTGGTATCCCATCACGCTGTCAGCATGGGTTGAAAATCCGGCATTGTTGAACGCACTGATGGCGTGGAACATCCCGTTCCACAGGGCTGCTGCAAGGCTCATGTCATAGGCAGCGGCCATGCGGATGGTAAGGACAACCGCCGTTACTGCCTCGACCGCCAGTGTCACGCCAATCACCAGCTTCAGCACCGACAGCGCATCGCCGCGCTCCAGTCGCCCCCGCTCCACCTGGGTGGCGATACGGTCGTGCAAACCGAACCCGCGCCCCGCAAGCAGTCCGAACAAGGTCGCCGCCGTCATGATCCCCAGCCCGCCGATCTGGAACATCAACAGGATGGCCACCTGGCCGAATGGCGACCAGTAGCTGCCGGTATCGACCACCACCAGCCCGGTGACCGCCACCGCCGATGTGGCGGTAAACAGCGCGGTCAGGAACGGTGCGCGGCTGCCGTCAGCCGTCGCAATGGGTAGGCTGAGCAGCAGCGTTCCGATCGCGATGGCAAGCAGAAACAGACTCGGCACAAGTCGGATCGGATTGCGCAGCAACTTCATCCCGCTGGATTGGCGAATGTTGCTCAGTTCGGCAACCTTGATGCAATTAAAGCAGTCGGCGCGTTGCAAAAAACCACCGCGATCCAGTCATGAGCGGGTTGTATTCCGCCCCCCACTGCATGCCACGCTTTCCATCCGCGGGACGACAACGACTAACCTTGAGGTCTGCGTGAAACGCAGATCAGAAGGGGAGGGGGAGGGGATGTGTGCCCGGGTGATTGCCGGGTGTACATCAGGAGTCACGACCATGCTTATTCCCTTTTCCCGGCTCTATCTGAGCGATGCCAATGTGCGCAAAACGCGCAGCGAAGAAGACGATATCCAGCTATCCGCCGACATCGAAGCACGCGGCCTTTTGCAGAACCTGCTGGTCACCAAGAGCAAGAAGCGCGGCAAGTTTGCCGTGATCGCCGGTGGCCGCCGGTTGCGGGCCATCGAGATGATTGTCGCGCGCGGTGCGTGGGACCCCGACACCGAGATCGAATGCAAGCTGCTTGAGGGCAGCGAAGAGGAAGCCGGCGAGGCCTCGCTTGCCGAAAACTTCCAGCGCGTCGGGATGTCACCGGCTGAGGAATGCCGCGCCTTCCAGCACTTCATCAAGGAAGGCAGCGATGTTGCCGCGGTCGCCAAACGCTTCGGTCTCACCCAGCGCTTCGTGGAAGGCCGCTTGCGGCTTGCCAACCTTGCCGAGCCGATCTTCGAAGCACTCGCCAAGGGCGATGTCACCCTCGAGATCGCCAAGGCTTACGCCGCGACCGATCAGCACGAGGTGCAGCTGCGAGTCTTTGAGCAGATGCGCTACGCCTATAACCCAAGCGCCGATGCCATCCGGCGGATGGTGGCGAGCGGTTCCATGCGCGGCAATGACCCAATCGCGCTGCTGATTGGCGAAGATGCCTATGTGGCCGCCGGCGGCAAGATCGAGCGCGACCTCTTCAGCGAAGCGGCAGATGATCGCTGGATCGACATCGAGATCGCTCACAGACTTGCGGCCGAGAAGATGGAGACCGAAGCCCAGCGTATCACTGCCGAGACGGGCCTTGCCTGGATCAGCCCGGTGGCTTCGACCAATTCATGGCAGGCGCGCAGCGAAATGGGCGTCAATGCTGTCCGGCTGCCGCCCGCGCCGCTCTCCGAAGAAGCACGAGCCCGAATTGACGCGATCGATGCCCGCATGGAAGAAATCAGCGAGATCATCGACGAAGGCCATGAAGGCGGTGAGGCCGATTTTGGGCAGCTCGAGGCCGAGTACGAGGATCTCGATGCTGAGCGCAGTGATCTCAATAATCCGGTGCGCGAACTGCCCGAAGAATGGCGCAGCGAGGCCGGACGGTTCCTCGTTCTCACCACCCGCGGCGAAATGGTGCTCGAGGCCGACTACTATAGCGAAAAGCGCCTTTCGTTCGAGACTGATGAGAATGGCAAGGTGACAGCGACGGCCGAAGAGCCGGTGCCAGGTTCCACCAAGCGAGGCAGCGCCGCACCTTCCAGGCCCGAGGCAGTTGCGCCGGGCACGGAAAAGCCGATCAGCGCCCGCCTCTTCGACGAGCTTTCGGTACAGCGCCGCAATATCCTGTCGGCATCGCTGCTCACCGATGCGGGGCTCGCGCTCGACTTCGCCATCTTCGCGCTGGCTGACAGCCGCAGCTATGAGGTCCGAGGAACCTCGATCAAGGGCGGACGACCGAGCGATCCTGTGACCGGAGAACTTTCGCAGTCCACAGCCGAAGGGATTCTCGCCGAGGCCGAAAACGCGCTCGACACGGCATGGCAGGAACATGGCTGTGCAGCCCAGCGCTTCATTGCCTTCCGCGAACTTGTCGACGAAGCCAAGGCGGCGTGGCTCGCCTATGCGGTGGCCATCTCGCTCGAAGCCAAGAAGGGCTATGGTTCGGAATACCATCCGATCCATGCTGTCATCGGCAGTATGCTCGACATCGACGTTGCAGCGATGTGGCGCCCGACAGCCGAAAATTTCTTCGACCGCGTGAGCAAGACCTCGTGTCTTGCGGCACTGACCGAAGTCGGCGGCAGCGATCTTGCGGCGCGTTATGCCGCATCGAAGAAGGCTGACCTTGCCAAGACCTGCGAGACGATCTTCGCCGGGAAGGCGATCATTGAACAGGACGTCAAGGAAGCAGCGCTGGCCTGGTTGCCTGAAGGCATGAAGTTCACGATTGGTGCCAATCCCGCTGATCCGGTCATCCCGGACACCGACGAAAGCGACCCTGTCGCCGACGTCTGCGATGGCGATGACGGTGAAGCCGACAGCGAGGCCGGCGAGCTGATCGATGACCATCAACCTGAAGTCGCCTTTGAAGAAGCGGCGGTAGCCGCCTGAGGCGGCAAATCACCCCTCCTGATGACCTGGCCCGGCCACTCGCCTGAGTGAGCCGGGCCTCTTTTTGTTGAGGAGTAGGCCAATGCGCCAAAGACCCAAGCGCGACGTCGCGCAGGAAATCACCAATCTGATCATCAAGACAATTGAGGCCGGAACGCTGCCGTGGCGCCGACCCTGGAAGAAGACAGGTATGGGCGGAGCGCCGCTGCGCGCTGCAGGCGTCCCCTACACAGGGATCAACCGCCTCTATCTTTGGGCGGTCGCCGACCACTATGGTTATGGCTCACGCTACTGGATGACCTGGCGCCAGGCCATCGAGCTTGGCGGACAGGTCCGCAAGGGCGAGACCGCCGAGCCGAGCATCTACTTCAACAGCACGAAGAAGACTGCGATCGACCAGGCGACCGGTGAGGAATCGTCGAAAACAATCCGCTTCATGCGCGCCTACAGCGTGTTCAACGCCTCGCAGATCGATGGCCTGCCGCCCCATTTCTATCCGAGTCCGGTGCCCGAAGCGCCGCCGACGCCCTCGCAGAAGGCCGCTGCCATCGAGCGCTTCTTCGCACCCGTCCCGGCTGATATACGCCTCGGCGGAGACCGCGCGTTCTACTCGCCGGGCGCTGATTATATTCAGCTTCCGCACCCCAATGTCTTCAACACCGAAGACGGATTCGTGGCCACGAAAGCGCACGAACTCGGCCATTGGTCGGGCCATGCCTCGCGGCTTGCCCGCGAATTTGGCAAGCGTTTCGGCGACAAGGCATACTCTTTCGAGGAACTGGTGGCCGAGCAAGTGAGTGCCCGGATCTGCTACGAACTGGGCCTTCCGGCAGACCTCCACGAAAGCCATGCCAGTTACGTCTCGCACTGGCTGGAGATCCTCAAAGCGGACAAGACGGCGATCATCACCGCGGCTGCGAAGGCCGATCAGGCGTTCAACCATCTTGCGGCCTATTCGGGCTACCAGAGCGAACCTGCGGAGGATGAAGGGGAGGAAGCCGATGAAACGGCGCCAGTTCCGGCTTGTGCTTGAGCCAGCCCCCGAGGAGGTCGTTCGCCTCACCCAGCTTCACCGTTATGCCGGCGATGTTGCAGGCCGGGGGAGGGCGCCCCTTGGCGGTGTGCTGGCTGAGTATATCGCAGGCCTGTTTCCCCTAAGGGATCCACGCGAGGTGCTGGACGGTCTTCTCGGCAAGGGGGAAGCCGGTTGGTCACTTGGCACAGCTCCGGCTCAAGGCCGATCGCTTGTCATTCAGACAACTGAGGCGGGCGTTGCGGTCTCGGCTGTTGCGCGAATCCTCGAGCAGATTGCGCCAGGCACGCTCCTGCGACCGATGATCTACGAACCGTTGCCGCTGCAGGGCCTAAGCGCACATCGTCGCAGCCTGCATTGAGGGAAGGGGGATGGGGCCATTGCATCTTGCAATGGAAAGGAAGCCTCATGTCCTGCGACATCGATTACCGTTACCGCCGCGCACTCCAGCCTGATGGGCTGACAACCTTCGAGAATGCGCTGCGAGCTTTGAACGAGGCCGTCGATGACGTCCGCCTTGCAGGCCGGCAGGCTGCAAACTGTCCGGCAGTGCTGCTGCTGACGCGCCACCTCCAGCGCATTGCCGACGGAAGGCCGACCGAATGTGATGCCGACGACCAGGCGCTGCGGTCCCAGTGCATCGAACGCCTTGCCGAGCTCAAGCACAGACCGGCGATCATTGCGCTGGTCAAGCGAGGGATCGACTATCGTCCCGAAGAGCTGCGCCACTACCGGCGCGAGGGCACGCGCGCCCTTCGCCAGATCGCAGCAGGGATCGGGCTCGAGCATGCCGATTACCGCATCAGCTATTACACCTCACAGGAACAGCTCGCGGGCGAGCATGTGCTGGAAGCCGAAGGTATCTATGTCCGGATCAGCCCGGAAAGGTTCGGCGAGCCGGGTCTCGCCTGGCGCAACCCGTTCTGGAAACCGCCTGGCGCGGTGATGCGCAAAGCGCCGATCACCGCCCTTGCAGACATTCCCGCACTCACGGCGCGGATCGCGCGCGAATTGAAGATCGCACCTCCGGCGCAGCCGGGGCTCATCTGAAGGAGAACACGCATGGGCTGGCTTTACATGCACCGTGCCGGAATGGGGGGCTTCGACACTCCCAAGGCCTATCTCGACAATCAGCTCACATGGGAGCGCGAAAATGAAGAAACCGGCACCTTCGAAGGATGCCGGGTCATCAGAAGCGTGTCCACAACCGGGGCCTATTACGCGGCTGTCCAGCGCTATGGACCGAACAACCAGACCCACGCCATCTCCGCGGTGATCTGTCTGGTCCGCTGGAACCCCAAGGCAGCCGACGGCCTCCTGTTCGGTTACAAGGACATGGATGAAAACTCCGGGCCGGTGGAGGCCGGGTGTCCCAGAAGTATCCTCGAGGAACTTGGGCCAACCCGTCACCCTTATGCCCTCGACTGGCGCAACCGCTGCTACCGGCAGCTGCGGCTGAAGGAACGCAAGATCGCCGATGGTGACATGATCCGGCTGACTGAACCCATGAAGTTCACCGACGGGAGCGAACACGCCGAATTCAGTGTGACAAAGCGCGGCGCGAAGATTGAACTCAGCACGCCCGATGGCCGAGGCCGGTTCCGCATCAGCAGATTGATGGAGCGCCGGTTCGAAGTCGTGCCCCCCAAACGTGCGCCGCGCACATTCTTCCCGGCAATGCCGTAACGCTCGGGAGGTGACCATGCTGCTTCAGAGCCTCGATCCCAGAAGGGCGATCCTGTGCGGACGCGCCAATGCCGAGCGCCTGGCCATCCGGATGACAGCAAATTCCGGGCGGAGCCATGCCGTGGTGAGGACAGACAGCAAGCTCCAGCCCTTCTGCGTTCTGCCTGCAGAAGAGGGCCTTCCAGGTGCGTTCGAATTGCAGGTCGTGGTTTTGTAAGAGCGGGAAACCTCTGCGGCTGAACCGAAAGAGCTGCCGGGCCCGGCACAGCAAACCTTGATTACCGCAAAGATTGACGCTATATCGCGTCAGAATTCATGGGAAAGTGCAATGGCGATTCAAAACTACGCTGACAACGGTGCGTTTGCTCCGCGCAAGATCGTCGACGCGCTGCGGACGACCAGCGACGAACTCGCACGCTCGCTGGGCCTCGGCAAGGACGCGATCCAGCGCAAAGACCGGATCGCTTCCGATCGCACCCAGCGCCGCCTTCGCCAGATGGTCGAGGTGCTCAACAAGGTCGAGCCGCGCTTTGGCTCGGCGTTGCTGGCCTATGCCTGGTACCGCTCGGAACCGCTGCCCGGCTTCTCGGGCCAGACCGCTATGCAGCTGGTGCAAAGCAACCGGGCCGACGACGTGCTGACCTATATCGACGCGGTCGACGCCGGCGTCCACGCCTAGTCCAATGCATTTTACCGGGCTGCTCTACCGCGCCCACAACCCGGTTTGGTCCCGCGAACCCCTCTCAGGGGAGGGGGCGGCCCGGTTTGGCGGACGGTTCAATCGCATGGGGCGCACGGCGCTCTATACTTCCCTCGCCCCCGAGACCGCGCTGCGCGAGGCCAATCAGGTTGGCACGCTGCAACCCACCACGCTGGTCGCCTATCAGGCCGACGTCGGACCGCTGCTCGATGGCCGGGACATGGCTGCATTGCATCCCTTCGGCATCACACCGGCTGAGCTCGCCGACCAGTCGTGGCGTGATCGGATGCTCTCCGGCAAGCCGGTCCCGACGCAGGACCTGGCGGAGGCCGCGATCGCGCAAGGCTATGCCGGCATCGTGGTCCCGAGCTACGCCCGGGGTGCTCCCGCGGACGCGCTCAATCTGGTCCTGTGGGACTGGGATGGCCGCATCACGCTTGTTGATGACGACGACCGGCTTGGCCTTCGCAATACCTGATGGCCGCTTATTCCTCGATCATCCCTCCGAGGCCGGGATCGAGATACCACGATGGGCCTTCGGTAAAGTCGGCATTGCGGGCAGGAACAGGGCCATCAGGCTCTGACGACACGTAAGGGTTGACCATCGGCGCAGGGTGCTGGCCCGAGCGAAGAATGTGCCCCGACATCTGGCATCGGGCCCCAAGGAGTTCGAAGAGCCATTCGAGATCGTCGAGCATCTGGATAACCCCGCGCCCTGCCAGCGCATAGTAGAGGCAGCGCTGATAGTCATCGCAATGGCAGGACAGGATTTGCGTCAGCCGAGCCTTGGCATTGGGCAGGCCCTGAAACACGCCCTGCAAGGTCTCGTAGAGCTCGCGCGCCGAGTAATAGGCATCGAACGGCTCCACTCCGATCGAGGCATTGGCGAGCATGCGCTTGGTTGGACGGCAATTCGGATCAAGTGCCGCGTCGCGCAGCGTGATATCGAGGTCGAACTTGCCGATATCAAAGACCTTGTTCATTATTCATGGGCTCCTGCAGATTATGAACATACCGTGAACAAACGACAGGGTCAAGGCGTCATCATGCATGTGGCTGGTAGGTAAGGACACCACAGGAAAGACCGGCAGGGTCGCCATCAGCGACGAGCTGAAGGCTGCGCTGGTGCGCTGGTATACAGGCCGAGGCAGCGAGGCCGACCACCGTGCTTCAGTCTCACTGGTCTCGACCGCGCGAGAGAACCACAAGTGGATCGCCTGCGACTGCCTTGGGGCAGAGCGGCCACCGCCGCTGATGAGCGCGGCCTATCTCAGTTTTCAGGAAACCTATTACCTACGGCGTCTCACCTCGCGGCCAGGCCACGAGCCCGGTTGCCCGTTTCATCTGCCGCAGGCGCCGCCGCGCATCCGCGAGACCATGAAGGACTCGCTCTATGCCATCGGCCTGCCAAAAGGCTTGTTCAGCGCGCACCAAAAGGCGCCGGAGAAGCTTGCACAGAAGCCAGAGGACATAGAGCCTGACGACCGTTCACGCGGCGTCGCCATCCCGCGCCTTGGTAAGCTGCTCTGGCTGCTGCTCGAACGCGCTGGCTCGAATATCCTGCGCGAATTACCGCCCAGTGGCAGGCGCGCAGGCTCGATCAGCGAAGAAATGCGCCACCTCAAGCGCGCCGCCGAGGGCCTCGAAATCGCGCCGGGCATCCGGCTGTCGGATCATCTGTACACCAACGCGATCGATTACGAGAAACGGCGGGTCCATGCCCGATTGCGGGCCGCGGCCGAGACCTGGCCGCCCGAGTTTGCGCCGCAGGCCTTCCTGCTTCTCGAAGCGAGCGAGGTCACATCGAGCGAGGTGGTGACGGGGCTCGGAACTGTCGAAATCCGCAATCGCATCCAGCACACCGGGATCATCCGGGCCGAGGTCGAGCCACCCTTTCTCGTGCTGGCCGTCGTCGGCGAGCACAGCCGGCGCGAAGGATACCTGGCGCTGCGCGCCTATGCCCAGCCTGTCTTCAGCGGAAACCAGTTCGTGCCCGCCGAGCGTGACCATGATCGCGAAGTGCTGCGCGCGCTCCAACAGGCCCAGTATGAACTGCGCCGTCTCGGTGTCAGGATGGCGGTCAAGAAGGTCCTCTTTGACATCACGTTGGCTGCGGGCTCGGCGAGGCCGGATTTCCTGGTGGCGCTGCTCGATGAGCATAGCGGGGTGGAGTGCAAGTTCGCACTCCAGATCCTGCAGTCGGATGATGCTGACTATCTTGAGCTTCGCAGCATCGAGCGCGAGCGTCTCGGTCAGGCCGGGCTTGTCGTATCCATGGCCGTCAGCAGCGTGACGCCTGAGGCAATTATCAGCGAAGCCCGCCGCATTCTCGAGTGAAGGGGAGGGGGAGAATGTGAGCGAACCTGAAGAAGGAGAGTTCGCTCATGACATGCTTTGCTCCCTCGCCGCGCCCATCGACATCGATCTGGGGTGCTGTCCAACAGGCCGATCAGCTTGGCCCTGGGATTTGGTCGGTGATGACCGCCAGCCACGGCGGCATCATTCTGTCCGATCAGAGACAGGCCGCCATGCCAGCGGCGCTAACGATCGAGGGCGCTTCCTACGAGGAAGACTGCGACTGGGCGCTGCCGATCCTGGCCTTCACCAACGAGCTTGGAGGGCAGGGCTCCTGCTCCGCGGGCTTCCTGCAGCTTGCCCGCGATACCGCCAAATGTTGGCATCCGGACCGCTTCAGCGCCTTTACCGGCGAGGCCGTCGAGAAGAATGCCTCCACGATCCTGCGGACGCGTAAGGCCTACATCGCCGCGATCGGCGAATTCTGCACGACCAGCGCCTGGGGCGATTGGGCCGAATGGGTGCCGGAAGGCAAAGTCGGCGTGATTGCCCGACAAGTCGAGCGCGTCGATCACCTTGGCCGGCCAACCTATGGCGAGGCCGAAGTCTGCGCGCTCATTGCCAAGGACCTCTACGCCGCGCGCGGCGAGGTTACGGCGCTGCGCGATACGGCGCACGAGATCATCCCCACGCCCGAGGATCTGCGGCCGAAGCGCGTGGGCTGAAGAGCAGGCCCACGCCGCCCGGCTCCGGCCAGGCATCAATCCGCCGATCTGAAGGGAAGGGGGAGGGGAAGGGCGAACCAGTGCGATGAAGGACCCCTAGAAATGAACCCGACAATCATCCGACCCAGCGTCAGCCCGAAGACGATCACCAAAGTCACGCGCCTCTTTAACGGCACCATCGGCGATATCCTCGGCGAGCTCCTCCAGAACAGTCGGCGCGCTGGCGCGTCCCTGATCGATATCGCCTGCTGCGCGGATCAGGACGGGGCGCGACTGACACTGGTCGACGACGGAACCGGGGTCGCCGATCCCCAGACCATGATTGCGCTGGGGGATTCGGGCTGGAACCAGCGCATCCATGAAGCCGAAGACCCGGCAGGCATGGGCGTCTTCAGCCTCGCGGGCAAGGATACCCGGATCAGCTCACGTCATGCCAATGCCGACACCGGATGGTCGGTGCATGTCCCCGCGGATGGCTGGACGGGCGCGCAGGACATTGCCGTGCGGCCCCTTGCTCGCCCGGTCGGTACGACCATCACCTTCCTGATGCCCGGAGTGAGCGAGCAGACGACCGAGCGGATTCTGCGTGAAGTCGCGAAGTTCTACCCACTGCCGGTGTTCTTCAATGGCACGGAAATGCCGCGCGAAGACTTCCTCGCCAAGGCGATCCACATCGGCGAGTGGAACGGCAGCCAGATCGGCGTGTTCGAGGGCCGCGAATATCACCAGGACCCAACGACCAACTTCCATGGTGCTCACCCGCAAGCTTGCCAGCGTCTCGGAGAGCCTCGGCGGCAAGACTTACCATGCCCGGCTCGATATCGGCGCCACCCCGGGACTTGCCCTTGTGCTTCCGGCGCGCAAGGAATTCGTCGAGAACGCCGCCTTTGCGGCGCTTCAGGCAGCGTGCAAGCGCGCGATCTATGCCGCGCTGGCGCACAAAGGCCGGCACCGGCTTTCCTTCGAGAACTGGAAGGAAGCGCGCGATCTGGGGGTTGCCCTGCCCGAGGCCGACCCCTGCCTGCCCCGCTGGCATGCTGCCATCGCGGAGAGCGACAACGTCAATGTCGAGTATGAAGAAATTGCAACGAGTGCGGACACGATCCTTGTCGCGGATCTGGAGCCCGATATTGCACAGGGACTGGAGCGCGCGCTGCGCGACCACCCCTTGCGCCCGCACCTCGTCGAGAACCATCCCGCATACGCAGGCTATGGCTGGTATGACGCGCTGCATCAGCTCGGCAACGTGCGCTTCTATGTTGCAGCCGGAGAGCGCGATCACGTCATCGCCGAAAACGGCAGCTTCCCTCCGCTCGATGACCATGTTCGTGCCGAGACGATCGAGCTGAGGTTCTGCGTCTTCCACCGCGCCAGCGAAACGCAGCGCGAGGAACGGATCCCAGCAGATGTCGCCTTCGTCGTCGGCGAGGATGGCTGGTACAGCGGCATCGACCAGATCCGCATTGCCTATCTTCCGGGTGATGACCTGACCCCCGAAACGCTGGTCGATCTGATCGAGAACGTCTGTTTCTGCGCGAGCGACGACAGCGAGGCCGATTCCTGGGACACCCAGCACGAGCACTTTCTGCGCGATGCCCGCGAGCTCGCGGCCCGGGTGCTGCTCGGCGAGGACGAGGCCGTTGCGGCCCGCATCCGCGACACGCTCGCCAGCATCCTGTGGGTCATTCCCAAGGGCCGGCAGGTTGCCATTACCGTTGCCCCCGGGACCGCGATCGATGTTCAGCTTTCCGCTTGTCAGCCTGCGGGCTGAAGCCCGCGAGGCCGTCCGGTTGCCCGCTGATCGCCCCTTTGATCGGGAGGAGACCTCCAATGCATGACACATCCGACCTCTCTTGCTCTCGGCAGCGTACCGAGCGCATCGCGCTGCTCAATGATGCCGCACGCCAGGGCCGTGACCGCATGGCCCGCATCGTCATGACCTCCGGGCTTCTAGCCGAACTCGGCGGCGACACGGTGGCACAAAGCATGCGGGCACAGGCCCGGTTGATGGCCGCTCTGCGCCATTGCACCTTCGCCCCGGATTCGCCCGAGCGAGACTTTGCAAGCATGGATGTCGATGGCATCAAGGTGCTGATGAAGGTCGATTATTACGACACCGAACTGGCGTTCGGGTCCGAGGATCCGGCTAATCCAGCGATGACACGGCGCGTCATCACGCTGATGCGGCCAGCGGACTACTGATCATTGTGAGAGACAGGGATATCGCTGCGTCACCCGGCAGCCGCCCAAACCTGATGGGGAGGTAAAAAGCGCATGAGCAGACACAAAGTGCCGCTTCGTGACGGAGTTGCGGCGGCAAGTGCCTATGTTGGCTGGGACCGTCCACTTCAGACCTATTTCGCGCAGGTTCTGAGCCTCCCTGACGAAGACGGGGAGGAAATCGAACTCGTATGGGTCGGAACTGATTTCGGCGAGCTCCCCCGCGCAGTTGACGCAATCCGCGTGCTCGAACCCTATTGCCAAATCGAGGCAAGTCTTGCCGCACAGCTCGAGATCGACAGAATGGCCTGCCTCGCCACGCGCGATGGACCCAATCAGCTGGAAGCCAAGGCGTTCATGGCGCGCCTCAACCAGATCAAGGACGGGTCCGAGCCCGAAGCTTAGGGCGGTACAGACCGCGCCTGGCTCGAAGCAGGGCCGGTTCAGCTCCAATCCACCTATCGAGACTCCTCAGCCCTCTGGGCTGGACAGGATGACGCGCGCCTGCGGTGGCTGGCGCACGGGCCGGGCCAGGGGCCCGGAGGAGAGGGGGGATGGGAGAAGGTGTTCCGGACAAGGGGTTCGGACGGCATCAGGAGAACTTCGACATGAACATCGGCACCCTCAAGGCCAACGCAGAAGGCGTTCACATCGGCCGTATCACCACCCTGACCTTCAGTGCGACCGTCGCTCTGCGGGCCTTCGAATCCACCAACGAGCGGGCACCCAAGTTCGACCTCATGGCGCTTTCGGCTGACCGCCGCAGCTGGGTCAAGATCGGTGCGCTGTGGGAATACTCGTCGAACGAGACCGGCGAATGCTTCCTGTCGGGCCAGATCGACGATCCCAGCCTCTCGGCGCCGATCCCGGTCGCCATGTTCCAGCAGAACGATGGGAGCTTCAATGTCGCTTGGCGCCGTTCGAAGCCCAAGGCCTCGCTCGACGGCTTCGGCAGCGAGAGCGAAGGCGCCCTGCCGCCGCTCACCGCCACCGGCGACGAACCGGCCAGCGACCGCAGCGTTGACAGCGCCGCTGCCACCGGCGACGGTCTGGGCGAGAGCACTGCTCCGGCACCCAAGGGCAAGACGCGCGCGAGCGTCGACGCCTGACCGGCACAAGCCCCCCCCCCCGTGACCGGTGCCGCGACCCGCGCCGGTCACATCGGGAAGGCCCGTCCGCGCATTTGTCGCGGGCGGGCCTTTTCTTTTGCAGCCTGCTGTCGGGCTCAACAGATATGCCGGGTGAAGACGGCCTGCGAGAGGGAAGGGGGAGGTGCCATTCAGGCAAAGGAGGCTTGAATGGCACACACGAACTGGACTCTCGATCTTGGCGGGGCTCCTTGGAACGAAGACTGCGCGCAGATCGGCCACACCCCGAACTTCGACCTCGTGAATACGGCGGAAGTCACGCTCTACAGGGCTGCGCTGATCGCGGTCGCCGGGCCTCCGCCCGCCGGGATCACCCTGCGGATCAAGGCTAACGCCCATGATTTCGGGACCTACCGGACAGTCGAGGCGAGCATCGACAATGAGCAGGACGATGGCAGCCATGCCAGTTATCTCGAGACCCTCGAGACCGGCATCGCCTTCTGGCATCAGGCCGGGTTTGCACCGCCTGAATTCGGCAAGCTGACGGCCAGCGATCAGTTTGCAGGTTTCGTCGTGGATGCCGTCGCAAGCGCGCTGCGGATCACACGGCAGAGCAGCACCGGCGCATTCTTCCCGGCGTCCTCCGGGCCGCTCCACCGGAACCTCACCGCAGCCTTTCCGGAAGCGGCGCAGCGCGCCTTTTCAGAAGGGGGCCTGCCATGCTGACGGATAGCGAGCGCTTCTCCTTCAGCGCCTGGCGGATCCATGCGTTCGCCTCTACGGGCAATGCCTACGACGCCGTGCAGACCGACGAGACTATCGCTGCTGGCGATACTCTCCTCATTCTCGATGAAGGGGTTGTCGGTGTCGCGATGACCTGGCCCTTTGCTATCACCGCAGAGGTGGGCAAGCTTCACGCGGTCTGTGAGCCCGGCGCTGGCGAAACCCTTGGGCACATTGAAAAGGCGCTCAATGTTCCAGACGGGTCAATCGCGCGAGCCTGCCGCCTCGCAAGGACTCTGGGCTTTGCGATTGATGCGGGCCTCGTGCCATTGTTGCCGGTGCTGCCGGCAACAGAGGTGGACGGCTAGTGGGGCAATCGTCCCCGCAGAAATCTTGCTATTTTGGCAATAATTGCTATTTTGGGTGCCGCGAGGAGATACCACCATGCCAGCGACGGCCAATGAGCACCCCAGGATTCCCCTGACCCGGTTTCACAACAACACCGGCGAGTTCCTCGACCTTGCGACCAAGCAGCCGGTCGTCCTCACCAGCCATGGCCGCGAGCGGCATGTGATCGCAGATAGCGAGTATTTCCGCCATCTCGAAGAGGCTGCGCGCGGCGTGATCGCAGGCCACATGAATATCGAAGCTGTCGCTTCGTCCGACATGACCGAAGCAGACCGCAAGGCTTTTGCCAATGCACGGCCTTCGGACAGTGAACTCGCCAATGACCGCTGGGAAGACTGACCGCCCCGCCGCAGGCCATATCCTCCGATACGTCTACCTCTTCGAGGAAGAGCAGAGACGGGGCCGCGATGAGGGCGTCAAGGAACGCTTCGTCGTCGTCGTGGGTGTGGATGGGTCACGCTATCTGGTCGCCGCGATCACCACCAAGGGCGAAGGGCGCAAGAACGCCATCGTGATCCCCGATGAGATTGCGCGCACAGCTGGGCTTGCTCCCGGTAGCGCGATCGTCATTTCGGAATTCAGCCGCTTCACCTGGCCCGGGTTCGACATCAGGCCCCTGATGAAGCAGCCCGGGTACATTGCCGGACGCTTCCCACCGCGGTTCACGGCAAAGATCATCGATGCCATCGCAGCCTGGGGAGCAGCTCCCGTCGATCGGGACTGATTGGCGCACCGTTCAGGCAGACAGGCCCCCTGGGGGCCTTGTCCGATTGTGCATCAACGCGAGGCCAATGGCGGCAACCCTGCGGATTGGCATCCCCAAATAGCCAAGGTCAGGTCTTCCGGACGACTGCCGCCAAGGGACTATTCGCTCCCCGAACTCGGCAAGGACGGATGATCAATCCTGCGATCAACGCCAGTGACAGCAAGCCGAGACGCGGCGAGGTTGATGTCCAGGCACGCAATCCGCCCCAGTACCAACAGCACGTCCGCCGCCCAGTGCCCCTGCCTCTCTGGTCGAGCTTAGGGCCAACCTGCAGAAATGCGAGCCGTGTTGCCCGGCAAGCCCGGCTGCCCGCACCACCTCGATTTCCGAGGTTTCCCGCGCGCGAAGGCGCGCGGTGTCCCAGCTCTCCCGCCGAGGCTCGATAAGGGCACCGGCGGACGAGCCGTCGGCACCAAGGAGGCTCTTGCAATGAACATCGTCAACCTCGTCGGCCGTCTCGCCAAGGATCCCGTCGCCCGCGATCGCAGCGACACCCGCATCACCGAACTCATCCTCGTGACCGAACGTCCCGTCATCCGCGACGGGAAGGTCCAGAAGGACCCCGAGACCGGCTACCCGGTCAAGGATGCCGAATTCCACAAGATCACCGTCTTCAACGGCCTCGGGCTCCCGCTGCGCCAGCACAAGGCCAAGGGTGATCAGCTCGCCGTGACGGGCCGCATCCACTACTCGCGCTGGCAGGACGCCGAAGGCAATGACCGCTACGGCTGCGAGATCATCGCCGAGAACGTCGAGTTCCTGTGACCAGCAGGGGCGGCACCGCGGTGCCGCCCCTCGCTTCGCTTCACAGGCGAAGATCGCCAGCCTGATCGGCCAAAAAAATCCATCCTGACCGAGGACGACAAACGCCATAGTAAGACTGCCACCAGGAGGATCCGCTACATGTCGATTACCTTCCCTCGGAAGTTCGCCATCGGGGGAGTGCCGGTCACGAACATCAAGGAAGGGTTGAAATCTCTTTCCAGAACGAATGATCCCGGCTCCTTTGTCGGCCTACGTTCGGTCTTTCCGACCCTCATCCACGGATCGCATGCCCTCGAAATCGCAGGCTTGCTTGGTTTGCTCGACGATGAGCGATCCGATCTAACCCCGACAGGCAGGGCGGTTGCCCATTCACGCAGCGTCGTGAAAACCGAGCTGACCAAGGCGCGTGCCATCCTCGACCAGCTGCTTGAACGATTTGTGGCTATCAATGCCGATCCCGATCGTCTCATCAGCATCAACAGGGTCTACCTTTACGGCAGCGTCATGCGCGGCGATCCGCTCGTCGGCGACATCGACCTCGACATCGAAGCCTCGCGGGGTCCAGCCTACGCGAACGACCTTCAGGGTTATCTCAGGGATTGCCTGACCTTTGTCCGGCGATTTGCCCCGAACTATGTGCCTCCTGTCTACATGGCTGAAAGTGACAAGGCGATGGATTATCTCGCCTTCGGGCAAAGGCGAGCGCCGATCCTCACTGGGGCCATGATTAACGTAAGGAACCTCAGCACGATCCCGGCGCCATGTCAGCTGATCTACACCATTCAGAACGGGGTCGAGATGAACGCCCCGATCCTCACGACCCATCCTGATTATGACCCTGCAATTGAAACGAGCCACGAGATCCCGCACCTCGCATCGATCGAGGTTCCCAAATTCGGAATCCCAGAGCCCGTTGACGCCCGATTCATCGCGAAATTCCATCCCTCCGGGCGGATTGCCGCCCATGATTTTGCCTCACCGACATCGAACCTGCTGGCGAGGCTACTGCGGTTGCATGAACAGCAATCCAGCACGCTGAAGGTCCATGTGAGCGGCGATACGCTGGACCCCGCCTTCGCCAAACGAGGCGGCCTCACGGACGACCTGAGGCCGAAGGGAACCATTGTCCTGACGGTCGAGACCGATCGCAGCGAACTGCGATCCTTTATGAAAATTGAGCGTAGGGTGGCCACGATTGATGGGACGCTGACGATTGACTTGAAGGTCTGTGACCTCGCGACGCTGCAGCGCCGACGGACCGATGACGCCCACGCCGACTGTCTCGCCGTGGTTGCAGCCACAATCCATATGGCAGACCGGTTCCACGCGGTCGCACTCAACCAGGCGGGCAGCAATTATCCGATCGAAGCGACGGTGACGACAGCCAGCTCGGTTCCGGACACGATCGGTCCATTGATCCAGCAATTCGGCTCGAAGATAAGCAGGTCACTCGATCCCTGACTTGGATCCCCGCCCGCCGATGAGCCCGAAGCAGCCATATCGCAACCTGCCGGCGTGCTTTTGGCATCCCCGAGGATTGCCGTTCTTCCTGCGATATCGGCTTCACCCTGTAAGGTCCCGTCTCACGACCCTAGGTCGATCATTGTCCCTGTCGCATCGATCTGTGCGCCGCGGTGACCACAGCTGCACCTCAAATGATGCGCGACCACGGCAAGCTTCATCGGGATCGATTTGGCGAAGCATTGATCGCGCAACCTGGACGCCGGGATGATCACGACGCGGCGGCACCTGCGGCATTCAACCTGCGCATTGAGACCATGCCGGACCAGATCGGCGACAGTGTCGAGACGCTTGCTTCCCATGACAGCGGCAGAACATTATAAGAACGAACTCGTCAACCGTAGCGCTGAGAAGAGTCTGGCAGCGCGACGTCTCCCGACCTTCGGTCGGGACCGCGCTCTATTCCGCTACGTGCGCTGCGGCCCCCGTCTTCGCGGGGGCTTCGCGCACCCGGGGCTTCACCGAGCCCCTGAAGGGTCTCGGCCCTTCGGGTGATGATCGCTGACGCATTTGGCCGCGCACCGCGCTTACGCGCTGCGACCATAAGAAGCGGAGCTTTTCCAGCGGCTCGGGTTTCGCCCGGGCCTTGCGTTTCTAATAGCTCCGTCGGCTCTCGGTCCCGCCGCTCGCCGCCTGTTTGCCGCGCGCACGGTCGGCGACTGGAGCCGCCGCCTCGGCGAGCGACCAAACAGGCCTGTCGGACCGCGGCTCCTGCGGGAGCCATCCCCGGAGCAGACGTCTGAGAGAGACGCCGGTTCACTCGGAATGCGGCTTTTCGGCGATGCTGTCAGCTTGCCCAATGTCCGGTTATGGGTGGTGAGCGGAAGGGCGGCTATTTAGGATGCGTTGCCCCCAAACTCGTGCGGTTCAGATTCCAGCATTTCGGGTCAAGCATTGATTGAGAGTGGGCCAACATACGCGGCGCACACCGACAACTCGGCGGGATGGAAATCGATGTTTTTGATTCATCATAATTTGCCCTTGCTAGGGCGTATCAATATCCGGGCACTCATCGGTTAGTTCACATAGCCAAGAAGACAGGAGGTGCGCGGAATCACTCTTCCGTGGTTCAGCGGCTATTCGCTTTTTCATATACGGGGCAAGAACAACTGCATTCTCTTGATTTCGACGGATCACGTCGGAGACGCCGCTCAAGTCTTGGATCCGTAGATCTGCGATTAAAGCTCCCAGCAAGGCCCATTCCTCGGCATCGGGCTGTCGCGTTGCAAGAGATTCTATCCAGATAGGCGCGGATTTGATTGCCGGGTCGTTCTTGGTCCGCGCTGGCTTGGCGAGCGCATTGCGCAAGTCGGAAGTGAGGTCGTCAATTGGACCCTGCCAATCGAGCCCTTCAAGAATATTGGTGTGCTCAGACATCACGCGCGATAGCGCTGCACCTTCCTCGGCAGGAAAGTCGGTCAGCAAATCGCGCACATTCATCATGTCTATATCTCTGAAATCACTCGATATATATAATGATCTAGTGAAAGGCTGTGCCAGGATCGTTGTCATCGCGAATGCACGGCGGAAAACAATTACCCGGTCTGCATCATATACTATCAAGCCTTCGCGCCGCACCGGCTCGGCAACAAAACTGTCCTTGAGCTGGTCGCGCGACAATCGCATTGGGTCGATGCGCAATCCAATGTTGTCGAGAACGATGTCGGGCTTCTGTTCGACAAAGTCTGCTTGGACGCACAAATCCCTCGCCAGGCGCGCTTTCCAGGCAATCACGAGAGCTGAACCGTTTTCAGATACGAGGCGACCTAGTTCGCCGATATCGACGGTCTCCTTGCCCGCAAGGACCCATTTTCTCGAATCAAAATCGGCAAGGCTATCCGGCTCTGCGAGCTCTTCCGAAGGCACCGTGCATGAGCCTTTGCCTCGCAGACTGAAGCGCGTAAAAATTCCGTTGGCCCATTTGATCGTGACGCTTTTGACAGCTGGAAGCAGCAAGATGGTAGAGCAATATGCATCGCATATCTGGGCATGTCGCCCACGGTCTTCGCTTGTCTCACCCGAGAGTTTTATCTGGTGGCCTTTCGACCAAGATCCGTAAAGCTCGACATGGCCTTTCAGCTCGATCCGACCATCCGGATTTATCGATGTGACTTTCGCTTTGGCCAGAAGCTGCCGACTGATGGTCCGGCTCCTTTCGGCCAGGATCTCATTCCTGCGCTGGTTATCGTAGATGCAGGCTGCGGGTAGAAGGACGAGGCACAGCACCGCGCCAACAATCTGCGGCCATCTACTGGAGTGAATTGAGCCTTTATACGCCACATTTCAGAACTATAGCGGAACACAATGAAATGGAAGGCGGCAATTGTGAAACGGCTTGCTACGCTGTCGAAGACACCCTTCACAAGCGAAAGCTTGGGTGCCAGCTTACAGTGAGACAAACGGCGAACCGATCGTCCGCTTCGGGGTCGCTTTGCGAATATCCGCTTTCAGCGGCAAAGTAAGCAAAGCTGCCCGTCCGCTTCAAGTATCGGTGCTGCTCCTCACGGGGTGCGGACCCTATCGGTCTTCCAGATCCAGACGGACCGCCCTTTCAATGAAGCTGCGCGGGTCTTGCACGAAATGCGCTGCGTCCGATTGGAGAACCGTCCTGATAACAGCTTCCCTGCTTGGCTGGATGATCGCACCTTCAGGCGTTGCAAAGACGCAGTCGAAACGCCGCGCGAGGTCGCAGACCCCGCCGATCAACGGCAAAGAGAGATCTGCCACATCGAAGCGGACCTGGATTTCTTCGATGAATTGCTCATCGAAGCTCACCTGGATGTCGTCAGCAGGTTCGTCGCCCCACACCCGAAGACCGGTGTAGGATCGCGGTTTCTCGGGCAGCAACATGTCGAGCTTCGCAAATAGCGCTTTCGCCTCTGCGATTGGCAGCGCCAGAACAACCTCGTCGAGCTGCGTGCGGCTCATCCGTGCAGCGTCGACCCCTGCGATACGCGCTGCGGAGGCGGGGATCAGGTTGATGACGAACTGCCAGACGGCCATCAATCGAACATAGCGCCAATGCGGGGCCCGGCAATGGGCTCATTAGATGAACGCGGGAGCTGCGCTGCCGCACCCCGGCGCCGCCGCCCGTCCGGTCAAGGATCGGCTCAAGCTGTCGCTGTGCTTGCCTTCGCCGCCCGCGGGGCGGCGCTGCCGGCCTTGCGGCATCGTCCCCGACAGTCTGTCGCCTGCCGACCAGCCCCGCCAAAGGGCCTCTCAAGATTGGTGGTGTTCCCGCTGTAACCCCTGCGCAGGGCCGAAGGGGCGGCCCGGCGTGGCGCTGATGCGCCTGACCGGGCCTGCCTTCGTCTCTCTTGCTCGGGGGCGGGAACGTCTCTTCCACACACACAGGAACACCTGCCGAAACCTATCGGCGGTCGCCCCTTAGTCAAGGATCGCGGTCCCCCCAATTTTCAGCGGGGAGGCTGTGTCGCTGCGCGCCAGCCACCACGCAGAAAATCGGTTCCCCCACGCCCGCCATGGCGGCGGCGAGACGAGCTCGCCGTCCCTGACACGGTTCGTCCGGCCCGATGGGTTTTTGGCTGTTCCCAATGTGGGGACGATTTCAAAAATCGGAGGCTATCATGACTGTTTTCAACTCGTTCGCTGATCTGGCTCAGGCACGCATCAATCTCGCCGATACACGTGAAGGGATCACGGAATCCTACGACGGGGCGTTTCTTGAACACAGCGATCTGGCCAAGCTGAACATCATCGAGGCTCCAATCGCCGCCGAGATGCCGGATCCCGACATGGCGCGCCGCGCCGTGGAGATGGCAATCGGAACGATCTTCGATGTCCTCAAGGACACGCGCATGGAGGAGTTCGCACAGCAACTCGCCTGGGGGATGGTCAACTCCTTTCACATGACCGCACGCCTGGCTGAAGGACGCGAGGACGATGCTGCAAAGAAGCTCGGCGAAATGGCACGCCACTTCGATCCTTCGGAAATCTACGCTGTCGAGCTCGAGGAAACACAACAGCTTTGCCAGACACTGCAAGGGTGCCGCGAAGCGCTCGAGGCAATGCGCGATCATGCAGCAGACGTCTACCGCGTCGAAACCGGTCGCCCCTTCACGGCCGCTCGGGGATCGCAAGTCAGCAAGAATGGGGTGACCGCAAGCCAGGTGCAGGCACGCGATTTCCTCGCAGCACGCGCCAAGGATCGCAGGGCGCAGTTCCAGCCCGATGGCCCGCTGGTGATCGTGTCAGGTGGTCAGAAGGATTGGCACGATTTTGCGATGATCTGGGGTATCCTCGACGACATCAAGTCCCGGATCCCCAACATGGTCCTGGGCACGACCGGCATGCGCAAGGGCGTCGACGCCATGGCGGGTGCTTGGGCGCAGCAGAACGGGGTCAACACAATCCTGTTCGTTCCCGACCAGCGCCACGGCAACCGCGCTCCGTTCCTGCGCAACGAGAGCATCGTCAAACTGAACCCGGTTGAAGCGATCATCGGAGAAGGATCCGGCATCCAGTCGAACCTTGCACAGCGCCTCCGTCAGGCTGGCGTGCCGCTGCACATCCGCCGCATCAGCGATCAGGCGCAAACGCGCTCGCGCACCTTCGGCTGAGCGCTTTTCGGAAGGCTCCGGCTTATGCCGGGGCCTTCCGTTCTTCTTTTGCGCAAGGGGCGGGCTCTGGGGGCATCGAACCCCCTTCGCCCGCTGACGCGAGCATCGCGATCCCTGAATCTATCAGCCGCGCTTGTACCTTGGCTCCGCGCAACTTGCCCATGCTCGATGCTTCGCATCTTGCGGGCATCGCTGCAGCGCCAACTGCTACACCCGGACAATGGGTAGACCGGCCATCCTTGAGGTTAACCAGAACCATCTGCCGACATTGATCCACAAGCTCGGGGAGTGAGAAAGGAAAGGGGGATGGAGGAGACGAGCAGCGACAGGAGGCAAAGATGCTCGTCACATTCCGCGTCAAGGATATCGAGACAAGGCTCCATTCGGTACCGGCTCAGATACGCCCGCCCGAGCTCGCCGCGCTGATGCGCAGACTGCACACCGCCAACAGTACAATCGATGCTGATCCAGGCGAATTTCTGGCCGCGCCCCTGAACTTCGAGATCAATGCCAACGCGCTTGCGATCGCCGAGTTCGCATCATGCTTCGACCATCGTCCGGAGATGATCGCGATCGTCGAGGAAGCGCAGTTTCTTGGACGAATGCTGCGGATCGAGCACCTGCAATGCGATGCGCCGATCACGATGCGGGTGAGCGAGCACATCGCTCTCGTAGGTGACATCACAATGAGCAGCGACCTTGCGGCAAAGGTGCTCACCTCTCTTGGCCGTCATGCAAATGAATCTGGCCAATTGTCCCTGCAGAAGCTTGCGACAGCGCTCGCGGATCACCGGACTTACGCGGCTTTCGTCAAGGCAGGAATCACCCCGCTCTTCGAAAGCCTCGCGCTTATTGCCGCCACCGATTGTGGAGAGCAACATCCGCTGCTCGAATGGAGCTAATGACGACCTAGCCACCAGTTCACGAGCAGCCAGGAATCGGCGGAACTCGTCGCCAAATCTAACGCTCGATCTGCAAACAGCCTCCTGCAGGATCGAGGTGGAAAAGGGTGCCCGGCACGCTGTCGCGGCGCCCTTTTTTCATGCCGGCGGGATTACGCCATTTCCGAACAGCCACGCTCCAGAGCATAGCTTTCGCGAAGTCGCTGGCAACGCATGCCTCCTGCCGCAGGCCCGTCCACCACCATCGCCATGAGCACCCCGCCAGCATACTGGTCAACCACTAGTTTCCCGACCGAGAAGCCGTGCTGCGCCGGCTTCCGCACCATCGAAAAATTAGCGGTCAAGCCTACGCTTCGCTCCGGTGACCAGCACACTAACGGGGCGCTGTTTCATGGCATGGCGGACGAGCCGCCGAGCGCCAGGAGGCAAGGTCATGTGCTACACAACGGAAAGCTACGAAGACGACGTTTCGGTGCTTCGTCAGATCAACCCCAACATCATCGCCCTTGATGAAAAAACGCTGGAAGCCGAGCGGCGCTCATACCACACCTTCTTCGACGTCCATGTCGTCGAGACCCCGGACGGGTACATCCTCATCGAGGAAGGAGACTATGGCGAGCTGCCGATGCATCTGATCGACCAGATCGTCTACACCGCCACCGGCAAGATGGCTGATGAATTCTGACGAGACAGGGCGGTGGTCATCGCCGCCCAACTCGACAAAAACCAGACCTCACCCGCCAAGCTTCTCGAGGGCAGAAATCGCCACCTTTGGCTTCACCTTGACGGCCAGCTCCAGAAGGGCAATCGCCGTATCCTGACCGACCTTTTTGATCAGCCGATTTAGCTCTCGCTCTGCTTCCTCACGCTCAAGCTCTGCGAGCTTCTGCCTGCGCTCTTCCAGGTCCTTTTCCGCTGCTGCCAGGGCAGACCGTTCGCGTTCAAGTTTCGATACCATTGCGCACTCCTCCAAGCCTTGAAAGACCATGCGACGATGCACCAATCGCAGGGTCTGTTCGAGGCAATTTTTTGCTTGCTGCTCTCGCGCCACTTCGTCGCGGAGCATGGCCTGCTTGAGCCATCGCCACGGCCAAACCAAGAGCCATTGTCGTCCCACAGCTCCCGCTGTAGGCGGACATAACGCCTGCGGTAAGTTCGCGAGTCAGGCTCGCTCGCGCAATACTACTGGAGAACCACCTGGGCGAGTGACCCCCCAACGGCAATGGACCTGGCACAGGGCGCAAGTTCCTGATTTTTTGCACACCGTACACCGCTGCGCGGTAGGCTGATGCAGCGACATTCTGCATACTTCACAATTGGTTAGCTGAAATCTTGCTCGCAATTCGGGCGGTGCAGTCGGCTGCAGGATGCTCAAGGCTTAAATAAAGCATATAAAAACCAATGCCATAGCGCTGCACCGGGCTGCATCGCCGACGCTCTTGGCAAGCACGATGCAGCGCTATATACTCCAACCTGCGATAGACGAACCACGCCTGAAAAGGTGTGGTAGTGGAAAAGAAACAGTTCCAGAGCGTCGGTGTAACGCTCAGCCCAAGGATGATCGACGTCGTCGATCAACTTGCGGCAAGCCGCGGTGTATCGCGGTCTGAAGCCATCCGCATTGCCCTTGAAGTGGGCATTCCTCTCCTGAAGGCGGGATTATCGCTCAATGCCGAGCGGGCTGTCACGATCCTCGAGCATACCCAGCTTGCGCTCTCGCTCATCGTTCAGGAACAATATCCGGCTGATGCTGAACACCTGATCGCTCAGGCGCTCTCCAACGTTCGAGAACATCATGGCTGAAGACATCCGCTTCAGCAAAAAAGCTGCCACTCTCACCCACGCTTCCGCGCGCGGAAAAGTGAAGCGGAACGCAGGCAATTTCACGCGCGGGTCGCAGCTGTTCCACCACGAAATCCTGATGACCTGGGCGGGCATCAGAATGCCCCTCTACGTCTGGATTGGAACCGCCGTTGTACTGCTGTGCATCCTCGTCAGTCTGACCTTCAAAAACCACGAGGTGCAGCTCGTGTTGATGAAGCTCTACGCCGAGGTCTGGGGATGGGTGCAGCTCAATCCGAACAAGCCTGTAAACCTGACGCTTCCGTCGGGTCAGATGGTGCAAGGCACTATGTCGATGGTGCCCTATCATCCTGCCGTGGAAAGGGCTTGGGCCAAGGCGGTGCAGGTCGGCATTTCCGCAGGTCTCGGTGCAGCCTTTATCTGCGTGCCTCTGACCGTCTGGTTTGTCGATTTTTCGAAACGGCGCGGCACCGACATTCTGACCGAGCGGCACGAGCGCGGTGCCGTGCTTGTGACACACAGCGAACTGGCCCAAGCCATCACCAGCCATAACTGGAAAGCGCATGTCAGCGAGTGCCGCAAGCGCACGCCGGCAGTGGACCCCGACAAGATCCTCGAAGAGCCATTGAAGGACCGTGTCCGGGCAGGTCTGCATGCGCCTTACCGTCTCGCAGGTGTGCCGGTTCCCTGGCGCCTTGAGCAAAGCCATGCGATGTTCATCGGGACGACCGGCGCCGGCAAGACAACCGAGCTGAAGAAGATCGTCACGCAGGCGCGTGAACGCGGTCATCGCTGCGTCATCTTCGATTTGACCGGCACCTTCGTCGAGAGCTTCTATGATGCCGAGACGGACATCATCCTCAATCCGATGGACCGGCGCTGCGTGCCATGGTCGATCTTCAACGACTGCGACAACTACGCCGAATTCATGAGCGCTGCGACGGCGCTGGTTCCGAGCGGTCACAGCGCGGAAGATGACTTCTGGCAGAAATCGGCACGAACCCTGTTCGTCGAGATGTGCGTCAAGATGATCAAGATGGGCGTGCGCTCAAATGGCGCGCTTTCCTACTTCCTGATGCAGTCGGATCTGAAGACGATCCATGCGCAACTTGAAGGCACGATTGCAGGGCCGATGATGTCACCCGCCGCTGCCAAAATGGCAGAGTCGATCCGGACCACCTTCATCGCCAATGCGAATGTTTTCCGCTTCCTGCCCGAACCTCCTCCGGGTGAAACCGGCTTCTCGATCAAGAATTGGATGACCACCGAGGTCAAGGAAGGATCGATCCTTTTCATTACCTCCACGCACCCGGACCTGGTCCTCAATCGCCCCCTCCTGACACTCTGGATGGACCTAGCCGTCAATGCGCTGTTCCATATGGGGAGGAGCCGCGACCTGCGCACGTGGTTTCTCATCGACGAGGTCCATGCGCTGCATCGCCTTCCAGCGATCGATCATGGCTTGCAGACCGCGCGCGCGTTTGGCGGTGCCTTCGTGCTTGGCATGCATTCCTTCGACAAGCTTGAAGAAACCTATGGCGAGAACGGGGCGACCAATCTGGCCTCGCTGGCGGGCACCAAACTGATCCTCAAGACGGCCGATCCCGAGACGTCTCGGCGATGCTCCGAGTTCATAGGGAACCGTCAGGTCCGGATCATGGATGAAGCCTATTCCTACGGCTACAATGACAACCGCGACGCATCGACGATCACGCCCCGGACCAACGTTGAAGAACTCGTCATGCCGGTCGACATCAGCGACCTGCCCAGCATGCACGGGTTCGTGAAATTCCCCGACGGTTTCCCCGCTGCCCGGATCAGGCTGACGTGGAAAGATTACGAACCCCGCGCAAAGGGTTTCGAGCGTGTCACCGACATGCGCGCCGCCGAATACACACCACCGTCAGGGGATGGCGCGGAATTGGGGGGTGGGGATAGGGAAGGCGCAGAACCTGACCTCGCGCCGAAGGAGCCGAAAGATCGCAAAGAGGTAGCGCTAAGTGAGGCTGAGCGGGCAGCGCAGCAGCTGAGGGAGGCGATCGAAGGGCCATTGAACCCTGAGCGCGAACTGACCGAGGAGGAGGTGGCGCGCAAGATCGAGGATGAAGAAGAGAGGGCAGACTTCGAGCGCAGGCCAGCGCAAGGGGAGCTCTATGGCTATCACCGCCCGGGCAAAAAGGACCAGCGCGAGCGGCAGAACCTGGCCATGCGCGACAGTGAAGAGCGCAGCGCGCAGACGAAGATCGAAGGGCCGAAGGGGCGAGCGCAGAACAGCAGGGCAGACGCGCAGGAGAGCGAGCTTTCCAGAGAAAACATGCGCGGCATCGGCAACGAAAAGCAGAGCCGTCAGGACCCTTCCATTGACGATGATCAGGAGCTTGGGCGATGAGCGCGGCAGGACAGACCTGCCATGTGTGCCCCCTATTCTGCGCGCAATGTGCAGGGCCGATGCTCCGGCGCGAACAGGCAAGGGTAGCCTGAGATGCTTTCGGTCGCATCAGTCGCATCAGCAGGCGGCGCCGCAAACTACTTCGCCAAGGACGACTACTATGTCGGCGATGGCCCTGCGGAGCTCAGCGAATGGGGCGGGAAGGGCGCCGAAGCACTCGGTCTTGCTGGTCCCGTTGCCAAGGACGACTTCGAAAAAGTCCTCGATGGCAAACTGCCCGATGACACGGTCGTAAATGGCAACGCAAACCGCCGCTCGGGGATAGACCTCACATTCTCCATGCCGAAATCGGCCAGCCTGCTGGCGCAGTTGGGCGGAGACAAGCGGATCCTCGATGCACAGCTGGCCGCGGTCAAGGCGACCATGGCCTATCTCGAGAAGCACTATGCGCAGGCCCGCGATCGATCACGCAATGCCAACGGCGAGGGCGTGGTCACAGGCAAGCTCCTCTATGCCCTGTTCCAGCACGACACGAGCCGGGCGCTGGACCCGCAGAACCATACCCATGCTGTCATTGCTGCGATGACGCAGGACAAGGCTGGCAACTGGAAGGCGCTTTGGAACGGAGAGATCTGGAAGAACAACACAGTCCTTGGCTCCATCTACAACGCCGCGCTGCGGACGAACCTCGAGAAGCTCGGCTACGAAACCCAGATCACGGGCAAGCACGGCCAGTTCGAGATCAAGGGCGTGGCGCGCGATGTGATCGAAGCTTTCAGCCAGCGTCGCCTGACCATTCTGGCGACGGCCGAGAAACTCGGGAAGAGCGCAAACGACACAGAAGCCTTGCGTGAAATCACCAAGCGCACCCGCGATCCCAAGCTGAATCCGGACGACAAGCTGGCGCTCAGGCAGGAATGGGCTCGGCGCGCTGCAGGGCTGGGGTTCGATGCCAAGGCGCTGGTCGAACAGGCACGGGAAAGCGGCTCGGAGGCGCGCGAAAGCCCATTGGGATCGCCTCAGCGGGTGCAGGAAACGCTGAGCGTGCTCCGCGACAGCGTGAAGCTCTACACCCGGCCAGCGGACACACTGACAACCAATGGCCTGCAACGGATCACCCTGACGCCCACGCAGCTGCGCACTGAGATGGCAACCGCTTCTGCGATCAGGATCATCGGCGAACGCGAAACCTCCTGGACCCGGGGCGACCTGGTCAAGACCGCGCTCGACCTCGGCGTAAAAGGCGTGACCGCTGACGGGGTGGAAGCACGGATCGGCGTCTTGGTGGCCGACGGGAGGGTGCTTGAGGGCAAGAGCGGCAGGCTCGATGGCCGGCCCGAGAAATACACCACACCTGAACATGTCGAGATCGAGCGGGCAACGCTGGCCAATGTCGCCGCGGGAAAAGGTGCAGGCCAGGCCATTATCGAAGCGGCCGAGGCCCCCGGGCGCCTGCGGCAAGTCGCGGGCACGCATGACCTTAACGCCGAGCAGATTGCCGCCGGAACATTGGCGCTCGCCAGCAAGGACCGCACGGTCGTGATCCAGGGTGTCGCAGGTGCCGGAAAGACGACGATCATCTCGGCAATTGCGAGCGTGGCGCATCAGGAGGGAAGGGAGGTGATCGGCCTCGCCTTTGCCAACAAGATGGTCAGTGATCTTCGGACCGGGACGGAAATCCGCGGGCCAGACGGAGAGGTCGTCAGGCAGGAAATCGCCGCAAGAACCGTCTCATCCTTTGTGAATGAGCATCTGCGGCCCGCGCTTGCGGGCTCGGGTCCGAAGTTCGAGGCATCGCGCGGAGCCTTGCGCGGCAAAGTCCTGGTGTTGGACGAGGCGTCGCTGGTTGCGAACAAGCCGATGAATGACCTGCTCACGATCGCCAACCGGCTTGGGGTTGAAAAGCTGGTCATGATTGGAGACCGCGCCCAGTTACAGCCGATCGAGGCGGGCAAGAGCTTTTCGCTGATCCAGTCCGACAACCCCGCAATGGCTCGCATAGACACCAGTCTGCGGCAGCGCACCGAGCACATGAAAGAAGCGGCGGGCCTGGTGCGCGCCGGCATGTTCAAGGAAAGCTTTGCCTCGCTCGGCGAGCGTTTGGTCGAAGCAGGCGCAGAACACCTCAAGGTCACCGCGCAGAAGTGGCTGGAGCTGTCGCCGGACGATCGCGAGCGCACCGCGATTTACTCATCAGGACGTGCGGCGCGCGGCGAACTCAACCGGATGGTCCAGCAGGGCCTGAAGGCAGAAGGGGCGATCCAAGGGGAAGGGCTGAGGCTGACCACGCTCCTACCGGCCCATGCGACGCGCGAGGAGCTGCGCTACGCCTCGACCTACAGCAAGGGCCAGCTGCTCGAAGTGACGCGCCAGAACGCACCCGGAGGGCTTATTCGGGGCCGATACGATGTCGAAGGCATCGACGCGAAGGGCCGGGTCATGCTGCGCGATGAAAGCGGCAAGCTGATCAAATTCGATCCGGCGGCGATCGATCCTTCGGACAAGCGCGATGCCTTGAGGCTCTCCGAAAAGCACAAGGAGACAATCTACGAAGGCGACAAGATCCGCTGGACCGAAAAGGATGATGCCAGGGGGCTGATGAAGTCCGAGGAGGCGAGGATCCTCGGAATCAGGGATGGGATCGTCACGCTCGAGAACAAGGCAGGCGAGACCGTAGAACTCAAGCAGAATGACCGCATGCTCGAGCGCCTGGGGCTGGCCTATGCGATTAACATGCATCAGGCGCAGGGCGACACCCGCGACATGGCGATCGGTGAGATGCACTCATCAGCCCGGCACTTGTCAAACCAGCGTCTGGCGCTCGTCATGATGACCCGGGTGCGCGACGACATCACAATCGTCACCAACGACCGCGATCGGCTCCTGGCGCAGATCGACCGCAATCCGGGCGACAAGACCAGCGCGCTCGAAACCCTTGGCGAAAAGCAGGTCGAGACGAAGCGCAGCGGCCGCGAAGCTTGCGAGTTCCGCCCCACAATTCCCGATCATTTGAGGGCACCCGAGGACAGGCAAGCATCTGCCTCACGGATCGATCCGGCGAGCCTTCGGGCAACGCCGCAATTGGACGTTCCCGAACGCAACATCGAACGCAGCCGATAGGAGGAAGATCGTGACACAGATTGCCCATGCCACAGCGGGCAAACCGCCTTCAGACACGCTCGAAGTTCACTTCGCGCAGCAGCTGACTCTGAGCAATCTGGTAAACGAGGCAGGGCTCTCGGAGATTGCGCGTGCCGCTGGCGGGGACAGCTTTGTGGTCTGCGACCTCAATACGCACGGGGTTCAGGGATGCGCTGATCTGCGAGCCGCCCTCGATAACCAGAAAATGGCAGCCGAGTTGGTGGCGATAGGTCTGGTGATCCTTGTCGCAGTTCTGGTGGGCACGATCGCGGCCGCCTTTGTCAGGCTGGTGGCGAAGCGGGCGGCTCCTCCTGGGGAACAGGGCGCCGATGCCTTTCTACCGTTGCACAGGGTCGGGCCAAGCCCCTGAAACGGGCCTTCAACATCATCATCAGGAAGGAGAACAGACATGGCATTTGACTACGAAGACGCAGGGACCTTCGGGAGTGAGCGCGAGGCGAAGGACTGGGCGCAGCGCAACAAGGTTGATCTGCGCGATCTCCACATTCGCAACGTCGGCGGCCAGCGGGTCGAGGTGGGTATCCGCAAGAGCGCCTACGATCAGCGCGAGAATTACGACAACCGGCACGGCAAGAGACAGGACGGCTTCTGGCGATGATGAAGTCCACCGCAGCGTGCCTGATTTGAACCACTGGCGTGTTGCACGACGCGAGCGGAGCTCAGAATTTCGGCCTGATGGAGTTGTGGCGTATTGGAAGCCACTGGTTCCGCGGCTTCCAATATCTTCTTATGCCGCCAAAGCAGATTGCACGTTGCCAGGAAAAAGCAGGAGAGCGAAGGCATTTGCAATCTGCCGGGCGCTTGATTCAGACAAGCCAGTCACCTCCCCCACCAAGGCCCCGCCATCGAAAAAGCTTTTAGGCTCAAGGCCAGAAGCGATCAGTTGATAGGTTCGGAACAGAACCCTTGCCATTTCCCCGTCGGCAGACTGTCTGATCATCTGGTCATAATCAGAATCCAAGCTGATATGGTCCCAATGGACCGAGAAGTATTTTCTTGCCTTTGCCGCGTGCAAGAACGGTATCTTGCGGCGTTGGCACTCATAGAACCAAGCATCGCGAGCGGCTGAATCTCGCTTGTCGATCATTTTCCAAGCGGGGTTAGGCCATGGGATCCCTTTGAACAGGAAACGCAAAAATTCAGATGACGCTCTGTCGTAACCCAGATGAACTGAGCGCTCTTCAAATGCGTCGAAATCCACCTCGTAAACCGTCACATCGGGCAGATGATTGGAAGTGGCCAAGTAAGCCGCATTGGATCGAAATCCAATGAGAGCGGCAATCGCTTCAGAAGCATGCGCAGAGCGCATTTCAAAATCACCCATGAGAGTGGCTTTGAGAAGACGAATATTCTCTGATGTCGGCAGTAGGATAGCCATACGAACTCCAGGGGGTCGTATCGGTCGCCATTTAATCGATCTGACCACTGGATTCGCGGGCAGTTTGAAGGATTGATCAAAACCTATTTAGCTTGGCGGCAGGCAAGGGGGTCAAACCGTGAAGATTCCTGATCGAATATCGCACGACTGTCAACCAATGCTCTGTGTTTTGCCCGGGCATGACTGCTGCACACGCCGCCTGCGCGCGTCCCGCACACTATGACTGTTGGCGCACATCCAACTCAATATCGAATTCGCCAGGTTCCGCGTCTGCCGCCATGCAGGGAGTCAAAGTCGCATAAGCCTCGAAAATGATGGCCACCTCAGGCTCCTCACTTGCTAGCCATACGCCGATGACTGCCTCGCGGACGAGCGCATTTGAGTTTTCAAAAACGTCCCTGAAATAACTCGTGGCGGCATCTTCCGGGGATGCGCATCCGAAAACGACTGATGGGTTTTCGCCCATTCGTTCGTCATACATATCCACGAAATAGTCTTGGTGGGTGCCAACGATTGCGAGATTTCGTTTTCCCATTTGAGTCCCCGTTCGTTCCGCATGATGCATCCAAAGCAGTTCGCGCGGGGCGAGCCAATTACAATGATTTGTCGTGATCAGCTACCCCAACTGGGGCAGCTCGGACCAAGAGTCTTCCAATTTCAAGCCTATGTTCAAATCACTGCACGGGCCAATTGCTTAGCAGACCTTGGAACCGGGGTTGCTTGTGGCGATCGGATGTGGCCTCCGCGTGTGCGTTAGACCGACAAGGCAGGGTTTGGCGCTGGTATTTGAGGGGAAGACACGCAGAATGAGTTTACTGACGCTGGCCGCAAGTGCCGCGTTCATCTGCACGCCGGTTGCGGTTTGGGATGGAGACGGTCCGATCTGGTGCGCGGAAGGGCCTAGGATCCGATTGGGGAGCATTGCCGCACGCGAACTCGACGGAACTTGTCGGGCAGGCCATCCTTGTCCACGTTCCTCGGGGGTCGAGGCCCGCGATGCTCTGGTAGCTCTTCTGGGCGGGGCCAAGGGGAATCTTTCTACTGGCCACGTAAAGGTGTCTGCACCGCCAATGCGCTGCCGTGCTTCGCATCAAAGTTACGGTCGGGTCGTTGCGTCTTGCAGGCTGAACGATGGCCGCGATCTTGGCACTGCAATGTTGCGAACCGGCACTGTTGTGCGATGGCGTTGAATTGGCGAGCGTAAGTCAGTCGATTCCGCCGCGTGCCGTAAGACCTAGCGATGCCTCGTTGCCAACACTGTTATGAGTACAGCCCCCGCTGGTGCGCTGCCTTGGCGATCAAAGAACCCCGGACCCGCTGCGAAGGCAGCGGGCCCCCTCACATGCTCTCCAACTAGCGGCGCACCGCTTCGATCGGTGTGAGCCGGGGAAGGGGAGGCCGACCGCGCTTGCGCTTGACCGGTTCTTCTCGTGACGATTGCGGATCGGGGAACATGTGCGCGCCTTGCGATCGGCGGCTCGGCTCATTGAGGTTGCGTCTCCTCGGCGGCAGCTGTTCCTGGATCAGCTTCGCCATCGCCAAGGCCGCATCGAGGTGCTTGTTCTCGACGATGGCCGCCTGGTTCACCTGCCGGATCTTGTCGAACACCCGATAGGGCAGAACGTCATCGCCGTACCGGATCTCCAGCCCGCCATCAGGATACTCGCACACATCCACCCGCCTGCCCGCCAGAGGCCGGCTGACCTCGGTCGGATCGAGGATAATCAGCATCTTGTTGTAATGCAGCGTCAGCGCCCGGGTCACAGTGCGCTGCTCACGCCAGACCATCGCCGCCTTGAGATCCTCATGCAGGGCGAGGGGGCGATGCACATCGCGCGGATCAAAGGGCGCCTTGGCAAAGCGCTCATTGTACCGCGCCATGTAGCCCGGCAGGAACGCGTTGGCCTCGGCGATGGTCGCAATACCCTCAAGCCGCATCGCCTTGACCAGACGATCCTGCAACGTGCCGTTGGCGCGTTCAACCCGTCCCTTGGCCTGCGGCGAGTGAGCGCAGATGATGTCGATGTTGAGCTTCTCCAGCGCCCGCCCAAAATGGGTCATGCCATCGTCATTGGCCGACGCCGTGTTGTTGCGGAACACGCCGTGCTTGTCAGAATAGAGCGCTACCGGCTTGCCATGCGCCTCAATATAGGCAGTCATCGCATCCATGTAGGCAAAGGTGCTCTCACTCTCGACCATCCTCAGGTGCATCAGCTCGCTGGTCGCATCATCGATAAACACCAAGAGCGTGCTCTGAGGTCCGCGATCCTCGAACCACCAGTGCTTTGAACCATCAACCTGGATCAGCCCACCGCGGCAGTCCCGCCGATAACGCGGCTGATAGGGGCGCGGCCGGCGCGCATCACGATCCTTCCAAAGGCCATCCTGAATCATCCACTTACGCAGCGTCTCGTGCGAAATCCTGATCTCGTGGCGCTCGGCAAGATACTCAGCGGCGAGTGTGGGTCCGAAATCATGGTAGTGCTCACGCACCAGACTGAGAACGTTGGTGCGCATCTCAGCTTTGAAAGCACGGTTGCTTGGGCGACCGCGCTTCGAGGACACAAGGCCTTCAGGTCCATCTCTACGGAGCCGGCCGAGCAGCCGATATACTTGGCGGCGACCTACGCCGAGCAGCATTACGGCATCTTCGATCCTCAGCTCGCCGCGCTCGAACCGCCGCAACGTGTCATATCGTGTAAGCTCGCCATGGCAAATAGCCAACACCGTCATAAGCGCGTCCTCCCGCAATGCAGGAAGACATGCCACTCGGACCACGAAACGCCACAGGTGTGACATCTCTAACTTGCGGAGGGTGACATTTCTAAATTGCGCTTACAATCTTCCAGATTGATAACATACATTATGTAAATACCGATACCTTAACTGTCCATGTAAACTGTGTCCAGCGCGCTTGTGGAGCAGCTTCTTTCACAGCTGCGCCGTCGACTATAGTTATCGCGCCCGATAATCGCCGCGACTTACGCGCAAGCCTCGCGTGATTGCGCGGTTCGTCGCCTCAAGATCAAAGCGCTCCGGATCAAACTTGCGTCCCGCCCAGCGCCGATTGTCGGCGTGCTCCTCATGGTCAGGATCAAGCCACGCCTCAAGGAAGGATTCATAGCCGATGTCTCCGCCGACATCCTCCGGCGGACAGCTGCGCGATCCGGCAATGCAGCGAGGATATTTGACGCCTTCCGCTTGCGGCATTGGCGTCAAGATGAGCCGGTGCTGCCAGTTATCTCCGAAGTCATACTGATAGAGAATTTCGAGCTGCGCATCGCGCCCATAAGGAAATCGCAGGTCGCGCAGGCGCACCTCGGTCGCCTCGATCACCAGAGGGCCATCGGCATCCTCTTCGAGGTATTCGGGAGCGCCGACGACCAACCCACCCACGATGAACTGGTGCAAATGGCTGTCGGTCCACCCAAAGGCCGCCTGCAGCACCTCGTGCAATTGCGCGAAGTTGAGGTCGCGCGGCAATTCCAGCGACCGGCTGATAACCGGCTCAATCCCGAGGATCTGACCTTCGAGCCGGATGATGAAGTCGTAGGGATCGAAGTGCTTTACCATGCTCCAATGATGTGACCCATCGCGCCGATCAAGCTGCGACGGCAAGTCGCACACCAAGAGCTTTCATTACCCGCAGTAGCGTGTCGAGTGTCGGATTTCCATTATCGCTGAACGCCTTATAAAGCGCCTCACGGCTGATGCCGGTATCCCGCGCAAGTGCCGACATACCGCGCGACCGGGCGATAGTGTTCAGCGCTCGAAGCAGTTCTTCAGCGCTGCCATCCTCGAGATAGGCATCGAGATAGGCCGCGATGTCCGCCGGCGTGTTGAGCACTTCGGCCGCGTCCCAGACCTTGGTTTCGACTCCCATTGTCAAATCTCCTTCGCCAAGGCTTTCGCCCGCTCGATGTCTTGTTCCTGCGAGCCTTTGTCGCCCCCACATAAAAGGATCACCACGATATCCCCCTGCCGGGTGTAATAGACCCGGTACCCTGGCCCGAAGGTAAAGCGCAATTCGCTCACCCCCTCGCCAACCGGCTTGGTGTCGCCAAAGTTGCCCATGACAACACGATCGATCCGCTTGGCGATCCGGGCCCGCGCCTGCACATCCCGCAACGCTCTCAGCCAATCGAGGAACTCGGCGGTGCGACGAACCTCCAGCATGCCAACTTTAATGCACACCCTAACGCGTCTTGTCAACTTTGGATGACAGTTCCGACAAAATGACATCGGCAGCGGCATTGTTGCCGGGGCCCACCCTCGCGCAGTCCACCAACGACCTGCAAGGCCGACATTCGGGCGATGTCCGAGCCGCAGATGCGTAAGGGTGACATGCGAGCCACCTTCAAGCGCCGCGATCGGACGGGGTTAGGATTTGGCAGCCACAGGCATGCGTGCATGCCGACGCATCATAACATCGTTACAACAAGGTTCGCATCTCAAGAACCATACCCTGAGGCACGCCTGTACCCGACCCCAGCAAGTTGGTGCGTGACACCAGTAAGTAAGTTGTGTTATTGCGAACGCCTCGCAACAGAAGGGCTCCGTCCCGATGTCCACAAATGTCGCATCCGGATCGCAGGACGCAAGCTTCATCCAGCTGTTCCGGTTGTGGTCGGCGGCGCGTGCGAACGGCCGGCCCGTCATGCCGGACATTCACACCGAGGCCCAGACACACGGATTTGCCGATCAGACCGCAGCAGCAGCCGCAAGCCTGTTCTGTCTGCTTGAAGGACAAGTCGGCAGACGGCTTTCTCCCGGCAAGCCCGGCGACCGGGAGTTTACGGCTGATGAGCGCGCGTTGATCGGGATCTTGCGCCAGGCCCCAATGCTACAGCCGGGGCGCGGAACACGGGCGATCCCGCATGGCTTGCCGGGCGCGATCAGCTGGGCCGCACGGTGCCTGTGCGATGCGATGGGTATCGAGGTCGACCATGGCATTTACGCGCTTCAGGCGGCAGCGGCTAATTCGCAGGACTGCCCCTTTGCTATCACGGCAGAACGCCGCGGTTCAGCGGAGGGATAGGGAGATGGCCGAGACGCCGCCGCCGCATGTGAGCACAAGGCAGCCAGAAACTGGAAGGCTTATCGCTCCCCAGCGCGCTTTGGTGGCGACATTCGCGATCGCGGGCGACCCGATTTCCGTGCTGAGCCGCGCGACACAATCTATGAGCGATGCCTGCACCATTCTGCCTCTCACTCACGACCGTGCGTCGCACAATGGCGTGGACTGGACCGCAACGGCGCTCATCCTTGGCAACGCCTCTGCGCTCGAGGCGGGTGCCGAGCATCTGCTGGATGCGCGGCCAGAGACCTTGCGGCGGCTCGCGCTGATGACGATGCAACCGGGGCTCGACATGCTTTTCGCCAAGCACAATGGCCGGGCAGCTGAGCAGCGAATGATCCAGTGGATCGAGTATGTATCCTGCGATCCGGCAGCGCGGGAGGACTATTACCGCTGCCAATCCGAGGTATCTGGCCCGGCGATGCGCTCGCTGTGGGACAGGGGCCTCGTTGCCCGGTTCATGGGGTTCGAGGAGCGCGAAGTGCTCTACTCATCGCCGGGCTTTCCCGCCTGGGATGTGCTCCATGTCATCGGGATGACCCCTTGGCAGCTCCTCCGTTTCCTCCCGCGGATGTGCCCGGCATTCGACCGCTTCGCCAAGGCCGCCGGACGCGGTTCGCGAAGGGCAATGTTTGAACAATGGGGCCATCAGCGCACTTTGGTGAAGCTGACAGCCAAGCAGCCGCTTGAGGTTACCCGCCATGCATCCGCTGAACAGGATGGCCCTGCCCCACCCTGTTGCCAGGAGCCCAGAAACAGCCTAACTGTTAGATGCATGTGATTCGCAATAGCGATTAATTGAGAGTGACAATGACCTTCCTCACCGGCTTTGCCAGCACCCTCAATCCTGACGAACCAATCTCCGCAATCGCCTCGGTCATCATGCACCCCCATCCCTATTTTGACTGGCTCGCCGCCACAATTCCGGCGGTGACAGCCACGATATTGGCTGCCCGCATCCTTTGTGACCGGTGGGCGCAGCATGATCGGCATTCCGTTCGGTCGTTGGCGGCCGTCAGCGTAAGGCGCTGATCGTGGGTAGGCCAGAGAGGATCGAACTGCCGAAAGTGCGCCCGTTCGGTGACGAATGGGCGCTGCTGACCGAACACGCCAACGAACTCTTCTCCGCACGCAGGCATGACGATGCCCGGCAGCCTTATGCGCACGCGCTCTCACGAGCTAAAACGCAGTTCGAGCAGGCCCTCGTGGGCGGAGGCCTCGCAGCGGACGCGGTTTCGATGCTGATCGTTTCAGCTTCCAATGCTTCGCGCAACCATGTCATGCGTAATGATCAGGAGGCTGCCTTTCGGCTGTTGACCGTTGCCGCTCAAGCCCTGCTCGAGGGCCTCGATAGTACGCTCGCCCCCTTCGCGGTGAAGCGGGAAATCGCCCGGAATCTGCCGCGAATGATGAGTGAGCTCCACGCCCGAAAGCTCCCTAGCGCTGAATACACCCAGCGTGCGCGGCACTTGCAGGACCGCCTTGAGCTCGCCGTGCTCGAGATGCAGCGTCAAGCGCGCGAGGGAGGCACTTTTGCCTAGGTTGTCTCAGTTGCTGACAACCACCCCTCGCTCGTGGGGCGGACAGGACTGAACGGTGCGGTCTCTCCATTCCGCGCAGGCTGAATGTCCTCCAGCCTCTGCGGAAGCCCCGGTGCAGAGCGATGCAGACCTCGGGCATCACCTGCACTGCGGGCATGGTTCGCGGCACAGGTCAGGGCCCTGCGAGCACCGGCCGGGCCGGGCATGCGGAAAAATCTCTCCTCTTCTGTGTGCCTGGCCCGGTTCGGAACCCCTATGATGACGGTGAGCTCCGAGGCAAACAACAAGCCGTCCGCCCTTGCCGGCAGCAGTGCTGCCTGTAGCTTTCTGGCCGGGCAATTGGTCCCATTGCTTGCCTCACCGTGCGGAACTTATACGGCTCCGTAGATGACGCGCCGTATCTGCCGCCCTGATCAAGCCGCTCTGCACGCGATGCGAGCCTTGGGCCCGCAGTAAACTTTCGAACGGCAAAGACCATGAGGAATGCATCTGACTATTGCGAGCCTGACTGATCCACCTTCAGCGGCACACCGAACAGTTCGAGCTTGTGGTCCACCAAGCGATATCCCAGCCTGGCGGCGATCGCGCGTTGCAGCTGTTCGATCTCCGGATCGACAAATTCGATGACCTGGCCGCTGGTAACGTCGATCAGATGATCGTGGTGCGCGTCGGGAGCTGGCTCAAACCGCGCTTTGCTCCCTCCGAAATCGTGCCGCTCAATGAGCCCAACCTCTTCAAGCACATTCATGGTCCGATAAACGGTTGCGACCGAGATGCTCTGGTCCGCACTTTGAGCTCGGGCATGAAGCTCCTCGATGGTGGGGTGATCGCTGCTCTCGGAAAGGCACCTGACAATGATCCGGCGCTGCGCCGTCATTCTGAGGCCGCCGCTCTCGCACAGACCTTCGAAGGATTTCATGAGCTCGTTCATATGGATTGGATTCCTGACGGTTGGTCGCAACACCCTGAGTAGCTTAAGCTTGGCTCGGTGAGAACCAGATCAGCGCGTGTTATGCGCCAGGGTTGTTGGCGAGCCCTCACCAAGCAAAAGCCAGCGAGGCCCTTAGCGCGCGGCTTTCGATCGGCGTGAGGCTCTCGTCGTCGTTTGCGTCCCATCCACGATTATCGAGCAGGTTGCTGCCCGCGATCCGCAGGGTGGGCGCGGTATCGGTGCTGCCGAGCGCCCAGGTGATCCCGAGCGAGAGGTCCGCGCGTGCCGGAACGGTGGTCGTGCCGTCACGGCGCGCGGGAGCATCGCCGAGGATGTAAGCACCGGCATCGACCGCAAGCCTTGGCGTCGCTTGCCACTGCGCATTGACCGACCCGCGCCAGCGCGGCTGCCCGACCACCTCGGCGCGCGAGCCTCCCGCCTCGCGGATAGCAGCGTCGAGATAGAGCGCGCCCGCCACCACCTGCACCGGACCGATGGGCGCGACCAGCGAGGCCTCGATCCCGCGATGACGACGCGTGCCATTGAGCACCCAGCGGCCCGCAGTATCGAACCCCGGCGCGCCCTTGGTGATGTCGAAGGCGGACACCAGCAGCGTGGCACCGAGCGTCACCTTCCACTTGGCCCCCACCTCGCGCTGGCTGGCGCGCAGGGCGGGCAGGGTCTCGTTGGCATTCACTGCGATGGCGGGCGCACTTCCGCTTTCTTCCAGCCCCGTGACCCACGCGCCATAGAACGACAGCCGCTCCGCCACCGCGACGGTCGCGGCGAGGTGCCCGGCCCATTCGCGATCGGTGCGCTGCGGCGTCGCCTCGCCCGCCGGGGTGTAGTCCTTGGTGTAGTGCACCCGCTGCACGCTGCCCGAGACCAGCAGCCAGCGGGTGAGCGGGAAGCTGGCCGAAGCGGCAAGGCGGCCTTCGCGGATGAGGTCCGTCGCAGCGATGCCGGAGGGCGGGCCCGGGTCGGCCGGGCTCGCGCGGTCGTTGATCCGCGCCGGGCCGAGCGTGATATCATCCGCACTGGCGAGATCGGAGTGCTGGTCGCGCCCGATGATCGCGAAACTGATCCGCGCCGGGCCGTGGGGCGCGTCCCATTGGCGCTCGACCAGCGCCTCGCCCGACATCGCCGATCCGCTGGTTGCGCCGAACACGCTCGCGCCCAGCGTCCCCTGCCCGCTCGCATCGACCCGATCGAGGAAGACGAAGGCCTCGCGCTCGGTGGTGAAGGTGCCATAGGCGAGCGCGAGGCGGGCGGTCCAGCCATCGCCCAGGCGGCGCTCGATCTGGCCCCAGCTGAGCAGCTCCCAGCCCTCGGTCGCGGCCCAATCGGGGGCGGCAGCATCGCCAGGACGGAAGGTCGGCAGGTCGGCGGGCGCGGCGGCGGGAAAGACGGCAAGCGCCGTCATGTCGCGGTAATGACCCAGCGATGCCCCGCCGCGAACCTGCCACGACCCGCGTTCGACCGCGCCACCGACCGCACCATAGCTGAAGGCATCGCGCCCGCCGTGCCAGTTGTCGAGGCGCGAGAGCTGGCCCACGCCCCAGATCGTGCCGCCGCCGATGGGCACCGCGATGCGTCCGATCGCTTCAACCGAACCGAAGCCATCGCCGCGCAGGATCAGGTTGCGGCGCGGGGTCGCCTCGTTGTCGGTGCCGATATCGACCACCCCGGTGGGCGAGGGAAAGCGCGCGGCGAAGAGGTTCGGCCCGGCCTGGATCGCGGCCGAGGAGTCGACGCGTCCCGACCGCTCGGCAAAGAAGGCGAAGTAGGCTCCGTCGAGCCGGTAATTGGCGCCCGCATCGAGGGCGAAGCCGCGGATGCTCCCGGTATCATAAAGCCCGATCTCCTCGTTCCCGACGCGCAGGCCATAGGCGTTGTCGGCATCGCCGATCGGCGGCGCGCCGCTCGCCTGGGTGGAGGTGTCTATATCGACCGGCGGCGGCTCGCCCGCCTCTTGCGCACTCACCGCCGCCGGGCAGCCGAGCGCCGCCGCGATCCAGAGCGGGGCGGCGCGCATCTATCGTGGACCGGGCGCCAGCGAGCGTGCCTCGCCACATGGACACGCGGTAATCATTCCGCTGGTGCCAGATTGCCGGTCAAGGAACTGGAGACAGCCGTGGCGGTGCGAGCCTTTCGCGCTCGCCGCTTCTTCCACCAGATCACGACGCCAGTCGCTGCGATGATCGCGATCAGGCACCCGAGCAAAGCCACGAACGCGCGATAGAAACCACCGAACACATCACCATAATGGAGCGCCTGCAGCCACTGCGTGATGGTGTTGCCGCTGTATTGCCCGGTGGGCAGGCTCAACCGCTTGAACGCACCGGTTCGCCCATCGAAGAAGACCGTGGTCGAGGGGTAAAGCTGCATGATGTCACGCTCACTCCGAAAGACGTAGCGAAACGTCTCGGTATGCGGGTCGTAGATGAGAGTGCGTGGTTCGACGATTGTGAACCCACGAATATCGGCCTGCTCCCTTGCCAGCGACGCGCCAATCTCGCGTGCTCGGACCCACGCGATAGGCGGGGTTGCGCTCTCGTTGGCGACCGGCGGATCGCCTGCATAATGATCGCGGGTCTCGAACAGGCTCTCGAGCGCGGGACGGTAGACCTGCGGCAGATTCAGCGCGACCGAGGATAGAGCAAACACCAGTAAAACAGCCCATAACCAGAGCGACAGCGCCCGGTGCAGGTTGAAAGAGAAGGGATAGAGGCGCCGCTGCCAACGCACGGTCCACGCCTTCGACCACCGCGCGATCCATGCCTTGTTGCGGGCCGAGCCCGTTGCGACTTCACGCCGCGGAAGGGTCAGCGCCAGCCCGACAAAGCAGTCGACCAGCCACAGCAACGCGGCGACACCCATGATCAGTGAGCCTGCCTGGCCGGGGATGACGAGCGTGTGGTGCAGCTTGTACAGAAACGGCATCAGGTTCAGCGCTATGCCCTGGGAAAGATCGCCGGGAAGGCGCGCACCCTGAATGGTTCCGTCATACGGATTGACGAAGATTTCAGTCGCCGGGATCGGTCGGTGGTCGCCCGTAACGGGATCGACGGCTCCCTCGACGTAATACACGACCGTCCGGTCTGGCTCGATGTTGAGCGGCGCAAAATGCACCCAGGCCTCAGGCAGCTGCGCTTCGACGCGGGCTCTCAGTTCGAGCGGATCGAGAGGTGCGGCCTGCGGAGCGGGCGGAGCCGCCTGGTAAAGCTGCGGATTGAGGGCAGCGTCGAGGGGATAGTAGTAAGCTATCGCCGACCCGGTGAGCCCGGCAATCACCAGAAAGGCGGTAACCGCAAGTCCCACGTAACGGTGCAGCCATACGAGAAGCGGCCGCATCATTGCGTTCGACCCGCTGTGCCATGCCCCAGACGCTCGAGTTCCGGCAGGTGCTCGACGTAGCGTTTCCAGCGACCCACGGATCGTGTGTGCGCAGGTTGGCGTACCTGCCAGCGACTGGGGGTCTGCACCGCGCGCCGGGACTGATGGAAGTCCAGCATGGCCGAATGCCATTCGAGCCCGAGAAAATCCGCAATGCGCCGTGTCGCAGCTTCGATGTTCGCCACCGTCTCTTCGTATCGCAAGGTCAGGATGGGCAGCGGCAAGACATCCTTCCAGTGCTGCATGAGGCGCGATTTTTCATGTGCGAAGGCGGCTATGTCACTCAAATTCGTGGACCAGCGCTGATCGGGCGAAAAATTCTCGAGCCAGATCGACATGGCGTTATCGCGCAAGTCACGCTCGCAGTGAATCACGCGGGCATTAGGGAAAAACAAGGCAGCGAGCGCCAGATGGAAGAAATTCAATGGCGACTTGTCGGTCGCGCGTCGGGCCTCACCCTCGTGTGAGCGCAACAACGCTGCGAGATAGGTTCGGGCACCGTGATCGGCACGGCGCTCCTCCAGACTCGCGGCTGCCTCCCAGGCTTTGCTCAGCGGGCCGGCCACCTCGCCTGCGATCCGCGAAAGATCGGGAATCTCGCCTGACCCATGAGCTGCGGGGTGGGCGGCGATAATCTGTTCGACCAGTGTGGTTCCCGATCGGGGCATCCCGACGATGAATACCGGCGCATCGCTGGCATGGCCCCATCCGCGCCGTGCAGCAAAGAATGGCGCATCATAGGTCGTGATCATCGCATCGACCCGTGCGGCAAGTTTCTCGCGGTCGAAAGGCCCTGCCTCGGCGTGCCGTGCCGCGTTGGCAAGCGTGCCGAAATGCGCGGCGGTGCCGAAGTCGCCGCGCCGGTCATGATATTTCGCAAGCCCATAGGCGATGAGGGAGCGTGAGGCCGTTGGTGTGGCTTCGGCTTCGGCGAGCGTTCGGCTGCGCTCGGCAAGGTCCCGCTCCGGCAAGTCGCCGCCAAGGCCGAGGCAATGCATCAGCACGAGCGGGTGCTCGGGCTCGAGGCGCAGGGCTTCTCCGTAGCACCTGCGCGCCTCGTCGGCCCGCCCGAGCTCCTCATACGAGCGGCCAAGGCCGAACCACCCTTCGGCGTTGCCAGCGTCCAGAGAGAGCGATTGTCGGAACAAGGCCGCAGCCTGCTCGACATCACCCTGCATCGATGTGACCGTGGCAGCGCGGACCCGCGCCTGCGGCAGCGATGGATCAATGCGCGCGGCACGTTCGAAACAGATGCACGCATCGTCGATCTGACCGGTCGCGGTCAGCAAGCCACCAAGCGCGAGATAGGTGTCGGCTCGGTCAGACTGGATCGTGATCGCCCGCTTCCATGCGGCGAACGCCTCTATCGGGTCGTCGCAATGCCGCAGGGCGACTCCCAGATTGTGCCACGCGTCGGCGCATTGCGGATTGCAGGTCAGGCATTGGCGGAATGCTGCGAGCGCGTCCTCCCAGGCTCCAGCCATCCCAAGCACACGGCCGAGATCAAGCCATGTCATCGCATCCATCGGAGCCAATTCGGCAAGATGTTCAAGCTCGGACCTTGCCAGCGAGGTGTCGCCCATCGCAGCATGAACCATCGCCGCGAGCCTTCGGGCATCGCAATGTGCAGGATCAGCCGCAGGTACGGTCCCGCACAAAGCCAAGGCACCCCTCGGATCGCCAGCATCGAGCGCAGCTTGCACCTCGCTAAGAAGCGAACTTCGCCCGGTGCCACCGGCTGCGATCGGGGCAGACGACATGGTCAGAGCCTCGTCTTGATCCTGAACAGGACCGAAGCCGGCGCGCCGAGCTGGCTGAGGCGCACGTCGAAAATCGGAGACTCGATGTAGCGGGCGTCAAACAGGTTCCTGACGAACACCCCCAGCTCGATATTCTCGAACCCGTTGTAGAAAAGAGTGGCGTCCACCCGCGTGTGCCCTGCAGCGCGGGCATCGTTATTGTCGAGCACCGCGCGCTCGCCGATCGTGAACAAGCCGCCGCCGAAGCCTAAGCCCTTGAGGGGGCCGTCCTGCACCTCATAGGTCGAGAAAAAACTGGCCTGCCACGGGGTGGTGAAGCGCGGGCGGTTGCCGAAATTGGGGTCGTCCTGCTCGATATATTCGGCATCGAGCGCGGTCGCCGCCACGCTCAGGTTCCAGCCCGGCACCGGCTCGCCGTTGAGCTCAAGCTCGAGGCCCTGATTGCGCTGCGTGCCAGCAGAGATGTTGAAGCGGGGGTTTCCCGGGTCGGGGATCGGCACATTGTCGCGGTCAAGCCGGAAAAGCGACGCCGTCAACGTAAGGCGACCGTCAAGCCATTCGCCCTTGGCGCCGACTTCGTAGATCAATCCCTCAACCGGAGCGAGGATGTTGTCGTTGACGTCGCGCGCGGTCGTCGGGATGAACGACTGCGCGATGGTGCCGTAGGCATTGATGCTGTCCGTGATCTCGTAAACCGCGCCGACGCGTCCGGTGAATGCGCTGCCGCTTTGCTCGCTCAGAATGTCGCCTGTAAGGTTGTCCTCAAGCGATTGCTCGTAGAAGTCGACGCGACCTCCAACGATCACCTTCAGCCCCTGCGCTGGCGACAGGATGGTCTGCGCATAGAGTCCCAACGCCCTGCGATCGAACAGCGTGTCGCGCAGATTATCCTGAATCTCTTCTGGTCGTAGCGCTGGGAACGTGCCGAAGTCGGCGTTCCGGAAGTTACCGATGCCTAAATAATTGTAGGAGAACTGGCGATCCTCGCGGTCGATCACACCGTCAGCGCCGATCAAGAGGTGATCTTCCTCGCTGAACACCCCAATCTTGCCGCCGATCCGCAGCTCACCGGAAAGGGTTTCTGCCGCACTGTTGTCGACCGAACTGTAGATGAAGGTGTCGCCGCCATCGAGATAGGCGAAACCATAGCGATCCTCGAACGAGCGACTGTCGATGTTGTTGTAGTTGAGGCGCAGGGTCGCAAGCCAATCGTCGCCCACTTCCTGGTCGAGCTGCGCCGTGGCAACATAAACATCGTTGCCGTTGAGGTCGACATCCGGTGCGACCGCGTTGAACTGGCGGAACGGCAGATCAGGGCGGACAAACTCGCCATCTACTTCGATCAGCGGCGTGCCCGGGTTGGGAACGTGGCGGTCGCGCTGGTAGCTGAAGTGGACGAGCAGGTTGGTTGTGTCGCCAAGGCGCGCATTCACGCTCGGCGCGATGACGAACACGTTGCTCTCCACCTCGTCGACAAAGCTGTCGCCCTGTTCATAGGCCGCGACGACACGCCCGCTGATCCCTTCGGTCAAGCCTCCGCCCAGATCCGCCTCCGCGCGCAGCACGCCGAACGAACCGCCAAGAGCCGAAACCTCGTAATTCGGCACGTCGGTCGGTAGTTTGCGGACACGGTTGAGAAAACCGCCAGCCTCGCCTTGCCCATATAACACCGAAGCCGGCCCCTTGACCGCCTCAATCCGTTCATAGACTGCAAGGTCAGGGCTGTAGCGATCCGAGCGAACCGCGAAACCATCTTCGCGCGTCCCCGCCTCGCCGTCCAAGGTCACGCCGCGGAAGATGATACGCTGCGCAAATCGCCCCGGACGCCCGGCGAACGGGCCGGGTCCGCCGGACACCGTTACGCCTGCCGCCTGTTCAAGCGCTGCAGATTGGTCGCGCAGAAAGCGGGCATCGAGCAGCTCTCGGGTGATAACCGAAACTGCCTGCGGCGTTTCCTGAAGATCAAGCGGTGTCTTGGTCGCGGTCTGCTGATCGGTCGCGGAAAACCCCTCAGCCCGGCGCCCGGTCACAACAATCTGCTCGCCTTGGGCGCGTTCCTGCTCCCCGGTGTCATTGCCGTTTGCGCGCGCAGGTTGGCCCGAAGCGGCGAGCGCCACCGCGAGCGCAAGCATCGAAGCCCCCGTTATTGTTCTGCTCATTGCCCCAGTGCCTATTGAGAATGAATTGCAGCGTGCAATACAACCTATCATTTGCGAGTCAATCGCAATTTGTTGTGCCCGACATCACTCGCCCGCCCGGCTCGCCGAGCGCACCGCGATGCGCCCGACCGGTGCCAGCCCGACCGCATGGAAGCACGCTGCCGCCCGCACCATCGCCGCCTGCATCGGGGCGGCGGCCGCCTCGCTGACCAGCGCTTCGATCAAAGCGCGGCTGTGTACGGGTTCGTCGGCGGCGATCAGTGCCCAGAGCGAGAGCATCAGCGCCTCGCCCTCGGTAATGGGGGAATGCTTGGGTTCGCCAAAGAGCATCGAGTTTTGCCGTTAGTGTGAAGCCACGGCGTCATGCGGTGCAGATCATGCGCGTGGAAGCCAGTCACGCAAAGCGATGACCGCTTAGGGGTCGATAGCTGAACGGCAGAAATTTTTCACGATCAGGGCAAAGCCGACATGCCGCTTTCGGGATCGCGCGCGGCCCCGGGGCATGGCCGTTTGTGGGTGGGAAGCGGAAGGGCGGCTTATGGTCGAGCAGTAGCCAAAGGGGGATGCCATTCGCTTATGGCGATTTTGGCGCGGATGCACTGATGGCGCCCACCCAGAAAAAACCGTCGAATGCTGATTGCTGGTCCGGCGCATCAGCCTGTTCGAGCCTGATGAACGGTTCTGATCCCAGATTCGACTCCCCCTTCGTGGGGTGAGGACCACAGTCGATGTCGTCGGATTTGACCGGACCTTTGGTCCGATCGACACCGGGCTTCAACAGGCAATTCCAGCTCGTTCCATCCCCATAGCGCATGTTCAAAGTGACCGTCTTGCCATACCGCGAAAGATGCAGCGCCATAGGATCCCAGTCGTATCCGCCTCGGCTGACCGGAGTCTTCATCGCGTGAAAAGTACCAACAAGGACAAGCACATGATCATAGGTTGGCGACGTTGATGCAGTGGCAATATTGTCGGCTTGCGCCGCTTCCCAAGGTCCCTGCCCGGTTAGGCTAGAAAATCGATCCGCTTGTTGTTCGTCTCTGAACCCGTTGAATGCGACGATGCTCAACGGCGCGCCGCTCTGCTTAACCCGGTGTAGCCGAACCAGCAGGTCAAACATTGCCGAGCTGCTGCGCCCGTCCGATCCTTCGGCAAATAGCAAATTGCGCAGTCGTTGCTCGAAATCATCCGAGTTCCATGCAGACTGAAGAGCCTCGTTTTCGGCTGCATTGTGCTCGATCGCGACAAGCACACGGCTGTTTTTGCGTCCCAGCGCACACGCTAGCGAGCCCACGAAACCCGGCCCTTCATTGGTCCCGTGCAATTCTCCGAACACAACGAAGCGCGCATTGAGCTCAGCCACATCCGACCATCCGCGAGGTAAATCACAGTGGATGGCAGCCGGCTCCGGTTCTTTTGCCGACGCTGCGGCACCACCTGCCAAGACAAGCGCGGAGGCAAGGACAAAGAAAAGCTGCTTCAAGCTCTGATCTCCCGGACAGGACCATAATGTCAGCTTTTTCAAGATATTCAACCAAGCTAACGTCCACACAGGGGTCGTTTCCTGAATGTCATGTTTCGACGAGATATGCGTCGAATCTGCCAGGCAGGTTTATAGGGGCGCAAGTTCCAGAGGATCGCCCAAAGATCTGATCGGCCGACGACCGCCCTTCCCTCGCCGGCTGAGCATCATCGAATAGCGACGACCTTGGTTTTGACGGCATCGGCGATCGCCTTCCAGCTCTGATCACTGGTCCATGCCGGAAGACCGTCACGCTGCGCCAGCGCAAGACAGAAGCGGTCCCCGAGCGATAGCCCGTGATCGGCAGTGACCGCCCGCAATCGCCCGGCCATTTGCGCCAATGCCTTGTCGGTCGGCACAATCGTCATTGGCAGTGGATCGAGCATCGCGTCGACCTCACGCTCGGGCATGCCAAGATGGATGAAGTGGGTGACCACCTCGGCATAGTTGATCGTGCAGATCCGGGCGTCTGCTATCGCGGCGGCGACCTTGTCGGCGCCCTTCTCCCCTTTCAGCATGGCAATGAGGGCGGAGGCGTCCAGTACGATCTCGCTCACTCTCCGCTATCCTCGCGGCGCTTGGCCAGGAATGCTTCGACCGACGCTTCTGGGTTTCCTTCAGTGTACTGCTTTGCCAAAGCCTGAGCGCGGGCCACTGCCTGAGCGGCTGTTCGCAGAACCAAACCGTCCGGCGTCTCATCCAGATAGACCGCGCCGCCGCCGACGAGCCCGAGCCGCTTTCGGATGTCAGCTGGGAGGCTCATCCGGCCGTTTGGCGTGATGTTGACTTGGACTGTCATGTGGGCTCCCACTGCTGCTGAATTGGTCGAGGGCAACACTCTAGCCGGAGAGCCCCTGAAATTCAACAAAATGCAAACTTGGGCACGAGTGAGCAAAGTAGCCACATGAGCGCCTGCGTGGCATAGCTACCTCAATGCGTCTCAACGAGCGGTTGCCGCCATCAGAAGCACCCCTCTGCAACAGCAATGGAGCTTTGCCGATCGTTGTCCGAAAGGGATCGCTCAACGGACACTCTGCGGGCGCCAGGGGTCAGCCTCCCTCCCCTCCGCCAATCCGGCTTGCCTGCTCTCTCATTAAGATGGTACGCTTTATTTTCTCATACAGGGGCCTCATCCGTTACAAATGACCAACACCCTCATCGGATATGCCCGCTGCTCGACCGACAAGCAGGATCTGACCGCCCAGCGCCAGGCGCTGATCGAGCTCGGCGTGCCTGAGGATCACATCTACACTGACCATGGCCTGACCGGCCGCAATCGCGATCGCCCCGGCCTCGCCCAAGCGCTGGCCGCGGTCCGCGCCGGCGAAACGCTGGTCGTGCCCAAGCTGGATCGCCTCGCCCGATCAGTCCCCGACGCCCGCGCGATCGCCGATGAGCTAGAAAAGCGCGGCGTGAGCCTTGCACTGGGCAAGCAGGTCTACGACCCAAACGACCCCATGGGCCGGATGTTCTTCAACATCCTCGCCACCTTCGCCGAATTCGAGAGCGACCTCATCCGCCTGCGCACCCGCGAAGGCATGAAGATCGCCCGCGACAAGGGCAAGCTCCGCGGCAAGCCACCGAAGCTCTCCGACCTCCAGCAGCGCGAACTGCTCAAGATGCACGCCACCGGCGAATACTCGATCAGCGACCTCGGAAAGCTGTTCAAGGTTTCGCGGCCGACGGTGTATCGTACAATCCGGCGTGGCGAGCCGACGCAGTAGGTGCATCGTTATAACAAGGCTACAGCCACGACCTTGCAATTTGGAGTTGCGACCACGGGCGGATCCGTTGCAATTCACGCGCAATCTTGAAAGTCGGACTATCCTGTATTTCTCGAATCATTCGAAGCGTGGAATTTTCAGATAAATTCCTGCCCAACAGGACTAAAGGATGATTTCGGAGACTCCTCGCTATTTGAACAACTGGAAGCCGCTCAATTTCATAGGCCTGCTGAAAGGCTGGCGAGTTAAGAATCTGTAATAACGAAGCACCCGTCGGTGAGCTTCCATGATTGCTGGATGGGGCTCTGATCGCCGAATCAAGTTGTGCAGCCTCCTCCACCCGTTGGCGCGCCTGCAGCAGAAGTTTGTCGGCTTGCGACTTCCACTTCCCTCGCAGCCGCCTAGTGACGGTCTCGTTCCAATTTGGAACAGCCTTCTTGATGGCTGCAGTCGGCGTCAACGAAGGATCATCTAGGATGAGGTCAGCAATCTTATCTAACAGCCTTGCGTCGCCCTTCAGGCCCGAACCCTTTGGGCGGCCGCGGCGCTTTGACGTTTTCATAGGGCGTTCCTTTCTTGTGCCCTTAGGATGAACGCTTTGAGCCTCTAGGCAAGGAAGAAGAAATGACGCATCCACGAAATCGGCGGATGAAAATTCTAGCCGCCATCTAATGAGACGGTGGAAAATTCCTCATCTACTTACGCCCTAGACGGTCAAAAGTCATCTAGTTCTCCGCTTGGTAATTGCGGTCCTCGCTGCCTCGTGACTACAAGCACTTGATGGCAATGGGGCAGGACAGAATCGGTGCGTTCATCGCCGAGTGGCGCGAAACGGGAGGGTCCGAACTCGCCAACACGCAGTCGTTCATCCATGGCCTGACCAGTCTGCTCGGTGTCGATCCCCCGCGCGGCGCTAGGGCTGATGACGCGACCAATGACTATGTCTTCGAGCGCCGCGTCTTTCAGGACAATGGCGACGGCACCACCAGCTTCGGCCGGATCGACTGCTACAAGCGCGGCTGCTTTATCCTCGAAGCGAAGCAGGGCAGCGAGGCTGACCGGGCGGCGGTCGACATGGGCGAGGACGATCTCGACATCTTCGGCCAGACCGCCAAGACCCGCGTCGCCCGTGGCACCGCTCGGCGCGGCACGCCGGGATGGGCCAAAGCGATGGTTCAGGCCAAGGGCCAGGCCGAACGCTACGCCAAGGCGCTCCCCATCGACCATGGCTGGCCGCCCTTCCTGCTCGTCGCCGACATCGGCTATTGCATCGAGGTCTATGCCGACTTCACCGGCACCGGCAAAGCCTACGCCCAGTTCCCCGACCGGGCGCGCTACCGGATCATGCTGGAAGACCTGCGCGACGAGGATGTGCGCGATCGCCTGCGCGCCATCTGGACCGATCCCAAGAGCCTCGATCCCACCGCCCGCGCCGCCCGCGTCACCCGCGATATTGCCGATCTGCTCGCGACCGTCGCCCGCCGGCTAGAAAAGCGCGGCTATGATGCCGAGACCACCAGCGGCTTCCTCATGCGCGTGCTGTTCACGATGTTCGCCGAGGACAGCAAGCTGATCCCCGAGGGCAGCTTCACCCAGCTCCTCAAGAACCAGCGCGCCCACCCGGAACATCTCGAACACCAGCTTTCCGCGCTGTGGGCGGCGATGGACAAGGGCGAGTTCTCGCCCGCGCTCGGCGTGCCGCTCAGGAAGTTCAACGGCTACCTCTTCAAGGAGCGCACTGCCCTGCCCCTCGATACCGAGGAGCTGGAGGTGCTGATCCAGGCCGCCGAACATGTCTGGACCGAGGTCGAACCCGCGATCTTCGGCACCCTGCTCGAACGCGCGCTCAACCCCAAGGAGCGGGCCAAGCTCGGCGCGCATTACACGCCGCGCGCCTATGTTGAGCGGCTGATCGGCCCCACCATCATGGAGCCGCTGCGCGCCGATTGGGACGGGGTGCGCGGGGCGGCCGCCACCCTGATCGAAGAGGGCAAGGCGGACGAGGCCAAGGCCTTTGTCGAGGCGTTCCATTCCCGGCTTGCCCAGACCAAGGTGCTCGATCCCGCCTGCGGCACCGGCAACTTCCTCTATGTCGCAATGGCGCGCATGAAGGAACTGGAGGGCGAGGTGCTCGATCTGCTGGTCGAGCTGGGGGACGACCAGTATGTCGCCGAGCTCACCGGGCACACCATCACGCCCGAAAACTTCCTCGGTATCGAGATCAACCCGCGCGCCGCCGCAATCGCGCAGCTGGTGCTGTGGATCGGCTACCTACAATGGCATTTTCGCGTGAACGGTGCGGATCGCACTCCGCCCGAACCGATCCTGCGCGACGTCAAGACCATCGAGAACCGCGATGCCCTGATCGAGTGGGACGACAAGGTAGCCGAGCTGGACGATGCCGGAGAACCCGTCACCCGGTGGGACGGCGAGACGATGAAGGAGCACCCCGTCACCGGCAAGAAGGTGCCCGACGAGGCGGCACGGGTGGAGGTCTACCGCTATGTAAAGCCGCGCGCTGCGAAGTGGCCCAAAGCCGATTTCATCGTTGGAAACCCGCCGTTCATTGGTGGCAAGGATGTGCGCGACCGTTTGGGGGATGGCTATTTCAAGGCGCTGTTCGCGACAACGGACGTACCTGAGAGCGCCGATTTTGTCATGCACTGGTGGGACAAGGCGGCAACCGCCGTGCGCAAGGCAGGCACGCGCCGGTTCGGCTTCGTCACCACCAATTCGATCACGCAGGTGTTCAGCCGCCGGGTAATCGCCAAGCACATGGACGCCAAGGACCGGGTGAGCCTGCTGTTCGCCATCCCGAACCACCCTTGGGTGGACGAGAAGGATGGGGCCGCTGTGCGCATCGCCATGACGGTCGCCGCGCCGGGCAAGGCGGCGGGCTATCACTGGAATGTTGCCGACGAAAGCGGCGCGCCCGATCATCTCGTTTACACCGAGAGGGTCGGCCAGATCAGTTCCGACCTGAGGATCGGGGCTGATGTGACTTCCACAGTCGCTCTCAGAGCTAATGAAAAACTGGCGTCGCGCGGCGTTCAATTGATGGGCGATGGATTCATCTTGGCACCGGAAGAGGCTGCCAGCCATGCGGGGGTTCGAATCCTTCCGCCCCAGCCATCCGCGCTACCTGACTGCCCCTCCCCGAATAGGATTCGAACTGACGGCCAAGAATCTGGTGTAATCTTTGACTATCGAAATGGCCGTGACCTCGCCTCACGCCCTCGCGGTGTGAAGGTGATTGACCTTTATGGGATGAGCGAAGCCGAGGTGCGTGAGCGGCATCCAACGGTGTACCAACATGTGCTGGCGACCGTAAAACCCCATCGCGACCAGAACAACCGCGCCAGCTATAGAGAAAACTGGTGGTTGTTTGGCGAGCAGCGTTCAGAGCTGCGTAAAGCTCTTCGCGGGGTAAGCAGGTACATCGCCACCATCGAAACGGCCAAGCACCGGGTTTTCCAGTTTTTGCCGATGTCGATCCTGCCCGACAACAAACTGGCCTGTATTGCCCTCGACGACGCATATGCATTGGGTGTCCTATCAAGCCGCCTACATGTGGCGTGGGCGATAGCGAGCGGCGGGCGGCTCGGGATGGGCGATGACCCTGTGTACGTGAAGTCGCGTTGCTTCGACCCTTTCCCATTCCCCGCTGACGTCCCCGAACGGCTCAAGGACAAAATCCGTGCCGAGGCTGAGGCACTCGATGTGCTGCGCAAGCGGGTGCTTGAAAGCCATGAGGACCTGACCCTCACCAAGCTCTACAACGTGCTCGAAACCCTGCGCGAGGGCCGCGCGCTGACCGATGTTGAGCGCGACATGCATGATCGCGGGCTCGTCACACTGATCCGCCAGCATCACGAGGCCATCGATGCGCTGGTCGCCGAAGCTTATGGCTGGCCCGCTGACCTATCCGACGAGGAAATCCTCACACGCCTCGTCGCCCTCAACAAGGAACGCGCCGCCGAGGAAGCCCGCGGCCTGATCCGCTGGCTGCGCCCCGAATATCAGGCACCGGACTACAAGGCCCCCGTCACCCAGACGCTCGACCTCGACGAAACCGCTGCCGCGCTGCCCGACAACGTCATTCCCTGGCCCGGCTCACTCCCCGAACAGGTCAGTGCCGTACAATCGATCCTCACCGCCGCCGCCACGCCCCTCGCCCCGCAAGACGTCGCCCGAGCCTTCAAGGGCAAACGCGCCGCCACCGTCCGACCGGTTCTGGACGCGCTCGCCGGCATAGGCATGGCACGGCGGCTGAAGGATGGGCGATATGCGGCATAGCGCTATCCGACCAAAGAACGACAGTTTTCGAGCCAGACCCATCCTTCAGCATCGCTCCGACAATCGTCTTCGATCAAAGATTGAGTTGCCGCGAAATGGGCAGACAAACAGTTGGCAAGTACCCATACTATCGATATGTTCACCCAATGTTCGTTGTCTCCAGCATCCAGCCAGATCAGATTGTGGGACAATCGGGGAAGAGGCGACTTCATTGCAACCGATTGATCCACTATGGCTAGTTGAGGTGTATCGTCTTTGGCCAGAACTCCTAACTTCCGTCGGGGCCAATGGGGTCAAAAAGCTCGGCTCGAAAGATTTGCATTGAGCGGGATAGGTCATCAGAGGCGACCAGCACTTGCTTGTCTGGCCTATGTATCGGCTATTCCGCTTGATCTCATCTCGTGCCCGGCACGCCGCAGAATTTATACCGGTGTAGAAAGCAACTGAAGCATCTATGGCGCAATCACAGATCGAGTGGACAGATGCGACGTGGAACCCAGTTGCGGGGTGTACAGTGGTGTCGGCCGGCTGCACCCACTGCTATGCCATGGATATGGCTCGCCGGCTCGAAGCGATGGGCGTCACCAAATATGAAGGGCTGACACGCAAGAGCGGCAAGCGAACCGTCTGGAACGGCGTCGTGCGAGAGGATCGCAGCGCGCTCGCCATTCCGCGGCGCTGGCGCAAACCGCGCAAGATTTTTGTCAATTCGATGAGCGACCTGTTCCACGAGGCCGTGAGCGAAGCGTTCATCGCCGAGGTGTGGCAGGTGATGCGCGATACGCCACATCACCACTATCAAATCCTGACTAAGCGACCCGATCGAATGGCCGACGTTTTGCAAAAAGCCAGCGATGACATCCTGCCCAATGTTTGGCTCGGCACCAGCGTAGAGGATGCGGGCGTCGTTCCTCGCATCACCGCACTGCGAAAGGTCGCCGCCGCAGTCCGCTTCATTTCGTTCGAGCCGTTGATCGGGCCGGTCGGGCAAGTCGATCTCAGCGGGATCGACTGGGCGATCGTCGGCGGCGAGAGCGGCCGCTCGGCCCGTCCGATCAAGGAAGAATGGATCGACGAGATTCACGATCAGTGCGAGACCTACGGGACCGCCTTCTTCTTCAAGCAATGGGGCACTTGGGGCGAGGACAACAGGCGCCGCTCTAAGAAGGCGAACGGTCGTCACTATCGTGGCCAGACCTGGAACGCGATGCCGACGCTGGAGGCGGCGCCGTAACGGGCAGGTGCAGGAACACGAGATGGTTGAGAAGCGATACGAATGGGCCAAAGGCGCGACACTTGAGGAACATTCCCGGCGCAAGCACAAGATTCTGCGCGAATATCTGTTCGAGTATCTGGTCGTACGCTGCCGGCTGCCTCAGCAGTCGCGCTTCCGACTCGCCATCGTCGACGGCTTCGCCGGGGGCGGTCGCTATCGCTGCGGCGCGGCAGGATCGCCTATCATCGTTCTTGAGGAGCTCAAGCACGCCGTCGAGACGGTCAACCTGGACCGCGCCGCGCAAGGGCTTGGTCAGGTCGCACTTGAATGCCTGCTGGTCCTCAACGATTTCAGTTCCGACGCGCTTGAATCGCTCAAGACCCACTTGGCACCGGTACAGGCGGAGATCGCCGCATCGATGCCCAATCTCCATGTGCGCGTCGAATATCTCAACCAGCCCTTTGAGGCGGCCTATCCCGCCATTAAGCAGCTGCTCGAAGCGGGCCGCTACCGCAATGTGCTCTTCAATCTTGACCAGTGCGGGCACAGCCACGTTGACCGCCGTACGCTGATCGACATTATGCGCGCCTACCCGTCGGTCGAGATCTTCTACACATTTGCGATCGAAGCGCTGGTCGCGTTCTTGCAGAAAAGTGACCCAGAACTCCTCGCTGCGCAGCTGCAGCACCTCGACATCGAGCCGGGCAATCTTGCAAGTCTAGAAGGAGCGATGAGCAAAGGAAGTTGGCTCGGCGCAGCCGAACGTATCGTATTCGAAACCTTCCGCAATTGTGCACCTTTCGTCAGCCCCTTCTCGATCAACAATCCCGATGGCTGGCGCTATTGGCTGATCCATTTCGCAAACTTCTATCGCGCGCGCCAAGTCTACAACAACGTGCTGCACAAGAACAGCAGCGCGCAGGCGCATTTTGGTCGTTCGGGCCTCAACATGCTGAGCTACGATCCGCGCCACGAGACCGGCGCACTTTATCTGTTCGATCTTTCTGGGCGGCAGCAGGCGTTAGGACAGTTGCTCGAGGACATCCCACGGCTCGTGTCGGAGTCGGGCGACGCCATTCCCGTGCACGATTTCTACGAGAGCATCTATAATTCGACTCCTGCCCATGCCGACGATGTTCATCAGGCGATCATCGACAACCCCGATGTCGAGGTTCTGACACCGGGCGGCGGCGAACGCCGCAAAGCCAACACCATCGCAGTCGGCGACATCCTTCGTCTCAAGAACCAGAAGAGCTTCTTTCCGATGTTTCTGGGGCCGGCCACGGGCGCTCGGTCGGAATGACCCGCCAGCGCATCGATCCCGAATGGCGCGCCTTCGAGCGGCTCGTCGCGCGGATCGAACGCGATGCAGCCGGTCGTGACGCGACCGTTGCCTCACCCGATCGAATACGGTGTCGGTACAGTGGACGCCTACGTGAAGTCGACGCCTCGCTGCGCACGGTCGACGGGAAATTGACCACGATCGAGTGCCGCAAGCGTCGTGCGCGTCAAGACGTGACATGGATCGAGCAGCTGGCCACAAAGAAGAACTCGCTCGGCGCCGACCATACGATCGCGGTCAGCGCCTCGGGATTCTCGCCCGCGGCGCGAAATATCGCCGCTGTGCACGGCATCGCGCTCAAGGACCTGCGCCAGATCGAGGAGGCCGACCTAAATCCCAACCTCAATCTCGATTTTGTGCTTTTCACCCACAAGAGCGCGGCGCTCGTCGGCGTCGAACTGCGCTTCGCTGCGAGCACGCCTTGGACAGTGCCGCGCCCGGGCGAAGGCGATTTGCAACTGGACAATGATTGCGATCTGTTGGCCCCTATCTTCCACCATGTCGAGGACGGACGTCGCTGGTCGATCGACGACCTGTGGCGCCAGTTGCAGGATGCCGTCGACCCGTTTTCTGGGCTCGAGAAGGGTGCGCCCCCCGTGATTCGTTCGGTTTGCTTTCCCTATCCTGGGACTGTCGAAGTCGACACGCCATCCGGTCCGAGGCGGCTTGGCGACGTCGTCCTGAGTATTGCCTTGGCAATTACGGTCGAGCCGGTTTGGAAATCAGACACGGCCAAGATTCAATACGGCGAGAAGTACCGACAGGGATTGCAGCGTCTCGAGTTTGAGTCCGCACACACGTGCGATCCTTGGCGCATCGCGCTCCAGCTTCCGAGTGATGCGATTGATCGGCAAAGCATGGTCGTGGCCAGTGACTGGCCCGCGCAGCGATGACCAGCCCTCCGTCCGACCCAAATAAGGACGTGGCCCGCTGGGTTTTGCCATCGGCCATTCCGTTCGAGCACCTCAAGGGCCACGATCTGGAAGAATGCATCTATTGGCTAATGGATTCGCTCGGAGCCAAGGACTTGGAGTGGCGCGTCGGCGGCATCGGCGCGGGAACCTCCGACGGCGGACGCGATCTCGAAGCTTGGTTCTTCTCCCCTTCACCCGACGGTGAGATGGAAGGCCAGCGTTGGTGGATTGAGTGCAAGGGTCGCAGCGGCACGGTTGAAGCCGACACTGTCAAGGCGGCATGCAACAATGCGCTTGCACAGGACGATCTCGCCTATCTGGTCGTTGTGACTAACACCGGCTTCTCCAATCCGACCCGCGACTGGGTCAAACAGTGGCAGAAGTCGCACCCATGTCCGCGGGTCAAATTGTGGGACAAGTCCTCGCTAGAGCGTATGCTCGCGCAGCATCCTAACGCCGTCTTTCGTTTGTTCAGCCAAGCGCTCAGCACCGCAGGTCATCTCGAAGTCGCCCGCGAGGGTTTCTGGAATCGGTTCGACTACACGTCGCCGAGGACGCTTCAGACCTTCTGGGACGCACGCGAGGATCTCGTAATCGGGCCGCTTGAGCGCATCGCGCTCGTCGTCTCTGAATTCGCCCATGGTCGGATCGGCGACCGCCCCTGGGGCGTAGCATGCGAACCGCAAGCCGTGTTCGAAACGCTCGCCCTCGCGACCGCGAACCTCCCTTACCTTTTTGGGCGCGCTCTGCGCGGCGGGATAGATCAGGAGCCAGTGATTCGTGGGATTGCATATCTCGTCCTAGCGACGCTTCGTGTGATCGGCGCAAGGGACGTCGCCAAGATGATCGAAGCACAGCTGCAAAACAGCGATGGCACGCCCTACCCTGATCAGGTGCGCCTTGCGCTGCTGGAGCCTGTCCTGAGCACGCTGCTTTACGAGACGACCGAGGTCTGCAGCGCCGACTGCAAGCGGGTGATATGCGGCGGCGGCGACGCTTATGCGTTCGACAACGAGCCAATCGAGGCCTATTGGCGGCGGCTCGACCCCCAAGGCCGCCAAGCGGGCCCGGCGAAGGACGATCGGCAGCTCTGGATCGAGAGGAACGACGAGCCGTGCAATGTTGGCTTCGCGGTCGGCGCTGGAAATGGTTGCCCGCTATTCGCCAGCGAGCCTGGCGAGACTGAACTTGCCGAACTGTTGGCAATCGTCGAGCGGGTCAGCGACTTTCGCTCAGCCGAAGCCAAGGCTAAGGCCGCCGCCGAGACGGCTCCGGGACAGCCCTAAGCGACGTCGCGGCCGCGATAGCTGTCAGCGCCGGCATGGGTTCTGGCCCGATGAGATAGAGCAGGCCTGCTATGTCAGGAGCGTAGAGCACTACTTGAAGCTCCGGTGGGGCTATTTGTCCGAAGCCTGAGAAAACAAGTTTGGCAAGGCGATGCGGCCCCAGAAGCAGCAAACGACGATTTGCCCGACGGTGGTCTCAGGTGCATATTTCGCGCGACCGCGATTGGCAGAACGCTGACACGTGCGCATTGTCGTGTTAGCGTAAGCGCGATTCCTTTAACACGTTGCGAGTGTCATGTTAGCGCCGACCTACATCATCCCACCACTTCCTCCGGGCGTCGACCTCGAAACCGTGCCCATCCTCAAGGCACTCAATGCCGCAAGTCGGGCTCTTGCCGACCTCAAGGGGCAGGCGCGCACAATCCCCAATCAGGGGATTCTGATCGACACGCTTGCCCTTCAAGAAGCGAAGGCATCGTCCGAAGTCGAAAACATCGTCACCACCCAGGACGAGCTTTTTCAGGCCGACCTCTTTCCTGATGACCCGCAATCACCTGCCTCGAAGGAAGTGGCGCTCTACCGCGATGCCCTCCGGCTCGGCTATGCCCGAATTCTGGAGACCGGGGGCCTGATCCCTAATTCCGTTCTCATCGACATGTTCAGGCTTCTGAAGGGGCGCGACGACGGGTTTCGGGTGACGCCCGGCACTGCCCTGAAACATGACCGAACCGGGGCAATCGTTTATGTTCCGCCACAAGATGCGCGGGACATCGTCGAGCAAATGACCGCGCTCGAGCGTTTTGTGAACGATGATACCGTGAGCGACCTCGATCCCCTGATCAAGATGGCGCTGATCCATCATCAGTTCGAAAGCATACACCCCTTCCCCGACGGGAACGGGCGCATTGGCCGCATCCTGAACGTCCTCTACCTGACGCGCACCGGTCTGCTCGATATTCCTGTCCTCTACCTTTCGCGCCACGTGACGCGGCACAAGGCCGACTATTACCGTCTGCTTCAGGCTGTGCGTGACAGCGGTGGGGACCAAGAGGCATGGGAAGCTTGGGTGATGTACATGCTTGAGGGTGTCGCCGAGACAGCGGCCACCACGCTTCGCATCGTGGAAGGGATCCGCGACCAGATGGCTCGGGCCAAGCACAGAATGCGTGCCGAGCTACCGCGGCTTTACAGTCAGGAGCTGCTCAACAACCTGTTCCGGCACCCTTACACACGCATCGAGTACGTCCAGCGGGATCTTGGTCTGAAGGCCCGACAGACCGCCGCCAAGTACCTCGATGCACTGGCAGAGCAGGGGTTCGTGGTGAAGCAGCGCGCCGGCAAGCACAACTACTACATTAATACTGAGCTGGTCCGGCTATTCCTGGAAGTGTCGGAAGCGGCGTAACAGGCCCAAGGCCGATGTCAGCTTTGCGCCCCAATTTAGGTCACTGGACAAGAGAGGAGGGTTCGCCGACTTTCGCAGGCTGCTCTCAGGAAGTTGGCAATCCAGCGCGCCCGTAAACGGCCAGACATTTAGTCACTTCATGACCGTATTCCAGTCGATCGTGTAACCGGCAGCCGAAAGTTCGCGCGCCAGCTCCTGCTTCCAGCCATTGCTTTCATCCATGGCGGTCCAAACCACTCCGGCGAAGTCACTGGGAATATTGACCTTGCCGCGCTGGAAGGCACACACACGGTCACGGCCCAGCTTGCCGATAAAATAACCCAGCTCAAGAAGGACGTTCTGCCTGGCGCGGGGTTCCGGGGTCTCTCCCTTCTTGCATCCCTCATCGTCCGGGGTCAGCAGAACGACTGCAAATCCGACATCGCTGTTGGCCTCCACCTTCTCGATGACGGTGCGGCCGCGATTGGCCTGCTCATGCAGGATGATCGGGGCGAACCCGATTTTCTCCAAATAGCGCGCAACCGTCTCGCGCGCCTCGCCGTCATGGCCGTGGACGATAAACACTTTGTTGTTGTGTGACGAAGGGAGCGCCAGCGCCGGGGCAGAGCTGCCGTGACTCATGACATAGGCCTTATAATCTCGGGCGAAGGGAATGATCACTTGGGACGTAACGGCGCGTACATCGCCGATGATCTTGCGGCCCGTGTTATAAAAGGTGTGCCCGAAACTCGCCATGTCGTGCGGCTTTTCTGCAAATCGCTCGATGAGCAGCAGGGTCAGGCCCAGCACTTTCTCAGGTTCCACCGGCCAGGCCAGCTTGTCGCCACCGATCATGCCGCCACTCGGTTCATTTTCAGCCAAGAATGCGTCGAGGTCCAGCCCGTCGGTCAACTGCTCGTTATAAGGCACCAATTCCGGGCTCTTCAGCAAACGCGCCAGCGTCTTCAGCGGACGGTCGTAGCTCTGATATTGGGCGCTCTGAAGGTCGAGAACCGCATTATTGATTTGTTCAAACAGGTCGGGACTGGTGCTCATTGGTCGCTGTCGCCCTCCATACGGGCCTGCGCGGCACGTTCAACAATCGCTTCGCGATAGCGCTCCTTCATTCCTTCCATCATCTGCACGACAATGGGATTGGAAGCGTAGTCTCCGAGGCGCTCGTCGATCATGGCTTCCATCTGGGCGATGGCCGCCTCGATGCTGCCCGGATCGTTGGGTTTGAAGTTGACGGCACCTAGTTCGCCGTCGATCTCGGCGAAGGCTTTCTGGGCATCGTCGAGCGTGCGGGTAAATTTGTCGAGACCAGTGATCTTGACCATGGGGTGCTCCTTGAATGAGCCTGCAGTATCCTACGCCCATGGCCGGACGAACGGATATGTCAGGGGACCCCTGCTAGGCGGGATCGTGGATAGATTGCTGTTGCAGGAAACCCTCGCAAATCCTGCGCACAGCGCTAGATGTCGAACATAGGACGTGGCGGCGTCATCCTGCCCTTGTGGAAGGGGCCGATGCTTCTGGCCGAAGCGCCACGTCCTACGCCCTAAAAGGCTGCGGTGGACCGCAGCCCTCAAATCTTACGTCGATGCCCGGCGATGCTTCGGCAGGGCAACCGCCTTGCGGCGCTTCTGGTTCTCCTGCTTCATCTCGGTGAATTCAGGCTCGAGCTCCTTCAATCGCTTCACCAAACCAGAGAGGTCGTATTCGTTGCTGGTCTTGCCGCGCCCAGGCCGGGTGCGCTCGATGCGCTGAACAAGGCCCGCACTTTCCAGCTCAGCGATCTGCCTCTGTACCTGCCGCTCGCTCATGCCCATGCGCTCGGCAAGCAGCTGCTTTTTCGGCCAAGGCCGTTGCGCGACGTCCCACCAGATGTCGGCCAGGTGCATGATGATGTTGAACTGCACAGGGTTGATGCCAAGCCGTGCCTGCGCCTGCATGAGCAGCGACGGCACAATACAGAAACCCAGGTCCATGACAGGCTTACCGTATTTCTTTTCCGATGCCTTGCGCGTGTCGGCCTTTGGTTTGATCGGCACGACCTTGGTGGGCTTGATAGATGAAAAGATTTTGACCATGTTGCGTTACCTCGTTGAGCACAATATGCGTCGACTTTCGGCTACTTGCAACGGATGCCGACCGGACTTCTATGTCCGATCGCGCATAGACGCCAGTGTCCGGTTCGGACAGGTCGCCCGCGTCCGATGAATCAGGACAGCCGGGTAAACTGCACATCGGCAGAAGGGCATACGAACATAGCACTCTAGGCAGACCGGTCGCATATGACCGGTCGGTCGAGACAATTCCAGCGCCACGTGAGCTCAGTATTTGAATGAGCGCCACGAACAGTGGCTAGATCCCAAAGTCTGTCATCCAGACCCGTCAACAGTCCAACTTTGCCTACGCCCCCTTTCCCACGCCTCGCATCTGCAACTCCAGCACGCGCATGGCTGAGGCACGGAGTTCACCGTCCGGGCCGACATAGCGATACGCGGTCGCCTTCGAGATGCCGAACTCGGCGACGAAATCAACGACGACTTTCTCGCGCTTGCGCATGGCCCTCTGGAGCAGGCGGATCTTTTTTGGGGTCAGCTCGTGTGAGCGGCCGCAACGCTTACCCCTTGCCTGTGCCGCGGCGATGCCAGCCCTCGTACGCTCGACAATAAACTCGCGCTCGAATTCGGCCAGCGCGGCGAATATCCCGAACATGAGGCGGCCGCTGGCGGTGGTGGTGTCGATCATGGCCCCTTCGCCGGTGAGGACTTTGAGACCGATCCCACGGGCGGTCAGCTCGCCGACGGTGTTGACCAGATGGCGAAGGCTGCGGCCGAGCCGGTCGAGCTTCCAGATCACCAGCGTATCCCCGGAGGCCAAGGCGGCGAGGCATGCATCCAGCCCCGGCCTGCTGTCGCGGGCACCCGAAATGCTGTCCTGATAGATCCGCTTGGGATCAACGCCTGCGGCGATCAGCGCATCGTGCTGCAGGTGATGAAGCTGACTGCCATCGGACTTTGATACGCGGCTGTATCCGATCATGGAGACTTTCTCGGCCATGCAGGCCCTCCTTCCTGAGCCAGTCCGGCTCTCGACGCCAAGGCGCCCAGAAATGTGCTGGGGCTTCAAGCCGAGCCGATACGGCAGATGCATAAATAACTGCTGGCGTGCATGTAATCGGCTTAGCGCTGAAGTGCGCCAAGAGCGTCGTTATCAATTGACATTGATTCGCATTTGCATAGAGGCTTGGGTGAGAACTGTCCCCGGAGCATCCATGAAAGCCTATCGTCCCGCCACTTCCGTGTTTGCCATCGCGATCGCCAGCGCAGCCTGTCTCCCACAAGCCGCAATGGCACAGTCCAGCGACGAGGAGCAGGCCACCACAGAGACCCGTGCCGACCAGGGCAAAACCGCTGAAGGCATCCTGGTGGTGGGCAAGCGCGAGAGCGGCTACACTTCGGACACCCAGTCGGGCGCCACCTTTGGCGAGCAAAGCATCTTCGATACGCCGTTCTCAGTGACGACCATCCCGCAGGAAGTGCTGCTCGATCAGCAGGTGCGCGCCTTGGGCGATATTGCCCGAAACGATCCTTCCACCACGGTCAGTACCCCTCCGGGGTTCAATGACACGGTCAATCTGCGCGGCTTCAATCTCGACAATTCGACCAGCTATCGACGTGAAGGGCTGATCTTCCAGAACCAGGTGCAAAGCCCGTTCGAGAACAAGGCGGCGGTCGAGATTATCAAGGGGCCGGCTTCGGTGCGCTATGGTTTCACGCCGCCGGGCGGGGTTATCAACTATGTGCTCAAGCGGCCGACCGATACACCCTATCGCTTCGTGCAGGCGTTCGGCGACAGCTTTGGTTCGGTCGGCGTTCATGCCGATGTCGGTGGACGGTTCAGCGACACGGTCGGCTACCGCATCAACGCCGTCGCCGCGCAGGAGGCGACCTTTGTCGAAGGGGTAGCGGGCCCGCGCTACATGATCAGCGCGCTGTTTGAATGGCGCCCGACCGACCGGCTGACGATCGATGTCGAAGGCGAATACCAGTATCGCGAGCTGGAGCAGCAGGCCAACCTTTCGATCGGTGACTTCGCCGATGATGTCACACCCCAGCAGCGGCGTGCGCTGATCGAAAGCTTCGACCGCACCACATTCCTCGGGCAGGAATGGGGCACCTACCCCACTTCCAATTTCGTCGGCTCGATTGGCGCTCGTTATGAAATTTCGGAGAAATGGACCGTCCAGGCCCGCGCGCAGCAGATGCGGCTTGAGCGCGACCAGCAGGCCGCCGGGATCGCTTTTGGCACCTTGCAGGCCAATGGTGATTTCGAACAGGACATCTTCTTCGACGCTGATCAGGTGCGCGATCCCTTCTCGGCGGAAATCTTCGTCACCGGGCAATTCGACACCTTGGGCATCACTCATGACATCGCCTTCGGCGGCGCGATCAGCCGCAATCCCTTGCGTTTCTCGCTCGGCGGAGATTGCTGTCTGGTCGCGGGCGCATCGAACATTTTCAATCCTGTCGCCCTGCCCCGCCCGCCGGTCAACGAGACCCCTGACGTTGATGCGATCCGCTTCAATCAGGATGCGCTGTTCGTCTCAGACCTCATCACCATCACCGATGAGTTTAAGCTGTTCGGCGCACTGCGCTGGTCGCGGCAGGAGAACCTTGACCGCTTCAACGATGCCGAAACGCTGGAGACCACCTACGAGGACAACGATTTCGTACCCAATGTCGGCGTGCTCTACACCCCGACCGAGCGGCTGACCTTCTATGCCAGTTTCGCCGAGGGCGTAACGCAGGGCGAGCAAATCCCAATCGAGGCTGCCAATTTCGGCACCGAAGCCTTCCTGCCGCCCGCCGCCACCAGCCAGATCGAGGCCGGAGTGAAAGCGGAGATATTCACCGGCGCGATCCTGACCGCTGCCTATTTCGATATCAGCCAACCGCTTGCCACCTTCGATGCGGATGACATCTTCGGCTATCTCGGCGATCAGGTGCATCGCGGGCTTGAAGTGACGCTGAACGGTGAGGTGGCACCCGGCTTGCGGCTGATCGCGGGCGGGCTTTATCTTGACGCGCAGATCGACAACCCCAATGATCCGGTGCTTGATGGCAAACGTCCGAGTGGGGTGCCCGAGTACCAGATCAACCTGTTTGCCGATTACGAGGTCGCCGCTGTGCCCGGCCTTGCCCTGAATGGCGGCGTGTTCCTGACCGGTGAGCGGTTTGCTGATGAGCTCAATACCTTCACCATCGATGGCTATGTGCGGGTCGATCTGGGTGTGCGCTATGCCTTTGATCTGGGCGATCAGCGCCTGACTGCGCGGGTCAATGTTCGCAACGTCACCGACGAGAACTTTGTCGAGGGCACCGCCTTCGGCAGCTTCCTGTTCGGCGCACCGCGCGCGGCCTTCTTCTCGCTCGCTGCCGAGTTCTGACCCTGTGGCGGGCGCGATCCAGCAGGATGGCCCGGGGCGGATCGCATGGCGGCTGCTGGCAGCGTTCGGCGGCGGCTATGCACTGGTGAGCAGCTTTGTCGCGATGATCGGTCAGGTGCTCCCGCTGATCGGCGTGGCGCGCGGAGAAGCGGTTGCTCTTGCGCTGATGCTGGCCTTGTTCATCTATGTGCCGGTGTGCCTGCTGATGATCGCCACGCCGCGGCCGTGGCGGGACGGGCTGGCTGTGGTGGCAACGGCGGCGGCGCTGATGCTGCTGGCGCGGGCGATCTGAGGGGAAGCGGGCATGACGAGGATCAGCGCAGAGTTCCGCCACGCAATGCACTGGGCGCACAGCTGGCTGGGCGTGGTGCTGGGCATCATCATGTTCGCGGTATTCTGGATGGGCACGCTGACCATCTTCGCGCCCGAGATCGATCAGTGGATGATCCCCGAAACCCGCATCGTTCATCAGAAGCGTGACATTTCCTATGACCGCCTGCTGGCGCAATTGCCGCCGGAGGCTCAGTCGAGCGACTACATCAATTTCGTCGTCCCGACCGAGCGGCATCCGGCGATCGGGTTCTTCTATCAAGGCGCAGACGGCAGTTTCCATGAAAGGGTCCTCGATCCCGTCACGGGTCAGCCGCTGACGCTGACGGACAGTCTGGCGGCGAGCGGCTTCTTCTACCCCTTTCATCTGTCGCTGATGATCGAGTGGCAGAACCTCGGCTATTGGATCGTCGGCCTCGCCGCGCTGGCAATGCTGATCCTGCTGGTGTCTGGGCTATTCGTGCACCGCAAGATCATCGCTGAATTCTTCGTCTTCCGTCCCCGGCGCAAGGCCCGGCGCGCAACGCTCGATCTGCACAACCTGTCTTCTCTGATCGGCCTGCCGTTCTATTTCCTGATGCCCTTTTCGGGGTTGCTGATCTTCGCCTTCCTGTACCTGCCGTGGGGGATTGGCGAAGCCTTCGATGGCGACATGGACGCAGCCTATGCTGAAATGAGCGGCGATTACGCCGCGCCCGAACGCAGCGGCCGCCCCGCCCCGCTCGCCTCGGTTGATGCCATGAAGCGCGGGGCCGAGGCGCTGTGGTCGGCCGAGGAGGGCGTGCCGGTCAAGACCAACCTCGTGCGCGTGCTCAACCATGGTGATGAAACAGCGGTGGTCTATTTCCGCAACACCTTCCCCGAAGACCGGGTGGTGCTGAGCGAATATGTCGCGGTGTTCGATGGCGCGAGCGGCAGGCTGATCCGCAATTTCATCCTGCCCCCGCTGGGCGAGGCTTCGGCATGGATACAGGGCGCGCATTTCGTGCAGTTTGGCCACTGGCCGCTGCGCTGGCTCTATTTTTTCGGCGGTCTCGGCGGGTGCGTGATGATCGCCACGGGTATGTTGTTCTGGCTGCGAAGCCGCGAGAGCAAGCTGGCGAACACATCGCTCGGCTACCGCGTGGTCGAGGCGCTGATCATCGGCGGCGTCAGCGGGATCGTTCTTGCAACCGCGGCCTTCCTCGTTGCCAACAGGCTGCTGCCGAGCGATGCAGCCCTCGCTGGGATCGACCGGGCGGGGCTTGAGGTCCGGGTGTTCTGGCTGATGTGGCTCGGAACCTTCCTTCACGCTGCGGTCCTGCGCGAACGGGCATGGGGCCAGCAATGCTGGGCCATTGCAGTGTCCGGCATGGCGGCTGTGATATTGAACGAAGCGACAACACCGCACCACATCATTGCGGCGCTTTCCGGAGGGCACTGGGCCGTAGCAATTATGGACATCGTGCTGATCGCCGGTGCTGGCCTCGCCCTCTGGGCGGGTTTGCGTCTCGCGCAAAAGGCCGAACCTCGGTCTTCTGACCTGAAGGCCCTGCCCGCAGAATGAGCATGGTCCTCCTGATCGCCGCAGGGCTCGCCGGGCTTGGCGGGTGCCTCGCGCTGGCGCTCTCGCAGCACCGTCACTGGCAGGCGGCAATGCGCAGCAGCTCGCTGCCACCGCGATGGGCTCGCCGGTTAGGATGGAATCTCATCGCGGCGAGCCTCGGGTTGTTGATCATGCGCGATGGGGCCAGCTTCGCCATGCTGTTCTGGCCGCTGCTGATCGGGGCGGGCGCGCTCGTCACCGCCGGATTGCTCTCGTGGAAACCGACATTGCTGAGCCCGCTCTCGAAGTGGTGCACAGGTCGGCGTTGATGCCATGGCAAGCATCGGAACCGGCTTGGCGGGTCGCGGAAGGTGCCTTTCTATCAGTCGTAAGCACAGAGCTAGGCAGGCGTCGTAATTGCCCGCCGGTCAAAACGTCATAAACAGATTGACGTTCGCCGTATGATCAGAGCGGTCCTGCCCGTCACGGAACACGTGCTGGTTGAGATAGCCCGGCACCACCTCGATGCCCTTGGCGAGCGGGATCGAAACGCCCACGAAGTTGCGCCAGATCGACAACCCGCCGCGCTGCACGCTGCCTTCGTCGAGGTCGACGAAGGGCTCGCTATAGGCAACGATCCGGTGCCCCTTCTCGCTGATAGGCACGCGCAGCTGCACGAATTGACGCAGCCGCCACTGGGTGTCTTCCTGCTCCTCGAAGATGCGCTGCTCAAGCCGCGTGCGCGAATCCAGCGTGGTGCCGCCCGGCGTGGTCAGCAGGCGCACATTCAGTTCCTGGTAGAAGCGGTGCTCGTTCAACTCGACCGGTCCCACGGGATCGGTCAATACAAAGGCGTAGCCTCCGCCAATGTTGACGTCCTTGTTGATGCGGTAGCCGACATAGGAGCGCAGCAGCAATTGCCCGAGCCGTTCGGCATCGTTAGTGAAGCGCTCCTGTGCCTCTAGCCTCACGAACACCTTGTCGGTGGCATTGATGGTAGCAAACTGGCCAAGCCAGATGTTGCCATCCTCCTCGGTGGCGATGGCAGGAGCTGACGTAACAAAAAGGGCGGCGGCAGCGGTGGGAGCGATGGGGCGTAGGTTCATGATCACTCGCTTTGAAAAATAAAAAGCGCGGCCCCTGCGACCCTGTCGCATCGGGCCCGCGCTCCGTCCCTACAAGGGGTGGGGTAAAGGGGGGAGAATTACCCCCCGTTATAGGGAACGGACGACTGGTGCACGACGATCTTCAGCGCGCCGTCGTTCCCGCGGATATAGCCCAAGGTGTATTCCACCTTGGTCTCCTCGCCGCCGCCCACGGGCGTGAAGTAGTAATTGCCCATCGCCACCGCCATGCTGCACGCATTGTTGGTGATGCCGACATTCTTCCAGCGTACCTTGCTCCACGGCTTGATCGCGAAGCCCTTGTCTTCGGGATAGGTCGGGTTGCCGCCGACAAAGTAAGACAGCGCCGAATCGAACGAGGTGCGGAACTGGTCGACCGATGCGAGCGTCGGCTTGAACAGCACAAGGCTCAGATCATACGCATAGAATTGGTCAATAACCGCAGCAGCAGCAGCCGTGTAGTCGCCGCCCTCCTGATAGACCTTGCCGATCCTGACGATACCCTCGCCCCACGCCTTTTGCGCAGCGATGACTTCCTTTTCGGTGATGCAGTTGACGGTCTGCTCCACCGGCGCCGCAGCGGCGCGGGGGCGTTCCTTGGCGTAACCCGGCGTGCAGGCGACGGTAAGTACGGCGGCTGTGGCAAGGGCAAGAGGTCCGGTCTTCATTGGTATCTCCACATTGGCATGGCATGATTGCGATGGCTGGAGATTTGGCATGTCTTGGACATTGCGGCGTCCGCCGAATGGCAGGCCGATTGCCCTATGCCGTTCGGCATATGACAAAGACTCCGCAAAGGTTTAGCCTGTCGGTCATGTTGCCTCGTCCCTCCCCTGCACTGTCCACCGAAACAGCATCCGACCTGCGCGCGCTTTACCGCGCCGCGGAAGCGCGCGCGGCACGGCTGCGGGTGCTCGTCGAGGCGAGCAGGACGCTCGCGGCGAGCGCCCCCGGCGAACTCGATACTGCCGCACAGATAATCGCTGCCGAGGCTGCGCACCTGGCCGGTTATGCGCGAGGCACCATTGCGAGCATCGATGATTTGCCCATGGCCGGCGAGGACAGCCTTGTCATTCCGCTTGAAGCACCGGGGAGCGGGCAGGACCGTGTGGGCATGTTGGTGCTCGAACAGCGTATCGGAACGCCCACGGCTGATGACCGCGAGGCGCTGGGCATTCTAGGCCAGCTGGTCGGTGGGGCGCTGGCAGCCCACGCCCGCGAAGCGCGGCTCGCTACGCTTCTGGCAGAATTGCTCGGCGCGCAGGAGGCTGAACGCACCAGGGTTGCGCACGAACTCCACGACGGCGTTGCGCAAACCGCCGCCGCAATGGCGCGGCGGCTTGACCTTGCGACCGATGGCGATCCTGCGGACCTCATCATGGCTGCGCAACAGGCACGCGGCTTGGTTCGCGAATTGCGGCAAGTGATTTCAGGAATGCGCCCCCCGGTGCTGGATGATCTGGGACTAGCCGCAGCTCTTCGCCAGCTGATCGATGACGCCGGGGCAGCGCAGGATGTAACGTTTGATGTGAAGCTTGGCGCCCGTCCGCCGACGCTGGTTGAAACGGCGATGTTCCGCATTGTGCAGGAAGGTTTGAACAATGCCTGGGCGCATGCTGGCGCAGGAGCGCACGTGACCATCCGCGTCGGTGAGACTGATGGTCACTACCGTGTCGAAGTGGGCGACAACGGCGCGGGCTTCGATCTCCGGTCACGCCTCGCTAGCACCACCGGGCGTGGGCTCGGCTTGTCCTACATGCGCGAGCGGATCAATCGCCTTGGCGGCACGCTCGACATCAGCAGCGCCCCTGGCGAGGGCTGCCGGATCATCGCTGAGATCCCTGCCCGATGATCGGCGAGCGCAGCCCACTCCGCGTGCTGATCGCCGACGATCATGATCTGGCACGCGAGGGGCTGCGCGCGCTGCTCGAACGCGCCGGGGGCTATCTGATCGTGGCAGAGGCAAGCACCGGCGAAGAAGCCCTCGCCCTTGCCGCCGAGCACAGCCCCGATCTGGCCCTGCTTGACATCCGCTATGCCGGCGGAGGGATCGACGGGCTGGAGGTTGCGCGGCGCTTGGCAGACGCCATGCCAACTCTTGGCGTCGTGCTGTTCACCATGCACGACAGCGCCGACTATCTGCGGGCCGCAATTGCAGCCGGAGCGCGCGGGTTTCTGGCCAAGGACGCCGCCCGGAACGAGGTGCTCGCCGCTCTGGCGCAGGTCGCAGCGGGCGGCGTTGCCTTCCCGCCCGCCCTGATGCGCCGGGCCGTCTCTGAAGATCAGGCTGGTCCCGCGCTCGCGGCAATCAAGCGCCTGACCCCGCGTGAGCGCGAAGTGCTCACCGCGCTGGCTGGTGGCAGCACCAACAAGGAAATCGCGATTGCGCTCAGCATCACGCCGGGCACTGTCAAGACCCATGTGGAGCGCCTGATCGGTAAACTCGGCGTGCGCGACCGGACCCAGGCTGCGATCCTGGCCACCCGACATGGCATCGGGCGGGGGGCGTGATGGTGCAGTCCGTGTCGAACTGGTGGGCCAATCGGCCATTGGCTACCAAGGGTCTGGTGGTGGTGGCTGTCCCGCTGCTGATCTTCCTCGGCTCGGTCGCGGCGCTTTACAGTATCAGCCGGATGGAATCGCGGGCCGAGCAGGATGTCCGGCTCACCATAGCGATCCAGAACGATGTGAACGAGGTCCACGCACTGCTAGCCGAGGCATCGAGCGGCGTGCGCGGCTATCTGCTGACCGGCGAGCCGCGCTTTCTCGAACCCTATGACCGGGCTGAGCAACTGGTCCCGCAAGTCACGCAGCGCCTGCGCGGGTCGATCCGCGATGCCGAGGCATCGGTCCATCTCGCCCGGATCGAGGCACTGGCCAGCCAGAAGCGTGAGGGGCTATCGCAGCTGGTGGCGGCGCGCAGGCGAACCGGTGCGGACGTCGTCAGCAATCCCACGATCACTGCGGGTCTTGCTGCCAACAAGCAGGTGCTCGACGCCCTGCGCGGCGAGATCGAGGGGATGCAGGAACGCGAGCGCGAGCTGCTCGCGGCGCGTCAGAACCGGCTTGATTATGTTCGCTTCAACGGCCTTGTCATTACCGGCCTCCTCACCCTGGCTGGGCTGGTAGGCAGCCTGTTTGCCGTATTCCTTTTCTCCAGCGGGATCGTGCGGCGGGTGCAGCGGCTCGAACGCGATGCGGTGCTGCTGGCGCAGGGCGAAGCGCTGGACGAACGCGAGGCCGGGCGTGACGAGATCGGCCTGCTGGCCGTGCGCATGACCGAGGCAAGCGCGCTTCTGCGGGCGCGCGAACAGGCCCTGCGCGAGGGCGAGGAACGCTTCCGACTGGTGATCGAGGGTGTGCGCGATTACGGCATTTTCGCGCTCGATCCGCAGGGCAAGGTGGTCAGTTGGAACACCGGTGCCGAGCGCATCAAAGGCTGGACGAGCGACGAAATCCTCGGCCGCCACTTCTCAACCTTCTATCCGGGTGATGATGCGCACGACCGGTCCATGCGCAACCTTGCAGAAGCGGTGCGCGATGGCCGGATGGAGGATGAAGGCTGGCGCATCCGGAAAGACGGCACCCTGTTCTGGGCCAATGTCGTCATCACTGCCCTGCGCGACGAAGCGGGCGAGCTGCGCGGCTTTTCCAAGGTGACGCGCGACATCACCGAACGCCGCCGCGCGCAGGAAGCGCTTGAGCACGCCCGGCAGGAAGCAGAGCAGGCAAGCACCGCCAAAAGCCTGTTCCTGTCGCGGATGAGCCACGAATTGCGCACGCCGCTCAATGCTATTCTGGGCTTTGCCCAGCTGCTGGAGCTCGATCATTCCGGGCGCGGCAAGACCGACGCGGCGAGCATCGACCAGATTTTGCGGGCAGGCCGCCATCTGCTGGCATTGATTGACGAGGTGCTCGACATCGCACGGATCGAGGCTGGCAAGTTGGGCATGGAGATCGTACCGGTGGCGCTTGGCGATACTATTAGCGAGGCTGTCGGACTTTCACTGCCCGAGGCGGAAAGCGACGGCATTGCGATCAAGCACGCCACCGGCACCCTCGCCCCGGTGGCGGCGGACCGGCGGCGCTTGCTGCAAGTGCTGCTCAACCTGCTCAGCAATGCGATCAAGTACAACCGGCCCGGCGGCGAGGTGGTGATCACCACGCAGGTCGCAGGGGAACGGGTGCGGGTCGAGGTGGTCGACAGCGGCATCGGGGTCGATCCGGGACAGGCTGACGATCTGTTCCAGCCCTTCACCCGGCTTGCCGCTGGAGCGGCGCGCACCGAAGGCACGGGTCTGGGCCTGTCGCTTTCGCGCGCGCTGATCGAGGCGATGGGCGGGGCGATCGGCTATGCGCCGCGCCCCGACGGCAGCGACGGGGCGTGCTTCTGGTTCGAACTGCCCTTGACCGCTCAGTCCCAGATGCCCGATTTGCAGCCCGCCCGGCCCCCGCTGCCGAACCACACGGCCCCCAATCACCTGACAATCCTGGTGGTCGAGGACAATCTCGCCAATGCGCAGCTGATCGAGGCGGTCGCGGCCCGCCATTGGCCCGAGGCGCGGATTGTTCATGCCATGCAGGCCCGGCTCGGGCTCGATCTGGCGCTGCGCCATAGCCCCGATCTGGTGCTGTTGGACCTGCACCTGCCCGACATGGATGGGGATTGGGTGTTGCGCGAACTCGGCGCGTCCTTCCCCGATCTGCCGGTGATCCTGCTCACTGCCGACGCCATCGCCGCGCAATCCGACTGGATTTCGCGCGGGGCCGCAGCGGTGCTGACCAAGCCAATCGACGTCCCGGCCCTGCTTGAGGCGGTCGAACAGGCGCTCATGGAGCGAACGTCATGACCACGCCGCGCAAGTTGCAGGATGCCCGCATCCTTGCGATCGACGACGAACCCGCCAATCTCGCATTGGTCGAGGCGGTGCTGACGCGCGAGGGCTATCGGCACTTCGAGGCACTCACAGAACCGCGCCTCGCAGCCGAACGCCACCTCGCCTTCAAGCCCGACTTGGTGCTGCTGGATCTGATGATGCCGAGCATTGACGGCTATGCCCTGCTCGACAGCCTCGGGCGGCTTACTGGTGAGGGCGATCTCGTCCCCATCATGGTGCTGACGGCGGACACCTCGATAGAAGCCAAGCGCCGCGCGCTGGCGCTCGGTGCGCGCGATATTGTGACCAAGCCGTTCGACGTGTTCGAATTCGCGCTGCGGGTGGCAAATTTGATCGAACTGCGCATAATGTTTCAGAGATTGGCTGAAGGCATTCCCCAGCCCTAAGAAAGAGCTTGGCACGTCTAAGAACCCTCGCCTTGCACGCTGCGACAGACGATCGCCGTGTTGGCAAAATCGCCTCAATTCAAAGGTTCAAAGACCATTGGTACCCAGTGATACGGTCTTGACACCGAGCCCGTAGCAATGCGACCGAACTAGTGGTCGAAACGAGAACCTAATGGCAAACTACGACGACGCCCTGAGAGTAATGGACGCGGTCGCTAAGTACCGTGAAGACGAGAGTTTGCCCGACGACCCGCACGAAATCGACCGCCTCTGCGAGCGATTGTTCTCGGACGATGGGTTTGACGAAGTGGCCATCGAGTGGAAACGCATTTCGAATTACGAGCGTGAGGTCCACGGAGGCGATTGGCCAAAGGCCGATTGATGAGATTTGCCGCCATGCTACTATCCTTGCATGGCGAAACGGATCGATCTCTACCAGGAAGCGTCCAAGCGCATGGCAATCAGCCCCGACGCTTGCATGGAGCGCATTCGGCGCTGCAGCATCAGTTCAAAATTCGGATATGAGAGCGCTGACCCGGCGTCGCTTGCCGCGATCGTGGAAATGCACGCAGACTGGGGTGCCGCCGCATTTGCGGAACTGCGGAGTACCGGTTTCATCAAGACGGACTGGGCCCGTTTCAAATGGTACCAGCCCAGCGGCAAGGAACTCGATGATAAGATAGCCGAGCTAGCGGCAATCGAAGCTGCGGCAATCATCAGGCTGTCGTCCATGGACTGCGTGCCGGCACTACCTGCTATCCGCGCCTTGGCTGAGAACTTCCTCGAAGAAGCGGATGGAGGGGACACGATCGCAGCGAGCCTCGCTCATAACAGGATGATGCTGGCGATCGTCAGCGCCACCGGCGAGCTTCGCCTCATGGAAGATTACGTCAAACACGCCAGTGTGGCGGTCGCCTATGCAGTTGCGGCTCGACTTGAGGCTGCCGACCTCGAGGGCATGAAACGTTCAGCTAAAGTCATTGTGGACCTTATCGGGACGACCGAACCGCGGGACTGCGCAGCCGAAGCTGTGGCCATGCGGCTCCACCCGAGAGAGCCCGTGAACGCGTGAGGCATACCACTCAGCAAAGCGGCAAGGCTGCCTGACCGACCTCCTCCAGAGGCTCGATAATCGGCGTGAATGTACGGGAGCTGCCCGCATAGGTTGGATAGCCCGCGATGTTATCCTCGATCGTCTGGAATCCATTCTGGCGGTCATTGACCGGATAGATGCCCTCGCCCATCTTTTCGATGAGCGTTTGCAGCGAAGGGGCGATGCCATCGAAGAATATCCGGCTAGCCGCTCGAACGCCCGCAAGGTCGCCTGACCTCGCTGCATCAAGGAACCGGTCGCTTGCCTCAACCAGAAACCCTGTGCGGACAGCATAAGAGTCTGCCATCCAAAGAAGGCGGAAAAACGCTTGGGGGATGAACTGCGAAACTAGGTTGGCCAAGGTACTTTCCTTGCCACCCAGGACGATATGGGTGAGCCCCATTGCACCGAGAAAGAAGTCCTCGTGGTTCACAGGGACGTTTCGAATGCGTTCGTCAATGAATGCCGCGAGAGGGCCAAGATTTCCAACCCCGGACTGCGCCAATCGGACTGCCCCGATCTCGACAATGGCGCCCAACGAAAGGCGCCATTCCTCAACTTGGCTCTGCGAGAATGTTGAGATGACATAGGACGTGCCCGAGCGGGTAAGATAGCCACCAACCTTCAAGGCGACCAGCAGCCTGCGCGCCCTATTGATATGAAGCCCATAGTGCGCAGCCATGTCCGGGGCAGAGTAAGGTGCTCCAGCCTTGAGCTCGCCAAATAGAATGCGCTCTCGAAGATCGAGATATGTCGCGTCAGTCTTCGATAACATGCTCTCAACGGCTCGCTTGAATTCAGCGTAACCGCTCCCCTTCTGGTATGATTCCGGCAGCCAGCGCAATCGCGCATACAAATCGAATCGGCAATCGCCTCCTAACCCCTCGCAGCGTTGAACCTATGATTGTCTTTCTGGCGTAAAAACGCTACGGAAAGGCTAGGAGAACGGCGATGGGATTCCTAAACCCGCATGGCAACGATGGACCGATAGAGCACTACTACAGAACGGGTGACCCATCTCGCGGTTACCCGCCCAGTGACCATCTTACCCGCCTCGGTGAGTTAGACGCATCGACCGGCCCTCTGAATCATGGCGGATCCACAACACGCACCAGTTCAATCATTGCCCTGCTACTGTCGATTGCCTTTCTCGTGGTCGCTTTTCTCAGCTGGTAGCCTATTGGGTTGATCGAGCGCTCAGACAATCAACGCTGATCCTTGTCATAGAAGCGTTGATTGAAGCGTTCGTCGGCACCGCCCTCACCTTTCCGGTCCTGCTGAAATTCCTGACGGCGCTGGCCGGATCGAGTGACATTGGTCTCATAGCGCTGTCCGAGAGACTGACCGCCTTCATCGATTCGATCGCTGATCGCGCTGTCTGACGCCCCCTCGACAAGATTGCTCGGTGATCCGACTGAGCGGCGAGGCCCCAGTCCGTGTAAGTCTGTCTCCGTAAATGCGCCCGGGCCCGAGACATTGCCAACAAGCGAACCGGGCTGCGGGATCAGATCATTGAATGGCGCCACGCGCTGATCATAGTAGTCGGCGATGATGGCCCGCGCGACCACTTCAGCAGTCGCCTGCTCTTGGGGGCTGAGATCTGTGCGTGCCAGACTCGGTGCCGTCAGCCCCAGTTCAGCCGCCTTTTCCTGGTACCGGCTTGCGATAATCTGGCTGAGGTCAAAGGAGAGATTGGACCCATACCCATCCCTGCTCGAAGTGTTGCTACTGAGGGATTTCGAGACCTCATCGATCGCCGCAATGCGCTTATCTATCCGCCGAACGTCCTCAAGCGCCTGTTCGCGGGAAAAGGCCGTCTCCGAATACCCCTCGCTCCGGCTGAAGCTGCCACTCTGCGCATAGCTGCCGCTGTCCTGCGTCGCGTTGGATCCATTCGACCGATTATCCGATGTAGAAGAATCGAAGCCTTGGCTCTGGTTGGCATCGGTTCCACGGCTTACGGTGTCAAATCTCGACCGTCCGCCGCTGATGCCGGTTTGAACATTGCCTCCAATGGCACCATTGGCGCCACTGCCGCCCTCGCCATTGGCAGCGCGATTGCCGCCGCGTCCCGCTGAACCACCAACGCTAAGCGAGCCACCTTTGGTTGTTTCGAGACGATCCGTATTGCTTTGCTGGGCTCCCTGCGACGAATTCACACGATCACTCTCCGAGACCGTGTCGCGAGCCTCAAGCGACTGGTTGTCAAACCGCTGCAGGTTCTCGCCCGACCGGAACCCTGCAGAACTCTCTGACCCGCTGGAATTACGGGTGCCGGTTGTTTGCCGGCTCGACGTTCGATCAGCCAATGATAGCGCGCGGGAACGCTCTTCGCTCAGCGTATTACGTGCAGTTTCCAGTTCGGAGAGCGTCTGCTGGCGCTCAGCATTCGCGAACTGGCTGACAGAAGATGCAAACGCGAGGCGGCTCATCGCAGGTGAGGTGTCGTAAATCGTCGACCCATCTGATGTTGTTCGGGTTATCGCGGCATTCGCACCTACGCTCGACATGATCGGCGCGCCCCCGGAGAAAGACGGCGCCGTGTTCCACTGGTCAGACTGCCGGTTGGAGCTCGAGAGGTTCATATAGCTCTCGTTGCCGTAGGCATAATTGCCGGTCGTGCGCTCCACCGCTGCGGCCTCGGCCGCAGACTGGGCAGGCGCCAACATCGACGTTGCCTGAGACGAGACCGCCATCGCGCCTTTGGCCATGCCCGCCGCCAGAAACGGGATCGACATCATCAGGAAGCCTGCAATCGTTGCCGTATCCGTGTTGACGGCATCGATGCCTGCCATCCCGGCCATCGTCACCCCGCCCGGCGAGGTCGCGTTCATCGCATCAGCCGTCCGGTCCATGATGAACATGTGCAGGACCACGTAGAGCGGCCCCCAGGCGGCCAGGTAGAAGAAGCCGGTAAAGTATCCCTTTAACGCAGGCGTGCCGCTGCGCGGGATGAGGAAGAGCGGGAAGATCACCGGGAACATCGCATAAAAGACGACCGTCAGCACGATGTTGAGCAGCGGGACCCAGGTCATGGCCTGCTCCGCTATCGACGTATAGGTGTTGCGGGCCTGCTCCTCTGCACGCAGGACAGCAAAGGTGTCACCATCTGCCGCGCCGAGGTTGGCACGCGCCTGCAGGAAGGCGTTGACGAGCGAGCGCTGTTGAAAAATCTGCTGGGCGGACTGCGAACTGCCATGGAAATGGTTGGCGACAATCGGAAGGTCCGCAATCAGCTTCGAGCGCGCGAGCGCTGGGGTTAACCCGGGGAAAATCTTGCGACCTTCTTCCTCGAGTGCCGTATCGGAATAGGTCGTAACGCCGGTGGCGATCGCCGTATAACCGGCCTGACACGTGACGATGGTAGGAGCGCCGCTTTCAGGGATGAACTTCATCCCCCGCGCAGGCGATCCCGGCCCCATCTCCGTCAGAATATCGTTGGAGTTCGCGATCGTGTCGAAGGATTTGAAGCCTAGCAGAATATCGTAGAACAGGCACTGCTTCATGTACTCTTCAAGATTGGCGCTGATGCGGGGATCGCGAATCCGGAAGTCCTGAGTGCGGTCCCAAAGGCGCGCGCCGTAAATCATGCCGTTGCTCGACATCTGCAGCGAACCCGGCATCACGAATACCGTCTCAGCCGTGCGCGTGAGCCAATCGCCAGCGGTGGAACTGACCGAGGCTATCATTGCCAGCCCCAGAGGGACGTAGGCAACCGTAGCGGGTGCCAAGGATGGATTGAGACGGTCGGTTACCCTCACCGTCATCGTGGGCACGATGAGGGCGCCGTACATAAGCGTCGCCCCCAGAAACCAGTTGAACCAGGCACGCCAATCGAGGCTGAACGCCAGCACCAGTAGCGTGTAGATCAAGCCCATGACCATTACTACGCGCAGCAGCGAGCGAAACCCCCCTCCCCCTGTCCAAGCGGACACCGCATTGAAGACGTTGACGATGTATTCGCCCCCGCCGATCGTGAAGATCTCCATCATGGCACGCGGTCCCTACTGGATGCCCTGGCGCGAAAGCGACGTGCTGAATGACAGCGCGGCCGACATCTGCGGCGACAGATTGTTCCTGAGCGTGCCCTCAAGGAACACCGCGCGCTGAACCACATGCTGAGTCCGGTCGAGGCGCAGCTTCATGCCTTGCGAGTATGTGTCGAGAACCTGACGCACCGAATTGATCTGATCGCGCCACTGCGAAAGAGCTTCCTCATTGGCGTTCTGGAAGGTCCCGACCCCGCGCGAGGCATAGCCATAATATTGCTGAGCAAGCGCATCGAGGAGATCCATCGCCACGATTTCGGCAAGGTCATTCATATCGTTGCTGGTCATGCCGCCAAGGGTTGCGGCCGCATTGACCGTCATGATCTTGTAGAGCGGTATCGTGGTCGCCCCGAGCAAGCCGATCTCGTCACTGGTGAGCGCGGCATTGCTGCGAACCTTCGCGTTCATGCTCTCGATCATCGCTCGGACCCTGGGTTTCAACGCCTGTGATGCCGAAATCGACATGGCCTGCGTGGTTGGGTTGAGGCACTTGTCGTTGGTATCGCAGTTCAGCATCGTCACCGAACTGGTGCCGTCCAGAAGCGCGGTCAAAAGGGCGCGGTCGCCCTGCCCCACGAACTGGAACCCGCGTTTGCCACTGGCATCGCCATCCTGGTAGAAGATCACCGTCCCGACGAAGGTCATGAGGTACTCACGAAACTCGGTCGAGAAACTGGGGTAGCTTTGCTTGAGCATCTCCCACGTGAAGTTGTAACTCTGTGCGGGAATGTTGGGATCGCTGTTGGCCGCGATCGTCGAGGCACGCTGCCCACCTGTCCCGCATTCATGGCGGCTCTTGGCCCAGTCGGAGAACAGCCCCTGGCTGTTGCCGACCGACTTGCAAATCTCGGAGGACATCCGATCAGACTTGCCCCACAAGCCGCCGACCAGATTCTGCGCCACCTCGCAGCTGTTCATGTTGAACTGGTTCATCTGCTGAACCTTCTGTGCCATCTCCTCGATGGTCGAGGCGATCTGCGGGCTGATCGACTTGATCGCGAGCTGGAAGGCAAAGCCCAGCGCGTTGTTGGCCGTCGCTTTGAGCATCGCCACGATCTCATCGGTGTTGATGAAGGAGAAGCTGCCGGAGAAGACGTCGATGCCCCCGCATCCAGCCTTGACCCCGGGCAGCTGGAGATTGACAGGGTTCACGTTCTTTTGCGGAAAGCGGGTCCAGATGTTGCCGCCCGAGTAATAGCCTGCCGACTGGCCCTGATAGGCGACGGGGCCGGTGGCATTGGCGGCGGCACCCATATCGTCAAAGAAGCTATTGAGCTCCGAGCCGACATTGGCACTGGCCGGGGCTGCAGCGAAACTCGCTGCGGCAAGCACGGCAAGTGCCGTCCCCGACGAGCGGAAGAGGCGGGCGGCAACGCCGCGCTTGGTCTGGCGTGCCATCAGTAGTCACTCCCGGGCTCAATCTGGGTGAGGTAGAAAATGCGCTGCATCACATCGTCGGCTGCCATCACGCCGTAACCGATCGGAATCGGCTTGCGTGTCTGGGTGTCGAAAAGGACCAGCGCCGGCACAGCTCCGCCCTGCAGACCCATGCGCTGGTACTGGCCGCTATCGACGACATAATTGGGGAAGGCTTCGTTGGGCCCGCCATCCATCGAGACCGCGAGCACCTCGAGCCCGTATGTGTCGGACAGCGCCCGCATTACCGGCGAAAAGGTTCGGCAAGCCGAGCATGACGATGAGTAGAAATAGAAGACGCCGTAGCGCTCGGTGAGCGCCGCCATTGAGCCCTCACGCTGGGCTTTGCGAGCCTCTGCCCAAGTCTGTTTTGCGAGAGTCGAAACAGGCCGTTCGAGCGTATAGTCGAGATCGGGGTTCTGCCAGATCGAGCGACCCCACACGTCCGCGAATGTCGAAGCGCGGTCGAGCTGCTCGCGCTGGAACCGGATATAGCTGACGATGTTTTCGGACGTTGGATCGAGAATGGCCCGTGCCTTGAGCTCATCCAGCTGCGCCGTAATCTGAGCCATGCGCTCGGTCGCAGGAGTGGCTGGCGATGCGGGCCTTGCCTGCTCGCGTGCCTTGCGCTTGGCTTCCTCCGAGTTGCAGTAAAACCAGCTCCCAAGCTTGCGCTCGTCGCAGTAGAACGCATCGCGATTGGCATCAGCGGGTGGCTGGGCGAGCAAGGGGACAGCCGCCGACCCGAGGGCTGCTGCAAGGCTCAGGATCGCTAGTTTCGTCATGGGCGTTTTCCTTTTTCAAGGTCGAGCATCTGCAAGAGGAAGGCAGTCTTGAAATAACCGCGGCCACGGTCGATCATCCGGATCATTCCCCCCGACAGGGTGGTGGTCGCCTCCACACCTGCAGGCGTGAGGCAAAAGTCGAACTCGCCATCGCTCACCCGCCTGATCGATCCACAATCAAGAAGGCGCCGGATGGATGCTGCCAATTCTCCGACGGTCGCAGGCCGCAAGAACCAGTCTTTGATGAGCGCGAACATCTCTGTCTCGCTGCGCGCCAGATCACGACCAATGGCGACACTGACCGCGAGATCGAGCACCTGCGCGGGCGGAAACGGCTCGCTATCCGGGAAGGCAAGAATATCAGCACCGCTCATGGGTCAGGTCCCACCGTTCGTGTTGTAATAGTTCTGAATTTTCTGCTGGATCTGGATCGACATATCGATCTCGTCAGGCAGCTTCGCCGCATCAACGAACTCGGCATACACTTCCCGAAAATCCATGCGGCTCAAGTCAAGCTGCTGGAACTGGGCGATCAGGAAGCCCTCGCAGTCAGGGCGCTGCGCCGTCCCCCACCGCATCCCAAGCTGCGCCTTGCCCTGTTCATTCAGAATACGGACGAGCTTACTGCCGTAGCAGCAGTACGACTGCTTGCGGGTCACGCAGACACCGAGCACGCGGGATGAGCAATAGGTCCCGATAAAGCGGCACAGACCTGCATCATCCCGCTTGTCGACTTCACGGTCCTCGCGGTCGCACAGGAACGGCGTGAGAAGCGGCACGCCCTTGCCGCTGCAGCAGTTCGAAAGGCCAAAGACCTTGCGGGTGCAGCGCAAATGCTCGCCGCTGAAGATCTTCAGCCGATCAGGATCAAACCCGTCCCGCAGCTCGCCCATGACGTTCATGGCGACCATGGCGTCCTTGAACTCAGGTGATGCCTCGCGCTCGACCTGAGTGCATTCTCCATTGATGCAATAGAGATCCCCTGCACAGACATAGGCTGGTGGCGGCTGCGATCCCGCGCCGGGAATGGCGCACTGATACCAGCGATCATGGACGTTGCAGGTCACACCATCTGCGTCAAAGCTCAGGCACTCGTCATGGCTGAACCTGCAATCGCTACGCGCCTCAAGGGCACCACAGTCATTGGCAGGAGCCACCCCTTCACACTGATAGGTACGCTGCCACTCCCAGCAGCTGCGCGTCACCGAAAGACCATTGATGACCCGCGTCTCTCCAGGCGCAGTGCAGACCTCGCTTGCAAGCGTGCAGGTGGCACCATCCGTGGCGCTCTGGCAGGCGGCCTCGTCGACGGTCTCGCCAACGATCCGCGAGGTGTTGCGTTCAATCCCGCCCGGTACGCCGCTTAGCCGAGAGGGGCATTGCCAGACCTGGCGAAAGATTGGCTCGCCTGGCTCAGCACACCACCTGCGACCGAATTCCTCTTCCACCCACTGCAGGCACCTTTGCCCTACCCGAGCGCTGCGCTCGAGCGTGCATGAGCTGGAGCCCTGCGCTTGGGCAAGCATCGGACACATCTCATTGCGATCAGCAAACTCTTCGGTTTCGCAAGAATGCTCCCAGGTGCGTCGTCCCTCGGTCTGGATCTGCAACGACGCATTACAGCTGCGCGCCTCCGCAAAGGGCTGCGAGCCGGCATTGCAGCTTTCAAGATAAGTCGTGGTACCCGTCCCTCCCGGAGGCAAGGGATTGCAGGCTCCTGCAGTTCCTCCAGGCCCACCACCGGCGCCGAGATAGGCGTCAGGGTCAGCTTCAATCAGGCGACCGGCAGACAAGTCGACAGTGTCGGAATCGAACCGGGTCCTGTAGGGATCAACGATCACGCGGTACTCATCGCGATACCGCTGCGCTTCCCCCGCCGCCGTCAGCCCAACAGGATCGTCGACATAATCACGCGATGGAATATCAGTACCCTGGAAGCCGGGGACGTTTGCTGCCGAACCATTGCCAAGAATGCCCGATGACGTGGTGTCACGGACATCCTTTGCGATTGCTTCGCCTTCTACCCTCGCATCACTGGCCGCCATCTGGGCGTGCGCAAGATGACCGCAAGCCGCAAGCGCAAGGGAGACAGCAAGGATGCGCAGGCCATTCACCTTTTACCCCTCAGATTGGCAAGAGCGAGACGGGCAACCGGCGCGCCCGGCCCGCCCGCCCCGGCGAAGGTCTCGAGCACATAAGCCACACTGGTATTGCCTGAGATGCGATCATGCGGCGGCGGCGCGGTCACACAATCGAGCTGATCGCAGGGCTCGAAATCGGTAGCGAGAGCCACATAGGTGGGAACTCGGTCGACACCGAAGGATCGAAACAGCCGGGGATCGATTGCCACATTGCTTGCGCCAGACTGGTCGACAACCTTGCGGATACCGCTGATGAAGGTCTGCGGATTTCCGGTGGAGAAGCCGCGGAAAACGACAACGCCGCCTGCTCTGGTCGTGTCGGCGATCATCTGTGCAAGCGCCTCTTCGGGCATCGACAGGCTGGCGAATGCCACAAACAGCGGCGCACCCTTGGGGCGGGCCATGCCGGCCTTGGCGCCAGCCACCATTTCGTCGAAGTCGACGGGGCCATCTTTCCCGGCGATTTGCGAGACATCCAGGCCTTCAACCGCCTCGTAGCCTTGCGCGACAACCGTCTGCGCCTCTTCGCTTTGGGTTTGCGCGTTGGCGGTAGCGTAGTCGAAGAGCGCTTGGGCGTCGGCCTTGAATGTATCGGCCCGCTCCTCGATCGCTTTCGGGTCGAAGTCCGTCAAATCCTGAGCAACGACGGCGGTCATACCAAGCAGCAGGCTGACGGCGAGAGCGGGGAAGAGTCCTCTGCGATTCATTGGCGCGACCTCAAAGCATGCAGCAATTGCGTTTGCGCCAGAGGAGGAAGCCGACATCCTCGCCTTTGACAGGATAGACCTGCCCAGATTTGGGCAAGATCGTAGTCGCTCCAATCGGAGAGCAGGCTTCGCGGCCGCTCACCATGGGCGTCGGATTTACCTGCTGCATCCGGTACTGGCTCTTCTTGAGGATCGGCATGATGTACTTGGAACACAGCGCTTTCGATCCGCTGGTGCCCCAGGCGAGACCCTGACGGTGGAGCTTGTAGACCATGCGCTCGGCCGCGAGCCGCGCTGACTGCTTGATGCCGATATTGGCACCAACATTGCCGTTCATCGGATACATCGAACCCTGGCAACCAGAGCACCAGAACAGCTCGTCCATTGGCAGTCTTGCGCTGGCTGAGATGCAATCGGCCGAGCAGGCGGCCTGCGCGATGACTGAGGTGAAAAGCGCGGCCTCGGGATTGAGGAGAGATGCCAGCTCGTCGTCCTGCCAAAGCGGATCGATCTCGCTCATATAGGCAACGTCGAACGAGCTCGCCTCTAGACACAGGAAATCGGTCACCACTTCGAGCCAGTAGAGCAGCGGGTAGATGTAATAATGCACGTGGTATTTGGCGGTGCGCTGGGACTGGCCCCCTAGCTGCGCGCCGTCCGAGGCATAACCGTTACCGATCGGAAAGCCGGGATCGAGCTTGATGCCGCCAAGGTTCGGAAAGCACCAGGGCTTGGTCGAGACATCAATCAGCCGGACCGGTTCCCAGAACCCGATCGCAAGGCCGATGCGCGGCACCGGCGTGCCGCAGGCGCAGATCGGAAGATCCGGATTGTCGGTGTCGGCACGCGATGATGGCCAGATCTTGAGCGAGCCCAGCGACAAGGGGAACATACAGCCCCAGCACACATCGGTCACCGGATTGACGAAACTGCCTGAGCACCGACCAGGCCCGCTGGGAAGACCCTGAGCCAGAACCGGGGGAGCCAGCACGGATGCCGCCATGAACAGAGACGCAAAGCCCAGGAGGAGCGCAAGGAGCCTAGAGCGCATCGTCTCTCTCCCTCATCAACCAGGCATCATCTGCCGCATTCTTGGCCCGGACCCAAAGGACCCCCTGAACCAGAGCGAAGGTCGTAGCGCCTGCGAAGAGTGCGAGAGCAAAGATGCCGGTTAGCGACCGAAGAGCCCCGAACGAAAGAACGAGCGCAGCGACCAGAAACAGAGCCGCCATCGTGCGCAAACGTGCCGCCTTGAGCGCGCGCGTTTCGGGGGCAGCAAGGGGCGCCGGAACCAGATTGCACCAGGAGTTCATGCCCCCTCCCTTTGCGCGCAATGGCTTGCTCAGTGACTATGAGGATGTCGCCGCGCTGCTCGACCAGCGCCGGGGTCCGGCGTATCCCGAAATAGCTGGTAAGGCGGCCGTCCTGATCAAAGTAGAACCGGCGCTGGTGAGCCTTCATCAGCTCGAAGGGAGAGCCATCAACGAAGATGATCTTGGCGCGCGCATCGCCGCCGTGCTTCATCGCCCATGCGACTTCTGCCGGATCGTCACCATCAACAAAGAGAAGTTTCTTGCTAAGCGCAGCGGCGGTAAGCGGATTGACGCGCTGACCCGCCACAGCAATCAGGTTCCCCTTGTGATCACGGATGTCCTTGTCGATCCGGATCGACGGATCGAACTCCCAACTCCGGGTCTCCTCCGCAGGCGAAATCCCGGCGACCGGGACCGGACGCATCACCCTCGCCTTCACCTTCTCGGCGAACTGGCGATTCATCTGATCGAGTTTTCCGGTCGCAGCCGCATGGTCGAGCCGCGCCTTGATAACGCTCAGGAGATCGGGCTCAGCAACGGGCCAGGTCTGGCCCATCTGCCCGTGGTCGACGCTTTGCCCCGACACCACCCCGCCGCTCGAAGCCGTCGCTGACACCGCAAGTCCGCCAGCAACGAGGAAGGAGACGGCGACCCTCACAGGATTGGCTGCCCGGTGCCGACAAGCCGGTCGCGGCACACAAAGCCGATATGCGCATAGCGGCTGTCGAACCCGTCCTTGTGCGGAGTGCCTGCAAAAATGCAGCCTTCCGGCACAACTCCAAGCGGGCCTGCAGCAAGAGGATCGCCTCGCTTCGTCATCGGTTTGATGGTCGCCACGCGCTTCCCGTTGACGTGCACATCATTGCCGATGCGCGTCACCGTGTCGCCTGGCAGACCAAGAGCGATCTTGGTGAAAGCCGCCGGCTTCGCCCCAAAATACTTGACCGTAATGGGATCATGACCGGGATGGAAAACCACATAGTCCCCGCGCACCGGAAAACGTCTGGCTTCGACCACGAACGCCCAGTTCGGGAGCGAGTCCGTCACGTTGATCATCAGCGCGTGGTTCTCGCTCCACTTCGAAGCTGCGCTGAGGGCACCTGTAACGAGACAGACAGCAGCGATCGCCATGAGTCTGCCGCCGGTCGAAAGGCGTCTGGTCCTGCCTGTCGTCGTAGGGGACTCGCTGTCCGACAAAAGCCGAGCAAACCCCTTGGGCTGAGCCGAACGAAGGAGCGGATCAGGGTTTGCCATCGCGCTGACGTCCCTGATTGGCAGCCATAAAGGCCTGCATCTCTTGTTCAACGCGGGCCGCCTGCCCCTGAGGAGCAGCCCCCAGCGACTGGGAAGATTGCGCCTGCGCCGGTTGGGGACGCGGAACCTTTGCGTAAACGGCAGTCTTCACGCTCTGCGTAACGTCGGGAACTTCGCCCCCTACGATCGCCTCGTGAACGAGCACGACTTTCCCGGACTTCGACAGGCCGGAGACCGTCTCATCCAGCGCTGCCATGAAGACAGCGGTTTGCCGTGCGGCGGTCTGCTCGTCGGCATTCGAGCGTGCCTGTGCCTGGAGATACTCCCCGATGATGCCCTGCAGCTGAAGCTGGACGAATTCCTGCTGCCCTGACCCCTGTGCGGCAACACTCTTGGTGACCCAGGCCCCCCAGACAAAGGTCATCGCCGCGCCAGCGAACAGGAGTATTTCGCGAGCCGACAGCGCGGCAAAGCGACCGCGAGGTTTGACCTGCGAGGCCTTTGCCGACGCGGGTGTGGCAGGCGCAGCCATATGGTCGAAAAGGTCCGTCATTGGTCATCTCCGGCTACAAAGAAGGCTGAAATCAGGCTCGCGCGGCGGAAGAAGGCGATCAGCACAAAGCCTGTGAGCATGACGCCGAAGCTGATGGCCGCGAACTGGCCGCGTCTCGAAGCGTCTGCTGCAACGAAGCGCGACGCGAGATTGTCCAGCTGGAGCATCAGGCCATCGAGAGTGAAGCCGCCAAGGACAAGGAAGAACAGGGTGGCGATGCCGAGGGTCGCAAGCGCGCTGGTGGCAAGCCAACCGCTGAGCCGAAGGGCGATAACGAGAAGATCCTGAGCGGCCTGCTTGCGGCGCGCTGCGGCCGAGCGGCGGGCCCTGGAACGGACCAAAGGACGAGAAGGCGTGCTCATTCCGCAGCCTCCCTCATCGGAAGTCCTTCAGGCTCTCGATGTTCTTCAGGGAAAGCCACCGCCTCGATCGCTTCGGGCATCCGGTAGCCACGATGCACATAGTCCTCGATCTGAGCGAAGACATGCGGGCTCGATGAATAGAGCGTGCCTGAGAACCGGTCGAGGACGAGCCGAGCGACGCATTCGGTCTCTGGCCCCCGGATGAATATGTCCGAATAGTCGGTGCCGTTGCGCTTCAGCGACCGCAGCAAAGCCTCGGTCATGTTGTCCATCTCGAACCGGTCCGAATTGCGGAAATCCGAGATGGTCTCGCCCTTCTGCTGGAGGATGAGGAACCAGTCGGAGTTTTCGAGGGCCGCCCGCGAGCCTTCGGACTTGTAGTAATCGTGGATCGACTGCGTCGCGGTGATCAGTGCGCCGCCATATTTGCGGCAGGTGCGCGAATAGGTCTCGACGAAGTCGGCCATCGCCCCGCCCTTCAGCATCTGCCAGGCCTCATCGATGATCAGCGGTTTCGGGATCGCGCGGTCCATCCGGCGCATAACCTGCGAGGCAATGAACATGATCGAGGTCAGAACGACGCCGCGCAGCTCCACCCGGGTCGCAAGGTCCGAGAGCTCGAACACGGTAAGATCGGCCGACAGATCAAGGTTGGCATCGCCAAGAAAGAACTTCCCGTAGGTGCCCTTGGCCGCGAACGGCAGCAGCGAGGTCGCCAGATCATAGGCAAAGGGATGCTCGTGGCCCTTGAGGGCCTGCATCACGTGATCGATTGTGCCGTGCCGCCCATGGGTGTCCCACACAAGATTGACCGCCTGGTCGATAAGCCCGCGTTCGGTGTCATTGAGCCGGGTCTCGTTGCGCGCCATCTGCGATACGATGGATTTGAGCATCGCAAGGCAGTCGACCAGATAGTCGTCGTCCCCTTCGGCAAGGGTCTCGTCGATCATGCGAAACGGGTTGATCGAAATGCCCGAAGACAGCTTGAACTCGGTGAAGGTCCCGCCCAGCGCCTTGGCCATATGCTCGAAGCTGCGGCCGTCATCGATCACGATGGTCTTGGCCCCCACCCCTGCAAAACTTGCCGTGAGGTCCTGTAGGAGCACCGACTTGCCCGAGCCGGACTTGCCCGAGATCGCGACATTGTGGTTGCCGGCACTGTTCTGGAAGGGTGACCAGAATTGCGGCTGCCCCCGGCGTCCTATGAAGAGCAGGTGCGGGATGTTACCGCCGATGTATTCGCCCTGGATCGGCGCAATCGCGGCAAGGTTCGCCGAGCGCATGGTGCGCATGCGCTTCATCCGCTTGAGGTCGCTGTCGAGCCCGTCAGCCAGCAGCAGCGGAAAGTGTGCCATGAAGGCGGGAAGCTGGATATGGGTCTCGTCAATCAGATCCCACCCGCTCGCCTTGTAGAGAGCCTTCAGCGTGCGCTCGCAGGGCTCGCCCCGGCCCTTCGGCGCAATGATCGTGACAGCGTAGTAGCAGGACACGAGCTTCTCGCCCTGCTTGACCCGGTCGGCCACGAACTGCCACTCAGCCGCTTCGGTACGCAACTTGGGCACAAGCTTCACGCCCTTGCCTTCCGCAAGCGAGCTGGTGCGCACGAACTTGTAGCCGGCCTTCGCTTCGGAAGACTCCTGATTGGGGATCACTCCACAAGCCGTCTGCAAGACGGGACAAGGCAGGGAGAGCTTGGGGTTGAAAATGTCCCCAATCACCTTCTGGCTATCCCAGGGTGCCCAGCGATCCGGAAAATTGCGCACCGCCATGGTGCGCACATCGAAGCGCTCAGGCACGTAGTCCTTCAACTCGGGCACGCCATCGACTGATGAGCCGGTTGGCCGCAACGACTGTGCCTCAAGGACGAGGCGGTCACGCCCGACATGGGTGACGAGATCCCGCCTGATGCATTGCTCATTGATGGGATCGAACCGGTTGTATCCCGGCACTTCATCTCCAGCGCCAGTGGACGGGGCGAGGATCTCATCAAAGAAGCGGATGAGGTCGGTCGGAGCGAATTCCTTGACCGGGACATCGATGGAATCGAGGGCAGAAATGATCCCCTCGCGCATGGTCAGGAGGTCATCGGTCGAAAGGCCCGAACCATCACTTATCCCGACTGCCAGCAACACGCGAAAGCTCCGCACAAAGAACGGGCCATCGCTGGCAAGCGTGGACCATGCTCCATTGCGCAACTTGTCGACGCGGTGGCGGGCAAGCGTCTGGAAAACCCCCGAAGCCTTGTAGCGCGGCAACGCCCAGGTCTGCAGTTTCTCGGCAACGCGCGGGCTCGAATAGTTCGTGACCGAGAACTTCGTGCCGGGCAGAAGAATGTCGGAGAAAAGCGACCCGATCACATCATTGACCCGGTCGTTTGCACCGACAAGCGGTGCGAGCTCGATGATAAAACCCTTCGAGCGGACCTGATGAAAGATACGCTTCTCCTCATCGAACGAGCGATATCCGAGGAAATGTGAGAGCATTGGAACGCTGGCAGGCCGGGCGTTCTGCTCAGGCTTGCGAGCATCGCCGGTTACCAGATCGATGATGTTGGTGAAGGCCTGCAGCATGGCGCGTTACTCCGGCGTTGCAGGGAATGAGGCGGCCTCGCGCCTCGGCAATCGCTGCTGTGATGCGAGGCGCTCGGAGACCTTCGCCTCGATCTCAGCGATCGGGTTGGCAGGCTGAGAAGCCGCTTGCTGGGCTGGGGCCTGCTGGATCGGGGCTGGGGTCTTTGGAAGATTGGACGCCATGGCAGTCTCAGCGCCCACAGAACCCGGCTGACCGTCATCCAAGATGCCGGGGGCAATCGCCATGAATTGCGGTGCGCTCTCGGCGGCCGCTAACAGCCCCTGAGCACGCGCAGGCTTTGCACCTCGTAGCGCAATTGTCTCGAGAGCATCGCCCCGGCCCGGGAGCATCGCCTTAACTGGCACCGCGATGCGGGCATGGGCTGTGCCTGCTGCATCCGTGTAGCCCGGAAACACGACAGACAGCTCGTAGCTCGGCGACGAACGCGCCACGAGTGCTTCGGAACCGAGCGACTGGCCCCGCACAGGCGCGGAGATCCCGTCGTCCATCCGGAATGGACCTGCGGGGTTCAGAAGATCCGCCGAGGTCGTTTCCTCGATCCGCGCAATTGCGCTGTCATCGATCACCAGCGATGGCGCGCAGATACCGTCTGCAGCCTCACAGCGAAACTTGCCGCTGACATTGGTACCGAGCGTCGTACAGGCCGAAAGGGAGAACGTCACCGCCGCGATTGCCATTGCGCCTTTGGTGTTCATGACACCTTCTCCTTCAGCCAGGTTTCGAGGAATTCGCGAGGGCGGAAGCCGTGAAGGACAGCGCCATCGTCGCGCACAATGACCGGGGTGCCGGTGAACCCATGCTTCCTCGCAAAGGCCTCATTGGCATCAAGGCCCGAGGTGTCGCAGCGCCGACCGCTCGTGATCGCGCCTCCGTCATAGGCCTCGTTCACCGCGCGGCGCTTGTCGGTCGCACAGATCACCGCCTCTGAGATTGGACGGGTGCCGAGGACCGAAATCGGTCGCTCAACGACCTTGACGTCGAGTGTCGCGAGGGTTTCGTGGAGGCGTTTGCAGTACCCGCACCGGAAATCGCTGAAGACGGTGAGCGTCCGGCCACCCTTGCCCATCACGACGCTACCGCTCGAGGGCAGAGCTGCGAGCGCTGCAGGATCGATCCGTGGCAGTGGCCCCGCGTCGCCCGCCCCTGCCTGACGTGCCTGTGTTGGTTCGGCCGCGCCGTCTTGACTCTCGCCAGCGCCCCCCGCCCCAACCAGCATGTCCGGGTTCATCTCGAGCAACCGGGCAGCTGTGAGATCCTGCTTGGTCTCCATGTCGTAGACACGGCCAATTATGAGATAGCGCGCCGAGCGGTCGATGTAGAAGAGGTTCTGACGTGCCTGAACTTCGCAAACGCCCTCGATCTTGTCGCAGTCGATCGTGGTGATCTCGGTCTTGGGGAGACGTTTGACCAGCGCTGCCTTGATCGTCGCAGCGTCGTCTGCCGCCGCGGCATGAGCGGCTGCTGCAATTGCAGCGAGGGAGCCAGTGAGCGCGAGGGCGGCCCCTGCCACCTTCCATGTGGTCCATTTGAATTCCATGACGGGCCTCAATTCCTGATGAAGGTGCCGTCGAGGAACACGACCTCGACCGCAGCACCGGTGGGCATCTCGACGACCGGCTGATATTGCTCGGCCCGTTCGATCAGATAGTCGGAGAGCGTGTTCCCGGCGTTGGCCGCGCCGCCGCCAATAGCCTGAATGCCGACATCGGAAGCTGACGGGAGCACGGGATCCTGGGAAATCCGGGGGATCTGGTTGGCGCCCTGAAAGGCGTTGCCCACCCCGCTCACCAGCCCTGCGAGAAACGCTTGCGTGGTCAGCGAGCCTTCACGGCTGACAACCCGTCCGCGAACGCCGACTTTGCCGCCGAAGGCAATGAAGCCCTTGACCTCGGACACCGCAAAGCGCCCGCCGGGCTGCGCACAGGTCATGCGCTGCAGCTTCACATAGACCTTCTCGCTGGAGAGATCGCCGTAAGCCGCACCATTGACCATGCAGCCCTGCACACGGGTCGCGAGCAGCTTGCCGTCACCATAGACCGAGCGCGCTGGCCCCGTGATACGCAGAAGAACTGGCAGAGGGTCACTCTGGCTGCGGGTATTGGTCGTCGCATCAACGCCGACCACCACGGTGGCATTCGCGATCGAGTTGGGCGGGAGGTAGTTGGGGGAGTCGGTGTAAACCGCAGGGGCCTTGGCCGGATCAATGCGCGAGCCCGTCCCGCCCGCTTGCGCGAAAGACACCATCTGCACGTCGTTGCCGCGGCGGGGCAATGCGGCGGAAGGTGCGCCTGACGCAGCCGGCGAAGGCACGCCCATCTCACGGGCAGCCGCGACCGGCCCGGGGGCAGTCGGGCGGGGGTTGCCCCTGGTGACCTGCTGACGCAGTTGCTGGTTCTCGCGCTCATAAGCCTCGAGCACCTGCTGCCCGTCGCGCGCCATCGCGGCATTTTCACCGCGCAATGCCTGAATCTCGCTCTGCAATTGCGCAACCTGGCCAGCCTGCGCTTCGACGCCCTTGAGACGCTGATCCTGGGAGTTAACCTGACCCTCATAGATGGCCATCCATTCCTGATCGACGCGCTGTCGGTTCATCAGGGCATCGGTCGAGACCATGGTCTCGTGCCCAGGCTTGGTTGCCTCTTCGACCACGGTTTCAGTCCGCAAGACATACATGGTCGAAGCCACGACCGCGACACCACCGAGCCCGAAGAACAGCATCCTCTGGCGCTTCTGTGCCTTGTCATTGTCGATGATCGAGCCCGTTTCATCGACCGCATCGCGGCCATCAGCCTCGGCGCCATCCAGATCCTTGGGCTTGCGCTTGAGAAAATCCATGAGGCTTACCTTCCTGCAGGCACGACCACGTAAGCAGCAGTCGCCTGCCCGCTTGCGAGGTTGGGGTTGGAAATAGTGACGGCGATTGCACCGTCCCCGGCGATGAGTTCTTCGCGAAGCGCGATCGGTGAGGCGCTGGTATTCTCGATGCGCAGGACCTTCCCGGTCATCGTCGGGCTGCGGTACTCGGTGATGAGCTGGACCTTCATGTCCCCGACATTGACCGGGGCACGAGCCGCGTCGCGGATCTCAAAGCCGGTCACGGGGCGCTGTTCGAACATCGCCCTGACAAGCCCGACAGCGCGATCCTGCAACGAACCTGATGCTGTAAGGACCTCAGGTTTGGCGGACGGATTCTCGATATCGGCATTCGCCACGAAAACCTGCACGGCGCTGTCGCCGCCAATCTGGCAGTCGAACTTGTAGACAAGGCCCTTTTGCGTCGTCCCGAAGAAGGAGATGTTCGGCTTCGAATAAGCTTCGGGGACCGAGATGTAGATATCGCCGCGGGTGGGTTCGTGGACGATCGAGAAGTCTTGGCCCTCGACGCCAGTTTGCACGCGGGATACCGATACGAACCGGTCATCCTTCAGAGAAATGCGCGTCAGGTCGGCCTTGGATGCCCGGCAGCGAACCTCTCCATTATCGACGGCGAGGATGCTTTCGTCAGCAAAAGCTGGCGTGGCCGCCATGACGAAGCCGCCAAGAACCAAACCAACTGTGAAAAGTGCAGCGCCAAGCCCTCGAACAAGATGGCTGTCGATGCGGAAAAGCAGCGGCGCGCCCGAGGCGAGGCAGAGCGTCGAGACAGAGAAGGTCATTGGTTCGGTCCTTCCTTCTTAACGACGACACCAAACCCCTTCAGGCGCAGCGACACGCCGGTGTAGGTCCAGTGAAATTCGAAGATCTTGTGCTCGCGGCGCACGTCCTTGGATCCGACGATGGTATGAAGGACGCCGCCGACCTGGCTGGTGAGGTTTTCCGGATCGGTGCGGATCCAGTTGATCGTGACAAACTGGGTCACCTGCGACCCCTCCTGATCAGCCACGATCCGCAGGAGCTTGGCCTTGAGAGCCCCGCGCGCCTCCGGAGCGGAAATGGCCACGATGCCATCAAGCCAGTACTGGAGTGTTTCGGGCGAGCGGTTGAGCGCCAGCTGCGCGGTGTCGCGCGTCACGGCCTCAAGATATTCGGGCGTGAGCGCAGCAGAGCTCAGCGTCATCTGGCTGGGCAGGATGGGCTGCAGCACGACCTCGCGGTCCCGCGTCGATGCCGCGGTGAACATGACCACCACGAGAATGCCGAGCACGACACAGATGAGCGCAAGCAGGTTGCGTTGCTTGAGGGTCCGCTGCGACGCCTCATGAGCAAAAGAGATTTCCATATCAGCCCGCCATCACACGAAGATGAGATGGCGGAGCGACCTTCAGACCGAAGAATTCTCCCGGCAAATGCCAATAGGCAAAATGCAGGACCCAATGCATCGAACGCCCAGCTTTGACTTTGCGATAGCCGAACCACGCAGCAAGGGCCAAAAGAAGCCCGATGACAACGTGCTGAGCGAGAATTCCCCAGGTAAAGGGTATGACCATCACGAGGAATTCATCGAGGGTCCAGAACCCGATCAGTTCTGGATCGTCGAGATGTTTTGGGATCGAATACTGGTCCAAGGATCAACTCCGCCATAGGGAGGACAAGGAGCGGCAGCCCGAAGGGTGAACTGCGGTGCCCTTGCCATCATGAAGCGAGGGCGCAGCGTTCAGACCGTGCCGGTAACCGAGGCGGTTACGATCGGAATGCCGGTCCCGGCGCCGACGCCGACGCCCACCGGGATTGCGACCTGACCCAGCGAAAAGCGGCCCGACGCCAGCGCCACGATCCCGCCGGCGAGCGAGAGCACAGTGATGATCCGGCCACCGGAGCCTTCAAGGAAGCCGGTGAACTGGGCGAGAGCGGTGTTGAAGGTCGTGTCGGCTCCCGCCATCGCGGCATCAGCGCCGAACACGCTGGCGGCAGCGAGCGCCGCAATCGCAACAGCAAGCGTGCCGCTGCGATTCTTCAGATCGAGTGTGGTCATTGAGGTTTCCCTTTCGGTTGGATGCTGGCGTCTACCGCCACAGCCAAAGTCCGCCCGGGGGACACCTTTTCTCAAACATTAGATTCGAAACTGGTCGCCGATTCGTGCGACTGGTCCGGAATAGGCAACCAGGGTGGTTGCGATTCGCGGCCAGCCCGGTCGGAAAATGCAACCACCCCGGTCCGGATTCCCGACCAGGGCGGTCGAGATTCCTGACCACCCCGGTCGTGATTTCCGACCACCCTGGTCAGGAATTCCGACCAGGGGCTTCCCGCCCGCCAAAGAAATGATTCGAACCCGTGTCGGAAGCGGATGAGGGGGCAGCCCTTCTGGAAAGACAGGAAGGTGATTGGACATGGAGCAGGACACGCATGTGGCGCACGAAATCGCCGTCAGCGATGTGGCCTTCGAACAGATCGTAAAGGCCATCGCCTCGCTAAGCCTGGAACGAAGCCGCTTCGTAAAATTCAAAGACGTCCTTCTCTATGCCCTGGCGAGATATCAGGAGCCGAAGGAAGATCATGCAGCTGGCTTGGTCGCTCAACTCCCTGTGGACGGCCCCATCCGCATCTATGTGCGGCTCAATTCGAAGGAAAATGCCGCCGTCGAACGCCTAAAAGGGGAGCTGAGCGCCAAGACGAAAGTCCATTGCGGCGTACGAGAAACCCTTGTGTTCTGTGCCTTGCTTGTGGCGCAGGGTGAATTTTCCACTTGCAAAATTCCCGCTGGCAAGATCACACTATGAAATTGCATGGTGTGGCATGGCAGAGGCATGAATGTGCAAGGGGACGCCCGAGGTCTTGGGAGTAAAGGCCCATAGCGTAAACAGAATGTACGCTGCTCTGATCAAAGAACAGATGCAGCTGCGTCATACGAGCCTCAGGAAGATGGCCGACGAAGGAGTCCTCAAACGGAGCCGCCGTGCAGGCTTTTTTGAAAGGCTCGAAGCCGGCAGCCTGACCATCGACGAATTCCAGAGAGTCCTGGTTCACCTCGAGATTGACCCAATCAGAGCCGGCCTCGTTCTGCTCTGCTATAACAGCGCTAGCTCATACGAAGACCCATGCTGCGAGACGACTGCCCTGGTAGCGGTCGCTCTCGCTGCTCGCCTTCCGAGCGAGCTGGCAGCGTGCGAGGGGCAATTCGAAACTATCCGTCAAAGCCTGTGCGAAACGATCGCGAAGAAGACATCCACCGCCATCGCGAAACACCATATGTCACTCGAGAACCGGCATAACGGCGGCGGATTTGAACATGCCTACGCATGATCCGTTCATCACGAAGGACGACAACGCTTCATGATGGAGCGCGTGACTGGTCACGAACACCTAGCCGCTAACGGTGCGCCGGCAACGGAAGGCGCCCGGAACCGGAAAGCGGAGCAAAGACGCAGGCGCCGCAAGGACGGTCTGCACCCCCTCGAAATCTGGCTGCCAGCAGCCATGATCGAGATGATCGACGAGCTCAAAAGGGATGATCTTTCGTCCAGGGAAGCGGTCATCGCAGCGATTGTGGCGACAACGCTCAGCGTCAGATCGCCTGAACCATCAGAAGGACAACCGATGATGCTCTGAAATTGAAAGGGGGCCCCGCGCCAACGGGACCCCCTTTAACGCATCCTGTTGCCAGAGCGCCAAGTTCACCTCGCTTTCTAGCAACAGACCGAATGGCAAACAAGCGCTTCTGCGCGCGATGAAGTGCGCCCGAACGCTGCCAGGGATCGCAGCACCAGCTGGTGCATATGAAAGGGAGGTCAGCGACGCAGACATGAAAAACCCGGGCAGCGCCCGGGCCTTTCGAAGGAAGCTGTAATTTGCCGCGCCAAAGCGTGGCGAGAGACACCGGCAAGCTACCTGCTCCCTGACAACTTACAAGCATTTTTCGCAAATTTTGCGGGCAATGTTCTTTGTCTGTGCCGCACCTCAGGACTGAGGGAGCGAAGGGGTGACTATTGTCAAAAATCAGGCAGCCTCGGAGGTGAATAGCCGCCGGGGAGGGCCAGCAGCGATCGGCGCCTGTCTGCCAAACCTGGGGACGCTCGAGACCGACCAGCTGACCAAGATCACTTTCATGGAAGACCCGGCAGATCGGGCTAGACATGCAGCGCGCGTCAGCAAGATGATGCGGGGGTTCGGACATACCGGGACCGAAAACGCAGGCACGCAGCGTCGGCGTAGACTGCTTAACATCATCGAGACCTTCGCGAGGATGCCGCCCGTGACGATCGATGTTCCGAGAATCGTCTGGCGCGATCTTTACGATGCCGCCGCGAACATCGCGGCCATGAATATCGACTGGGACAGCCGCTGCGGCCCGCTTATTGCCGCCTCGAACGACCATCTCAAATGCCGGATCGGATGGACCGCCGCGCGCAAGAACATCAGGCGCCTTGCCGAATACGGCCTGATCATCCCCCATTGCCTCGCCGGCAACGGCAAGCGATTTCTTGGGTCACGAGACAGCGAGGATCGCTCCGACGCATCAGGATGGTCACTGGCGCCGCTGCTCCTCCTTGAGGATTACCTCACACAACTGGCCGCCACCGAGAAGGGCCTGGCCGCGCAAAACCTGATACTGCCCAATGAAATTCGAAGGGCAACAAGCAGCGCGTACCGGCTGCTGCGGCCGTTCGAGCAGGGCCACCTTTGGGCTGACAAAGCCAGAAAGAAGCTCGATGCGATCGCTGCGGCGCGGCGCACATACCAGAGGCGGAAAGGATCCATGGACGCTATCGCAGTGCTCGGCCGCCTCGCCGAGGTCGCGACCCGGCTGCTTAATCGGTTGTCACAGCGCATATCCGTTGACGACGTTGCGTCGCTGACACCTTCCGGGGACACTAGGGTGCGCCGGGATGACCACCATCAATACAACCCTGAAGAAGCTCTTGAATCCGTATACGGCTTAGCAGAGGGCGCTTGTCGCCAAGAACCTGATAACATTCCAGCCACACCTGATGCCGACAGGGTGAAGCAAGAAACAGCCGATGTTTTTCAGAACGCGCAGGTCTCGGCCGACGCGAATGATGTCTACGGCGTCCATCGATCGGGTTTCGTTTGGGCCGAAGCCCCTGCCCTCTTCCCCTTTATCGACGGCATGGTCGAAATTGGAACCCGACCGGGCCTGACCGAGCTCCACGAGGTCGCCCGCGTCTGCCAGATAGGTCAAGCTACGGCAGCGCGGGCAAGTGCGACACTGGGCACAGAAATCGCACTTCTGTGCGCGCTGATCACCGGGCATCACCTGACCAACGGACAAATCCGCAAGACCCCCGATGCATACATGCAGGCGCTGGTGCGGCGCGCCCGCAGCGGTGAACTCAATCTCGGCCACACGCTGCTCGGCCGCAGAAAGGCAGTATTCGGCCAGGGGGATACAAGAGCTTCGAAAGTGCGTATCTCTCTTCGATCATCGCTGCACTAGGTCCGACTCATGAAGCAGGAAGCCCTTATCGCTTGGACATCGCTCTACATCGGCGTGGGAATGATGGCGCTGATCTGCGCAGTGCTCGCGGTAGTAGTGACTGCCGACGACTGGCGCAGTGGCAGATGGCGACCCACGCACCAAACGGGGCTCCAGAAAGCTCTGGTCATCCCGAAGCTCTGGCTGCGCTGGCAGCTCAACTACCTCAAGGGCGCGCCCGTCATCCTGGCGATCAGTGTGTACTATGCTTGGGCTACTGGGTTCTCAGTGTTCTGGAACGTCTGATCGTCCTTCGAAAGAGGCAAGCATCACCCGGCGAAACGGATTGGGCGCGGGAAGTGCTGCCGAGGCAAGCGACACGCCGCCGGTCGAATTCAGATTGCCGATCGAACCCATGATCGTGCGCACATAGTTGCGGGTCTCACGAAACGGCGGGATGCCGCCAAACTGGTCCACACGTCCCGGGCCTGAATTGTAAGCAGCCAGTGCAAGCTCCCATGTCCCGAAGCGATCCAGCTGCTCGCGCAGATACCGCGCACCGCCGACAAGGTTTTGCCGAACATCCCAAGGATCGCTGACACGCAGATATTGAGCCGTACCGGGCATCAGCTGCGCCATGCCCATCGCACCGGCGCTGCTTCGGGCGAAGGGACGATATCTGCTTTCCTGCGCCAGCAAGGCGTCAAACAGAACAACGGGCACGCCGGCAGCACAAGCGACGTCGACGATCAGGTTGAAATAGGCTGTCCGGCGAGCCTGGGCATCCCTGCTGATACCATATCGCGGGAAGAAGCTGCGGGACTGGCAGAGTGGGTCGTCCTGCAAAGGGCGAAAGAGTGAAGAAGCAGGGCCCATGAATGATGCACCTGCCCGCATCCACGAAGGAACAGCGGGACGCGCGGCATAGGGATTAATCGCGAAGCTGTGAGGGACCAACTCAAAGTCGCTGTTCAACTCTGGTGAAAACGCATCCACTAGAGCCGGAGGCGGTTCCACTGATTGCTCGAGATCGACCGTCCCGCGCAACTGTGGGGCGAGCACAGCGAAGTCCGGTTTTGCCTCTGGCGAAAACACGTCGAGAATGGCTTCGCGCGCCGACGATGGCGTCGGCGTCAAAGCAACCAGGAAAAATAGAAGATTTTTCATGACCACACCTTTCGGCGTGGTTCGGATATCGCCCTACTTTTCTAAATGAACACGCGCCGCATGGCAATCGCGTACAATCTGGCATCGCACAGACGAAAGGGGCGTTGGCCATCGCGAGCCGTGCAGGAGAAGGTCGGGTCGATCCAAAGGGGAAAGATGGTGAGGCTTAGCTGAGAGGAGCGGGTTTATGTTGATTGCGCTCAAACCCACCCAGGAGACCATCGACATCGTTGCTGCACTGAAGGGCCGTTGGCACGGTTCCTACGCGATGTGCGTCTGCCCCGCGCACGCAGACAGAACCCCTTCCCTTTCTGTCCGGCAGGGCGAGCGGGGTCTTCTGGTTCATTGTTTCGCGGGCTGCCGCAGCGAGGATGTCCTGCGCGAAATCGTTCGGACCAAGCCAATCCTGAATTCCTCTGCCCCAAGCTATCAGCCAGAACGAACTGCGCCAAACGTCAGAAGGATATGGGATCAGGCCACGGATATCCGCGGAACGCTCGGCGAAGTCTACCTTCGATCGAGGCGACTGTCAGTCGATCTCCCCGACTTACGCTTTCATCCAAGGTGCCCGTTCGGCCGCAAGCCCGAAACCACCTTCCGGCCCGCGTTGCTGGTCGCTGTCCGAACTAGGCACAAATTGACGGCTCTCCAGCGGATCAGGCTGACGGACGACGGAACATGGCATGATGGCAAGTTCATGCTCGGCAAACCCGGACAGGGCGCTTGGGCTCCACAGTTCGAAGGCAACGTGCTCGCCATTGCTGAGGGCATAGAGGATGCGGCAAGCTATGCTCAGATCAAAGGAGTCCCGTGCTGGGCAGCACTCGGGAATGAGCGTCTCGCGCTAATCAAGGTTCCAGACCATGTTGGCACCCTTTACATAGCCTCGGACAACGATGATCCAGGCCGATGCGCTGCAATGGCGGCAGTTGGATCACACAACATACCAGAAAGGCAGATCATTCGTGATCCACCGCCAAGGCGATTCCACGACTGGGCGCAGGTTCAAAGCCAGATCAGTTAAATGAACATCGCGCTGAGTGTCGGCTGCCGACCCAAACCTAGTCGTTGGCGGCAGCCGCGTTGATCGACTGGTTTCGCCAAAAGCAGCCGAGCTGCTTTTGGGATCGCCGATTGGTCACGCTCATGACCGCAGATGGGTGGATTGGCGAATGGCGGCTTTCCCGGAAGGGTATCGGACACACAATCAGGATAATCGGACTTGCCAAGTCAAATTGGTAAGGACAGTGTCAGACCATGCAATCGCTCCCGACCAAACAGACAACACGGCTCTATCAGGCGCTCGCTGAAAAGCTGACCCGGCTGATTGCCTCGGGCGAATACAAGCCCGGCGATCGCCTGCCGGCCGAACGCGAGCTGGCCGCGATGTACAACGTCAGCCGCCCGACCGTGCGCGAGGCGGTGATCGCGCTGGAGATCGAAGGGCTGGTCGAAGTGCGGATTGGCTCGGGCGTCTATGTCATCAGCCAGACCCCGAGCCGCGAGGGGGTGGAGCGCGATATCGGCGCCTTCGAACTGACCGAAGCGCGCATCCTGATCGAGGGCGAGGCTGCGGCGCTCGCCGCCGCGAACATCACCGATGATGAACTGGCCGAACTGGAACGCCTGCTCGCCGAGATGGAGGCCGCCAACCAGTCCGGCGCAGGCGCGGGCGAGATGGTGGACAAAAGGTTCCACGAATTCCTCGCCGGGTGCACCCGCAACAGCGCGATGCAATCGGCGGTCGAGCATCTGTGGATGGTGCGCAACCGCTCCCCGCAATGCATCCGCACCTTCGAGAAATCGCGCAGCAAGGGGCACAAGCCGGTGATCGACGAACACCGCGCGATCATCGAGGCGCTGCGGGCGCGCGATCCGGTCGCGGCGCGCACGGCGATGCGCGAGCATCTGGGCCGGGTGCTGGAATATCTGCTCGCCTCGACCGAAATCGAAGCGATCGAGGAAGCCCGCGCCAAGGCGGCGGCGCAGCGGGATCGCTACAAAGTGTCCGAACGGCTTTAACTGGCGTCGGCGCGGATTGCCGGCTCGTCCGGCTCCAGCCCCAGGCCCGGGGTGTCGGGCACGGTGAAGATCCCGTCCTTGGGCAGCATCGGCGCGCGGAAATAGCGCCACAGCTCCTTCAGCCGCACCGCGCCGGGATGTTCCTGCGGACGGCTGGCGGTGGGTGCCCAGGCGACGAAATGCGCGTGTGCGGCCGACAGCAGCGTGGGCCGGGCATTGTGCACCGAAATCGGCAGATCGCGCAGCCAGGCGAGTGAGGCGACATGGCGCGCCGCTGTCAGCCCCGACAGCTTCGACACGTCCGGATTGAGCAGATCGGGCCGCCCGTGATCGATCAGGTCACGAAACGCGAAAGGCGTGTATTCGTGCTCGCCCGCCGCAATCGCCATGTCGAGCGCGCCTGAAACCTGCGCCATGCTGGCATAGTGGTGCATCGCGCAGGGTTCCTCGAACACCGCAACGCCCAGTTCCTGATGCAGCGCGCGGCCCACTTCGATCGCGCGCGCGGCGCGGTAGCCGTTGTTGGCATCGACATAGAGCGGCACCGCGTCCCCGATCGCCTTCCTCACCGCGCGGGCGGTGGGCAGGGTGGGATCATCGGCCGGATCGGCGTTCTCCTCGCGGATAGCCATGCGCACCTTGATCGCTGTGAAGCCTTCCCCGAGCATCTCGGCGGCGCGGCGCGCGGCCTCGTCCGGGGTCATATACTTGCCCTGCCCGAGATCGCGGCTGAAGCTGCCATAGACCGGGAAGCTCCCCCGTTCCTTGCCCCCCAGCAGCGCCCAGACCGGCAGGCCGAGCAGCTTGCCGCGCAAGTCCCACAAGGCGCAATCCACGCCCGCGAGCGCCTGACTGGCCAGACCGCCGGGGCCGAGCTCGTCGATTTCGTAATAGGCCCGCGCCCACAACCCGTCGCCATCGAACACGTCCGCGCCTTCGTAGATCGCGGCGAGTTCGCGGCGGATCACTTCGGCGACCAGCTTGCCGCCCGAATGCCCGGCCTCGCCCCAGCCGGTGGTGCCGTCGTCGGCGGTGAGCTTGACGAACACCGCGCGCGGCACGGCGAAGGCTTCGACCTTGGCGATGCGCGCGCGGCCCGTGTTGGCGGCGAGCAATGGCAGGGGCGCGGCGAGGCCCGCTCCCGCCAGCGCCATCCCCGCCAGAACCCTGCGCCGGTCAATGCGTGCCGTCATAATCACCCTCCACCAGTCTGCGGTGCATCACCCGGTCGAGCGGGTAGCCCCAGATCAGCCATGCCGACAGCGCCACGCCGGTCAGCGGCACCAGCGCCATGATCGCCTTCAACCCCCACAAGGTCGCCTCCGTCTGAGGCACGTTGGGCGTGTAGCCGATCCACACCAGCAGCACGCCAAGCAGCCCGCCGTTCAGCCCCAGCGCCAGCTGCTTGGCGAAGGAGGCAATGCCGAACACCTTGCCGTCATGCCGCTGGCCGGTCTTCCACGCATTGTATTCCACCGTATCGGGCAGCATCGCCCAGAACAGCACCTGATAGGCGACGTTGCCCGCCGAGATCACCGCGATCAGCGCGCTCGCTACCAGCGGATCGCGCGAGGGGCTGAGGAAGAAGGCGGAGTAGCCGACCGCGCTCAGCGCGTTCGCCGCCAGCCATGTCGCCCGCTTGCTCGTCCGGCGCGCCAGCATCGCCCAGAGCGGCGCGAAGGCGAGGTTGATCGCAAGCGCGAAGGGCACGATGCGGGGGACGAGATCCGGGCGCTCCAGATAATAGGTGACGTAATAGACCAGACACTTGTTGGTCATGGTGAAGGCGAGGCTGCTGACGATGATGCAGCCGAAGATCCGCACCAGGGGGCCGTTCGCGGCGGCCATGCGCAGGGTGTCGCGGAAATCCTCGAGACTCGCCGCCACCGAGAAGCCGCGCGGGTTGGCCTCGCGCAAGGCTGCGGGTTCGGAAGTGGTGGCGAAGGTCAGCCAGAAGAACGGCAGGCTGATGAGGCCGGTCAGCCCGGCGGCAAGGATATAGGTGTTGGCGCTCGTCTCCTCGCCCAGCGATTGCACCAGCTGCGGCATGACGAAAGTGACGAAGGCCCCGCCGGAGAAGGCGAAGAACATCCGCCACCCCGCCATGCTCGCCCGCTCGTCGGCGTCTTGCGAGATGCGCGCCGACAGCGAGCTGTAAGGGATCGACACCAGGGAATAGGCGGTGCGCAGGAAGATCTGGCTGAGCAGGGCATAGAGGAACAGCCCGCCCTGCTCCCACTCCGGCGTCAGGAAAGCGAGGATGAACGAGGCGACCAGCACCGGCGAGGCGAATATCAGGTAGGGGCGGTAGGAACCCCAGCGGCTGCGGGTGCGGTCAGCCAGCGCGCCGATGATGGTGTCGGCGAACCCGTCCCACAGGCTGGCGATCAGGAACACTGTCCCCGCCAGCGCCGCGTCGAGGCCCAGCACATCGGTGTAGAACGGCAGCAGCAGCAGATTGAGCGTCTGCCAGAAGATGTTGAAGCCGAAATCCCCCGCCGCCCAGCCGATCATGCCTTTCCGGGCCAAAGGACGAATTTCGCTCATGCCGCCCCCCACAGGCGGCGGAGCGCCCAGGCGGCCATCTTGGGCTCGCGGGTGCGGGTGAACACGCCCTTGAGGTTATGCACCACCCGGCGGCCATGCTGCGCGGTGCGGAAATCGGCGAAGTTCCAGACATGCCCGCCCTGCACCGCCGGGTGGCGCTCGATCTCGGCCCAATAGGCGGCGATCAGGCGCTCCTGATATTCCTCGGTGAACAGCTGATCGTAAGTCGCGTGCTGCCCGGCGAGCGCATCGGCCCCGAATTCGAGCAGCATCACCGGCTTGCCATGCACCGCCACCGCATCGAGATCGCGCCGCAGCGCTTCGACCGCCGCGCCGATCTGGCCGGGGTTGGAATACCAGCCGTGATAGCGGTTCATCCCGATGAAGTCGGCCTCCGCGAAGGCCGGATCGTCATTGCCCGCATAGCCGACATTGGCGTGAGTCATGGGCCGGGTGGGATCGAGGCTGCGCGCATGAGCGAACAACGCGCGCCAATAGGGGGCGCTGGCCTCGCGGTAGGTGGGTTCCGCCAGATAACCCGGCTCGTTCGCCAGCGACCATGCGATCACACAGGTGCGGCTGGCATCACGGGCGATCAGCTCGCTGACGGCGCGCTTGTGCCAGGCGAGGGTTGCGGCCGTGGTGCGACGGAAATCGAGGTTGATCGAGAACACCTCGTCGATCACCAGCACCCCGAACCGGTCGGCGAGATCGAGGAATTCCTCGCTGTAGGGATAGTGCGAGGTGCGGACCGAATTGGCGCCGATCCACTTCAGCAGATGAAAGTCCTTGACCAGCTGCGGCAGGTTGAGCCCGCGCCCGTGCAGCGGGCTTTCCTCGTGCTTGCCGAAGCCCTTGAGGGTGATGGGCTCGCCATTCAGCAGGAAGCGGGCTCCGTCGATGGCGAAGGTTCTGAGGCCGATGGGCTGGCTGCCCGCGTCGATCACCGCACCGCCTGTATCGAGCACGTCGATGTCGAGGCGGTAGAGATGCGGACTGTCCGGGCTCCACAGCCGGGGCGCGGGCGGATCGAGGCGCAGGGCGGCGCGGCCTTCGGCAAGGGGCGCGGTGGTGAGGGTTGCGCCTGCGTCGTCCGACAGGGTCGCACGGATCATCGCTCCGGCGCTGGCCTCGACCGCCAGGGTGACGCCCGCAAGGTCGCTCGTCGCCCGCCAGCCGGTGAGGCCCTGCGCGGGGGTCTCCGCCAGCAGCACCGGGCGGTTGATCCCGCCATAGGGGAAGAAGTCGAAGCGCACCGCCGGCAGATATTCGTCACGCGGCCGGCGTTCCTCGGCATAGGTCGCCTGGGTGATCCCCTGCGTCGCCTCGTCCGGGTGCAGCTGCGCATCGACCCGCACTATCAGCCGCGCGCGCCTGCCCGTGGCGAAGTGGGGGGGCACGGCGACTGCGAAGGGCAGCATCGGCGCAGAACTGGCGCCGAGATGCTCGCCGTCGAGCCACACCTCGCCGTAGTAGTCGACCGAGCCGAAATGCAGCGACAGGGCGCGTCCGGGGGCAAGCGCGGGGAGGAACACCTCGGTCTCCAGCCAGCCCGCGCCACAGAAATTCATGAAGCCCGCCTCGGCCAGCTGCTCGTTCCAGCTGCCCGGCACGGCGATGGCGAGGGCGCTCTCGGCAGGGATGCCGTGCGACCAGTCGGTGGTGCCGTCCTCGTCGAAGGCGATGCGCCACACGCCCGACAGGTCGGTGAAGGCGCGGCAGGCGTTGCACTCAGGGCGGATCATTGCGGCATGGCCTCCAGCGGGATGATGGCGCCCGGGTGCATCACCACCGCGCCCGCCAGCCGGTGTCCGGCGCGAACAGCAGTCTCGGGATCAGCCCCGACAAGCAGCGCGGCGAGAAAGGCGGCGTTGAACGAATCCCCCGCCCCGGTTGTGTCGCGCGCCGCCTTGCGTTCGGGACAGGGGACGAGGCGCGGCGGCTCGCCCGCGACCGAAAGCAGCGCGCCCGCATCGCCCATCTTCACCGCCACCAGCCGCGCGCCCGCGTCATGCCAGCGCTCGGCGGAATCCAGCGGGTCGGCATCGCCATAGAGCGCCGCTTCGTCCTCGAAGGTGGGCAGGGCGATCGAAACATGGGGCGCGATGGCAGCAAAGGCGGCGCGGGCGGCGGCAGCATCGGCCCAGCCGCGCGGTCGGTAATTGCCGTCGAACACCACTGCGCCCCCGCCTGCGCGCACCGTCTCGGCCAGCGCGGCCACCTGCGCGCGGCCTGCATCGTCGAACAGCGAAAGCGTGATGCCCGACAGGTAGAGCATCCGCGCCCGCCCGGCCTCGGCCAGCGCGGCGGGCGCTTCGGGCAGCGCGAAGACATCGCGCGCGGCGGACTGCTCGCGCCAATAGGTGAAGCTGCGCTCGCCCCGCGCGTCGGTGCGGATGGCGTAGAGGCCGGGGACGCGGGCGGGGTGGGTGAGGACAAGGCGGCAGTCCACCCCCTCGCCGGTCAGAAAGTCTCGCATTTCCTCGCTGTAGGGGTCAGCTCCCAGAGCGCTGAGATAGGCCACGTCCACCCCGGCGCGCGCGGCATAGATCGCGACGTTGGCGGTGTCGCCCGCAAAGCCCATCCGCCAATCGCCCGATCCGGGCGCGCGGGCGAGTTCGATCATGCATTCGCCGAAACAGATCAGGCCGCGCGGGGCCGTGCCCTCTGCCACAGCCTCACCAGTTCCACATCGTGCCGTCTTCGAGCCGGGCGACCGGAAGCTGCATCGGCTTGTAGGGATATTTCGCCGCCAGTTCCTCGTCGATCTCGACTCCGTGGCCGGGGCGCTCGCCGACGATCATGTGGCCGTCCTCGAAGCGGTAATCGTGCGGGAAGACCGCGTCGGTCTCGGGCGTGTGGCGCATATACTCCTGAATGCCGAAATTGGGCACCCAGCTGTCGAAATGCAGCGCGGTGCCCATCGTCACCGGCGAGAGATCGGTCGCCCCGTGGCAGCCGGTGCGCACCTGATAGAGCGCGGCGAGATCGGCGATGCGGCGCAGATGCGTCACCCCGCCCGCGCCGACGATGGTGGTGCGGATATAGTCGATCAGCTGGTTCTGGATCAGATCCTTGCAGTCCCAGATGGTATTGAACACCTCGCCCACCGCGAGCGGCGTGGTGGTGTGCTGGCGCACCAGCTTGAAGGCTTCCTGATTTTCCGCCGGGGTGCAATCCTCCAACCAGAACAGCTGATAGGGTTCGAGCAGCTTGCCGAGATGCGCCGCCTCCTGCGGGGTGTAGCGGTGGTGGCCGTCATGCAGCAGGTGGTGATCGAAGCCATAGGTGTCGCGCAGCTTCTCGAACAGGCGGGGCACGGTGTTGAGCGCCTTGCGCGTGTCCCACCCCGTCACCGAGGGCAGGGCTGCGTCGGCGGGCTCGTAGAACAGCGTGCCGCGCCCCACGCCGTATGCATCCTTCACCCCCGGTATCCCGGTCTGGGCGCGGATCGCCTTGTAGCCCATGGCGATATACTGGCCCACCGCCTCCACCGTCGCGTCGATATCCGCGCCATTGGCATGGCCATAGACCATGATTCGCTCCCGGCTCTTGCCGCCGAGCAGATCGTAGAGCGGCATTCCGGCGGCCTTGGCCTTGATGTCCCACAGCGCCACGTCGACCGCCGCGATGGCGCGCATCGTCACCGGCCCGCGCCGCCAATAGGCCCCGCGATAGAGGAACTGCCAGATATCCTCGATCCGGCGCGCGTCCTTGCCGATCAGCGCGGGGCAGACATGGTCCTCAAGGTAGGACACCACCGCCAGCTCGCGCCCGTTGAGGGTCGCATCGCCGATCCCGGTGAGCCCGCCTTCGACCTCGATCTTGAGCGTGACGAAATTGCGTCCCGGGCACGTCACGATAACGCGTGCCGATGTGATCTTCATGGCCCCTCAATCCTGTCCCACCCCGTCGCACAGGGCTGCCTGCAATGTCCCCGCTATCTCGGCAGGAAATATTGGTCTGTCAAGAACGATCAACTGTCCTTACCAATTCTTGACCGGGCCTAACAGGCTTGTTACCCCGCGCCAGAGTGGAAGATGATGAGGGGAGACGCGCGATGATCAAGCTGCGGAACGGCACGCTGCTGGGCCTGCTGCTGGCGCTGATCGGCGGGAGCGCGTGGGCGGAACCATCGCCCGAGTCTGCTCCGGAGCCCCCCGTCACGATCGAGAACATCCGCGCCCGCAGCGGCACTGATCTGTCAGGCCAGTGGCACTACATCGTCGATCGCTCGCGTCTCGGAATCAGAAAGCGCGGGATGCAGCGCAACTTCGCGCAGGATCGCCCGGCGACCAATCACCCGCTGCTGGAATATGACTGGGACACCTCGCCGCTGATGACGGTGCCGGGCGACTGGAACAGCCAGGTCACCGAAATGGCGATGTACGAAGGCATGGTGTGGTTCCGGCGCAAGGTCGACGCCACCCCGCAGCCGGGCAAGCGCTACGTCCTGCATTTCGAGGCCGCGAACTACGACACCCGCGTGTTCCTCAACGGCGAATTGCTCGGGCGGCATCGCGGCGGGTTCACCCCGTTCGAATTCGAAGTGACGGGCAAATTGCTGGCGGGGAGCAATTCGCTGGTCGTCTCGGTCGATGCCGCGCACGGGCTCGACACCATCCCGGCGGAGGATTTCGACTGGCAGAACTATGGCGGCATCACCCGTCCGGTGCGGCTGGTGGAGCTGCCCGCAACCTTCATCCGCGATTATCACGTGGGTCTCGACAGCGCAGGCCGGATCGCCTTTTCCGCCGCGCTCGACGGGCCGGCCAGCGCCGGGGCCGAGGTGCGCTTCAGCCTGCCGGAACTCGGTCGCAGCTGGAGCGCGACAGCCGACGCCGAGGGCCGCGTGGCGGGCACCATCCCCTTGCCCCGCAAGGCTGCCCGCTGGAGCCCCGAGGCCCCGCGCCTCTACGCCCTCACCCTCGCGGCAGGGGCGGACAGCGTCACCGATCGCATCGGCTTTCGCACCATCGAACGGCGCGGCAATGCGCTGTTCCTCAACGGCCAGCCGCTGACCCTGCTCGGCGTGTCGATCCACGAGGAGGCGATAGGCACCAGGCCCACCCGCGTGCTCGACGAAGCCGCCGCCCGCGCGCTGCTCACCGAGGCCAAGGCGCTGGGATCGAACTTCGTGCGCCTTGCCCATTACCCCCACACCGAAACCATGGTGCGCCTCGCCGACGAGATGGGCCTACTGGTGTGGAGCGAGATCCCGGTCTATTGGGACATCGCCTTCGACAGCGAGGTGACCTATGCCGAGGCCAGCGCCATGCTGCGCGCCATGATCGCGCGCGACATGAACCGGCCGAGCGTGGTGATCTGGAGCGTCGCCAACGAGACTCCGATCAACGATGCCCGCAACCGCTTCCTCGCGCGCCTTATTGCCGAGGCGCGCGCCACCGATCCCTCGCGCCTGATCTCCGCAGCGATGGACAAGCTGCCCGAGGCGGGCGGGCTGGACGACGGGAACCTGATCCTGGTCAACGATCCGCTGGCCGAGCATCTCGATGTGCTGGCGATCAACCGCTATGACGGCTGGTATGGTCCGCTGACCCCGCCTGAAGTGGCAGGCGTCAGGTGGGAGACGCGCTTTGACAAGCCGATCATCCTCAGCGAATTCGGCGCCGACGCGCTCCACGGCTACCGCGCCGATCCCTCGGTGCGCTGGAGCGAGGACTATCAGGCGGAAATCTACCGCCAATATGTCGCCATGACGGCGCGCATCCCGAACTATGCGGGGATGTCGCCCTGGATCCTGAAGGACTTCCGCTCGCCCCGACGGTTCCATGGACGGTTTCAGGAATACTGGAACCGCAAGGGCCTGATCGACCCGGAGGGTCGGCGCAAGCTGGCATACGACGTGCTGCGCGACTACTATCATGACACGCGCGGGCTTCCGGTGGAGGGCGCGGAATGATGTGGGCGGGCCTGCTGGCGGGGGCGGCGCTGCTGGCCTCACCCGCTGCTGCCGAGGAACGTCAAAGCCTTGCGCTGCAGGATGCGCGCATCACTTTCGACGGGGCCGAAGTGGTGCTCGCCAACAGCCGGATCGTGCGGCGCATGGCGTGGAACGATGGCGCGCTGGCGACGGTGTGGCTGGGGTTCCGCGATGGCGATGCGGGCTGGGCGATGGCGGGAGCCGAGCCCGATCTTGCCCCGCTCGGCATAGCGCCCAAGCCCGCCGCCGCGCGCCTGTCCTTGCGGCAGGTGGAAGCGACCGCAATCCGTCCCGCGCATCTCGAATTGACGGTCGAGACCGAGGGACAGGGGTTGGACGTCCGACGCACCTGCCGGGTGTTTCCCCGGGTGCCCGCAATCCCCTGCACCCTCGCCTATCGCGGCGCTCCCCGCGCCGCCGACAAGTCCGCGAAGGCCGGGCGCGATGTGATCGAGAGCGCCGATCTCGCCTGCGCGCCCGATGGCGACGTGATCGACCGGCTCGCGCTGCCGCCCGGCCACTGGGCCTTTACCGCCACCGCCTTTCGCGCGGCGACCGATTATCACGACTGGTTGGTGACAGATCAGCCGGGCGAACTCTACCGCCAGCCTCTGGCACTGACCGCCGGCGCCTTGACGCTGACCGACCGGGTCGGGCCGGGGCAGGTGTTCGTGATCAAGGAAGCGCCTCTGGGGGCCGACCAGATCGCCTTTCCGGGGCACGACATGGTGCTGCAAGCGGGCAATGTCCGGATCGAGGGGAGCGGGATCGACCCGGCAACCCTCTCGCCCGACGTCTGGCAGGAAGGGCACACCGTCACCCTCGGCATCGCGGCTCATGGCGAGGCCGCGCTGCTGCTGGCGCGTCGCGAATACATGGCGACGCGCCGGACATACGATCACGCCCGCGACGGCATGATCCTGATGAACACCTGGGGCGATCGCAACCGCGATGCGGCCATGTCGGAGAGTTTTGCCCTCGCCCAGTTGGAGGCGGCGGCGCGGCTCGGCCTCACCCACCTGCAACTCGACGATGGCTGGCAGGCGGGCCTGTCGAAGAATTCGGCGGCCAAGGAGGGGCAGCTGTGGGAGGAATGGTCGACGGAGAGCTGGCGGCCCCACTCGCAGCGCTTCCCGCGCGGGCTTGGCCCGGTGGTGGCGCGCGGGCGCGAACTCGGGGTGGAGATCGGCTTGTGGTTCAACCCCACCCGGCGCGAAGACTACGCCCTGTGGGAGCGCGACGCCGACATCCTGATCGGCCTTTACCGCCAGCACGGTATCCGCATCTTCAAGATCGACGGGATCGAACAGCCCACCCGCGCCGCCGCCGCGAACCTTCAGCGGATGTTCGCCAAGGTGCACGCCGCGACCGGCGGGCGGGCGGTCTTCAACCTCGATGCGACCGCTGGCCGCCGCCCCGGATACCTTGATCCCGTCAATGCCTATGGCAACCTGTTCGTCGAGAACCGCTACACCGACTGGGGCAATTACTACCCCTATCGCACCTTGCGGAACCTGTGGATGCTGGCCGCCCATGTCCCGCCGCAATTTCTCCAGATCGAGTTCCTGAACGTCGCCCGCAACCCTGACCGCTACCCGCCCGGCGACCAGCTCGCCCCGGCGCGCGCGGGGCAGGATTATGCCTTTGCCGTCACCATGATGGCCCAGCCGCTCGCATGGCTGGAGGCGACCGGGATGCCGGAGGGCGCCTTGGCCGATCCCGGCCTGATCCGCACCTACCGCGATCACGCCGCGCGCATCCACGCCGGCCACATCCTGCCGATCGGCGAGCAGCCCGACGGCACCGCCTGGACCGGCTTCCAGTCGGTCGCGCCGGGCGGGCGCAGCGGCTATCTGCTGGTGCTGCGCGAGGCGAACGCGCGCGGCACAGCGCAGCTTGCCACCCTTCTGCCGCCTGGCAGCACCTTGCGGCTGACCCCGGTCGCCGGGCACGGCAACGCAGCGGAAGTGACTGTTTCTCCGACCGGCACGCTCCCCTTCACCCTGCCCGGGCCGCACAGTTTCGCGCTCTATGCCTATGATCTGCGGCAGACCACGGACACGCCCTAGCCACCGCCGCACAATTGGACAGACCAAAATTTAAAATCATACTTGCCAATATTGTCGTTGCGGCCTAATCAGTACTCACTGATTGATCGGCAGAGCGCCCGGGGGCGATCATCGGCCGGCATTGGGGGAGATAACGAGATGAAGGCTCCGTCCACGAACGGAAACGCGATGCAGGTGCGTCTGGTGCTGGGCGCCAGCCTGCTGGCAATCGGCAATCTGCTGGCTACCGCCGCCGCCGCACAAGAGGCCCCGCCCCCCGCTCCGGCGGAAGAGGAGATCATCGTCTCGGGCCAGCGCGGCGCGCTCAACGAAGCGATCCGTGCCGAGCGCCGGGCCGAAACCCTCAAGAACATCGTCACCGCTGACGATGTCGGCCAGTTCGGCGACCAGAACAGCGCCGAAGCCCTCCAGCGCCTCCCCGGGGTCACCATCGAGCGTGACGAGGGCGAGGGCCGTTTCGTTTCGATCCGCGGCCTGCCGTCGAGCTTCACCCAGGTCACCGTCAACGGCGCGCGCATCGGCACCTCGGACGCGGGATCGAGCACCGTCGCGCTTGACGTGATCCCCTCCGACCTGCTCGGCAGCATCGAGGTCACCAAGACCTACACCGCCGACATGGACGGCGACACCATCGGCGGCGCGGTCGAGCTGAAGTCGCTCTCCGCCTTCGACAACGGGGGCGACATCACCGCGGTGCGCCTTGAAGGATCGGCGGGCGAATATGCCAAGGCGGTCGGCCCCAAGGCGTCCTTCAGCCTCGCCCGGAAATTCCTGAACGACACCCTCGGTGTCGCGCTGACGGGGAGCTATTTCAAGCGCTTCATCGAAGGCGACGATCTGCGCAACGAAGACGGCTTCCAGCGCCTGTCGCGCAATGGCGAGATCTTCCTCTACCCGCGCGAGGTCAACCAGCGCTTCGAGGTCGGCAATCGCACGCGCTACGGCGGCACGCTCAACATCGAATACCGCCCGAACGACAACACCGAATACTACCTGCGCACGCAGATCACCCGGCTGGAGGATGAGGATATCCGCATCCAGTCGCAGTGGCAGATCGAACGCGCCACCGGCAGCGAGATCCAGGAAATCACCGAGGGCAGCGGGCGCTATATCGACGTGCGCCAGCGCAACCAGACCTTCTTCCAGCCGACCACCGACCGCCAGTTCGTCATCACCGGCGGGCATCGCAACACTTTCGGCGACGTCACCTGGTCATCGCAGGTCGATTTCTCGCGCTCGCGCTGGACCCAGCGTGATGGGGTGCGCGGGCGGTTCCAGATCGACGATATCGGCACCAACGTCACCTATGGCCGCGACAGCGCCTTCATCGAGGCGTTCCGCGACCGCACCCGTCCCGATCCTTTCGACCTTGCCCAATACCGCTTCCAGAGCCTGCTGTTCATCGAGGAAGTCCGGCTCGACGAGATCATGACCCTGCGCACCGATCTGCGCTGGGATGTGAACAGCGACATCTCGTTCCAGACCGGGGTCAAGCTGCGCCAGCGCGACAAGTCTGCCGACAAGATCGAATATAATGGCGATCCGGCGATCGGCGGGATCAACGTCACGCTCAACAATGTCGATCCGCTGATCCAGCAGCCGCGGTTCCAGACCTTCGGGCCGTTCCCGTCGCTGCGGGCAGCACGCCAGCTCTATCTGGATTCGCGCGACACGCTGCTGAACGTCCCCGGCTTCTTCCGCGCCGACAACTCGGCGGCGAGCGACTTTACCTTGGGTGAAGACGTGCTGGCGGGCTATGCGCTCGGGCGGTTTCAGCTGACCGGCAATTTCCAGGTCATCGCCGGGGTGCGCGTCGAGAACACCAAGTTCGAAAGCACCGGCTTCTTCCTTGAGGCCGATGGCGAGGGCAATGCCGATGGCGGGCCGGTGATCCCGATCTTCCTCGGCACGGCGGAGCGCGAATATACCGACGTGCTGCCCAGCCTTGTGCTGCGCTGGGACGTGACGCCCACGCTGCTGGTGCGCGCGTCCTATGGCAAGGGTATCGCCCGCCCCGATTTCGAGGATGCGGCCAATCGCCAGCGGGTCGGTTTCGACACCACCAACCCCGACAACACCCGCGATCTGGTGGCCGGCAACCCCAATCTTGCGGCGCTTTCGTCCGACAATTTCGACGTCTCGGTGGCGTGGTATCCGAACCAGACCACGGTGCTGCAGGCGGCGGTGTTCCACAAGGAAATCCGCAACTTCTTCCTCGACTTCGAAACCAATGTGCTGGCCCAGGCGCCGATCACCCTGCCGCCCGGGATCGATCCCAACTTCCGCAGCATCGAAACCGTCGTCAACGGGGCGAGCGCGCAAGTGACCGGCATCGAGCTGTCCTATTCGCAGACCTTCCCCAACGCGCCGGGGATCCTGTCGGGCCTGTTCCTGACCGGCAACCTGACGCTGGCCGACAGCAAGGCGGAAACCTCGCTGCGCCCCGGGATCGATCTGCCCTTCCCCGATCAGGCCGACATCACCGGCAACTTCTCGCTCGGCTATGAAGACAAGACCTTCTCGCTGCGCGGTTCGGTCAACCACCGGGGGGAGACGCTCGCCGGCCTGTCCAACACCACCTTCGCCGATGTCGAGGGCTTTCCGCAGGATCGCTTCCGCGCGGCCTATACCCAGTTCGACATCAACATCCGCGTGAATGTGGCCGATGGCGTGCAGCTCTATGCCGATGCGATCAACATCACCGGCGAAAAAGACATCCGCTTCTATCGCGGCAACAATTTCCCGCTTTACGAGCGTGTGCAGGATTTCGGCGCGACCTATCAGGTGGGTGCGCGCATCACGTTCTGATCCTCCCCAGGGGGCGCGGCGGTCTCTCTCCGGTTGGCGCGCTTTCTCGAAGGACACCCCGACCCGGGTGTCCTTCCCTTTTTGGGGGATGCACAGGCGGAAAGGCTGAGGCGATGACGAGGCAGCAGGCGAGGCGGCGGACGATGGCCACGGCACTTGCGATGTTGGGATTCGCCGTGTCGAATGGCGGGGCGGCTCACCTTTCGCGTGCAGAAATCGCCGAAAAGGCTGCTCCTGGACAGGTTTTTGTCATAGATTCAATGTCTTCGGCCATTGACAATGCCTTGCAGACGGCTTCCAGAGTGGGGCCAGACCGGGTCTTGGTCGTCTTTGATGTCGATTCGACCCTGCTTTACGACCCTTTAGGGGGGCCTCAGCTGGGCGACATGAAAGACAGCGAGCCGGAAAAGTTCCGCTCGGTGGAACGCGCGCTGATGGCGCTCAAATCCCTCGCCCCGACCGAACCGGGGTTGGCGGGCGAGCTGGCGCGGCTCGATGCGGCCGGGATCGCCACCTACGCCCTCACTGCCCGGGGCGAGGACATGCGCGACATGACCCTGCGGGAGCTGACCCGCGCCGGGATCGCCTTCCCCCGCGCCCCCGAATGCGGCCCGCCGCTGTGCGTTAAGCGCGGTATATTGCCGCCCGATGTGGTGCTGGCGGCGGCGCAGGAGGTGGTGGGCGAGGCGGAACTCGGGCGCCTCGGTTTCGCCAAGGGCCGCCCCGTCGGGGTCAGCGACGGGGTGATGAACGCGGCCGGTCTGCACAAGGGCGTGATGCTGCGGGTGCTGCTCGCCAGCCTCGGGCGGGAATACGACGCGGTGATCTTCGTCGACGATGCGCGCAAGAATGTCGATCACGTCGCCGAAGCCGCCAGCGCGATGCCGCAGCAGGTGGCGGTGTTCCACTACCGAATGCGCCGCCCGCAGCCGCCCGTGCCGCAAGCGACACGCAATGCCCGCTGGGAAGCGGCGCTGGGTGCGATATGCCTCGCCCTTGCGCCCGAATGGTGTGATCAGACCGGGACGGGCGCCAGCGAGGCGAGGTAATCGGGATCGAAGGTGATCCCCAGCCCCGGCCCCTCCGGCACCGGCAAGCGCCCGTCCACCGCGACGAACCGCCCGCCCTTGCCGGTCACCTCGTAAGGCACCGGATCGGGATCGCCCTTGTATTCCTGATAGTCGGTGGTGTTGGGCAAGAGGCTCGCAAAATGGGTGACATAGAGGCTGCCAAGCCCGCGCCCGGAGATATGCGGCACGCAGTTGCGCTCCAGCACCTCGGCCATGCGCGCCACCCGCATCGACCGGATCAGACCGCCGAAATAGATGAGGTCAGGCTGCACGATCCGGATCGCGCCCGAGGCCAGCTGCCATTCCAGCGACCACAGGCTGGGATCCTGCTCGCCGCCCGCAATCGGGATCCTGAGCGCATCGGCGACCTGTTTGGTCTCGGCCAGATGGTCGAAGGGCACGGGTTCTTCGAAGAAGCCGTAATCATGCTCCTCCAGCAGCCGCCCCATCGCGATCGCGCTGTCCACGCCGAAGGAGCCATTGGCATCGGCATAGAGCACCATGTCGGGGCCGAAGGCCTGCCGCATCAGCGGGATCAGCTTGCGGTCGCGCGCAGTGCTGGCCTCGGTCTCGGCCATGCGCGCGCCGAGCTTGAACTTGACCGCCTTGGCCCCGCTCTTGGCGACATCGCGCTGCAACCGTTCGACCACCCATTCGGCGCTGCGGGCGCGGTCGCCATTGGCGAAATAGACGCCGGTCGAGTCCCGCACCGGATCGCCCAGCAAGCGGTTCATCGGCAGGCCCGCCCGCTTGCCGAGCAGATCGAGCAGCGCCAGCTCCAGCCGCGCCATGCATTCCCACAGGGCGAGGCCCTGCCACTTGTAATTGCTGTCGTAGAGATAGGCCTCGGCCTGAAGGGCTTCGAGATCGCGGGCATCGCGGCCGATGAACACCGGCGCGAGCTTGAGGCCGATCAGCGGATAGACTGCCGGGAACTGTTCGGAATTGGTGAGCGTCCAGCCCTCGGCCCCGTCACGGTCGCGCACCCGGATGAGGTATTGCCCATCGCGCCGCAGAACATCGATGCTGGCGATGATGACGGGATCGCTCCCCAGCCGGTCGGTCCGCAATACCGGGCGGGCGGCGGCGGCGCGCAGGCGCTCGGTGAGGTCGCGCGGCGGGGCGAAGGGCGTGCAGGCGGGCGCCGCCGCAACCGGCGCAGCCCCGCCCAGCGCGCCGAGACCCAGGGCGGCCAGCCCGCCCGCTTTCAGCAGATCGCGCCGCTCCATCATTCGCCCTCCCGCTCTGTCACGTCGATCCCGATGATCGCCCGCCGCTGATCGGTCGTGGCGGCCTCGGAAAAGCTTACGTCCTGCATGACCAGCCCCCGGACATGGGCCAGCACCATGTGGCCGGGGCGCGTCGAATAGTCGGTGCTGCCCGCCTGCGCCGCGATCTGGACATTGCCGCGCGGCTTGGCCGAACGGCGGGTGACGTCTACGGCACCCCGCACATCGGTGACGACATTCTCCAGCACCAGCCCCTCGATCGGCGCATCGGGATTGCCCGCGATCAGGCTCGCGCCGGAGGTGGTGATGGCGATGCGGCGGAAGGTGGTGTCGACGATCCGGCCGAGCGTGCGATCCGCCTCGCGCCGGTCGATGTCGATGAAGACCGGAAACTGGCGCGGATGTCGTCCGCCGGTGGTGATGGCGATATCCTCGAACAGATTGTTCCGGTGCGTGCCCCCGTCGATCATGAACAGCGCAATCCCGTAGCGCGAATGGGCGATGGTGAGATTGCGGAACACCGAATTGGTCACGCCCACCCGCGATCCGGTGCCGAACTTCAGCGCGGCATCGTCGCTTTCGAGATAGCTGTTCTCGACGAGGATGTTGTCGACCGGGCGATCCCCCGACTTCAGCACGATGGCATCGTCGCCGGTGCGGATGTCGACCCTGCTGATGACCGCGTTCGAGGTGTCGCGGATCTGGATGCCGTCGGTGTTGGGGCTGCGCGGATCGTTGCGGATGGTGATGCCGCGCGCGCTCACCCCGTCGCAGCGGTGGAAGCGCAGGGCATAGGCGGGCATGTTGGCAAGGGTGATGCCTTCGACATGGGTGTCGCGGCAATTGGCGAGTTCAATCGCCGGGCCGGGGCGGGGCAAGGTGGGGCGCGCCAAGCCGGAGGCGTAGAAATCCCTGTCCCAGAAGGCCTCGCCATTGCCCTCGATCCGGCCCTTGCCGGTGATGCGGAGGCCGCTGACCCCGTCCGCGAGCAGCGCCGCGCGCGCCGGGGTGATATCGGCATCGCGGGCGATCTCGACCGCCGGGAACAGCGCGATATCGGGATGGAGCGCCAGCACCGCGCCCTCGGCCAGTTCCAGCACCATGTCCGACCCGAGCCGCACCGTCCCGGTCGACCAGTCGCCCGCCGGGATCAGCACCGTGCCGCCCGTGCCCGCGCAGGCATCGACCGCCGACTGGATCGCAGCCGTATCATGCGCCCCGTCGCCCGACACCGCGCCATGATCGCGGATGTCGCACAGCGGCGAGGTGGCAAGCGTCATGAGGCTTGCGGCAAGGATGCTCATGGTGCGGCCTTTCTGCGATAATAGTCCTGCAACACGAAGAAGGCGGCCTTGCGGCGGCCCTCGGGCGACAGGAGTCCCTTGCGGTTCCACATGTCCTGAAACCGCCCGTGCCAGCGCCGGGGCGAGCGGAAATCCTTGAGCACCCAGGGCGCAAGGCCGACGCAGCCGGGGGTGCGTTCGATCACCTTCAGCGTCTCCTCGTAAAGCCAGGCCTGATAATCCTCGCTCCAGCGTTCCTCCCGCGCCCCGCGCTGGCCATAGAGCGCATCGGCGCCGAATTCGGAGAACATCAGCGGCTTGTCATAGGTGTTGCGGAAGCTGACCCCGGCGATTTCGGCAGGCGTGCGGGTGCCGTACCAGCCTTCGTACTGGTTGATCGCGACCACATCCAAGCTCGCGCCGAGCGGATCGCGCACTTCGATCACGCTCTCGCCATCCCTCACCCCGCCGACATCGACATTCTTGTTGAGCGCGGCGGTGACGAGGCGGGAGGGATCGAGCGCGCGGACATCGGCGATCACGGTTTCGAGGAACCTGAGGCGCGCCTCGGACTGGGGGGTTTCGTTGGCGACCGACCACATCACCACGCTGGCGGGGGGAGGGTGGGGGGGCGAGAGTTCGCCCATCATCTGGCGGGCG